>NZ_JAVHUW010000020.1 GCF_030954495.1 Candidatus Desulfosporosinus nitrosoreducens | reverse complement strand
TTTTCAAATCGGCATCTTCAACCATAATCATTACGGCTTGGAACAAAGCCTCGATCAGAGGAACAAGCTCGCCGGCTAATTTATACGCCTCATCAAGGGCTCCTTCCGCCAAAGCCTTTTCAAAGCCCTCTCTGCGCCCGGCAATTCCTTTCTCTAAGGCAAGTTCGGTCTCGTCAACCAACGAAGAGACTCTTAATTCTTGCAAAGATTCCTTTTTAGTTAAATTGAAACATCGCGTGTAGGCTTGAACGTAGGGAGTAAACGCCTCTTCGGTACGTTTTTCCGAAAGAGTTCTGGCCTTTTGCGCGACACGGTTCAATAAATCTCCGCCTTGTGCCAGAGCGGCATCCACTGTATCATAGCGCAGGCCCTGTTCCAAAAGCACAAACCGCAAGCGTTGCTGGAAGAAATCCTGTAACCCGGGCAAGATTTCCTCCAAAGGCAGCAAGGCTGTTCCTTGCTCCTTAAAGGCTTGGTAAACCGCAGTTAAAAGCCCCGCCAAGGAGAGATCCCAGCCGGCATCTAAGAGTATGGCCACAATTCCCTGGGCTTGCCGCCTAAGGGCGTAGGGGTCCTGTGACCCTGTCGGCTGAATTCCGATGCCAAAAGCTCCGACGATAGCATCCAGTTTATCCGCTATACTGACGACACGCCCAGCCTCAGAGACCGGCAAACTATCTCCGGCAAAACGAGGCTGATAGTGCTCGAAAATGCCCTGACAAACCCCGGGAGTTTCTCCGCCGGCCCGCGCATAATCCGCTCCCATAATTCCTTGCAGCTCGGGAAAGTCGCTGACCATCAAAGTGACAAGGTCGGCCTTGGCTAAAAAGGCAGTTCGATCAATCTCTTCCTTACGAGCTTCTTCAAATTTCAAAGTTTCCGCGATAAAGCGCGCTACTTTCCGCATACGTTCGACTCGCTGCTCTACCGTACCCAATTTCTCATGATAAACAACCTTCCCCAGCTTGGAAACCAATTCTTTCAAGGGAACCTTCTGATCTTCGCGATAATAAAAAGCCGCATCCTCCAGCCGGGCCTTCAGAACCTTTTCATTGCCCGCCTTGACAACATCTAAGGCAAAATCATTGCCGTTGCGCACTGTGATAAAATAGGGCAAAAGCTTTCCATCCTTAGAGCGAACGGGAAAATAACGCTGATGTTCTCTCATGGGAGTCGTTATCACAGCTTCCGGCAAATGCATATAGCGATCGGCTACTTCTCCCAGCAAAGCTGTCGGATATTCCACGATATGAATAACCTCTTCGAGCAGTTCTTCATCATCAGGCACTTCTCCGCCGACCTTCTCGGCAAGAGCTTTGATTTGAGCCTGGATCATCCTTTTTCGTTCCTCGGGGGCCACAATGACATAGGCTTGGCGCAGTAATTCCGGATAATCGGACGCTCGCCCAAACACCACCTCATTTTCGGCCAAAGTACGATGTCCGCGCGAACCTCGGCCTGACTCCAGGCCGACTAGTTCAAAATTAACCACCTCTGTTCCGAAAAGAGCTGCGAGCCAACGGATTGGCCGGGCAAAACGAAAATCCAAGTCTCCCCAGCGCATCGGTTTGGGAAAATGCAGGGCTTGAATCAGATCCTGGGCGAATTGAGGCAGAAGGGTCGCAGTCTCCACTCCCAGTTCTGACTTACGGGCAAAAACATAGGGCACACCGTTGACTTCCTGGACAAACAGGTCCTCGACCGTTACTCCTTGACCCCGGGCGAAACCTTGGGCGGCCTTTGTCGGAGACCCGCTGGGATCATAAGCCGCTTTAACAGCAGGACCTTTGACCTCTGTCAGGAGATCTTCCTGTTTATCCTGCAGGTCTCTAACTAAAAGCGCGAGCCGTCGCGGTGTGGCATAAATCCGCAGTTCTTGGTAACTTAGGCGAAGTTCCGCCAACCGTTTACTTGCCTGATCTTCCAATTGTTTCATAGCCCCCGGGGAAAACTTAGCCGGGATTTCTTCCGTTCCAATTTCCAATAAAAAGTCTTTTGCCACCCTATTTCACCTCTTTCAGAGAATTGGTCTTCAACAAAGGAAACCCTAATTTTTCTCTCTGCTCAACATAGGCTTGAGCACAAAGCCGGGCAAGAGCTCGGACCCTGGCAATATAACTCGTTCGTTCCGTAACACTGATAGCCCCGCGAGCGTCCAAAAGATTAAAAGTATGAGAGCATTTTAAGACGTAATCATAGGCGGGGAGCACTAAACCTTTTTCAACCACCCTTTTCGCTTCATGCTCGTACATATCAAACCAAGTCTGCAGTGCCTCAATATCCGCCACTTCGAAATTGTAATGGGAATAATCGATTTCATTCTGCAAATAGATATCCCCATAGGTCACGTCTCCAACCCATTCAATATCGTACACACTGTCTTTATCCTGGATATACGTGGTCAGCCGCTCTAAGCCATAGGTGATTTCAGCACAAACCGGCTTGCAATCAATCCCCCCGCACTGTTGGAAATAAGTGAATTGCGTCACCTCCATGCCGTCGAGCCAAACTTCCCAGCCTAATCCCCAAGAACCAAGGGTTGGAGCCTCCCAGTTGTCTTCTACGAAACGAATGTCATGTTCTTTGGGATTAATGCCTATCCGTTCCAGACTTTTCAGATACAGCTCCTGGACATTGTCCGGGGAAGGCTTCAGAATAACTTGGTATTGAAAATAATGCTGCAAGCGATTGGGATTCTCACCATAGCGTCCGTCTGTCGGCCGACGGGAGGGCTCCACATAGGCCACATTCCACGGTTCAGGTCCAAGGGCACGCAGGAACGTCGCCGGGTTCATTGTCCCGGCCCCTTTTTCCACGTCATAAGGTTGGGCAATGATGCAACCTTGCTCTCCCCAGAATTGATTCAAGGTCAGAATTAAATCTTGAAATTTCATAGTCCGGCCTCCTTGATTAAATATTATTTACCAGAGAAACACCTCTCAGGAATTGTGCTACGGTGAGAAGCGATTAAAGCCAATAAAAAAGCACTCACTCCCGTAGCTTAAACAGCTACAGGGACGAGAGCTTGTTCCCGCGGTTCCACCCTGTTTGACCCTTGCGGGTCCTCTTCGTTTCTAAACACTCCGGGCTGCCCCATTCGCCTATCCCATTCGGCTTCCAGCCTTGACCGAACTCTCTCTGGAGATACTTTGCCAACTTTCTTCCCATCATCGTATTCTAAAGTTATTTAAAGATAATTATATGCTGTAAATAAAATTGTGTCAAACACAAAAGCCATTTTTTACCTAGTTATTCATCAGCACTATAACCATAGGCCTCATCGTCATACCCGGTCTTATCCGGCGAATCCAGTTCCAGATGAAAATGATTGAGAGCCGCTCCCACAGCTCCTACAAGGGCTAACATCCTTAGGCTCGGCTTCCTCCAGACCGAGTAGGCTATAGCTAAACCCAGCGGGGCCGAAAGACTCAGAAGCGTCGCGTCATTTCTCTTAAGATTGACCTTCGTATGATTAAAATTCTGCAGCTTGCTCTTCAGGCTCTCCCATATCTCTTCTCCCCGGTCAGAGGCGGCACAGTTTCTTTTGACACCGTCGCGCTCCTTTTCCAGAAAGTCCAGAGCCTTGATAACATCTCCTTGGGCAAAATTCAGGGCCGCCCGCGCTTCTTCATACCCAATACCCATGCGTTCCCGCAGAATATCCATCTTCTCAAGTTCCGACCATAACTCTTCACTCAACTTCTTTTCCTTCCTTTCCACTGTAAAATCGGGTCTGTTGTCTAAAGCCATCACTGATAGCGTTTCCCATTCTCCAGGATTTAAGCGGCCTCTCGAATTTATATTCCAGAAAATGCCGCAGTGTGTCCAGAACTTCTTCTCTCATCCAAAGCGACCAGCGCAAACGATCAAGTTTCAGAAGATCCACTTGAATTAACTGACGCATAAAAGCAATACTCCCCGCCCGAACCAGGCGTCCTGTATACTTCTCCCGGCACCGTCCGCAAAGCGTACCTCCCGCTTCGGAACTAAACAGCAATCTTTCTCCGCTCACTTTCTCTCCGCACTCTACACAGTCGCCCAGATGAGGGCGGTATCCCAGCAACACCATCAAGCGCAGAGCAAAAGCACAGAGCAAAAGAGTCGTGTCATAATGTTCAAGAAGAAACAAGCAAGTCAAGGTGAGCGTAAACAGTTCAGTATTGGGCTGACCTAAAACCGTCGAAATGTCTAAAAGCTCCGCCATATTGGTCGCTGCCAGGGAACGGTCCAAATCCGACCAGAGATAAGAGAAACTTTCCTTTGGACTGCACTGACTCACAGTATCTAATGTCTTTCCCCGGTGAAGCAGAAAATCTCCATAGGTAAACATCTGCGCTCCGGCCCGCTGCCGGCTTTTAGGTTTACGTACCCCTTTAGCCACAGCCTGAAGCTTGCCCAGCTCACGGGAAAAAAGTGTGAGTATCCGATCCGATTCCCCATATTCCCGGCTGCGAATCACCAACGCGTCCGCATGATAAACGGCCACGCCCTCAACCCTTTCTATTCTTTGTTATCCGGAAATCAACTATACATAATTCAGGCAAGCACCGCGCTCGTCCCTAATCTCTCTGCCCCGGCCTCCACCAACTGAAGGGCGAATTCTTTAGTCCTGATTCCGCCTGAAGCCTTTACCTTGACATTTTCCCCGACCCACTCCTTCAGGTTTTGCACATCTTCAAGCGTTGCTCCTCCTCCGGCGAAGCCTGTGGAGGTTTTTATATAATCCGCTCCCGAGCGTCTGACAATTTCCGCTGCCGTTTTCTTCTCACTTTCCGTAAGCAAACAAGTCTCAATGATTACTTTAATCGACAACCCGCAGGCATGAGCCGCTTCCACCACGCGGCTAATATCCCGCTCTACTCCCTGCCAATTGCCCGACTTTGCCCATCCGACATTCATCACCATATCTACTTCTTTACCGCCATGAGCTTTAACCATGAAGACTTCCGCTACCTTAACCTCCGTAAACGTAGCCCCTAAAGGGAAGCCCACAACTGCCGCCACTCCGATTCCTGTGCCAAATAAAAGTTTCGCCGCAGTCTGAACATAGGAGGGATTCACGCAAACCGTTGCAAATTTATGTTCCTGAGCCTCATGACATAAAGTGACAATATCCTTTTCCGTCGCTTGCGGCTTTAATAGTGTATGATCTGTGATTCCAGCCAGATTAAATTCACCCATCTTATTCATCCCGCTCCTTTCCATATCCATAGTTACGCAGGCTATCGGCCCGGTTGCGCCAATCTTTTTTCACTTTAACCCAAAGCTCCAAAAACACAGGGCTCCCCAGCAGAGCCTCAATATCCTGGCGGGCCAAGCTCCCAATCTCTTTCAGTTGCTTACCTTTGGCTCCAATAATGATTCCCTTCTGAGAATCTCGTTCCACAACAATCACTGCCCGAATTTTAACCAAGGTCTTTTTTTCGGCAACCTCTTCAATGACCACCGCGATAGAATGAGGAACCTCGTCCCGCGTCAGCAGTAAGGCCTTTTCTCTGATTAGCTCCGCCATAATAAAGCGTTCCGGCTGGTCCGTAACCTCATCTTCAGGATAATACATTGGCCCTTGCGGAAGCTGATTAAAAATAACGTTCAATAACTCGGGGGTGTTCTCTCCCGTTTTAGCGGAAATCGGAACAATCGCTTTAAAATCAACCAAAGCAGCAAACTGCTGAATTTTCTGCATCAGTTGTTCTTTGCCTAACAGGTCAACCTTATTTAAAACAAGCACCACCGTTGTCTTGGTATGCTTGAGCATTTCAATGATATACTCTTCTCCGGGGCCATAGTCAGAGGCAAGATCCACCATATACAAAATAATATCAACTTCCCGCATTGATTCCTTGGCCGCACCGACCATATATTCTCCCAGCTTGTGCTTAGGCTTATGTATGCCCGGGGTATCTAAAAAAACGATTTGCCCTCGTTCCTCCGTCAATATACATTGAATGCGGTTCCGTGTCGTTTGAGGCTTATCCGACATAATCAGAACCTTTTGCCCCAATAAATGATTAAGCAAAGTAGACTTTCCGGCATTTGGCCTGCCGATAACCGAGACAAAACCGGAACGAAATTCTTTTAATGATGTTGAAGCCAAGAGCGAAACACTTCCCTATCCTTATACTTTATCCTTACTTTCCTTACGATAACCTTAAGTTACGGCATCTATGCAACACCCAGCGCCGGGTCACACATGCCCTTCTAAAAATTCCGGCCCAAAGGATTGCGGCAATAATGTCTCCAGCGTCGTCCAGCGGGTCTCCCCGCAGCCGTTAACCAGGATTATTAAACAATCCAGGGCAAACTCCCGCATCACTTGCCGACAGGCGCCACAGGGGGATGGGAACTCATCCGTGGGTACGGCGATGGCAATCGCTTGGAGGGTGCGCTCTCCCAAACTAACCGCCTGAAAAAGCGCATTTCTTTCCGCGCAAACCGTCAAACCATAACTGGCATTCTCCACATTGCACCCACTATAAATCTCGCCGGAAGAAAAAAGAGCGGCCGCACCGACCGGATAATGTGAATATGGCACATAGGCCTGCCGATATGCGGCAACAGCCCTGCTAATTAGGTCTTCTCTGAGTTCCGGCCCAATTGAAAATTCCATGATCCCCGGCGGATGAGATTCAAGCTGGCTCAAACTAAACAACTCCTTCACAAGCGGTCAATGTCCGCCTAAAATCAAAAAACCAAAGCCCAGCCCGTGAAAACCTCCAAATAGGTAGTTTAATAGGCGAAAGAAGCGGGGGAAAAACACAATCAGCCCAATAACAACAGCTTGAACCGCCGTTACTAAAACGGCGCCTGCCGCCACATCTTTAGCCATCCCCGCTAAGGGATCAAAATTAGGCTGCACCATGTCTACAATAATTTCAAGCGCAGAATTCACAACTTCTGCGCTTAAGACACTGCCAATCGCGAAAATAAGAATCAACCACTCAGAACGTGAGACTTTACTCCACCAAGCCAGGCACAAGACAGCAATCCCTACCGCAATATGAAATTGCATATGCCCTTGCGTCCTGCACGTATACCAAACCCCTCGCCAGGCTTGATTTAAACTTCGCCAAAACCCAGGCTTTTGATATCTCCCCATGTTCTCCTCCGTCTCATAACCGGCACTTTTTCTTGCCAACCGGCTACCTTTTTAAGCCCAACACGGTCATTATTTCTTCCTCTTTGGCGCGCATTTTTTGTTTGTCTTCATCGTCTTCATGATCATACCCCAATAAATGAAGAGTACCATGAACAGCTAAATAAACAATCTCCCGTTCAAAAGAGTGTCCATATTCCAAAGCTTGCTCTCTGGCCCTTGGAACGGAGATGACAATGTCACCGAGCATATCGTCCTCAAATTCCAGCTCGGGCTCATCTTCCGTTTCCTCTTGCAAGGCGAAGGAGAGGACATCCGTTGGGCGGTCAACGCCCCGATATTCCCTATTTAATTCATGGATACGCCGGTCATCGACCAATATCAGGCTGACCTCCGCTTCGTCCGCCCCTCCCGATAAACGTATCCCCTCCTGAATTGCCCGGTTCAGCATCCCGGCTAATTCCTCACGCGACTCAAGACTAACGGAATCTTCCTCCCAAGAAATATCTAAAATCACAACTTGCCGGCTCCTTTCCACTCGGTCAGATAACATCCATGCTCAAAGCACCGGCTACGAATCTTTCTCGGTATGCTCTGCCGCCGCTGTATTCTTAACCTCATCGTCTTCTGAATTCTCCTGTTTCTCTCCTGGAATCTCTTCTCCATTTCCTTTGTCGGCTGCTTTGCTGCCGTCGGCAGCAAGCTTTTTGGAAACATGCTCTTTCGCCGGGGGTAACTCCGGATATTCCACACGCGAGTGAAATATTCCGCTCAAAACCCTAACAAAAGCCATAGCGATTCGATCTAAGTCCTGAAACGTTAAATCACATTGATCCAACTGTCCGTCATTGAGCTTGTCCTTAATAATTTTCCGAACAAACCCTTCTACCCGTCCGGGTGTAGGGTTTTTCATCGAACGCACGGCTGCTTCCACAGTGTCCGCCAGACAGACAAGAGCTGCTTCTTTGGTTTGCGGTTTCGGACCTTCGTAGTGAAACGCTTCTTCAGGCACATCATCTTTTTCCTCAAGAGCTTTATGATAGAAATAGCTTACCAACCCATCTCCATGATGCTGAGCAATAATATCCTGAATCGGCTGCGGAAGCTTGTTCTCTCTGGCTAATTCCAAACCGTCTTTAATGTGGGAAATAATAATCAGAGCACTCAGCGTCGGAGCAATCTTATCATGAGGATTATCCTGGGTAAACTGGTTCTCAATAAAAAAATAGGGGCGTTTCAGTTTGCCAATATCATGGTACATAGAAGCCACCCGAACCAGAGTAGCATCAGCCCGGACCGCCTCAGCAGCGGCCTCGGCCAGGTTCCCCACTAAAATACTGTGATGATAAGTGCCGGGAGCTTCCATCAGCAACCGCTTCAGCAGCGGACGATTCGGATTGGATAATTCCAGGAGCCGAACTGAAGAAGTAATGTGAAATCCCGACTCAAACCAATGCAAAGCACCTACCGTCAGAAAAGAAGAAGCTACCCCATTGACAATTCCCAGAATCAGGCCTACAATCCAAACAATCAAACTCGTCCCCGTCGTCAAAGCAATCGAGCTAACCATAAAAGCATTGGCCGCGGAAACAAAAAGTCCCGCCCGCGCCAGATCGGAGCGTTGGCTCAAATGGGACACACTGTACACCCCGACGACACCGCCAAAAAGTGCCACCAAACCTGACTGCAAACCATTCGCCGTGGAAAGAGTCGGGTCCACCAAAACGGCAACAAAAACCGCTAAAATTACCGACACAAGCAAGGCGACGTCGGCATCAACTAAAATTGCCACCGACATCGTGGCCCAGGCCACCGGAATCAACATTCCGGACAAGGCATTAAAATCATTGCCGCCCAGATTGATGGAAATAACTCCCCGCCCGATGGCCAGAACTAAAATCATAGCCAGCCCAATCAAAACCATACGGTTCGTTACGCGCAAAACATCTCGTTTGTATTGATGCAAATACCCTAAAATTGTGCCAATTCCCAGAATAACCAGCAGCCCTATCCCGAAAACAGCCTTCAAAGTATTGCGGCTATTGATTAAACCATAGTCAACCAATACCCGATAAATCTTTTCATCCACAATCTCTCCCGGACCCACGATTTTCTGATTGGCCTTATATTGCACAATATCGCGCTTCACGGAGGAGCGGGCGGCGTTGCGCAATTTATCCGTAGTTTCGGTATCGACGACTAAGGTCGGACGAGTCAATTCCTGATCCACAAAGGCCTTAAAGAAAGCCTTCGCATCATCGTGCAGGGCCGACTGATCAATATCCGCTTTCGTGCGTTCACGCAGCGGTGCCACATCTACATCCGTACGGGCCCCCGAAACAACATTGCGGGCTCTGGTCAAAATGATATCGCCGCCGACCTGTTCCGTCGTATCCAGAACATCTGCAGAGGTCTTCAGCAAAGACAGCAGGACACTCTGGGGCAGGCTGGTGAAGGGTTGAGTTTCTCTTAACTTGGCGACACGGGCATTGTCGTCTCCACCGGCAGCGGCAATGCTGTGCAGCTCCGTAAAGTCATTCCCTAAATCTCTTGTCAAATCGTTAAAGAACTCTTCGTCAGGCTTATACACAGGTTGAACAGCTTTAGCCGCCGCGTCCTGGTCCTGAGCATATTTTTCAGTGTCCTCAATATCTCTGGTCCAGGGAGCGGTAATGAGCTGAGGGCTGGGTTCACCGACTTCCAAATGGAGCTTGGAAACAAATAAATTTGAAGATATCAGAAGGGTAAACAACAGAAAATACATCACCCCCATAATGGCACGCAGCCAGAAAGTGTGATGTTTAAACCAATCCAGACGGTTGGGCAAATCCCCCCAAGTCCTTTTGAGCTTTTTGATCTTCAAAACCATCATCCTTACTTTCCAATCCCAAACTATCTTTGCTTATAGCTTAGAGGACTGAAAAATCAATATTCTGTCTAACTCTAAGGATTAGCATAAACCGCAAGATCCTCGTAGGTTTCCACTTCAACCCTAACCCTTTCGGCACCGGAATTTCCGGGAAGAACCTTCACAGTCTCTTCCACAATTTGTGCCCCAGGGGAAATTTTTTTCATGACATCGGCACGGGCAGATTCTTCCGCCAATTGACGAGCTTCGGCAATCGAACGCTGGATGTGAACTTTATGTAGTTCCTTATATTTTATCTGTATAACTTCGACAGGGAAACGCCAATTCCTCCAGGGTTGGAAAGAATGACTTAAGACTTCTTGGTCTGCTTGTGCAAATGGCGAATTCTGCATTGTTACCATTATGACGCGAGAACCAAATTTTATACCCCATCCGTCGGCAACTCTTCCGCTTTCCTCAAGTTTATCTTCAACGAGCGAAATTTGCTGCTCGGCGCTATACCACACCCGGCCGCGCACAAATCCTTTGGCCGCAGAGGTTGGAGGAGTCGGAACTGAACTTTTTACAGGGTTGGTTTTCTGACCGACGGCATTTGGCTTGGTTGGCGGAACCGGGTTCGGCGTTTTGGCAATTAAAACCTGCCCGGCCCGCACGATTTCTCCTTCATGTACTTGAGGAATTCCCTGGATCACCATGATTTCTTTGACAAGTCCGGCGTGACTGGCCACCAGATTACCCGCTTCTTTGGGTATTGACGGCCGTCTTTTTTCCGAGACCTTTATTATGATCTCCGTTCCGTTCCGTTCCAGTCCAATCCAAGCAGCATCCGGCAATTCTTCCTGCAAAGTTTTGGCAATCTGATTCAAATCCAAGCCTTTTGAATAGGTCCAAGTTCTTAGGCCCAGCTTTTCAGCCTTTTCTAAAATCTCGACGGACTGTATGTTCCGATTCCCGCTAACGGAAATTAACAGCACAAGCTGCGACAAAAACGTCAGCCCTGCCGCGATGACTATAACGCCTGCTATTAGCCCCTTTCTTCTCCACCAGCGGGCCGCAACAAAAGGCCAGCCATATTTGGCGATAATATGCACCCTGGTATGCGTTAAACGCGCAGCCCTGCGCAAACGCCGAAAATCATCGAGCTTGAGCCGGGCTCGCATTCCCCGTTCGGATTTTTGGGTATGATAAAGAACCACACCCTCCTGGAGTACACAATTGAGAAAACGCGGCAGCTGATCTCCCCGCGCGAGAAAAAATACTCTTCCCTGCCAAAACGCCCGCAAACGGTCAAACATTTTTTTCCGCCCCTCTCTCAAAGGTCAAAGACGTAAGTTTTCCTTCTATACGCAGTTCCGTAGACAAGATAGTTTTTAAGACAAAGCCCTTGCCTGTAAAGAAAACTTCTCCTTCAGCCGTTTCCAAGCGGATTTCTTCCTCCGAAAAATTAATCACGCTACGATAATTCTCTACGAGGATTTCCTGGCTGCCCGTTATCGTAATTTTAGGACCCTCACCGGCAACATCCGGCGGAAAATCCAAAATATCTCCGACGCTTGTTTGAATCTTTTTAAACATAAAAGCTCCTCCCTTCTGTAGAAATCTATGAAGGGAAGAGCCAGAATAGTCCAAGCCCAAAAGCTAATTGTTATATCTAGCCGGCAAAAAGACCCAGCAGCTTACGCTACTGAGTCTTTTCTTAATCATTAATATTATGCCCCGAGCATTTCCCGCACGACCAGATTGACAAATTTGCCATCCGCCCGTCCTTTCGTCTTAGGCGACAACGCGCCCATAACTTTCCCGAGGTCCTTGGGGCCCTGTGCCCCCAGAGCGCTGATGGTCTCTTGTACGAGTTGGCGAATTTCCCCTTCGGAAAGCTGTTGAGGAAGGTATTCCTTAAGGACGGTAATTTCCTCTTCCAAAGCACTTACCTTTTCAGGGCGATCCGCTTTATCAAATACTTCAAGCGCATCTCGACGCAATTTTAATTCTCGTGCCAAAACTTCAATAACCTGGTCATCGTTGAATTCCACATGCTTCTCAATCTCAGCATTCTTTATAGCAGCCCTGACCATTCGAATGACGGAAAGTCTTACCTTCCCCTCCTCTTTGGCCTTCATGGCAACCTTCATATCCTCAACAAGGCGATCTTTCAGGGACAATTCAAGACACTCCTTACTTGAACTTGCGTTTACGTGCAGCTTCTGACTTTTTCTTTCGTCTCACACTCGGTTTCTCATAGGCTTCATGCTTACGAGCTTCTGCACTGACCCCTGCCTTTTGACAAGAACGCTTGAACCTGCGGAGTGCGGCATCAAGGGATTCGTTTTTACCAACTTTGACTTCACTCATTGTCTTATCCCTCCCTCCACTGGATCGTCACAAATATACTTTACAATTATACTAAAAGAAGCGATTCACGTCAAGTTAACTGCGCAGTTATCCGATGCGAGCTTCAAGAGCCTGTCCTCCGAGCAAATGGAAATGAAGATGCCCAACCACTTGACCTCCGTCCGCTCCGGTGTTGGTAACCACTCTATAACCTGTCTCGGCCACCCCGAACTCTTGAGCTAAGCGCCGGATTACTCCCAAAAGATGGCCTATTAAGCTCTCATGCTCAGGTGTAACGTCATTAAGACTGCCTAAATGACTTTTCGGAATGACGAGCAAATGCACCGGGGCCAAAGGCCGGATGTCTTTAAAGGCAACAAGTTTATCATCTTCATAAATGATTTCACTAGGTATTTTGCGCTGAGCGATTTGACAGAAAATACAATCCTCATGATACATTGTCCATACCTCCCTATCATAATCCGAACTATCCTTTTAAATACCCAACCCAGAATATCAGGTTCCGGGATTTTCCTCAACTGGTCTCTATTCTTTAATATAATCTTCTTGGAGAACAACCTGCACGAATTGACGTGAAGTCCAAACCTTCCCCTGCTGGCCCGGTAAATGTACCTCGATATAATGGGACGTATGTCCGACAGCCTTCCCTGCTGTGTCAACCTTCTCGATTAACACCTCTACAGTTTTCCCGATGAAGCTGTGAATATAGGCCCTTTGACTGGCATGAGCAACGGTCATTAACTCCTTTACCCGCTGATCTTTCAGTTTCTTGGGAACTTGGTCGGGATAATCCGCCGCCGGAGTTCCCTGGCGCTTAGAATAAGGAAAGACATGAACTCCGGCAAAGCCGCATTCCCGCACAAATTCTAAAGTCGAAGCATGATCCGCTTCAGTTTCCCCGGGAAAGCCCACGATGATGTCCGTTGTAACGGCCAGGTCCGGAATCCTCTGTCTTAATCTAACCAACAACTCCCGGTAATCCTGTAAAGAATAGGGACGGTGCATACGAGACAATATCTCGTCACTGCCGCTTTGCAGGGGCATATGCACATGGGGACAAACGATATCGGAAGAGGCAAGACAATCAATCAGCTCCGGAGAATATTCCATCGGCTCAATAGAGCTTAAACGCAGGCGACGCAGTCCCGCAATTTTAATCAGCTCTTGAACCAAGCGGGCTAAGTTCCACTCAGCGTTCAAATCCTGTCCGTAAAATCCCGTATGTATCCCCGTCAATACAATCTCCGGATACCCCTCAGCTACCAGCCTCCGGGCTTCGGCAAGAGCTTTCTCCGGCTGCCTGCTCCGCAATGGTCCCCGGGCATAGGGAATAATGCAATATGTACAGAATTGATTGCATCCTTCCTGAATTTTGAGAAAGGCCCTTGTCCTGTTCTCCTCGGCGAGCTGAGGAAGCTCTTCAAACTCCCCGGCTTCCTCAAGGCCGCGCACGGCATTTTGCGGCCTGCGTTCCCGTTTAACCCGTTCGATCCACTCCAGGATTTTATTCCGGTCTTGCGTACCGAGAACCAAATCTACCCCTTCAATCCCGAGAACTTCTCCCGGAGCCGTCTGAGCATAACACCCCGTCACCGCCACAATACTTTCCGGGTGAGCCTTGATCATCCGGCGGATCGCCTGACGTGACTTGCTGCCGCCCGTATTCGTCACAGTACAAGTATTTACAACCACCACGTCCGCATCTTCCGAGGCACTGACTACCTCATAGTTAGCCTCTCTAAAAAGCTGCGCCAAGGCTTCACTCTCCGCCTGGTTCACTTTACAACCAAGCGTCAAAAAGCAAACCTTCCCGGCTCCCAGTTCCAAACTCCCGCTGCTCAGTTCGGACTTAGCTGATTTCATTTTAACTTGTCCAATTTCTGCCGACATTAATACTCCACCTTTTTCAAGGTTCGAAATTCGCGGATCGTTACTCGAATTTCACAAATTGCCCAGTTCAAGTCCTTAGTTGCAGTGTAACAGAACTAGCCCTTTTCGGCTAGCAAAAACAACCAAACCGCAATTCAAGCATATTCCTCAAATGTCCCCAAAGTACCCCAAAACCAGGGTCAAGGCCGCCAGCGCCGCCGTCTCCGCACGTAAAATCCGCGGTCCCAGTGACACACTCCGGGCGCCAAGTTCCTCGCGGGCCCGCACAACCTCGGCCGCCTCAAACCCTCCCTCCGGGCCTATCAAAATAGCAATAGGATACTCCGGATCAAAGTCATTGAGCGCAGAAGCCAAACGCTGAGTCCTTTCTTCTTCATAAGGGATCAACCACTGAGTACCTGCCGGCAACTTCTCCGGCAAGTCTCTCCAATCACAGACTTCGCCAATTTGAGGTTCTCTCACCCTATGGGACTGCTTAGAGGCTTCGGAAGCAATTTTTTGCCAGCGTGCCACTCGATCGAGAGCTTTACTCCCTTCCAGCTGCATAACGGAACGCTGCGTCCGCAGGGGCAGAAGCCCCTGCATACCCAGCTCCGTTCCCTTCTGAATGACCCACTCCATTTTTTCCCCTTTGGAAAGTCCGGCAACCAGGAAAACGGAAGTATGCGCTTCAACATCCGGGTGGTCACTGCTGATAATCCGGCAGGTAACGCTTTTATCTTCAATCTTGAGGATCACACCCGTATATTCCATACCGCTATTGTCATAACCCAAAACTTTGTCTCCGGGAGTTAAGCGGAGCACACGAACAAGGTGGTCCCGTTCCGTTCCCCGCAGCCAAAAAGCGTTTTTTCCAAGCTCCGTGATTTTAAAGCGATTCATCGTTATTTAGCCCACCTTGCTCGAAATAAAATCCAACCGGAATCCTCGACTCGTTCCAAGATCTCCAGACCCGCTTTTTTCATGCCCTCTTCGACATCGCAGGCCCGGTGTTCAATAATCCCGGATGCCAGAAATTCCCCATCCGGGCTCAAAATACGCTTTAAATCCGCAAGAAGCAGCAAAATAATATCGGCAATAATATTGGCGATGACAATTTCCGCCTGCCCCTTAAGAACTGTCCCCAAATCCCCACGCAAGACCTGAACCCTATCGCTTACCTGATTTAGGTCGACATTCTCCTGCGCTACTCTTACCGCCACAGAATCGAGATCCACAGCTTTAACTGTTGCCCCGAGTTTAGCGGCCGCAATTGCCAAAATTCCGGAACCTGTACCCAAGTCAAATACTTTCTGGCCAGGTTTCACTAAGGACTCCAGAGCTTTTAAACAAAGGGTTGTTGTCGGATGGGTTCCCGTTCCAAAAGCCATTCCGGGATCAAGTTCAAGCACAATATCTTCCGCTAAAGGCTCTACTTGTTCCCAACTCGGCTTGATCAAAAAATTCTTTCCGATCCGGGTTGGCTTAAAATAAGCTTTCCAGGCTGTCGCCCAATCTTCTTCTTTTAAAGATATTCCTTTTGCCTGGACAATCCACTTTGGCGAACGTTCCAGCAGTTCCCGCAGTCCCAGATCCAGTTTCTCCAGCTTCTCAGAAAGTTCCTCGTCCTCCGGAAAATACCCTTTAACCACGGCGGTTCCGGTAAGTTCTACTTCGCCAAAATCATGATAATCCCAGGCTCCCGATTCAACATACCCGCGTAACAGTTCCGGGTCGTCAACACTCACTCCCGGACAGCCCAACTGATAAAAAAGATCGGCAACAATTTCTTCACCTTCTGCCGAAACTGTCACCGCAACTTCACGCCAATCCATGGTCATGCTCCTTTAATGCTTCTGTTATTAACCTTTATAGCAAATCGAAAACAAGTTAACTTTAGGTCATCCCATGGCATCCCGAAGGTTTTCTTTAAACTTCTCAAACAAAGACTTCTTGCCCATTTGTTGGTGATCCGGAGTGGCCTCACCAAAGGCGCGCAAAAGTTGTTTTTGTTTCTCATTAAGCTTCGTCGGTGTCGTCAAAATAACCCGGACATGCTGATCTCCACGGCCGTTGCCACGGCGGTAGGGAATGCCATGCCCTTTCAGGCGAAAGATCGTTGAAGTCTGAGTTCCTTCCGGAACTTTCATTTTAACGACTCCGTCAAGGGTCGGAACATCGATTTCCGCGCCCAAAGCCGCCTGAATAAACGTAATCGGGATCTCACAGTAGACGTCATTGCCTTCGCGGTCAAAGAACTTGTGCGGCTTCACTTGCAGGACAATATAGAGATCTCCCGGCGGCCCGCCCTTAGCTCCGGCCTCCCCGTCTCCGCTAAGCCTTAGATTCAGGCCATCTTCCGAACCTTGAGGGATATTAACTTTAATCGTTTTAACCTTGCGAATCTTCCCTTTGCCATGACAAGCCGAACATGGGCTGGCAATCGTCCGGCCTTCCCCCTGACACGCCGGACATGTCCGAGCCGTTTGAATTTGGCCGAAGGGGGTGCGTTGAGTTACTTTAACCTGCCCACTGCCGTTGCACTGAGAACACGTGGTCGGATGAGTGCCTGGCGCCGCTCCGGAACCCTGACAATCTGTGCACGTTTCGTCCCTCGGAATCTGAATTTCCTTTTCAACACCGAAGGCGGCCTCTTCGAAGGTCAGAGACATAGCATAACGCAAATCGGCTCCTCGCTGGGGACCATTGCGACGCTGTCCGCCGCCTCCGAAAAACATATCAAAAATATCTCCGAAGCCACCCATGTCTCCAAAGCCGCCACCCTGATTAGGGTCCACACCGGCATGCCCAAATTGATCATAGCGCGCCTTTTTCTCCGGATCATTTAAGCAATCATAAGCCTCGGCAACTTCCTTAAACTTTTCCTCGGCACTTTTATCACCTGGGTTCACATCCGGATGAAGCTGACGGGCCAATTTTCGATACGCCTTTTTAATGTCTTGCTCACTAGCCGAGCGATCGACCTCAAGCACCTCATAATAATCACGTTTCATGGTTTCCTCCATCACTCCTATAGCCATTCGCACTTGCCATTTTCGAAATCCCAACTCATTCTAAGCGTTCTCTTCTTAAGAACAGGCCTTACTAAATTAAGAATTAAAACGAAACTAGCCAGTTTATCGATTATTTAAAGTCCTATAGTATTATATGACCCTTCGTGTTTGAGCACAAGGAAATATCAGCGTTGAAGAATTCTAAATATATCCAATTACAAACAAATGCCGGCACAACAGTAACGAAACCTTGGCTGGTGCGGGCGGCTGCCTGGCTGCCCTGATGCAGGAGGAAAGTATTAACAAAGCCGTACTTTCTGACGGTATAAAGAAAACTCGGCCTGTGCCGAGCTTGCAAAAGCAGCCAAAGCCGTTAGTTAGTTGCTTTATTGGCTCAGCGCTGAAGCGAACCTAGCAATTAAAAGTACGGTAATTCTACACGTCCTATAATTCCATAATCCGCTTCAGCGCTTGTGCCGTTTCCCGCGTTCCCGGTACCTTCAGGCAGCGAGGGCAACCGCGGGGGGAGCAGATTCAGCTCCCTTATTTATCCTTGTCAACCTCTGTAAATTCCGCATCCACAACGTCATCGTCTTTCTTGGCAGCTTCCGGTCCGCCAGGCTGAGCTCCGGCGTTTTGCGCATCGGCGGCTTGTTGTTGATACATTTTTTCAATATAGGGATGGAGTACTTTTGTCAAAGCCTCGGATTTGGCATTCATCTCGGCAACATTGTCCGATGCGGCGGCAGTCTTAAGTTCTTCGAGGGCCTTCTTAATAGTTTCCAGTTCGCCGGCATCGCCTTTGCCTTCAAAATCTTTCAAAGTCTTCTCGGTTTGATAGGCCAAAGAATCGGCTTGGTTCTTAGCGTCAATCAGTTCTTTATGCTTCTTATCTTCTTCGGCGTGCAGCTCGGCATCCTGCTTCATTTTCTCGATATCTTCCTTCGAGAGTCCTGTGGAGGAGGTAATCGTCACTTTTTGTTCATTGCCTGTCGCCATATCTTTGGCCGAAACGTGAACGATACCATTGGCGTCAATGTCGAATTTCACTTCGATTTGGGGAATACCGCGCGGCGCGGGCGGAATTCCTGAGAGCTGGAAGCGGCCTAAAGTTTTATTATAGCTGGCCATTTCCCGCTCGCCCTGTAACACATGAATGTCAACGGAAGTTTGGTTGTCAGCGGCCGTGGAGAAAACCTGCGATTTCGTAGTCGGAATCGTCGAGTTGCGATCGATGATTCTGGTAAACACACCGCCCAGGGTTTCAATTCCTAAGGACAGTGGTGTAACGTCCAGCAAAATCATATCTTTAACTTCACCGCTGAGCACGCCGCCTTGGATTGCCGCACCCATGGCTACCACTTCATCCGGGTTGACACCTTTGTGAGGTTCTTTGCCGCTTAATTTGCGAATAGCATCCTGGACGGAAGGAACACGGGTTGAACCGCCGACGAGAATGATTTGATCAATATCTTTCCAGCTAAGTTTAGCATCCTCAAGGGCTTGACGTGTGGGACCAAGAGTTGCTTCCACGAGATCGGAGATGATCTCTTCGAATTTAGCCCGGGTGATGTTCATATCCAAGTGCTGCGGTCCTTGTTCTGTCATGGTGATAAAGGGCAGATTGACATTCGATGTCGTCACGCCGGAAAGTTCAATTTTAGCTTTTTCAGCGGCTTCTTTCAAACGCTGCAGGGCAACACGGTCTTTGGAAAGATCAGCGCCATTGCTCTTCTTGTATTCCGCGACCATATAGTCAATCAAACGTTGGTCAAAGTCATCGCCGCCTAAATGGTTGTTGCCGCTCGTCGCTTTTACTTCTACCATACCTTGGCTCAGTTCAAGCACGGATACATCGAAGGTTCCGCCTCCCAGGTCATACACCAGAACAGTTTGATCATGCTCTTTATCTAAGCCATAGGCCAAAGCAGCGGCCGTCGGCTCATTGATAATCCGCAGCACCTCAAGCCCGGCGATAGCCCCGGCATCTTTCGTGGCTTGCCGTTGAGCATCCGTGAAGTACGCCGGCACCGTAATTACCGCTTTGCTGACGCCTTGACCAAGATAAGCCTCAGCATCTGTTTTCAACTTTTGAAGAACCATGGCCGAAATTTCTTGCGGGCTGTAAGTTTTATCGTCAATTTTCACTTTATAGTCGGAACCCATATGACGTTTAATGGAAATAACGGTCTTGTCCGGATTGGAAACAGATTGACGCTTGGCGACTTGACCGACTAAACGTTCGCCGGTTTTGGAAAAACCTACAACGGACGGCGTGGTACGGTTTCCTTCCGCATTGGGAATAACAACTGCTTCCCCGCCTTCCATAACAGCTACACAAGAGTTTGTCGTTCCTAAATCAATACCAATAATTTTACTCATGATAAAATTCCTCCTTCAATTAACTAATTACACACTTTAACCATACTGGGACGCAGTACCTTTTCTTTAAGAAAATACCCCTTTTGCAATTCTTCCACGACAGTATTTTCCTCATGTTCATCAGACTCAACTCTCAGCACAGCTTCGTGAAGATTGGGATCAAAAGGCTGCCCCACGGCTTCCATAGCCTTTAGTCCTTCCTTGCTTAAAGCTGTTTGCAGCTGACGCAGAATCATCTCTACTCCTTGTGAAAAAGCCGCAAAATCGGGATTATTCTGAGCCGAACTAACCGCCCGTTCAAAATTGTCCAGAACCGGCAGTAATTCATTTACAAGGTGTTCGGATGCAAATTTGATGAGTTCGGTCTTTTCTTTTTGCGTCCGCTTCCTGTAGTTATCAAAATCCGCCTGTAAACGCAACAATTGATTGTAATGTTCATCCGACTTTTCCTTGGCCTGCTTCAGCTCGGCTTCTAAAGTCAGAATTTTCTCGGCAGGGTTCATATCCTTATTATCCAAACCATCTTCCCGGCTAGATTTTTTAAAGCCGTCCGCTTTATCTTCACTATATTCCTCGTCTATTTCGGCCTTTTGATCTTTGAGAGTTTCTTCTCTCGTTCGTTCCACTTACAATCACCTCTCGCACATTAGAATTTATATGGAATGAACCAAAAGGTTCAAACACCGCTTAATAACCGCGTGGCTTACCCCGAGCTAAGACCTCTGTCAAGCTTCGCGTCATAAAATCCACAAGCGCAATCACTTTGGCATAATCCATTCGCGTTGGTCCCAAAACCCCTACGGCACCGATGGTTTTTCCATTGACCTTATAAGTTGCCGAGATCACGCTGCAATCCCTGAATTCTTTCAAAGTATTTTCCCCACCGATGGTTATGTTTAGTCCTTCTTGACGGGGAAGCAGAAGTTTCTTTAGAGGTTCGTTTTCTTCAAACACTTTGAACAAGGTTTTAACTTTATTTAAATCCCGAAATTCGGGCTGATTTAGCATGTTGAGGGTTCCACCCAAATAAATTCGCTCTTCTTCCTCATTATCATCCAGGATCGCATCAAGCATTTCCAAGGCATTATCAATTAAATGCCGCTGCCGGGATAACTCACTGTAGATTTCATGCAGCAGACCTCGTTTCACCTGATTTAAGGAATAGCCTTTCATTTTCTGGTTAAATACTCCGGCCACTCGTTGCAGGTCCTCTGCCGTGATAGTTTCCCCCACATCGACAATGTGATTTTCTACGACCCCATTTTCTTTGACAATGACCATGATAACCTGGCCGGGCTGATAGGGCAAAAAATGCATCTTGCCGAAGGCGCTTTTCTCTTTATGCGGACCAAGGACAATACTAGTCAGGTTCGTTAACTCAGACAGCAATTTACTGGCGTGGGAAACAACTTCCTGAATCTCATGAATCTTTTTGGTGCCTTCCCGTTCGATAATCTCTTTATCCTCAGCGCTGAGAGTTTGAGTATCCATCAAACAATCTACAAAATAGCGGTACCCCGCATCAGACGGAATCCGCCCCGCAGATGTATAAGGCTGCTCAATAAAACCCAATTCCTCCAAGTCCGCCATTTCATTGCGGATTGTGGCAGGAGAAACACCTAAATCAAATTTTCGGGCAATCGTTCGCGAACCAATCGGTTCAGCGGTAGCAATATAGTCCTGAACAATCGCTCGCAGGATCTTTTGTTTACGTTCGTCCATTTGCATTTAATGCTTCCCGCCTTTCCAAGTTAGCTGAGCGTTGTTAGCACTCTCCTCTAATGAGTGCTAACATTTTATGTCTTCACATTACCACTCTCTTTTATCTTTGTCAAGAATCATTTTATATCGAATAAGCTATACAAACTCCTGCAAAATCATATTAGAGATAAACACATACTTAGAATTCAAGCATAGATTATCACCCTTAATTTCCAAAACATCTCTATACGAATAGCGTTCCAATACCTCCCGATAAATATCCCTGAGATCAACGCCAAAATCCTGACGAAACTTAGTGAAATTCACCCCTTCGCGCAGCCTTAGTCCCAAAATCATGCGCTCCGCCATGCACTCTTTAAGTGACAAGACTTCCTGCCCCTCTTCGTCCAGAGGCTCTTTTCCTTTTAGGAGGCTGCTGAGATAACTCCGAACATCTTCCACATTCTTCTGCCGAACTCTTTGCAAACAAGTTACAGCCCCGGGACCTAAGCCCAAATACTCTTCGCCCCGCCAATATCCCAGATTATGCCGGCATTCAAACCCCGGCAGAGCAAAATTGGAGGTTTCATAGTGAACGTAACCGGCTTTTTCCAAACGCTGCACAGCCCATTCCTGCATCACGGCCTGGAGGTCATCGTCCGGCAGTTCCCCGCAATGTTCACCGGCAGACAGGGCTTGAGAAAACTCAAGTCCATCCTTAGGGGCCTGCTCAGGCCCGAAACGCTCGTACAAAGGAGTTCCTTCCTCCAACATCAAACCATAAAGCGAAAGATGCTCCGGTCTAAAGGACAGCGCTTCTTCGAGGGACATTTGCCAGGAAACCAGGTCCTGCTTGGGAAGTCCGAACATCAAATCCAAATTCAGGTTTTTAAATCCCTCAGCCCGTAAAAGTCCAATAGCTTCCCGAGCCTGCCGGGCAGTGTGCACCCTGCCCACAGATTTTAAGAGTTGATCATTAAAGGTTTGGACTCCTAAAGAAAAGCGATTTATTCCGTATCGCCGCAAAAGGGCTAACTTATCTTGACTTAGAGTACCCGGGTTTCCTTCAACCGTCTTCTCCGCTCCTTCAGCGCAGGAAAAATGACAGGTTATCAGCTTCATAAGCCGCTCCAGGTTTTCAAGGCTTAAGGCCGTCGGGGTTCCACCCCCTATAAAAAGAGAAGACACCCCTTGCGGAGCATCTTTTTGTCGCCTGGCCACTTCCACTTCTAAGCCCTCTAAATACAAGGATATAAGCCGCTGAGAAGACTCCTGCAAAGCGTGCGAATAAAATGCACAGTAATCACACTTTTGCAGGCAAAAAGGAACATGAACATACAGAGAAGGCATATGAGCACACTCTCTCCTTTATATTGGGATTTAGGCCAACAGCCCAACGCTTGGTTAGGGAGTTTCAATCCTCAATCTTTAAAACAGCCATAAAGGCATCCTGGGGAATTTCCACATTCCCAACTTGCTTCATGCGCTTTTTCCCCGCTTTTTGCTTCTCCAGAAGTTTGCGCTTACGGGAAATATCTCCGCCATAACATTTAGCCAGGACATCTTTGCGCATAGCCCGAACCGTTTCCCGAGCAATAACTCTGTTGCCAATTACCGACTGAATGGGGATCTCAAACATCTGCCTGGGAATAATCCCTTGAAGTTTCTCAACAAGTTTCCTGCCGCGATGATAGGATTTCGTCCGGTGCACAATAAAGGAAAGGGCGTCTACCATTTCACTATTCAAAAGAACGTCAATTTTAACTAAATCCGACTCTTTATACCCGGACAACTCATAGTCAAGAGAAGCATACCCTTTGGTTCGCGATTTCAGCTCATCAAAATAATCAAAGACAATTTCGCTGAGGGGAAGCTCATAAACTAATTTTACCCGGCTCTTGGAGACATAATCCATAGTCAAATACGTTCCGCGCTTTTCTTGATTAAGTTCCATAATCGCCCCGACGAATTCAGCCGGCACCAGAATCATGGCTTTAACCACAGGCTCGGCGATACCCGCAATCTGGTCCACAGACGGAAGATTGGAAGGGTTGTCAATGTCCAACGTTTCTCCCTGAATCGTATTTACCTTATAAATAACACTTGGCGCCGTGGTAATCAGATTTAAATCATATTCCCGCTCCAAACGCTCCTGAATAATCTCCATGTGGAGCAAACCCAGAAACCCGCAGCGGAAGCCAAAGCCCAAAGCAGCCGAGGTTTCCGGTTCAAAGACTAAGCTGGCGTCATTAAGATGAAGTTTTTCCAGAGAATCCCGCAAGCGATTGTAATCGTTCGTTTCCACCGGATAAAGTCCGCAGAATACCATGGGAGTTGACTTCCGATACCCGGGCAGAGGTTCGGCGGCAGGACGCTCCGCATCCGTAATCGTATCGCCCACCTGAGTATCTTTAACATTCTTGATGCTTGCCGCAATAAAACCCACTTGCCCGGCTTTCAGTTCTTCGACAATTTTCATGGCCGGGGTAAAAACACCCACTTCCGTCACTTCAAAGACTTTCCCGGTGGACATCATTTTCATGGCTGTCCCTTTTGCCACCCGTCCTTCAACCACCCGGACATAGGAAATCGCACCCTTATAGGCATCAAACTTTGAATCGAAAATCAAAGCTTTCAAGGGAGCCTGATCATTCCCCTCAGGGGCAGGAACCATAGTCACAATTCGTTCCAATATTTCCTCGACACCCGTGCCAACCTTAGCGGAAGCTAAGATAGCGTCGCTGGCGTCCAGTCCGATCACATCTTCAATTTCCTGCTGAACCCGCTCAGGCTCAGCGCTGGGAAGGTCAATCTTATTAATCACCGGAATAATTTCCAGGTTATTCTCTAAAGCCAAATAGACATTAGCTAAAGTCTGGGCTTCGATCCCCTGAACCGCATCCACCACCAGCAACGCCCCTTCACAGGCCGCCAAGCTTCTGGACACTTCATACGTGAAATCCACATGCCCCGGAGTATCGATAAGGTTCAGCTCGTAAGTCTCACCGTCTTTAGCTTTATAACTCAAACGTACAGCCTGTAATTTAATCGTAATCCCACGTTCACGCTCCAGGTCCATGGAATCAAGGACTTGTTCTTCCATTTCCCGTTTGCTTAAAGCTCCGGTATATTCAATCAGTCGATCGGCTAAAGTCGATTTGCCATGGTCAATATGCGCAATAATAGAAAAGTTACGAATACGTTGCGAAGCCTGTGCCAAGGTCTTCCCCCTCATTTCTTAATCCAGACATAATGTTTTGAATTCAGGCGATGCCATCCTAAAGATAAAGTATATCAGATACAGAGGGAATTCCGCAAGAATCCTAAAATTAACTTCTTATTTGACGCATCGGACATAATAAGACATTAATTAACATAAAGGCCTTCTTTGAGCATAATTGCATCCAAAGAAGGCCCTAAACTGCTCTGAATTTTGCTCTAGCATGAGCTCACAACAATTTCCATAATATCATCTTCCCTCAAAGTCCTTTTTATCTCCTGAGCCCGCTGTAAAATCTTGTTGAGAAGGTTGTCAATAGTTGCCTGGTCAAATTCTATCCCTTTGGTTTGCAAAAGCCGCACAATACTTTTCCGTCCGGAGTACTTACCCAGGGAGGTTGCGTGTTGTCGTCCAATGCTTTCAGGCGGATACGTTTGATAGTTGGCAAAGTCTTTTTTAACCCCGTCTATGTGAATCGATGAGGTATGTGTAAACACATCTGCACCAATAACCGGTTTGGACCTGGGAATTTGCCGCCCCGTTACTAAACTTACCAATAAGCCCAGGGAGTTTAAACACTTTAAATTAATTTGCACCTCCTCATAAAGAGCATATCTCAACGCCACCGCCACTTCTTCCAGGGCCGCATTGCCCGCTCTTTCTCCCAAGCCTCCGACGGTTACACTCAAGGCTTTAAAACCCGCTTGAACCGCAGCAAGAGAATTTGCCGTGGCCATGCCTAAGTCATTATGCGCATGAAACTCCAAGGGAACCTTAGTCATCCTCACTAAATCCTGAAGGGTAAAAAATAATTTCAAGGGTTCCAGAATTCCCACAGTATCGGCAAAACGAACCCGATCTACCCCCAGTTTTTCAGCCTCTGCCAGAATTTCCGCCAGAAATATAAACTCTGCCCGGCTGGCATCCTCCAAGCCTAAGACAACATAGTCCACTTCTTTTCGGGCATTACGGATGCATTGTCCCATCTGTTCAAGAACCCAAGCCCGGTCTTTTCTCAACTTATTGCGAATTTGCTGATCTGAAGTAGGGATAGAAACGGCAACTCCCGCAACCCCTGTCCGGTAACTTGCCTGAAGATCAGCAAGAACAGCGCGGTTCCAAGTAATCAGACGAACAGGCAAATGAAGGCTCGCCAACTGGGAAATGGCTTTAATTTCCGAATCCCCCATAGCCGGAACACCCACTTCCAATTCGTCAATCCCGGCATCGGCCAAAGCCCTGGCGATCATTTCCTTTTCCCGCAACCCTAAGGCTACACCCGGTGCCTGTTCTCCATCTCTTAAAGTAGTGTCGCATAACAAAATTCGTTCCGCCATATCCATACCTCATTTCTCTAATCAGAGCAAACCAATCGCATCTGCCCGGCATTGCTGGCAATGCCGCATTTGAGGCAAAATTTTGCCGATAGTGTTTCTGCAGTTTTCCATAAGTTCCTTGGACGGGGCCTTAAGATGAGCAAACTTAGCTTGAGGAATCATAGGAACAATGTTATGAATGTGGGCCCCTCTTTTTTTAATTTCCAAACCCAAGCTATAGAGAAGCTTGTCATTGACTCCCGGAATGAGCACCGTGTTAATTTTCAGGGTCATCCCTGCCTCTGAGGCCAGCTCCATGCCCAGCAATTGATTGTCAATCAGAATTCTTGCCGCATTAGGGCCAATAAGAGTTTTGCCTTGCCAGCGAATATAACTATAAATTTTAGCCCCCACTTTCTCATCCAGAGTATTGATCGTAATTGTCAGGTGGGATACCCCGATCCCGGCCAGTTCTTTAATTTTTTCCGGCAACAAGAGCCCATTGGTGCTTAAGCAGAGAATCATATCCGGGAAATCGCGTTTTACTCCTCTGAAAGTGTCGAAAGTGGCCTGGTTTGCTAAAGGGTCCCCCGGGCCGGCAATTCCGACAACCTTCAATTTTGATCCGATAGCGGAGGCTTTGGCCTCTTGCACCGTCAGCAAGGCCTCCTCGACGTTTTGCACTTTACTCGTCACTCCCGGACGGGATTCATTGGCACAGTCAAATTTGCGCACACAATAATTGCAGGAAATGTTGCATCCGGGGGCTACCGCTAAATGGATACGTCCGCTTTGACCGTGTCCGTGGGTAGCAAAGCATGGGTGTCCGAGATTCAAGTTGGGACTGTTTCTATTTTCTCGTTGACATTCAGTATACATCTCAAATCCCTCCGTTTTGTTATATCACGCTGATTTTGCCCTAAAGGTGTAGACCTTCCGTACACAAATGCTGCCGCAGGATTGACAGCCTATGCACCGGTCTTTAGCGGTGATGATTGCCACATGCCGCTCAGTGCCCTCATATGGGAGCTTTCGTCCATGGTTAATGTCGAGGAAAGGAGTTTTTGTCTATACTATAAGCCATCGCATCACCTCCCTTAGTCTTGATTCAAAAAGACAAAGAGGACCCCTATTTTAAAATTAGGGCCCTCTAAAACACTTTTCCGCTCCAAACCATCACTTGATTTGGTGCCCGGATATGAAATTAAGCTCTGATTTCACAGTCAATACTCTAACACTCAATCACTCAAACGCCGCTATAAAGATGACTTGATTCAAGTGGAGTTTTAACTCCATCTGAATCTTAGCCGCACTTATCCAGGGACTTAGCCGCTCTTAACTCACCTCCCCTTAACCTCACTCTAATCAAAGATGCATAAACCCCAATCCTACACGGGCATGTTCCAAAAGAGGATGTAAGGACGAGCGACCAAAAATGGCTACTGCAATCCACTCCGTATCCGTCGTCAGACCAATTTTCAAAGCAAAGCTGGCATTACTGTTGGTGTGTATAAAAATGCTGTTGCTTGCTTCCAGCGTTGCATGGATTAAAGCGTGAATTTTTCGGTCTTCTTTGGGAATCACACCCGTGTTAAAGGCAGCGGACATCACCGAATTTGTCAGTTTCCCTGTATGCTGCAACGTTGAGACGGTTCCTCCCAGTTCGGTCACACCGCAGCGGAAATTTGCGGATTCCTGAAGAAATTTCTTGAGCTTTTCTTCCTCTTCTCTCGTCTCAGTCATGGCCAAAAGGATAGCGGAACGCTCCAAGGAAGGCTTTGCTCTATCTGACATAGAACCTTTCATAACCTGCCCTCCTTCCAAAATAAAGAAAACTTGGCTGGCGCTCGAAGACACTGTCTTCGCACGGGTTAGCATAACGGAGAATCCTCCGGCGCGGCGTCTGCCTGGTTGCTCTGATGCGGTCAGAAAGTTTAACGAGGTTATACTTTCTGACTGCAGAACAAAAAAAGCCGCCGGACATCGTGGCGATGTCTCGACGGCTTCATTGCCGATTTATTATCACTAATAATAGTTAATATAGTAACTGACATTCTAAAATTTGTCACATTGCAAAATTAACCCTGTGCAGGCAAATACGAAAAATACATCTCAAGTACCAAAAATATCACTTCAACGCGGCAAAATGCTCGTTTTTACTTGGCAGGGCGTAAACCTACCTTTCTCCGAACCAAACCCATCGTCTGTTCGAACTCCTCCATTCTTAAGATCCAAGCCATTACAGCAAAGACAAAAGCCCCTATGGCCGTGCCCGAAATCAATACAACAATTGAAGATACCGTGCGTACGCCAATCAAATGAGTCAGCCAGGTATTCCAGCCCCAGATCACAAGCGCCATAAGAAGAGAAGCTGTCACAGTCTTAGCACCGGTCCAAAACAAACTTCTGCCATTTATTTGTTTTAAACGTTTACGCAGTACGTAAAAAAGAAGCAGCATATTGACAAAGGCCGAAATAGTATCCGCAAAAGCCAGTCCTCCCACCGCTAAAGGACGCACCAGTAAAAACATGCACAAAATATCCAGAGCCATAGATATAATTCCCAATATCACCGGCGTCCACGTATCCTGCAAAGCATAAAAGGCCCTGGGAAGAATTTGAATCACAGACTGCGATGAAATCCCCAAAGCAAAATACAGCAGAGGAATGGCCGTTCTCAAAGTGTCCTCAGATGTAAAATGCCCGTGCTGAAAAAGCACTCTAATCAAGGGATAGCGCAAAACGATCATTCCCACCGATATCGGCATTGTGATAAAGATCACCATGCGGACGGTTCTGGATATGGTTTGGCGCAGTTTATCCCATTGTTTTAAGGCTGCTTGCTCAGTCATCGTGGGAAAAGAGGCAACAGCAATAGCTAAAGCAAAGATACCCACCGGCACTTGGAACAGCCGGGAAGAGTACCATATGGCCGAAATACTTCCCGGGAAAAGCATAGAGCCAAAATTATTGTTCACAGCAATTTGAATTTGATTTAATGAATAACTCATAATTATGGGAACGGCAAGAGCGGCAATCCGCCGGACACCGGGATGATGCCAATCAATGATCGGATAATAACGCAGCTTTACCTTCCGCAAAGCGGGAATCTGAACTGCAAAGTTAGCGATAGCCCCCACTACAACCCCCACGGCAAATCCGGAAATGCTCTCAGGTTTGGCCGGGTTAGCCAAAATCGTGCCAAAGAAAATAACACACCCATTGTAAAGTACTGTTCCCAAAGCAGAAGGCCAAAAAATCTTGTAAGAATTTAAAATTCCCATAGTTAAGCCGCTAAAAGCCATAAAGAGAGGCTGCAATAAAAGAATGCGGGTCAAGTGGGTTGTAAGGGCAATATCTTGAACTTTAAACCCGGGAACCATCAACCGGATGAACTGTGGTGTCAAAAACAGGCCCAACAGAACAAACACGCCCAGTATCAGGAAAATCAGATTCACAACGGAGCTGGCAACCCGCCAGCCTTCGTCTTCATTTCCCTTAGCGATATATTCGGAGAAGACAGGAATAAATGCCGCACTTAAAACCCCGCCTACAAGCAGCCAATATAATAGATCCGGAAGAATAAACGCCGTATTATAAGCATCCGTGACCCTGCTCTGCCCAAAAAAACCAGCAATCAATGTCTCACGTAAAAAGCCTAAAATTCTTGAAGCCATTTGAGCAGCCATTAAAAATCCGGCAGCTTTTAATAGCGTGCGGTTGGTTGATGACATATCAAGCTAACCTCTTCTCCCTATCGTCCTAATCTACCTCCCGCATTATAGCATTTTTCTATTCGGTATAAAAGCGAGAAAGAAAACTTGGCCGGTACGAGCTCATTGAGATTTTAGCCAATCGGCTATAATCTCAGCCACCGCTACGGCTGCTCCGTTAGCCTCTTCCAAAGTGTTGAGCTGACTGCCAAATTCCAGCAATAATCCTCCGTCCGACAAGTGCTGGTTATAACGGGCATCAGCGGCATAACTAATATTGGTATCGAAAAGACCGGGATATTTCTTTTCACCCAGCGCAATCAGCTCTTTGGCTAAAGCCTCATTTTTTTGCCAATGGGGATTTTTCTTGCCAATAATCACCAACACGTTGCTGACCTGTTTGCCATTAACCATAGCCGTTGCTTTCGGAACCCCCGGAGGGAAGCCATCTCTGTGGACATCGAGCAAAATCTTGATCGATGGGTTATCTTGAAGCATTTTAGTAGCCGTATTGACCGACCTGGAATAGGCTGTCATGAATTGTTCCGCATCGTGGATCTGCAGCGAGTGAACAGCACCGATTCCGTTTTGCTCAAGAGCGTTTTTCAGGGTCTCGGCAACAGTCACAACATCACCATTTTCTCCCGTTTTTCGTTCCGGTCCTCCATCCCCCGTATAACACTCACTATTATGCGTGTTATAAATTCCCACCAGAACCTCTTTGGACCCCGAAACCGGTGCGGGCGCTGCCGGTGGAGCTGCCGCCGCATTCTCTCCTGGCTTTGGCTCGGGCTTTGGCACCGTTTCAATTGGCTCAAGAATAGGGCCTTCAAACTCCGGATCATTGGGATTATAGGCCCATCCCAGCCAAACCGGTCCTTCGGGCGGCGGAGCAAAATAGCTGAGGAAAAACGTCCGGGGATCTGCCACATTCACGCCCGTTAACAAGAACATGCCCAGTGCCGCGCTTTGGCTCCTTACCTCAGCTAAACGCGCCCGTTCAGGCTGAGAGTATCCCGGAATCCCTTCCATCAGGACCGACTCAAAGGGAAACGATTGCTGAGTTAAAAAACGAACTAACTGGGCGGAAGTTTCACTCTTAATGGCGTATATAAAGCTTAGAAGAACAAGACAGCTTACCAACAGCAAAAAGAGTCCTCTTCCCCATTCTCTGAATTTCCAAAGCCGGGTTTTTTGGCGCCGATACTCATAAAAATCTTCCTCCAACAAAAAACTTGTCCCCCTTTCTCCTATTGAAGGAGTATGAGAGACAAGCCCGGCCTAGAACCAAAAAATTAATGTTTCAGGCCTTTCCAGCGAACAGAGTATTATGTCAGCCGCCTAACGGAGCGTCGTAGGCACGAAACTATCGACTATCCCAATGACCAGAGAGGCCAGCAGAGCACCGATTATTGAAACTGAAATAGAGCCTGGTACAATAAACTGGCTTAAATAAATCACCACAGCCGCAGTGACAAATCCGATGGAGCCCCGACCCATCCGGGATATCTTGTTGCCAAAGGCCAATTCAACCAAGTATCCCAAAACGGCTATGACTACAGCGGCAATGAGGGCACCCGTAAAGCCTGCTACTCGGAGACCCGGAACAATATAGCTCACTAATAACAAAACTAAAGCGGATACGATAAATCGAACAATCGCTCCTAACATTTAAAGACCTCCTATTCTTCTCACTTTTTTCTAAAGCAGTCCTAAAGTACGAGCTTAGTTTTAGCTAAAAACACGAAATTTATTTATATCATTAAAAACCTTATTTTCCTTGATAATTATAAACCATAATGTTAAAATGTAGTTTGTGTACAACTGAGGATATCGAAACCAAAGGGGGTGACTATTAGTGCCAAACATTAAATCTGCCATCAAAAGAGTCGAGTTGGGAAAAGCTCGCATGATTAAGAATGCTGCTGCAAAATCTGCTTTACGGACGAGCATTCGCCGTTTTGAAGAGTCAATCAGCACAGATTCAGAGACTGCAGCACTCGCTTTGAAAAAGGCTACTCGTGCTTTGGATAAAGCCTCCTCCAAGGGTTTGATTCATAAGAACTTAGCAGCTCGCAAGAAATCCCGCCTTACTAAAAGATATAGTAAGCAGTTTTCACAAGTGGGTTAAAAAGTGCTGAAAAGAGAGCGCCAAATAGGCTGCTCTCTTTTTGCATTCTCAAATAGTTAGCTTGCGCCAATTATTCTTTCCGGCAAAATTTAGCAATCATAATCTCCAGCAATAGTCCCGCATCCCCGCCGCCGGTTTTTAAGGCCAATTCTGTCTTTAAGCATTCATGAAGCGCTTGGGACAATTGCTTTGTCGATAAGCGGAGGGATTGCTGCCAAACCTTTTGAGCTTCATAAGGTGAAATTCCCAAGGAAGAAGGAACTTCAGCGCTATTCCCGCCCCGTTCCCGCAAAGCATTGCAGCCCAGAAGCAAGCGAACTTGACGGACCAACAGGGTCAATACCCTCAAGGGATGCTCTTTGCGCAGCACTTCATGCAGGGCCTTAATGGCCTGCTTGGCAGATCGATTAGCTACAGCGTCCAAAAGCTGGAAAACAGTGGCCTCAATGGTACGCGGAGTAATCTCTTGAAAATCTTCCTCTCTTATCGTTTTGCGTTCTCCTGTAAAAATATCAAGTTTGTCTAATTCCTGGCTTAAAACGCCCGTCTGATGTCCTGTCCATTCAATAAATTGAGCCGCAGCCTGAGGACTCATTATTTTGCCATGGGTTTTAGCCTCTGCCTGAACCCACTCGATCCATTCCTGCTGTCGTTTCGGAGAACGAAATTCCAGAATCTCCCCTGACCGGTCGAGGGCTTTGTAAAACTTTCGTCCTTTGTGCACGTTTTCCGCAATAAATAAAAGACAAGTTGAAGGATTGGGTTTTTCCAGATATTCCAGAAAAGGTTCCAGATCCGCCGCTTGACCATCCTGGAAATAAGTTACGTCTTCAACAACCACCAACCGGCTGGCAAAGAAAGACATGGAGTTGGCTGACTCACAGATTTCGGCTGGAGAGAAATCCTTGGCCGAGACCCGCTCAATCCCGCTTCCCGAAGGATCTATCAAAGTATAATAGGATTTAAGAACTTGATAGGCTTCCTGAATTAGAAAACGATCCTCTCCATACCATAAATAAACGGGTGGAATTTTACCCTTGGCCACATCTTTCTTAATTTGTTCGACTTCACGCATTAAATCCACCCCCTTTGCTCATTTTAATAGAGGCATCTAAAAAAAGCCAGATTATACTGCCAGAGAATCTTGAAATAAAAAAAGCCCTCCACGATCATCGGACCGTGAAGGGGCAAAGAAAGAGGAGGAGAAAAGAGATGTTCCTTGCTAGTGTTGCCCAATATTTCCTTTTTATACATAATAATGTAACTTTAAATAAATTATCTGCGTGGAGTGTCCGGCCTGCCCGCTATAATTTCCATATCTCCTTCTCTTAACAAAACCTTGATAGTGCCCTGCTCATCCGTGCGGTAAACAGGTATGTGACGATCTTCCCAATATTGCAAAACCTCCGGGGCAGGATGGCCGAAGGTATTTTTGCCCACAGAGATTAAAACGGCGCGGGGATGTATACTATCCAGCCAAGGTTTGTCAAGAGAAAACCGGCTCCCGTGGTGAGGCTCCTTAAAAACATCGGTTTCCAAATCCACCTCCGCCGCGGCCAGCTCTTCCATTTCCTCCTGCTCCATATCCGCTGTCAGAAATACATTCTGTCCCAAATAATTTAATTTCATCACCAAAGAATTGTTATTAGGGTCCGAGTGAGTGTCGTGCAACACTTGCTGGGGCCCTAAGACATCCAGCCACGCCCCGGAATCCAGCTCGATCCGATCTCCTGTCCGCAAAGTTTTTAGCTCTGGAGAATTACTGGTTAAGCCCACAGGAAGACCTGCTTTCCACTCTTCGCTATCTAAGCGTTCCCCTACATCAGGCACTCCGATCCAATCCGTAGGAATATTGCCGACTACCGCCCGGATTCCCCCAATGTGGTCCTGGTGTTCGTGAGTAATCAGAGCCGCATCCAGATGGCCTATACCTGTTTGCAGCAAATAGGGCAGGACGATGCGCTCTCCGGCATCAAACTGTTCATTGCGCGGTCCGGCGTCAAGCAATATGGCGTGTTTTTGGGGAGTACGGATTAAAATCGCATCCCCTTGTCCGACATCAATCAAATCCACTTCCAACTCGGCCGGAGAATTCCACGGGCTCCAAAGTAACAAGACAAGGACTAAGACACAACTCAAGCGCCAATACCAATGGTTTAGGCCACATAAATCATGACGCGGATTCTCCTCATTATTGAGACGCGGGAGAGCACCGCCAATCCCCAGCGCTATCCCCGGAGCAAGAGCCTCTAAGCGCCTCTTTAAATAGAGAAGCCTCACTTTTGTGAGGAAAAGCAGTCGTTCTTTTCCCCACACAATGATACCTATTCCTCCATACCAAACTATCTCAAAAAGCCAACCCGGGTTAATAACCCAAACATCTGCGTAAGGGCAACCGGCCAGGACCTTTAATATCTCGTTCGTCGCTGTCAAAAGCCATAAACTTGCCTGGAAAAACGGCGCACACAACCACCAGGAAAAGGATGAAATGACTCCAATCAGCCCTACCTCAAGTACACTTCCTAAAATGAAGAGAATAAATACATTGACGATTAAGCCGATGAGGGACAAGCGGTGAAAGGCTGTGATTAAAAGCGGGAGAGTGGCCAGCTGAGCAGCCATCGTGCTCGCCAGGGGATAGCGTAAAAACACCGGCAGCCGTCCCAGCCAGGCCTTTTGCAAAATTAAGGGTGTTAACACGACCAGTCCCCAAGCAGCACTAAAGGAGAGCTGAAAGCCAAGGTCCCGAATGATCAAAGGATTGAGGATAAAAAGTCCTGTCCCCGCCAGAAACAACCAACGCAGCGCAGACACTTGTCCCCGGCCAAGGCGGCCCAAGAGAAGGGCAACCCCTAAAACCGTAGCCCGAACAACCGGAGCACTTCCTCCGCACAATACTGCGTAGAAAAACAACGCCAGGATTGAACCGCCTATCCGAGCAGGTTTCGGCGTAAAGACCAAAACCATCCAGGCTAGAGCCATGACAAAAGCAACATTCGACCCTGAAGCCGCAAAAACGTGAAGTACTCCTGTCACCTTGTAGCGTTCCTGAACTTCATCCGGAATGCGGCTTGAATCACCAAAGAGAATTCCTTCCAATACTCCTGTTTCTTGCGGGTCCCAGGCCGCCAAACGAGACCGCACCTTCTGGCGGATTTTCCACGTCAGGCTTGGCCGGCCAACTAAAAGAAATTCAGCATCTCCCTTGACAGTCAGATTTCCGCTCAGCCCTCTCACGCCATTGTACAAACGCAGATCAAAAGCGCCTGGCGTGCCCACCGGCTTGGGTCTCTCCAAGCGTGCTGAAAAGCGCAGATGATCCCCAGGCTGAACCCTTTGCCACTCACCGGGAATCTGGCCCAATTTATTGGCATAAACGGTTAAACGGTAGGTCTGGCCCTTCAACTCACGTTCAAGCTCTTGCGGATCATAACCAGTTTTACTCTGACCATCATCTTTCCTATCCGCATCCTCAACCATCAGGATTCCTAAACTTTTATCAGCTCCCGGGTTCCAATCCTTTAAAACACCGCTGATCTCAACGTTGTCCAAGGTGAGCGGTTCCGGCAACGCACCCTCCGCAAAGGCTCCATACATAAAACCCAACAGAAAACTCGCGCTCAGCAGTAAGATCTCCGGCCGGTATACCTTGCCGAAGAAGTCACGGGGCCGCCAAAAAAGCAAGCGTACCCCTAATAAAAAAAGAACACCCAACACCCATACGCGCAGTTGTTCCGGCAAAAAGGCTCCGCAAAGCCCTCCGCCCAATAGAGAGGCTGAGCGTCCGATCCAGGGATCTTTCATGGGCCTACCGTCACTTGCGCAGCCATCTTTTCATAGGTTTTGGCTCCAATGCCTGCTACATTTTTCAGATCTTCAGGTTGAGCAAAGGGTCCATGCTCTGTCCGGTATTGAATTATCCGTCCTGCCAGCGACGGCCCAACACCAGGAAGCTTGTCCAAGTCAGCCGGCCCGGCGGTATTTATGTTGATCTTTCCCTCAGCGGATACGGGATTAACGCTTCCGGCACTTAATGAAGCAATGCCGGCCGTAGCGGGATTCGCTCCATTTGCCGAACCGGAATTATTCCCGGAGCCACTGCCAACTCCCGGCGTCTGGTTTTCGGCAGACAGAGTCCCTGAGGCGGTGGGAAGAGGCTTGTAAGGGACGGTAACTTTTTGCCCGTCTTTGAGTTTTTCGGCAGGATTCATGCTCTCTAAATTAGCCTCGGCTAAAGGGTGTATCTGCTTCAAAGCATCGTCTAAACGGGCATCCAAGGGTAAATGAACAAGCCCGGGCGACTCCACCGCTCCGGCAACGTAAACTACAATTTCCCGGCTTACGGCAGTCTTTTGCAGGTAAGCATTGGAACCATGCGGTAAAAAGAGCTTCCATATGGCAAAAACCACAAGTCCAACCAAAACAAACCACCATACATAGCGCAGCTTACGGTCCATACGCAGATACCCCCATATCCTTACCGCTCTTTTCAAGACTAATTTGCGGAAACCAATCGTCAGATTATCCTGCCGTTATTCAACCTTCGCTATCCCAAGCCGCTGTTCTGCTGTTATCTTGATTTCGTTTCATTCTCACCTTTTCCTGCTGTGAAATATCGTTAATCCTGTCGGATAAGGTAATTTCAAGGAACGTCCGAAAACACTCAGCTATCTTGACCGTCCGCCGGCTGTTCGCGACTGCCATGGCAGCCGGGCAACCGGCGACGTCCGCTCTTCCGCCTACAACAAATTTGCCGCCCGCGTCGCAAGGTCACTCCGCTCTCCATGGATCAAGCGAACTTGCCCATAGAAAGATTGCCCTTTAAGCCGGGAAGCAATATACGCCAGACCATTGCTTTCTTTATCCAGATAGGGGTGATCAATCTGGTCCGTATCCCCGCAAAGAACAATTTTAGTTCCTTCTCCGGCACGGGTTATTATCGTCTTAACTTCGTGAGCTGTAAGATTCTGCGCTTCATCAATTATCAGGTATCGATGGGGAATGCTGCGCCCCCGTATATAGGTGAGAACCTCAATTTCTAATTGCTTTTTCTTAACAAGCAGATCAATAGCGCTCTCTACGATCGACTCGCCGCTTCTCTCACGGTCCTTCTCTTTGCGGGCTCTTAACAAATATTCCAGATTATCATAAATAGGCTGCATATACGGGCGTACTTTTTGTTCCTTTTCTCCGGGAAGAAAGCCAATGTCCTTGCCAAAAGGAATAATCGGGCGCGCGCAAAGCATTCGTAAATATAGTTCATCGTGAACCGTCTGTTCTAAGCCGCTGGCTAAGGCCAGGAGGGTCTTTCCCGTGCCTGCCGGCCCCATTAGATTAACCAGCTTAATCTCCGGATTGTGAAGCATTTCCAAGGCCCAGGATTGTTCGATATTTTTGGGCCGAATATCCCAGGAAGCCCGGCCCTGCCCCAGGCAATAAATTAATTTATGCCCATCAGGCGACGAAACAAGAGGAAGAACACAATGGTCACTCAAGACCGTTCTAAAACAGTTATTGGGAGGCAATGATTCCCTCCAATCAATGGCGTTTTGCTGATAAAGCTGAGCCACCTCGTCGTCTTCAAGCTTCAACGTTAAAATCTCATCCTTGATCTCAGGCAAACTTACTTTGTCATTGTAGTAGTCCTCCGTCAAGATCCCCAAAGCATCCGCTTTAACTCGCATGGCAATATCTTTAGTGACTAATATCACCGTCCGTTCTTCTTCACGTGCCAGACTTAAAGAAACCGCCAAAATTCGGTTGTCCCCCATACTCATATCCGAATTAACAGGCAGGATTCCCTTGGAGTAATGATTGAGCTCAATGCGCATTTTACCGCCGCCGGGCAAATTAACGCCTTGTGAAAGCTGCCCGTTATTCCGCAGTTTGTCAAGGTTTCGAATTGCCTCCCGCGCCGCTTGACCAACATTATCTTGAAGACGTTTCTTACTTTCTATTTCCTCCAAAACCACAAAAGGAATAATAACGTCATTATCCTGGAACTGAAAGACTGCCTTAGGATCATGCAGCAACACGCTGGAATCGAGCACATAGACTTTTTGCAAAAATAACACTTCCTTTTGCCGCTCTTTTAATATTATATTCCATGACCTTCCAATTTTCTTCTCTGCAACCTGGGATAGCCATACCAATCCTACTTAAACTATATTTTCATAACGAACTAACCATAACCAACCTGACAAGTCTCAACAAAAAAAGCCATGCCCTTATGAGCATGACAATCCCCAAAACAAGACGGCACACATGAAATGTGCCGTCTCCCAAGCAATCTATAATTTATACTTTAACGTCATCCTGACCCAAGTCCCCCTACTTCACTACCAAATTCACCAATTTTCCCGGAACGGTAATCACCTTAACAATGTTCTTTCCCTGTGTCCATTCCAGAACCTTCGGCTGGGAAACGACAATCTTCTCCAGCTCAGCCGCGGAAATTTCAGCGGCGACTTGAATCCGATCACGTACCTTTCCATTCACTTGAAGCACAACCGTCACTTCATCCTGAACAAGTGCTGTTTCGTCCACTTTCGGCCAGATCTGTTCATGAATACTGTCCGTATGCCCGATTTCCTGCCAAAGCTCCTCCGTAATATGCGGAGCAAACGGAGCCAAAAGTATCAGAATCCCCTCGACCGCCTCTCTGCCGACTAAAGCGTCGGCATTCGGTTGTTCTTTGTAAAGATACAGTGCGTTTACCCATTCCATAATTGTACTGATCGCCGTGTTGAAATTATAACGCGTCCCCACATCCTGGGTCACTCTTTGAATCGCTATATGAGTTTGACGGCGCATTTCCTTCCCTGCCGAGTCTAAGTCCTTCCATGCTCTTTCCTGCTCAGATCCGTCCGCAGCAAGCTTCCTTGTCTCCTTGATAAGAGGCTCGTACTGGACAACCAAGCGCCAGACACGGTTAAGGAAACGATAACAACCTTCAACTCCCTGATCACTCCACTCCAGGTCTCTTTCCGGCGGAGCTGCAAAAAGAATAAACAGCCTTGCCGTATCAGCTCCATATTTCCCGATAATTGCCTCAGGGCTGACGATGTTTCCCTTAGACTTGGACATTTTGGAGCCGTCCATACAGACCATACCTTGGGTCAATAAATTCTGAAAAGGTTCATTCGCTTTCAAATAGCCAAAGTCCCGCAGCGCTTTGGTAAAAAAGCGTGCGTACAGCAGGTGCAGGATAGCATGTTCAACCCCGCCGACATACTGGTCAACATTCATCCACTGATCCGCCGCGGATTTAGTAAAAGGCTCTTCCGTATTGCGGGGATCTGTATATCTGAGGAAATACCATGAAGAACAGGCAAAAGTGTCCATAGTATCCGTTTCTCGCCGAGCGGCCCCGCCACACTTCGGACAGGTTGTTTCCATAAAGGAGCGTGAAGTGGTTAAAGGATTTTCTCCGGATTTAAACACGACATCCGCAGGAAGCATTACAGGCAGCTGCTCTTCCGGGACGGGCACCGTACCGCAAGCTTCGCAATAAACCATAGGAATAGGCGCTCCCCAATAACGTTGCCGGGAAATAAGCCAATCGCGCAAACGGAAATTGACCTTGCGCTCTCCCACACCGCGGCGCTCCACTTCGTCTGCGATTCTTTCCCAGCCTTCCTCACTGTCCAGTCCGTCAAAAGAACCTGAATTCACTAAAACGCCCGCATTTGTATAAGCTGCTTTGAGCGGCTGGTCTTTCTCCTCAGGCAAGCTCTCAAAAGGTACAATGACCGTATTAATCTCCAAATTATATTTCGTCGCAAACTCAAAGTCCCGCTCGTCGTGCGCCGGAACCCCCATGACCGCACCGGTTCCATATTCCAGCAAAACATAATTAGCGATCCAAATCGGCAGTTTTTTCCCGCTTAAAGGGTTAAGACAGTAAGCTCCTATGAACAAGCCTTCCTTTTCAGCTTCCGTCGAAGTACGGGCAATTTCATTAAGCCCATTCATTTTTTCAATGAAAGCCCGTACATCTGCCTCATACTCTGTCCCTCGTACTAATTCCAGTACGAGAGGATGTTCCGGGGCTAAAACGACATAGCTTACTCCAAAAAGCGTATCAACTCGGGTGGTGTAGACCGAGATCTTTTCCGGGCGCTCTTCCAAGGAAAATTTAACTTCGGCCCCTTCCGAGCGGCCAACCCAATTCCGCTGCATCGTTTTTACCTTTTCAGGCCAACCCGGCAGTTCATCCAAGTCTCTCAGCAACGTCTCAGCATAGTCTGTAATTTTAAAAAACCACTGTTCCAGGTTTTTCTTGGTCACAAGAGTATCACAGCGTTCGCATGCTCCGTCCACGACTTGCTCATTCGCTAAAACTGTACTGCAAGACGGGCACCAGTTAACAGCGGCCTTTTTCTTATAAACTAACCCGTGTTTATAGAACTCTAAAAACATCCACTGTGTCCACTTGTAATAACCGGGATGGCAAGTCGCCACTTCCCGATCCCAATCATAGGAAAGTCCCATCCCTTTAAGCTGGCGCTGCATATTTGAAATATTTTTCCAGGTCCAATCCGCCGGGGGCGTCTGATGTTTAATCGCCGCATTTTCCGCGGGCAGGCCGAAAGAATCCCAACCGATTGGGTGCAGAACATTAAATCCCTGCATCCGCTTAAAACGAGCAATAACATCTGCAATAGAATAGTTTCGCACATGTCCCATATGCAAATCTCCGGACGGATAAGGAAACATAGCCAAAGCATAATATTTTGGCTTACTGGAATTTTCTTCAGTTTTATAAGATTTTTCTTCTATCCATTTCTTCTGCCACTTTGGTTCAATCTCTGTAAACGAATACTTCTCTTGCACTGACCTTTCCCCCTTATAATCAAGAAAAACTCACCTTTTGTCTGTCTCTCTATACAAACTTCCACTCTCTGGTTATCACTTTAGGAAGTTATGAAAAGTGATATATAACAGCACGAAGGAAACTTGACGGCCGCCTCGTTGCCTTTACGCTGGAAGAAAGTATGCAACCAAAGGTTATACTTCCTGACAGTACCAAAAATCCCCCCGTCCCAAGGGACGAGAGGTTTGCTCCCGTGATACCACCCAAATTTCTACTGGCGTTTTAACGATTTTAACGGCTCGCACCGATGTCCATTGCAACCTGAACATAGCTCCAGGGCGAGTTCCTAAAGTCCCTTGCAAAACGGCTTGCACCAACCGCCGACTCTCTTCCTAAGATTCTTCAGTACTACTCCCTATCATGACTTTACTGTATAATAGCTCTGATTTTAGTAGTTTATCTCTTCATTTTAATTTTAATATAAAAGCGTTCTTTATTACAAACAATGCGTTCCACTTGCCTGATCCTTTAAATCCGTTAGCTTAAGCCGGCAAATGAAATAACCTGAGCATCCTTCCAAAGGCGTTCCAATTGATAGAATTCCCGCTGGTCCGGGGTCATTACATGAATTACCAAATCTCCGCTGCAATCCATAAGTACCCATTTGGCGTCCGGCAATCCTTCAATATGTAAAACCGGAATACCGACTTCAGGTAATTTCTCCTCCAAATGATTCGTGATAGCTTTCACCTGGGTTGTTGAATTTCCAGTCACAATTAAACAGTAATCCGTCACCATAGAGATGCCTTGCAAATCCAGTAAGGTAATGTCGCCACCTTTTTTATCTTCGACAATATGAATAACCTCAGTAAGCATTTTTTGATCAAGTTCCAAAAGTTAGCCTCCTTTTAAAATCATCATAAGCTAGTTGCGTTAAAGGATGAATGGGATGATTACTATCTCTTAGATATAGCAAAGTGCCTTCAATGCAGTCTAACGTACCTCTGTCTAGATCATCATACAAGGATTGTCGCAACTTGTCTACTTCGGGAAAAGTACGGGTAGGTTCTGTCAAATCAGCGCTATAAATCAACATCTCTAAACGAGACATTCCCGGTCTGCCTAAAGTATGACTGGCAATGGCTGCCAGCAGGTCTTTATCATCGACTCTAAAATAATGCTCCAGCCAGTAAGCTGAAAGACGTCCGTGTAAGACATAGGGATAATGTTCATCTTCCGGATATTCGAATAAATTCCAGAGCCGGGCTAAACCTAATTGCTCTTTAACCGGCAGTTCCTTCGCTAAATCATGGGCCAGTCCTGCACAACGCGCTTTGACCGGATCAACACCATGCCGCTTGGCTAATTTTTCAGCATAATCGGCAACACCTAACGTATGTTCCAATCTCGGTGCGGAAAGCATATGCGTCGCCAGACTCATCACCTCTTCAACCCGCAATTCCATTTTCCTGCTCCCCCTTAAAACACTAATTATCTATTTCTCGCATTATCTCACATTTTATCAATTAAAAACATTAACTGCAAAATTTTTAGCAAAGATCTTCCAGACAAGAGAGAGGAAAAGCTTTCCGCATCACAATAGCTGAAGGGAGTCCCACAAGCTTGTCAGAGGGGCTCCCTTCCAGTCCGCAGGATATTACACTTGTTTTGGTTTAGCTTCATTCACCGTTAATGGTCTTCCACCAAAATCTTTGCCATTTAGCTCAGCCGCCATACGTGCCGCATCTTCTTCTCCAACCTCGATAAAGCCGAATCCCCTGGAGCGGCCTGTCTCACGGTCGGTTATAATCCGGCTGCTTTCCACACGACCGTAGCTGCCAAAGAATTCCCCGAGTTCATCCGCTGTAGTATTCCACGGGAGATTTCCGACATAAAGTGTTGTCATAACTAATCTTCACCTCTTTGAGTTTGATTCATTTTTAGTATGGTCAAATCCTGCCAGAGTATGCGACCCAAGGCTTGATAAAACTTGCTACATTTTGCTTTTTGCACTGGAACGATACAAATTATGTTCTTGAATAAATAATCGAACAGGTTCAGGTAATAGATAGCGGATAGGTTGGCAATGCTTAACTCGATAGCGGATATCCGTTGAGGAAATTGCTAAAGCCGGAACCTCCAAATAATGAATCTTCTCCAAACTATCCGGATGTTCTTGTTGAACCTGCTCTAAAAAATCACTGGCATCAAACCCGGGACGCGCTGCACCAATAAATTGAATCAAAGTTAATATTTCCTCCGCTTCGCGCCAAGAAAAGATTTCGCGGAGAGCATCCGTTCCCGTAATAAAAAACAGCTCATGCTCAGGCCAGTCACGGCTTAAAATACGCAAAGTATCAACAGTATAAGAAGGGCCCTGTCTCTCAATTTCCAAAGCAGAACAGGTAAAATCCGGGTTATCTTGAATAGCGCGTTTAACCATCTCCAAACGCAATTCACCGGCGGAAATATCACTGCGGTTTTTATGAGGCGGTATCCCTGTCGGGATAAATAATACCTTACTTAGATTAAATTCACTGCGCGCCATTTCTGCAGCAACTAAATGCCCATAATGAATAGGATCAAAAGTGCCTCCCATAATGCCTAATTTTCCTATTTTCACCTTATTATTACTCCTTAGGTTGCATTTGAATCAGCCAGTTCTTATTTTAACATAATTGGTTGCTTCATAACTTGTTCTGCTTGAAATTCATTAATTACCCCGTCGTTAACCATACTTTGAACGACCAAATCTTGCCGTTCGCGAGCAAGTGTTAAGTTTTTGTAGGGATCATAAACACCAGGTGCATTAGGAAGACCTGCCAGCATCGCTAGTTCTCCGGCATTCAGCTCTGAAGGGCTTTTTTCGAAATAAGTCTGAGATGCTTGGTACAACCCTTGAGCTCCGTGCCCAAAATAAATAATATTAGCATAAAGCTCAAAAGTTTCTTGTTTATTCATCGTATCGTAAAGCCCAATGGCATAAAAAGTCTCCTCTATTTTCCATAATAATGATTTTGTCTCCTTGCTTAAAAGTGTGTTATGGACCAATTGTTGCGTAATCGTAGATCCGCCTTGACGGGACTGTCCGCTGGCGACGTCTACAAATACCGCCCGCAAGGTTCCTGTAAAATCTATTCCTCTGTTAGTAAAAAAACTGCGGTCCTCTGTTGCTACCACAGCATTCCGATACAGCACGGGAATCTCATTATACTTAAGAAACCTGCTATTATGACTATGTATTTGAGCAGCTACGTCATTCCTCACCAAATCGGCAATTCTATTCATATGAGTAAAATAATACTTCATTCCAAACCAACCAATGTATAAAGTTATAACCATTAATATGAGGAATTTGACCGATCTTTTCATGATGCGCCTCACGAAATCCTCCGTTTGCAGCGGATGTTTCCTACTATTTTAGGTCCTGGAGATTCTAAGTCCTTTTACATTCTAATTTTTAACAAAAGGAGCTGACTTTAACCGTGCCAGCAGCAGTATAATATTCGTCATAATCGGGAATCTGTGAAACATCAGATTTTTTAATGCAAAATAAAGGTTTATAACCAAACGAAAGGCAAATTGCCGACGGCATAACAGGATTGCTTTATTCACCTGATGATCCAAATTGGTTATTAACATCCATTCTCTTAACAATAAGCATTAATAGTACGCCATGAATCAAGCCGGAACATTTTAGCATTGATGTTCCGGCTTGATTCTTTTTTTGAGCTCTTCAAATCTGGATTATTTTCCCATCAAGGTATTCGTAGCATTTTTCATTTTCTTACGTATTCTAATTTCAGAATTACACTATGAAGTTAGTTTCGGCTAACCCAGCAAGTTTCAGAAATCCTTTCGCAATTACTTTAGGCACTCTATTCCTGATAACAACTCTCCTGATCTTTAAATTTTATAAAGTCGTTAAAGGCTTGTTTCCATGCCGGGTTGGTCTTCATAAATTCAACAAATGTTTTAATGGCATCGATCGTTGCAGTCGACAGATAATGTTCCATAGCTTCGGCCTCAGCAGCAAAATCGCATTTGCTACATATTAGGTCAAGAAACTCCTGCAGCAATTGGTTTCTCGTTACCAAATAATTGCCGAGTTTTTTCCCTTTGTCCGTTAGTTTGATCTCACCATACCGCTCGTAGTTTATATAGCTTTCATCTCGCAATTTATAGAGAGCTTTGGTTACTGACGGCAAAGCAACATTAAGCCTATTACTAAGATCCGTTACCCGCACAGAACCCAATGACAAAGAAAACCGGTAAATTTCCTCTAAGTAATCCTCCAAGCTGGGTGTAAGCAATTTACGCGCTCCCTTCTTTAAATGCGCCCCAAATAAAAGCCGTTGCCCTAAGGGAAACGATGTTTATCTAATCGTTAAACCTATTCACTCCTATTATATTCGGTTCATTGTCTATCTTGACAGCTGGCCAGACTAAGATTTGCATTAACGCCGCATTTAATTTTCCAGTATATCAAAATTTATAGTTTTTAGAATAACGAGCGCAGCTGTCGCTATTAAATAAAGGGAGGAAACTAAAATGAGTGATGGGCTGAATATCCATCAAAATGTTGCCCCTAACGTCTCAATACCTATAAATTTAAACACGAACAAAACCGTAGAGGCCTGTCGTGCTGCCATCTCAGGCAAACGCAAGGGAATACGGGCATTGCTCCCGTTTTTGGGGCCTGCTTTCATTGCTTCCATCGCTTACATGGACCCAGGAAATTTTGCCACGAATATTTCAAGCGGTTCTGAATTTGGCTACAATATGTTGTGGGTGGCCGTACTTGCCAATGTGATGGCGATGCTCCTACAAAACATGTCCGCCAAACTGGGGATTGCCACGGGTAAGAATTTACCGGAGCTCTGCAGGGAACACTTTTCCAGATGGACTTCCTTTACCATGTGGGGGATTTCTGAATTAGCTGCCATGGCAACTGATCTTGCGGAATTTTTAGGGGCCTCTCTGGCGCTAAATTTATTGTTTGGCATCCCAATGCTTTATGCCGCAATTTTAACCGGTTTGGCTACCTACCTCATTCTTATGCTGGACCGCTTTGGCTTCCGGCCTTTGGAAAAATTCATTGCAGCCTTTTCACTCTTAATTGGGGCATGCTATCTGCTGGAAACGTTTCTTTCTCATCCAGACTTTGCCCAGGTCGCTTATCATAGTGTGGTACCCTGGCTGGGGAACGGAGACAGCATCATGCTCGCAGTTGGGGTTGTTGGAGCAACCGTAATGCCCCACGCCATCTACTTGCATTCGGGCTTGACTCAGAACAGGGTCATACCTCACAGTGACAATGATAAACTTAAACTTCAGAAATTTAATACGAAAGAAGTATTTATTGCCTTAGGTTTTGCCGGATTGATTAATCTTGCCATGATGTATATGGCTGCAGCGGCGTTCCATACAACAGGACATAGCAGTGTTGCAGACATTCAATCCGCTTACATGACATTAACTCCAATCCTAGGCTCGGCAGCAGCTAGCGTTTTCTTGATTTCTCTGCTTTTCTCAGGCATTTCCAGTTCGGTGGTCGGCACGATGGCCGGTCAAGTCATCATGCAGGGATTCGTTGGTTTTTCTATTCCGGTTTGGGTAAGACGTATTGTTACCATGCTGCCGACCCTAGCTATTATAGCCTTAGGGGTTAATCCCACCATGACCTTAGTCATCAGTCAAGTAGTCTTAAGCATCGTCTTACCCCTTCCAATTATTACACTAATTTACTTCACAAAACGCAAAGATATTATGGGCGTCCTGGTTAATAAACGCTGGATAACTATTTCATCCATCCTTTGTGCGATAGTCATCCTGTTTCTTAACCTTTTGCTGATCTATCAAACATTAGGCGGAAAAATGCCCTTCGTTGGGTAATTAAGCGGAACCTGAAATAGACAATATAAAGCTGGAAGCAACAGCGTATCTATGACTATTCGCGTGCTTCCAGCTTTTATTTATTAGAATTAGGTCTTTCTGCAAAAATGAACATGAAGCTTCCCTAAGACAAAAAGAAAGTCATGACCAGCCAGCCGAACCTATGTTTTACATTTGTAAAAAGCGAATTATTCCTCTACTCATTCTCCTGAAATAGTTTGGGGAAAGCAGTAGACTTTTGAGCATCATTACATATCTGAGATACAGCTAGTGTATCGCCTTTTTCCTTACTTTTCCGCCAATTACATCGTGAACATCATGGATCGTCACAAAAGCATCTTCATCTATTTCATCAATAATTGCTTTTAATTTAGCGATCTCTAAACGGGTAATCACAGAATATAATACGCCTTTTGCTTCTCCGGAATACCCACCCCTGCCTTCCAGAAAAGTGACTCCTCTGCCTAAACGAGCTTGAAGTGCTTCCGAAATTTCATCCGGTTTTTCGGAAACAATCATGACTGCTTTCGATTCGTCTAAGCCTTGAATCGTTAAATCAATAACTTTGAAGGCAATAAAATAGGCTATCAGTGAATACATTGCCCGATTCCAGCCAAATAGCAAACCGGCACTGCTCAAGATGAAGATGTTAAAAAACATTACAACCTCACCAACAGAAAAACCACTTTGTTTGGAGATGACAATTGCCACAATTTCCGTTCCGTCCATAGAACCACCATAGCGGACGACCAAGCCTACTCCAATGCCGAGGATGATACCGCCGAATACCGCGGCCAGTAACATATCATTCGTTAATCCTGGCACAGGCTGTAAAATACTAACCCCTATTGAGAGAGTTGTGATTGAAAACAAGGTAGAAAAAACAAATGTCTTTCCTATCTGGTAATAACCTAAAACGAGAAAAGGAATATTGAGAGTGAAAATAAAGGCTCCCAAAGGCAGCTTTGTCAAGTGACTGGCCATGATAGAGATTCCCGTGATCCCTCCATCAACGATTTCATTGGGAACAATAAATATCTCCAAACCAACTGCGGCCAATACGGCTCCAATAAACAAAAAAACGTACTTTTTAAGCAGTAAAACAAATCTGTTTCTTTTTCGTGTCATGCAATTCCCCCTATCTTTCTATTTAGATACCAGTTTTAAAAACCTGGGTGATCCAAATTATACATAAATGCCCAAATATAATCAAGCTTTATTATAAAGGATAAATGATAGTATTCCTAGAATAAATAAGGATAAGGTGATATTTACTAGCTATACATTAGTTTGTAGTTAAATTTAAAGCAAGCAGCGCTACGTTATTTAGGGCAAATAACTGTTATGAATAACCGAATAATTATAATTATGCCTTTGTTTAAAGCTCAAGCACTATAAGGTCTTGGCAATATTGCTTAGTTCTTCAGTCATTGAAGTGATTTCTTCAATACTTGCCGTAATTTCTTGCGTGGCAGCCGCTTGTCCCTGACTGGCATCCAAAGACCTGTTGCTTTTTTCACTTACCTCATTGACCTTACCTTTTATGGTGTCTGTCAGTTGCTTAATCCTAGGAACTGTGCTTTTGGATTGAGCAGAAAGTTTCCTGATTTCTTCCGCCACGACACCAAATCCTCGACCGGCATCACCGGCCCTTGCGGCTTCAATAGCGGCATTTAAGCCAAGCATTTTCGTCTCATCGGCAATTTCTTTTATGAAGGCTGACACTTCATTTATCTCTTCGGATATACTGAGAATCTCCTTTATATCTGAATTCAAAGCCCCTTCATTAGAGTATATTTCCGTGGCTGATGCCGATAATTCTTCTATTGCCGCGGCAATACCAGTTAAGCTGTCCTCCAAATTATTGGACATCTGGCGCAAAGTAGCGGCCGTTTGCTTTGGCGTTACAATTCCCAGTGTTGCCACAATCTCTTCACTATCTTCATCAAACAGCGGATAATTTGATATATTGAGAGGCAAGCCGTATTTTGCCGCATCTATCTCTTCACTAATCGGTTTTTTAGATCTAATAACCCGATGGGCAATGTCCGCTTCACTCAATTCATAGCCGACGGAAATTGACGGCATGTCAAATTTCTTGGAAGACTGTGCATAAGCAATTTTGTGCAAATCAGACATATAAATATAGGACCCTTCAGGAAACATTTCGACTAAAATCGGGGCAAAATCTCCGAAGGCAGCCGCTACAGGGTGCAATTTAGGAAAAGCTATGGAAAAAGCGCCTACAGCACTGCCATCCTCATCGACCACAGGAACTGAAACGATTGATACCCTCTTGCCATAGACTTTACGGGGAATATTTTTGGTTAAAACCCTTTTTTCACGTATTGCTTGCATAGTTGTGGTGTCGCCGTCCAATTTATTGCCAATCCGGAAAATATCTATTGTAAACGACTTAGATGCTTTTACCCATGTAAATGTATCTTTTTCCACTAAACCAAACACGACCCCGCCAGGAATCAAATCTGCTAAAAATTCAGCCAATGACTTACAAGACTCAATACCCGCTAACGCTATCATAAAAACCTCTCCTATTCGAGCTACTTCATTAATACTTCAACCTTTGAATTCAAGCCCTTTAATAACAGATAAAACTGACAAATTGAGAGGAATACAACAAAATTCACCTCCTTAATCTCAGACTATAAAAGCTGCGACATTACGGCCGCAGCTTTAAAACCATCACTTTTAAGGCTTTTTACTTTGGCAGCCGGACTATCGTAGTGTAGCTACACCTTAGACTCCTGGCTTTGCGTCCTTACTTTTCGGTAAGTTTGCTTTTTTCCTATCTCAATTGTTTTAATAATTCTAACATTATTTGTTATTTATTTCAATAATAAAAACATAATGAATAATTCTTACAATTTATGTAAAATAAACTGTAAGAATTATTTCAGTCACCCAATGTTATGCTTGGAAAATACGTTATCTGCTTAAAGTTCATTAATACTTTGCTCAGACTTTAAATTTACTAACCAGAAGAGCTAAATCTTCTTCAAGTCTGGCCAAAGCATCGGCTGATTGGCTCACAGATACCATCGCCGCCGCTTGTTCCTCCGAAGCCGCCGAAACCTCCTCTGAGCCCTCGGCATTTTGTTGAGCTATAAGGCCGATGCCCTCCACGGATTTTACCACGTGAGCAGTCCCGGACGCCATTTCCTGGGTGGCATCCGTGACCTGCTGAATCTGCTCGGCTACTCTATTAACCTCTTCCGCAATGGTTTTAAAGGATTTCCCCGCCAAATTTACGGCTTCCACACCGGCGCTGACTTCGTTCTTTCCTGCCTCCATGACACTCACAGTTTGTTCCATCCCATGCTGAATATTGCCAATCAGGGTGGCAATTTGAGCCGTCGAAACCGATGATTGTTCTGCCAGCTTGCGCACTTCTTCGGCGACCAAAGCGAAGACCTTTCCCTGCTCTACTGACAGTGCCGCCTCAATCACCGCATTTATGGCCAACAAATTAGTCTGATCGGCAATCGCCTAGATTACATCCACAATTTGTACAATCTCTTCGGAGTGTCTGCCTAATATAAAAAAAGCTTCGGCTGTCAAG
>NZ_JAVHUW010000079.1 GCF_030954495.1 Candidatus Desulfosporosinus nitrosoreducens | reverse complement strand
TTGTGACGAGGAGCGATAACTAATGAGCAATCACGCGATCATCCGACCTGTTATTTTAACTGCTCTTACCGAAATTTGTGGGACAGATCAGGTTGCCAACAACCCCAACCAGGATCTTTTGGCTAATGGACTCTTAGATTCCTTTGGCTTAGTAGAACTGCTCCTGGCGATTCATGAACAGTTGAACATCGACATTGCTCCGACGGAAATGGAACGAGAAACATGGTCAAATCCAGAAAAAATCATCCAATATCTTGAGGAGAAGCTAAAATGATCCGCAAGCGGCTGGGGCCTTTAGGACTGGCGCTCATTCTCTTTTTCCTAAGTATGCTCATGATCGGTCCGCTCAGCGAATGGTGGGTAAAGAGCTACATTAAAGCCGGCGTAATCGAGACAGCCAGTGAAAACCCCATACCCTCACTTTTTGGAGGAACTCTTCTCCAAAGTGCGGCTTTAAAAGATCCTCACGTTCACGTAGTCCCTATATACGGATCTTCCGAATTTGGACATGGCGGCCCGTATAATCCAACCAAACTCTTCGCCGGCCAACCAACGGGGTGGACTCCCTATCTCGTCGGGCACGCCGGCTCGGTAGATTTAATACAGACCCTTTATGCCGGCGCCCAAAATCTAAAAGGCCGAAAAATTGTTCTCTCCCTTTCTGCCCAGTGGTTCAGCGGTAACGGGGTCTCTCAGGCCACCTTCGGGGCTAATTTTTCAGCCTTGCAAGCCTACAAAATGATTTTCAACCCTGCTTTGACCTTGCAAACCAAACAAGCTTTAGCTCGTCGTCTTATTCAATTTAACGAAGTAAAGAAAACCTATCCCATCCTAGATGGATTTCTTAATTATTATGGACAGAGAGATCTGAAATCGCTCCTTTTAGAATCAGTATACTGGCCTGCCGCCAGGGTGGAAATGGCCTCTTTGGAAATTCAGGACGCCCTAAAAACGGTTCAAGTTATTCAGCATCTTCCAGCCGGGAAAATCACCGACAATTCCAGAAGCACTGCTCAAAAGGTTCTGCCAACGTGGTCCGCAATGCAAGAGAAAGCGACAAACGATGTACGGAAAAATGAAACGAATAATCCCTTTGCTGTCGGCAATAGCTTCTATAGTCAAAGAATTAAGAACCTCCAAAGTTTAAAAAATTCAGCGACCAAAGGACATTTTTATCCTTCACCGGAATATGCGGATCTTAATCTCTTGATGGAGGTTTTAAAAGACGAAGGAGCCGATCCGATTTTTTTGATTCAGCCTGTAAACGGCCTATGGTATGATTTCACCGGTTTCCCTAAAGAACAGCGCCAACGTTATTACAGTCACGTTCGTGAAATGGCCAAGCACTTCGGGTTTTCTCTGGCCGATTTTTCCACTCATGAATATGACAAATATTTTATGGATGATCCGTCACATCCCAGTGAGAAAGGATGGCTTGAATTTGATGAAGCTCTGGATACGTTCGTTCAGCAATAATCCTAAAACTGCCTGGTTCGCCCGCCTCATTTACTACTACTTAATCTTGATGGGACTCTTTGTCCTCTATTTGGTGCAAAAACAGCATACTCCGCCCCCCTTTATCTACAACGGTTTCTGAGGGGAGTTACTTTGATATTGGAAAATGCTTGCGACAAACTGATTAAGAAGGTGATTTTATGCTTTTACGGCAGATTGACCGCTGGGCGGAATTAGCTCCTCAACAAATAGCCCATCAATACCGGGAGCAAATTCTCACATACTCGGAGCTGAAAACCTATTCCGATAGTTTAGCCTGCTGGCTTTTTCAGACGCTGAAGTATGCTTCCGGGAAAAGACTCCCTATTATCGTCTACGGACATAAAGAGAGCGAGATGCTCGTCTTCTTTTTAGCTTGTCTTAAATCAGGACATCCCTATATTCCTGTCGATAGCTCCATCCCTCCTGAGCGTTTGCTTAAAATTATTGAAGCTTCCGGCGCAACGGCTATTCTTTCGCCTACTGCTCTTCCCGAGAAAGTAAAATCAAGAGATCTCCTTTGGCGAGAGCACCTTCACCTTGCGGCGATCTTCGACTTGGCGCCGGGGCATGCCGGACCTCTGCCGGAATGGCAGATCGGCACCACTGACGTCTGGTATATTATTTTCACCTCCGGAAGCACCGGAGAGCCAAAAGGCGTCCAAATTACCCGGCATGCCTTGGAAAGTTTTGTCGGCTGGATGACCAAGGAATATCAGCCTAAGCTTCAGCAAGAAATTTTCCTCAACCAAGCTCCTTTCTCTTTTGATCTTTCAGTTATGGACTTGTACATAGCCCTCAGCCAGGGAGGGACTTTGTGGAGCGTGGATCAGCAACATATTGCTAATCCCAAGGATCTATTCGACTCTTTGCAAAAATCGCAAATAAGTTATTGGGTTTCCACACCTTCTTTTGCGGAGCTGTGCCTCATGGACCCCAGCTTTAGGCAAAAGCTTCTGCCCAGGCTGCGCTATTTTCTCTTTTGCGGAGAAATTTTACCCCACAATGTCGCCTCAAGTCTCTTAGAACGCTTCCCTCAAGCTCAGGTCATCAACCTTTACGGCCCGACTGAATGTACGGTAGCCGTATCCGGCGTCTCGATAACAGCCCGGATTCTGGCAAGCCCCGGCCCGCTGCCTGTCGGACAAAATTCTGCCGCCTGGCAAATCCACATCTGTGATCCCGACGACCTGGACAGAGTGATTGCCAGTGACGGCAACAAGGAACTGTTTCTCAGATCACTTCCACCCGGAGAAAAAGGAGAAATCGTTATCGCCGGACCTAACGTCAGTCTTGGCTATCTTAACCGCCCTGAGCTTACAAAACGATCCTTCTTTACCTGGACGGAAAACGATATCAGCCTTCAAGCCTATCGCACCGGCGATATCGGTTACTGGCTTAACGGAAAGCTGTATTATCAAGGACGCCGGGATTTTCAAATTAAATTGCATGGCTACCGCATTGAGCTCAACGAAATTGAAGAGCAGTTGCGTAAATTACCGGAAATTGAAAATGCCGTTGTGGTTCCGGTTGTACGCCGCCATAAAAATGCCGCTCTTCAGGCATTTATTAAACTCAGCGACAACTTCCTTGAGCTTACTTCCAAGCCGGAAACAGCCCAGCAGGATTGGGGACAAGAAATACGTCAAAAATTGGAAGCAATTTTACCCGCCTATATGCTACCGCAGCGCTGCATTGTCATTGCAAACCTACCCCTGACCAAAAACGGTAAAATTGACCGCCAAGCGCTTCGAGGAGGGCAAGATGATTCCCTATGCTAATTTCAGGTTTTTTTTATGGCTTCTTCTACCTGTAATACCGGCAATAATTCTGGGATTTGCTCAAGCATCTCCCAGAACCCGCTCGCTCTGGATTATGCATTCGTCTCTTGGCATGGTATATTTGATTTTGAACACTCAGGTTTTTTTAGCTCACGCCCTTTTGTATTTTATCTGGGAGTACCTTATTATCCGCTTTTATCTTTGTTACCGACTGTCGGAAAAAAAACGAAACAGCTCTTGGATCTTTTATCTGGTTTTGGCCGCAAGCTTGCTGCCTTTAATCATCGTCAAATTATCCCCCAGCCTGGGGCCCCACTTGGCCCCGGCTGAATTTTTCAGCAGCCGGAGAATCCCGCAAATTTCTCAAACTTTAGGGCAAACTTCCTCAGCTCAAAGTCCCATGACATCCTCTGAGAATTCATTCTTAAGTTTCTTAGGGATATCTTACGTAAGTTTTAGAATCTTAGGAACCTTAATTGAAATCAGGGACGGCTTGATTCAAGAAATTCAGCTCGGCAATTTTATAAGCTATGTTCTGTTCTTCCCCACCCTTGCCTCCGGGCCGATTGACCGTTACCGCAGATTTCTCTCGGACCTGCAGAAAACCTTAACGCGCCAAGAGTATCTCACGAATTTCACAGAGGGTTTAGAGTACATTTTTCGCGGTTTCTTATACAAGTTCATCATCGCCTATTTGCTTAATCAATATGGACTTATTCACCTCAATCCTGCCCACAGCTTGTGGCAGACGATTCAATATATGTACGCTTACAGCGCTTACCTTTTCTTTGATTTTGCCGGTTACAGCGCCTTTGCCATTGGCGTAAGCCGCTTTTTTGGCATACAGACACCGGAGAATTTTCAGGCACCTTTCTGGTCGAAAAATATTAAGGACTTTTGGAACCGCTGGCATATATCCCTATCCACGTGGTTCAGAGACTATATTTATCTGCGTTTTGTATTAAACAGCGCCAAAAAGAAACGTTTTGCCAGCCGTTATACGGCCTCGGCAATTGGCTACCTTCTGCTTTTTCTCATCATGGGAATCTGGCACGGCACAGAATGGCATTTCATTCTTTACGGACTCTATATGGCCCTGCTCATGATTAGTTTTGAGTTTTTAGAACGCCTTAATAAGCAGAAACATTTTTGGGGTCAGGGAAAGGCTTGGGATATACTGGCCAGATTGCTTACTCTCCAATTCACCTGCTTTGGCTTGTTGATTTTCTCAGGAAAACTGCTCTGATTTGCCTTGGCCGCAAATTTTTTAAAGGATGTGAAGTCATGGCTTCATTTTCATTCCGCATTTTAGTTGTCGACGACGAACCTTCAATCTGCCAAATGTTGAGCTTAGGCTTGCGCAAAGAAGGATATAGCGTTAAAACCGCAGCGAATGGCCAAATCGCTTTGGAACTCATTCCCGAATTTGACCCGCACCTGATTATCTTAGATTTAATGATGCCTGTCATGGATGGGAATAATTTATGCCAGGCTGTACCGGAAATCAGCCAAGCTCCTATGATCATGCTGACGGCAAAAAATTCGGCCGCCGATATTGTAGGCGGCTTGAGGCAAGGGGCCAACGATTATTTGACCAAACCTTTCCATTTCGAAGAGCTTTTGGCCCGCATTGAAGTTCAATTGCGCAACCGCTATCCGGAGCTAACCGGAATGCACAGCACAGGCGCTTTTTGTTTGGATGAAGCACACCATACTATTACTTTTGACAGCTGCCAGCTTGCTCTTTCGCCAACGGAATACAAACTCTTGTCCTATATGCTTTGGAACCCCGGTCAAGTGCTCAGCAAAAGTTCCATCTTAAACCACATTTGGGGATATGACTTTGACGGTGAGGACAATATCGTTGAAGTATATATCCGCTATCTTCGTGACAAACTGGGTGACAAAGAACACAAATTAATCCAAACTGTGCGCGGTGCCGGTTATCGCTTAGTTCCCTCACCTGTCAAATAACTCTGTAATCGGCTTCAGCGTTTCCTAAAAAGCGGGAAGGTGTTATCATGAAAAAAACTGGCGGCATAACCCCTTGGAAAAATTCCCTGGCCGGCAAACTCTTAATCAGATTTTGGCTGAGCCTTCTCTTGCTTTCTCTGATCATGGGCATAATTCAATACCAGGCTTTGCACTCCTTCTTAATGAAAGGAGAGACCCAGGAATTACAGGCTCAAATAGGTTCTTTTGATGAAAGTCAGCTTAAACTGTGGCTAAACGGTGAACAGCCATTTCCCAAAGAGTGGTCAAGCCTCAGTTCCGGCGTTGTCGCCGGTTTTTTCACTCCCGACAAAAAACTTGCGGGTATCCTGGGCCGCCAGGAAGTTAAGGCTAAAAACCCTTATGCTTTGGAAAAATCCTTTTTTCAGAAACAAATTAAAAGCAAAAAACTGCGGACGAACACAATCTTAACATCTCCCAAAGGTATCCGCTATATGGTCATTTCCGGACCGATTTACCTCAATCAGGAAACCGGAGCCGGCATGACAGGACAGAATTCCGCCCAAACGGCAAACAGCACTTTAATTGGCTATGCGGCACTATCAGCGCCTCTAACCCAACTTAACAACATTCTCTATCACCAACTTCAGGTTTTTCTTGTCAGCACTTTGTTTATTCTGGTGTTTGGCGGAATTTTAACCCTTTATATTGTAAAAAAGCCGCTCTTACCCTTATCCCGCATGTCCGAGATCTTCGGCAAGATTGCCGCCGGAAACTACGCCTTAAGAATACCCGAAGAGCCGGCAGCCTCGGAAATTACCCATTTGCGCTTTGTTTTAAATCAAATGCTGGAAACTCTCAATCAATCTTTAACAACGGAAAGGGAAGCCAAAGAACAAATGACAAGATTTATCGCCGACGCTTCCCACGAGTTAAGAACTCCCTTGACTTCCATTCGGGGATTTTTGGAAATCTTACTGCGCAGCCCGGAAACAGACCCGGAAACTTTAGCCTCCGCCCATCAGTCCATGCTGGTTGAAACGGAGAGATTGATCCACCTTACCGAGGATTTATTGACGCTTAATCATTTAAACAAACAAATCGAGCATATGCCGCAAGCCAAGCCGGAAACATTCGTTCAAGCTATTCTTCCTGAGCTCTTACCCTTACTTAGCTCGCTGCTGGCTTACCGGACTTTAGACGTCCAAGGAGACGAAATATCCTTGCCGGTTGAACCTGGAGAACTTAAACAGATCATCTATAACTTAATTCATAACGCCATTCAGCATACTCCCGTCAACGGGAAAATTACACTCAAAACCGAAACAAGGGATAAGGCAAAATATCTTTATATCGCCGATAATGGTGAGGGAATTGCCCCTCAAGACCTTCCGTATATTTTTGAGCGCTTTTACCGCGGCAACCGCTCAAGAGAAAGAAAAGCCGGCAGCGGTGCCGGCTTAGGATTGGCTATTGTCGGGGAAATCGTGAATTTGCGAGGCGGCAAGATCAATGTTGAAAGCAACCAGGGCGAAGGCACAACCTTTACAATCCATTTCCCTCAGGATTACTAAAAAAAAAACGGTGTTTTTGAGGCTGTTTGGCAACAGCCTCAAAAAGTCACGGCGGATGAATTTTATGACGGATTTGTGGCCGGCGCCGCTGAAGTAGACGTTGTTGAAGGTGAGGCGTTCAAATCTCCATTAATTTTCTGAAGGTCTGCCAAAATCTTCTGGTAAACACTAATTCTATTCTGAATATCCGTTTGAATCTTGCTTAAGTCCGTTGTAACCGCCGAGGAGTTATTGGCCTTGTTGTCAACGTTAAGTTGCGTCCAATCTGCCTTAGCCGTTTGAGCGTCTGTTTGAGCACTGGCGATATCATCCTGCATCGGAATCATGTCATTGAGAGCTGTTACTAAAGCAGTGTAATTCTTTGCTTGACGATCTGTTTTAACTTGAGCATGGATTGTTTGACGCAAGGTTTTAATTTGTGCACGCAGTTGTTTATCCTGAGCTTGCAGCTGGCGGATAGGAGCCAGGTTTTGCTGAAATTGTTCTTCATTTTGGAGATGTAAAATTTCATTTTGCAGTTTCTGTTTCCGGGCGGCTGCTTGATCGGAAGGGGTTGCTGCAGTCCCTGCTGCGGAATTTTGAACTTGAGACGTTGCAGGCGAAGTCGGCTGAGTAGTATCGCCTAATACAGGGAGAGAAAAACCAAAAATAGACGAGGCCAGCAAAGTGCAAGCTAAAAATTTGCTTGATGTTCGCATTTTAATTCTCCTTTACAATAACTCTAAACATATAACTCTAATTTCTTTAGATATTTTGCTGTAGACATTAAATCCTTGTCTCTACAAACTCCCCAAACTTTTGTCCAGGTCATTAAGCGATTTATCCAGATTATTAAGGTTTTTATTGATTTGGGCATTTAATTGCTTTTGTCCTTTATCTGTTTTCACATCAATTGCTTTTACCTGCTGTTGGCTTGTCATGAGATTAGGATCTGATGTTCTCTGAGCATCCGCCGTGGACGCTGAAGTTGCAGTCCCTGGGGCGGAACTTGCGGAAGACTGAGTGCCGCAGCCCGTAAGTACTAACAACAAAGTGAGCATAGCTAACGCAACAGGAACAGCCTTGCGATAGAATTGTTTCATCTGTGGGCCTCCTTTCTTAGACGAGAATCTTTACAAAGCTTATTTTAGGTGGCAAAACTGAGAATTCGCTGAGAATTAGGTTTACAAAGAAAACTTTTTATCCTTCAGGTGGCCTGCCAGGCGTCACAGGGGCCAACAATAAAAAAAGACCGGAATATCAGCTAATGACAATTCCGGACAGTGAGAGAATGTCCTCTTTTCCAAAGCAGAAATAAAGAAAACTTATTAAGAGAACAGGCAAAAGAAGTTTATATTTTCCAAACTAGCACTAAGAAGCCATTAAGTCTTCCCTAAGGCTAATACGTCAAAATGAGGATCTATTGACAGTGCAATATGGTATAATTTTTAAAAAGAAAAAATGAGGTCGGAGAAAATGAAATTAATCTCATGGAATGTTAACGGGCTTCGGTCCTGTCTGGCAAAAGGTTTTTTGGATTTCTTCAACGAAGTGCAAGCCGACATCTTTTGCATCCAGGAAGCCAAACTTTCTCAGGGCCAACTGGAGCTTGCCTTGGACGGCTATAGCCAATATTTCAATTACGCAGAAAAGAAAGGGTATTCCGGCACAGCAGTCTTTACCAAAAAGAAACCGATCAACTGTACTCTTGGCCTGGGAATTCCGCATCATGACAAGGAAGGCCGGGTTATTACTTTGGAATTTGAAGAATTCTACCTGGTCAATGTTTATGCCCCTAATTCCCAGCCCGAACTGGCCAGGTTAGACTACCGCTTAACCTGGGAAGATGATTTCCGCAGTTATGTTCGGAATCTCGATGTTCATAAACCGGTGATTTTCTGTGGTGATTTAAATGTGGCCCACCAGGAAATTGACCTCAAGAACCCTCGGATCAATAAAAGAAACGCCGGTTTTACCGACGAAGAACGTTTAAAATTTCATCAATTACTGGAAGCCGGCTTCATCGATACTTACCGTTATTTTTATCCGGAACAGAGGGACGCTTATTCCTGGTGGTCCTATCGTTTTAATGCCCGAATCAGAAATGCCGGCTGGAGAATTGACTATTTTTGCACCTCCAAAAGCTTAGCCGACAAGCTGCAAACTGCGAATATCTATCCTGCCGTCTTCGGTTCGGATCATTGCCCCGTTGGCTTAGAGATTTTATAATATCGGCAGTTTTTTACTACTCATACTCTTCGTTCTTGCCTGTCCTTTTATCTTAAGATTGGCTTTTGGTCTATTCTCTTTTCATCAAATTATTCTATGCTGTGAAAATTATTTAATTTATTAAGCATTGACATTCTCTTGTATTAATAATATATTAATAGCAATTATAAATATCTGAATCTTTAGTCTAAAGGAGGGGCTTATGATGGCTTTATGTGCAAAATGCAACCAGGAGGTTCCGGAAGAGGACTTGTATGAAGATCACGGATTGCTTATTTGTGAGGATTGTAAAATGAAAACGACCCATTCACCCTCTAAACCGTGCGGCGGAGAAAAATAAAAGGGTAGTGTCCCTAAAAAACAGGTACAAAAAAGCACTTCAATTAGGCTGAGAAGGCCTTTGCGAAGCGCTTTTTCTTGTTCAGACTTTAGCTGTCCCTGCTACCTGTTTATCGCTATATAATTTGGAACAGAGAATTGATTTTTTTGATATGTCCTTTCTCTTCATCGATTAATTCGTTTATTACATCCTTGCCTGCCTTGTTTACAAAATTCTCAAATTCCTGGAAAATCATTATTGAATCTTTTTCAAAGCTTAAAGCAAACTGAAGAATATCCCGGTCTGTTTTAATTCCCTTCACTAGATCTTCAACCGTATTCACATTAAAAATATGATTATTGATGATTGACTTCAAATAGTCCCCGTACTCTCCGGCATAAGTCTCATTGGGCACAAATTCGTTGGCCAGCTTTTCCCCTAATTTCTGAAAGTCCCGAATATGTTTTTCTTCTTCTTTAGAAAGATAACTCAGAATCTCCTTTAGTTGCACATCCCCCGCATACGATGCGGCTTTCTCATAAAAAACCTTTCCTGTCCGTTCCATTTCAAGAGCCAATTTAATAATCTCTTCACCTGTAAAGTTGACAATACTCCACGACATGTCTATCCATCCTCCGCTCTTATAATTTTTTATCCGCTGACTAATCCGCTCTAAGACTCCCGCTTCGGCAAGCGGTGAGTTAAGAGCGGCTAAGTCCCTGGATAAGTGCGACTAAGATTCAGATGGAATTAAAACTCCGCCTGAATCAAGTCTTCTTTATTGATCACTATAGGGGGACCGGGGAAACGATGTTGCTGCTCAAAAAACTTTCAAACTAATTGTTTAGTTTTATATATATTATAATTATTATAATTACAAGTCAAGATCAGATGCCTATATTTCTTCGACATTTTTTGGACAATGAAGACGCCTCTTCAATCAAAGGATAGTTTATATTTGTCTCTTAAACTTGCCTTTTACTTAAGAGCGGCTGTAATTATGCCCATTTTATAAACTTCTTCGGCATTGCAACCTCTGGAAAGGTCATTGATAGGAGCGTTCAGGCCCTGGAGAATAGGACCGAAAGCATCAAACCCACCTAAACGCTGGGCTATTTTGTAACCAATATTTCCGGCATTAATATCCGGGAATATAAAAGTATTGGCCTGTCCCGCAACTGGCGAACCCAAGGCTTTTGTTTTAGCAACGGCAGAAGAAAAAGCAGCATCAAATTGCAGCTCGCCGTCAACCGGAAAATCAAGGCTCATGGCTTTTAATTTTTCCGCAGCGTTACGCATCGTATCGACGGTTTCACCTTTTCCGGAGCCTAATGTACTGTAGGAAAGCATGGCCACTTTCGGGTCTACGGAAAAACACCTCGCTGTTCTCGCCGTTTCCACAGCAATTTCAACCAGTTCATCTTCCGTGGGTTTAATATTAATGGCGCAATCGGCCATCAGGTAAGTTGCCTCACCATCCGGTGTCGATCGGTGCAGAACGAAGCAGCTTGAAACAAGTTTATTGCCAGGCTTTGTCTTAATAATCTGCAAAGCGGGACGAACCGTATCGGCCGTGGAATAAGTAGCGCCGCCTAGAAGGGCGTCGACATAACCCATCTTTACGAGCATAGTACCAAAATAATTGGGCTTTAACAAAAGGGCCCGGCAAGCAACCTCATCTAGTTTCCCTTTTCTCAGTTCAAGCAATTCGTCGACCATTTTATCGAAGTCAGCATAGGTGAGGGGATCAATAATCTCAATCCCTCCTATAGGCCAGCCAAACACCCGGGCCGCATTTTCCACTTCAGAACGATTGCCCAGAAGCACCGGCACAAGGATACCGTCTTTATGCAAGCGGCTTGCGGCTTCAAGAATCCTCGGGTCAGATCCCTCAGTAAAAACGAGTTTTCGTTGCTTCGCTTTCAACATTGCCATCATAGTTTCAAACATAGTTCATACCCTCGCATTTCCAATTGATTGATCTATGAAAAACTATTCCAATACTTTATCTCCAATTGTCATTGCCCGATCAAAAGCTGCCCTTTTCTTGAGATCTGTAATTTCTTCTCCAAGATCTTTAGAGCTGATTTCCTGACGATAGTCAGAATTCTCCCTGGTACTCTCTATGGATTGCTTTAGAGCAACCTTTTTCGCCGAAACCTTCCTCTTTTTAGCTTTATAATAGCGGTTGAGCTGATACATCAATTCTCGTCGGCCTCTGCGGGGATCACGAAGTACAAAATTTCGTACCGGACGAATAGGACTAATTGGCTTAATTTCCTCTATTCTTTCATTCATACGGCTCCACCCACCCATCAAGGTCCTGGAGAAATCTTTAAAAAATCGGCAGACTCTGGCTAAAAAGTCTCACTGTAGTCTCACTTAACTAAAAAGATATGTTTAAAAAATTGAGGCTCGCTCAGACCGGGGGCAAACAGTCCCCCAATAAGCCGTGAACGTCAAGTTGTTATAACCGACAGCCGGGTTCTCCTGTTGTTACCAAACCTCAACATAGGCAGCGTTCACATAAATCTTTTCCAATTTAACTTTATGCATTTCCTCTATCCTGGAAAGGTCTGAAAAGAGTTCCTTTTGCCGGTCATCAGTACTTAAAAGAGCCAATTTTTTATACATATTCATAGCTTGTTCTTCTTTTTTCATTGCCAAAACAATAGCATCAACGAATTTTATATCTTCGGTAAGCTTTGGCTCTGCGACACTTTCGGATACATGATAATCCTCAAAGTCAGCTAATTGAATTTCCGGAATTTCACCTTCTAAGTAGTCCTGTAAGTAATCTCTATGCTTTTGTTCCTCTATAGCCAATTCTTCAAAAGTATCTGCCAGGTTGGAATCTGAGGTGATTTTTTTAGCCATATTGTGATAAAACTCATAGGAATCCACTTCATTTTTAATGGCAAACGCTATAACATCTTTAAAGCTATAACTATTCGTCGTCATTTTAAACCTCCTCATTTATGTTAATTTAAAGTATACTGAAACTTAAAAATAATGTAAATACAGCTTAGAGAAAGAAGATGCACATTGGGACTTCTCCGGGAAAGATGTGACCATATCCTTTAATAAGCGGAACCATACCTATTCCCATAAACCTTGCTAAAACTCTTTATATCCTCTTCCGAATAGGGCGACTTCGACTCCGCAGGATACCCGAAGGACATGATCGAAGCAACGGTCAATGTCTCGGGAACCGCCAAAATTTTGCGCACATAGTCTTCGGCTGTCTCTGTATCGGAATACTGTCGTTTCCTAATTTGAATCCAGCAGGACCCTAAGCCTAAAGATTCTGCCGTTAGATGAAGAATTGTCGCCGCGATAGATGCGTCTTCCACCCAAACATCACTCAGATTGGGATCGGCCAATACCACTATTGCAAGAGCCGCGCCTTTTAAATGCCCCGCTCCTTTTTTAGCTGCCGCTAAACGAGACAAAGTCTCCGAATCATCTACAACGACAAACTGCCAAGGTCTTAACCCACATGATGAAGGGCTGAGCAAAGCCGCCTTTAAAAGGACTTGAACGGTATCCCGGTCTATCTTTGTCGGCTTATACTTCCTGATACTCCGCCGCTTGTAAAGCAAATCCAGCATGGTTAAATTCCCCTTTCTTACTTTGATTGCTTAATGTTTAAGGATGCCCATTATTCAAGTAAACTAGCAGCCGGCGTCGCCTTCGAAAAAGAATCTTCTCAGCCCTTAATAGGGCGAGAAGATTCTTTCTGTCAGATTCTTAACTGTCTAATTGCTCAAACAAATTATATCACGTCATTCTCTGAAAATCCCGCTTTTAAAGCCTTATTGTTAAATTGTTCCCACCCCTGCTTGAGCCTGTTTCAGCCATTCAGGCAGAGTTCACTGCTATTATTTGCTTCCAAGAGGGCAAAGAGATTCCAAATCTTTTTCATTTGTCAGCTTACTTTTAATTTGGGATTGTACCGAGAACTCAAAAACTAAGGCATACAACTTTTTTACAAATTCAGAGGAAAGCTGCAAATCCTCCGCCAAGGGAATTAAACGCTGCAGGATATCTTTTTCCCGACCGGCATCTTTGACACGATCCAGCCGTTTTTGAGCTCCAATCCTTCTGGCGATTTGCATGCGATCTGCTAAAGACTCAATAAGGTTCCGGTCAATTCGGTCAATTTCCAAGCGTAAGGATTCCAGTGTCTCCGCCCGTTCTCCGCTCACAAAGATTCTTCCCACGGATTGAGCAACGTCCCTTAACTCCTGAGCCAAGGCTATAAACTGTTCCGGCGTAAGAGATTGTGGTCCATCACTTACGGCCTCGTCCGGATTGGGATGCATCTCAATGAGCAGACCGTCGGCACCTGCTGCCAAAGCTCCTTTGGACAGGGATGGGATCAGGTCTCTTCGCCCCGCAGCATGACTGGGATCAACAATTACCGGAAGATGGGAGAGCTCTTTTGCCACACCCACAGCACTTAAGTCCAAGGTGTTTCTTGTGCTTGGTTCAAAGGTGCGGATTCCCCGCTCACACAAAATAACCTGAGAATTGCCTGCTGCTAAAATATACTCGGCGGCCAACAACCACTCTTCCACTGTTGCTGACAATCCACGTTTGAGAATGACAGGCTTGTTAATTTTACCGGCCAATTTCAGCAACTCGAAATTTTGCATATTGCGAGCACCTATTTGCAGCAGATCGACTTCATCTGCAACCATAGCCAAGCTTTGAGCATCAATCACTTCCGTAACGCAGAGGAGTCCGTTTTCTTTGGCTGCCCGCACCAAATAGTCTATTCCCTCACGCCCCAATCCTTGAAAACTATAGGGGGACGTACGCGGTTTGAAGACTCCCCCCCGCAGTATTTTTCCTCCCGCATGTTTAACCGCTGCCGCGGCTTTTTGCATTTGTATACTCGATTCAACAGCACAAGGGCCCCCGATAAGGATGATTTCCTGACCGCCTAAAGCTACTCCACCAACCTCAATCAGACTTCGCTTTGACTTAGATCCGGCTAATTTTAAATCTTTCATTAGTTCATTCCTCCTAAATAATAAAATAAAGTCCACGGTTCATCCCTTCAGGGACGAAAGCCGTGGACTTCCGCGTTACCACCCAATTTGGCCAAACATGGCCCTCTCCATAAGGTACGGGATTCAAACTTGCCTTTGTTGAGTCATTAGGCTGCTAAGCAAAAAGTTTCTCATCCCTGACGGGACGAGAAACTTTATCTCGCATTACCACCCAATACTGGCCATTGGCCACTCCACAAGGTACGGGAATGATATCCGATACCCCCTTCTTGTTAACGGTGAAGAACCGTCCTAGCCTACTTGATTCCGTTCAGCCGGCAGCTCAGGAGGGAACTTCAGCTATTACCACACATAGAAGAGCTTACAGTCGAGACTCTTCCTCCCTGAAAGGTAATACATAGCCTACTTTTCTCCGTCGTAGCTTTTAAGAAATTTAATTAAATGTATTATAACAGAATAAAAATATTTGTCAACTGTCTATATCAGGCAAACGAATAGCATTTCACTCCAAAGGAAAAAATATAATAATCTTAAGGTTATCTTAAGGTTCGTAAGGTAAAGTTATTAATAGCGTAATCATCAAGATTTTAAAACAAATAGTGACTACCAATTAGAAAGGAGATTCGGAAATGCGTTTTTCACTAGGGCTATTGGATACGCTTTTTGGAGAGAAAATAATACTCCAAGGACCTGATGAAAAAGGAAATATTGTCAAATGCAAAGTATCCAAAAAGTGGCTTGAACGGGCACAAGGAGGTAATTCTATTCCTTCTCAAGATGCAGCGAATGACGATAAGTATTCCACATCACCCATTTAAACTTTCCGGAAATTCGGCAATTCTTTTGGTCATTTAATTTAAAAAATACTCATTTTATTAAGCCTTCAAGTATCCCCCGAAAAGCTACAGGAAGGGGAATTTGTCCCAAATCACTTAAAGATATCCAGCACCTGCTTTGTTCCGGCAGGTGTTGATTTAATTTTTTGACGAGATAATTCCCTTCAACCTCTTTAAGCGGCTCCTCTTCATAGTTATGCTTCTGTGTTTGTGCTGATTCGGGTTTGAATTCTCCTCCGGTTTCGCAGGCAAATTTTTGCCCAGAGCAGGTTTTATTCAGGTCAAAGATAAGCCAGAGAATTTTCCAGCGCCGATGACTGAAATTATACCAGACAGGCCCTTGAAGGTGGAGACCCCGGGCCATAAGACTCTGGACATCTCTATCGAAGGAACGGTCGGTTACCGCATCTTGGAATAATTGCAACCACTCCGCTTGAGTCAAGACAGGAAGGGCTTCACTCAGGCTAACTTCCTGCAAGAATTCCACGCCGGGAAACTCCCAAAGGTTAGCCAGCAATCCTTCCGGCGGGCGCTTTTGTAAATACACTCTGTCCCCACAGCGTAAAACAAAGGTTAAGCGAGTCACTTCCTGGCGCTGGGGCTTGATCTTCTTCACAGGATAAGCAAGAAGATCTCCCCGTTTGTATCCTTGGCAAACTTGAACCAAAGGGCATCCTGCACAGTCTGGTCTAACCGGGGTACAAACCATCGCTCCAAGTTCCATGAGTCCTTGATTAAAATCTCCCGGCCGGAGAGCTGACTGCCAGGCGGCAATCTGCCGATCAAAATGCCGGTAGCTTTTGACCGCTTCCACCGGCTCAGGCCAGGCCAAAAGGCGGGAAACAACTCTCAAAACGTTGCCGTCAATGGCCGAAACATTTTGACCGTAGGCAATACTGGCAATCGCACCCGCAGTATATTTGCCAATTCCGGGCACTTGAAGAAGACCGGCAAAACTATCAGGCATTCTTCCGGACCACTGGGTCAATAGATAGTGGGCTCCCTCCCACATTCGTCTTGCCCGGGAATAATAGCCTAACCCCTGCCAAACAGTCAGTACATCTTCCAGACTTGCCTCTCCCAATTTCCTGACATTGGGAAAACGCAGGAGAAATCGCTCAAAATAAGGAATAACGGTTTTAACCTGGGTTTGTTGCAGCATGACTTCGGACACCCAAATCACGTAAGGATCTTTCGTCCTTCTCCAAGGCAAATCCCTTTTCCTCTCATCGTACCAAGTTAGCAATAGGTCTGCCACACTCGACCCTGCCGGCAAATTTTCAGTTTCTTTTTGTATTGTCATTCCTTGCTGTCTCCTATTTATTGATAAGCACCAACCCGACGATGCACAAGACAACCCCGATTATCTGAAACAAAGTAAATCCTTCATTAAAGAACAAAATACTGATAGGGATAAGCACAATTGCCAGGATAATGTTGGCAACTAAGGAGCCAACTCCAAGGTTCCAGCCCACCCGATAGGCCACCAGATAGCCCGCTTCGAGTCCCACAATAGCTAACCCCAAAACAAAGCTTGTCCAGTTTAATTTGCTAAAGGAGTCCAGAAACCCTTTATCTGTTTTATAGAATAAGGCCGCCAGCACGGTCAGCAGTGCTGCTGTCAGATAGGTTACCAGCAAGGCCGAGAAAGGATTCACATTTTGCGGAGTTGTCTTCTGACATATATTATAGACAACATTGGAGGCCACAATCAGAAGGATCGGGAAAAAATAAGCAACCATAATAACCTCATTAACTCTTAAATTTAAGCAGGAAATTTGCAATCCTACATTTAAAGGTTCTTCCCTTCAGGTTAATAACTTACTGCCAAACATCATGACATGAAGACCCTCTCACTCATTCGCTTCATCTCCAACGGCGGGATCGGCTTTAGCCCAAAAGCCCTCAATAGATTGGCGAACAGCGCCGGCATTAGTTGCATAATGAATATCCCGCCATTCCACAGGAAACAGCTTTTTGTATTTCGACAAGGCGAAGCGCTCATCAATCAGCAGTACGAAACCCCGGTCTCTGTCTGTACGGATAACCCGTCCGACAGCTTGCAGCACCTTGTTCAGGCCGGGATACATATAGGCAAATTCAAACCCTTGCCGATTGCCGGCCTGATAATACGTACTAATAATCTCTCGTTCCATTCCAATTTGAGGCAAACCTACTCCGACGACTACGGCGCCTGAAAGCCGGTCACCTATCAGGTCAATCCCTTCGCCAAAAATTCCGCCCATCAGCGCAAAGCCGACTAAAGTTTGTTCAGGCTGTTCCATAAAATTCGCCAGAAAATCCTCCCGTTCTTCTTCGATCATGCCTGACGTTTGCTGAACTACAGCCACTGAAGGATTCTGTGCCTTAAACCTCTGATAAACCTCCGCTAAATATTCATAAGATGGAAAAAAAACAAGGTAGTTTCCCTTTTGGGGCTGAGTTGCAGCGGCAATTGCTTCAGCGATAAGATCATAACTCCAGGCTCGTTGTTTAAATTTGGTGGATATAGCGAGGTGAATTATTAAATGTAAGTTTTCTGCCGGAAACGGAGAAGCTAAGCTCAATTTATAAGAAGTCTCCTCTCCACCTAAAACATTCATAAAATAATCCATGGGGCTCAGCGTCGCCGAAAACAGAACCGCAGTCCGCCCTCTTGCCAAGGCTTCCTTCAGGCGAATAGACGGGTCAAGGCAAAACAGCTTGATCTTAAAGTCCTTTTTAGACTGCCGATAAGTGACATAACAGCTGTCATAGCTTTCGGAGGTTCTGACAAAACTTAGAGTCTGAAAATACAAATCCAAAAGCGGCTCCTGCCAAGTAAAGGTTTGTTGCTTTGTTTTAAGATAAGACTCGACATCTTTGACAAAGCGGCTTAGAACTTGAACCAGTTGCGCGGGAAGCTCCTTTTCTACGCTTTCTCCCAGCTCATTCAAAGCAAGACAGCGCTTCTTCTCTTTGCTTAAGGCGGCATTGACCCGGGTCAAACTCTTTGTCAATTTCGGGTTGTCCTTTTTTATAAGTCGTTTCAGGTTAAGCCAAGCTTCCTTCTCCAATTCCGCGGAATACATTTCCCGGGCACGATCCACCAGATTATGAGCTTCATCCACTAAAAACGTGTAGTCACCACCATCAAGGAAAAATCTCTTCAAATAGACTCGGGGATCAAAGACATAGTTGTAATCTCCGATAATCACATCTGCCCATACAGCCATTTCCAACGAAAATTCAAAGGGACAGAGGGAGTGCTTGCGGGCATAATCTTCCAGAACCTGCCGCGTCCAAATCTCCTCTTCAAACATGTCCTCCACCGCCCCGCGCAGGCGGTCGTAATACCCTTTGGCAAAGGGACATTCCTCGGGCAAACACGCAGCCTCCGGCATTAAACATACTTTTTTCTTAGCAGTAAGGGTTAGCCGTTTAAGTCTTAATCCTCCGGCTTGCAAAGCACTTAAGGCTTTTTCCGCCACAGTACGCGTGATTGTTTTGGCCGTCAAGTAAAAGATTTGAACCGTTAATCCCTCCGCCATGGCTTTGAGAGCCGGAAACAAAGTGCCTATAGTTTTGCCGATACCTGTAGGCGCTTGGGCAAACAGCTTTTGTCGATGCTTAATTGTCTGATAAACTGCAACGGCCAAATCCCTTTGTCCCGCCCGATAGGTGCGAAAGGGAAATGGCATTTCCCGGATGCTTTGATCACGAATAATTGACCACTCCTGAAGTTTACAGGCCCAAGCCAAATAGCGCTCCGCTAAATCAAAGAAGAATTCCGTCAGTTCTTTCCTAGAAAACCACTTGTTAATTTTTTGGGTCTCGGCAGTATCGAGCTGATAATAGGTAAGCTGAACTTCCATCGTCTCCAGGTTTTCACGAACGGCATACATAAAGGCATAGCACTGGGCCTGAGCCCAGTGCAGGTCGCTTAAAGATTCGTCAATCAGAGCTAAATCCAAAGTTGTCGTTTTGATCTCATCCACGCAATCCCCGGATTCTCTTTTAATAATCCCGTCGGCCCGGCCTTTTACTTCCAGGCTGATCTCCCCATTCGGGGTTCTTACAGCCTGCTTTTCCTGAGGAACATAAAGATAGGATAGAGTTACTTCAGGGAGATAATCCGTACCGTTTAGTCTTTGAATGAACTGGTGCGCCTTAATCCCATCTTGAGTTCGCGCAGCCCCAAGCAAACCCGGCTGCAAATCTCCTTTCTTAAGCACAAATTCAACCAAATCCCGTACAGATACCTTCATTACCGCCAATTCAATAATCCTTCCTCACCTAAGCCGAGTGAACTTATTTACATAATCGCATGTTATTATAATAGCTTGCTTAAAAATTGCAGTCTATTAGGAAATTCGACATGGTCCTAAAGAATCCTTCAATATAGGGCATAGCTGCAAAATACCCTCACGAAAAGATACTTAGATTTTTCCAGCCTTAAGAGTTTTGTCCGATGTCTTAGGTGTTTATAAAGCAATGTATTTTCATCCAAATAAGTATAATTTTAACTATCTTGACCATTTCTTAATAAGTTGTTCATGGTTTGCGCAGATTTTCGATATTTTTGGGGAGTATAATCTATAACCGAAGCAGTTAGGGTAACATTAAGAAATGAGATGATAAATTTTGAGACTTTCATTTATGGATCGAACCCGCGGCTTGATTATGATCTTTATGGCTTTAGATCATGCCTTATATTTTTGGAGTAACGGACGAGTAAACAATGAAGGATTGCCGCTCCTAATCAAGGGGACCTTAACCTTCAACCCCTTGGGAAATACCACCTTTCTCAGCTTGCTCGTCATGTTTCTGTCCAGCCTTTGCGCTCCGGGTTTTTTCTTTATAGCCGGTTACGTTTTAGCTTTGTCAGTCAAAAAACGCGAAGCAGCCGGAGCCTCCAATTGGAGTATTGACAAATATTTATGGAAAAGAGGATTCCTTCTTATAGCCTTGCAGCTCTTAATTGCTTCTCCCGCTTTTAATCTCCCTCTCTTTGTTCAAGCCAAATCATTATCCATCACTACAATCGGGACATTTTTTTCCCTGAGTGTTCTTTCCTCCATAGGCTTAGGCTTCATAGCTTTTTCTTTAGGACGCCGGATTTCGCCTTGGAAACTCCTGGGACTGGTCATATCTCTTTATTTACTCAGTCAAGCCCTTCTTCCCAGTTTGGCGACAAGCTTTCCCTCCCTTCAAGCCTTTATTCAAGCCTGCCAAGTGGTTCTGGCCTTGCCTGTTCCATTTTCTCCGGAATTGCTAGCAAACAATAATTTCCCTTTAATTCCCTGGCTTTTACCGCTGGCACTGGGCTGGCTGTACGGAAAGACCTATGTAGAAAAACGCGGGATTGCACATGAAGCAAAGAGGTTCGCAGTTTCCGGATTATGCAGTATCACTCTTTTCTTCGTTTTACGCGCCGCCGGAATCGGTGATTATCTTCTCCCTGATGGAACTTTGCAAGGTTTTTTTGGACTTTCCAAATACCCTCCCAGTATAGATTATTTTTTGCTCTACCTTGGGCTTATATTCCTCTTGCTTTTCCTCTTCTACAAGCTTCCTCAGACAGCAAAACTGAGCAAAATACTGGAGAATTTTGGCCGAGCGCCCTTGTTCTTTTATAATACTCACCTCTGGCTCTATGCTGCAATTCCGGCAATCTTAGGGCGCTTCAACACTCTTCCCCTTTGGGCCGGTGCTGTTATTTGGCTGCTTGGCTTATTGATTCTTTACCCTCTGACTCAAGGCTACCAAACTTGGAGATCTTCTCACAAGGTTCGGGCTTATCGATTGCAGCTGCCCCTCCGTTTCTGAATCCGTCCCCCTTATAACTTGGAGCTTCGGCCTTAAACCCCAGGAAAGGATTGATTAAGACCCCATGATATCTTCCCTAGATCTAAAAACGCTTTATCACTGGACAGACTGGCCTAAAAAACACTTTCTGCGTTTATGTTTAGTGGCGGTAGCGCTCTTTGTTTTAATTGCTCCCAACCGCTCCGCCCACTACTCCTATCTTTTGCTTATCGGGGCCTTCTGGAATGTGGGATCTGACCGTTTAGCCCTGCCTTGGCAGCGCTTTTTAAGTCTTGGCATACCTTTAGTCTTATTTCCAATTCTGATGTGGCAGTATTTCCCTCCCATCTGGAATGACGTCGTTTATTGGCAATTAGGAACACGCACTCACCTTCTGGATTTAGATGCCCTCTTTAAGTCAATCCCCGGAAATGACGGCCGGCTATTCCGGATAATTCAAACTCCCTGGTTAACCGGCTACTTTCGCTGGATTTATGCCAACGGCTTTACTCTTCCGGTTCTGATACCCATCTTTCGCTCGTTTTGGGCCAAGGACTCCTTAAAAATGATTCGCTATAGTCTGTCGGCCCATATCCTGCAGTTTCTCCTCATCTTTCCCTTCTATTTAACCATTCATGTCAACGAAGTATGGTATGTTTTAGGCCAGCCTGACGGCATGGCCCGCAATCTTTCGGCGGCCGACGCAGCCGTTGTTGTTGTCAACTGCTTCCCCTCCATGCATACTTCAATTGCTTTTGCCATGCTTTTGTTAGCTTGGCGGGAAAAGGATAAACTCTTTCGTTATGTTTGGACATTTTTTTGCCTTTCCGTGATCTATTCAACGCTTTATCTGGAAATTCATTGGGTTACCGATGTTCTCGCCGGTATTGTTTTAGCACTGGCGGCTGTCAAACTCGGAGATTGGCTTATCCGTATTGTCTCCGGCAAATGGCGGGCTAAATTTGGCACTGCAAAGGTCTGCAAGGTTTGAACAGCCGGCAAAATTACAGGCGCCGCAGATCTTCTTCTCGCGGCACCTTTAGAATCAATTATGAAAGTTTTACTCTGATCCCCTTCTCCCGGCTCATGGCATTTATGAAGGACCTCTCCACCTTAATCTTAGGGTTCTGTTCAATGACTAATTGGAGCACTGGCTAGCCGCAGCAGTTTGCAGTTTAGCTTTTTCTTCTTCCACGAGCTGCCGTCTCAAAACTTTTCCTACAATGGTTCTGGGCAGCTCATCTCTAAACTCTACAAGGTGCGGTATCTTAAAAGCAGCCATCTTGCCCCGGCAAAAAGTAATAAATTCCTGTTCCGTTGCTTCCACATCGGAATGCAGTACAATGTACGCTTTAGTGGTTTCTCCGCGGTATTGGTCGGGCACTCCCGCAACGACAACCTCTTTCACCTTGGGGTGTTCGTAGAGAATTTCCTCAATATCGCGAGGATAAATGTTAAAACCACCCGCAATAATCATATCCTTCTTGCGGTCAATGATGTAAAAATAACCGTCTTCATCCATCCTGGCGATATCCCCCGTATGCAGCCAGCCATCACGCAAGGTTGCTTCCGTTTCCTCAGGCTTATGCCAATAGCCTTTCATAACTTGAGGACCTTTAATACATAGCTCGCCAATCTCCCCTACAGGAAGTACTTTCGTCCCCGTCTCTAAATCCATGATGACACAATCCGTATCAGGAAAAGGAAGGCCAATGGAACCTTCCCGCGTAGGACGATCCAAGGGATTGCTGTGAGTTACCGGGGAAGCTTCGGAAAGGCCATACCCTTCCACAAGATTTCCTTCTCCTTGCGTCACTTTGGCAAATCTTTGGGCGACTTCTAAAGGAAGGGGGGCCGAACCGCTGTTACAAACTTTAATTGCCGCTAAGCTTTCCCAATACTCTTCAACACGCGGGTGGTTGTTAATAGCCATAAACATAGTGGGAGCCCCTGGGAAGAGCGTTGGCCTGTATTTATTAATGGCCTCCAGGACCTTATCTATTTCAAAACGGGGCAAAAGTATTTGAGTCGCTGCAGTGGCAACGGCATAATTTACACAATTCGTCATTCCGTAAACATGAAACACCGGCAGGAGCGTTAGAATCCTTTCTTCTCCATAGTTCAAATTGAAAGACCAAGCCATCGTTTGCAAAGCATTACAGACTAAATTTTGATGAGTGAGCATGACACCTTTGGATCTTCCTGTTGTGCCTCCCGTGTACTGCAATACTGCGAGATCTTCTTCAGGATTCATGGCAACAGACAGAGGGGCTGGTTCTGTTTTAATGAGTTCATCGTAAGAGTATAAGTCCGGCGTTGATGCCACAGGCGCAAGAAAGTTAAAAGCAATGACACGTTGCAAAGAGGTTTCGTTCAGAATGCTCTTAACCCGGGGATAGAGCATTTCCCAAACAATGACAGTCGTAGCGCCGGAATCATTCATTTGATAAGCTATCTCGCGTTCCAGGTACATAGGATTTGTCTGTACTGCAATGGCGCCGACCTTCAGGATAGCGTAAAAACTTACGACCCATTGCGGACAATTCGGACCCATTAGCCCAACCCGCTCTCCTTTCCTCACACCCATGTTTTTTAAAGCCGTTGCTAACCGGCTGACCTGATCTCCAAATTCACGGTATGTCGTCTTTTGGTTTTCAAAAATCATTGCCACCGTATCTGGCCTTTTGGGTACGGCATCATCAAGCAATTCTCCCAGCGTTTTTCTGGGGTAATCGAGATGATACTTTACATAGGACGGATAGCTTTTCAACCAAATTTTTTCAGTTTGTGGCATGATTATTTAACCTCCTTAATTTACCAATCCAAGCTTTTTACTTATTTAAAGAAACCACTATTTTCCACCCTTTATTTTAATGAGCTATTGCCGGATTGCTCTTAGCAAATTTAACTGCCGGCTTGCTTAAGCAAAATGACTTCTTATACGCTCCTTCCTGAATATTCAAAATTATTTGTCTTATTTGTATTTGCAAGAATTATGCCAAAATTCTATTAACTCTGGCGGCTTTTCGAGCAGAGCTTAAAACCATGACACCAAGGAACCTAGAGTTTATACAATCCGGCTAAAACAAGTTACGATTGCTCATTGGACAACCTACTGTATAAAATTGTTACACAATAAGAACTAAGAGCGTAAAAATCGTATGAAAAGTATACAGTATCGTACAGATTCAATTTAAAAAAGACCTCAGTCATTTGGGCGACTAAGGTCTTTTTAAATTGAAACCTTTTACTCTGAAAATTCCCGGCTTATGGAGCAATCAGTCATAGGTATAAAAACCTTTTTTCGTTTTGACACCGTATTCCCCTTTGGCATATTTCTCAACCAGGATGGGAGATGGTTTATCACCTGGGTCATGGGTATCCTGATAACGTTCCATTCCTATATAATACGCCAAATCAATACCTGTAAAATCCATCAGCCGGAAAGGTCCCATGGGGTGACCCAGGGCATTGGTAACTGCCAAATCAATCTCTTCCGGACCGGCAATTCCCATGTCGGCTAAAAACATCGCTTCATGATTCAGGGCCGCTAAAATACGGTTTACTAAAAAGCCATAGATTTCTTTTTTCAGCCAAACTCCGGTTTTGCCGAGTTTAGCTGCCAGATCCATGGTTACTTGGGCCGTTTCCTGAGAAGTATGCGAACCTTGCACCACTTCTACAAGTTTCATGACTAACGCCGGATTGAAAAAATGCATGTTGCAGATTTTTTCCGGGCGTTTAGTGACATCGGCAACTTTGGAGCTTACGATAAAGGAACTATTGGTAGCTAAAATCGCATGAGATGGTGTGATTCTGTCTAAATCCGCAAAAAGCTTACGCTTAATGTCAATTTTCTCGACGGCGGCTTCAATCACAAAATCAGCATCTCCGGCCGCTTCCTCCAAATTTGAACTGAAACTTAAATTTTCCAAGGCCATAGCGGCTTGTTCTTGTTTCATTTTTCCTTTGGCCACCCGCTCCGGCAGGTAGGTGCGTGCAAAATCTTCCGCTTTGCGCAACATCTCCTCGCTAATATCTGTACAACTCACTTTGTACCCGGCTAAAGCTGCGCACAAAGAAATCTGGTGCCCCATGTTTCCCGCGCCAATAACACATATTTTTTTAATCTCTTCCACCTTCATAATTTCGCTCCCCCTTTATTTGCTGTCAGAGAATCCAGCTCCGCCTGACAGTTATTTTTTTAGAAAGCCTCTTCGGGCATATCCATAGCCGAGGTGTCGGCTTCTTTGATAATTTGCGCCGTTGCCATAACATCCGGAAGAATATTGCGCACATAGAATTTAACCGTAATAATTTTGCCTTGGTAGAAGGTCAAGTCTCCCGCTCCTTGATCCAGCTTCTCCTGAGCGACCAACGCTTGGCGCATAAGCAGAAACGCCCCGTATAATTCAGCTGTCATGCGCAATATTCTGGTGCTGTATAAAGGCACAAGGCGGATGTCCCCTTTAAAATAGCCGTACATTGTTCCCATCATTTCCTGATAAGCCTGGATTGCCTGGTTAAGCAAGGTGAATTCACGCGCCAACACACTGTTTTCCAGGTTGTTTTGCGTAAAGGTAATGATTTTCTGCAGCCATTCTCTAAAAATACTGCCCTTATCCAAGCTCCATTTGCGGCCAACAAGGTCCATAGATTGGATAAAGTTAGTGCCTTCCCAAATTGAGTAAATCTTCACGTCACGTGCCTGACGGGCCACCGGATACTCCTCAGTGAAGCCATACCCGCCGTGAATTTGAATGGCCTCGGTAATCATTAACCAGGCCTGATCTGAACAATAGGCCTTAACTAAGGGAGTTATGACTTCTACCTGACGTTTTGCTTCTCGGACTTCTTCAGCTTCTCCGCCATATTCCGCCAAGTCCAGATAGTAATAGGCTTGGAATATCATAGCGCGCATAGCCTCAAGGGTGGCTTTTTGCATAAGCAACATCCGGCGTATATCTTCATGCTGGATGATGGGAACTCTCTGACCTTTGGGATCGGTAATCGGACGGCCTTGAATGCGCTCTTTGGCATACTCGACCGCATTGTTGTACGCTACCGTCGCCACACCCAAAGCGCTATGCCCTGTATCAAGGCGCGAACCGTTAATCATCTTAAACATCTGAGCCATACCTTGCCCAAACCCTTTTTCATCCGGCGCGCTCCCTAAAAGAAAACCCCGGCACTGACCTTCTTCTCCAAAACTCAGTACTGCTGTTGACGAACCTTTCAGACCCATTTTATGTTCAATGCCGACCGTGGCAACGTCATTCACTTCTCCCAGGCTTCCATCCTCATTGACCCAAATCTTCGGCACAATAAACAGAGACAAACCTTTCGTTCCGGGGGCGGCCCCATCAATGCGCGCCAGCACTAAGTGAATAATGTTCTCAGTAAGGTCATGATCTCCCCCTGTGATAAAACACTTTGTTCCTTTTATTTTATAAATGATGGGATCATCTGTGGGGTAAGCTTTGGACAACATATCTCCAACATCAGAACCGCCGCCGGGCTCTGTCAAACACATGGTCCCTCCCCACTCGCCTTTAAACATTTTGGGGGTATAAAGGCTGATTTGCTCGGGAGAGCCAAAAGCCTTGATCACAGAAGCAATACCGCCGGTCAGCCCAATGTAGGGGGTCATGGCTGGATTCGCTCCAATCATAAATTCCCGAACAGCCTCACATAAGATCGCCGGTAAAGTGCCTTCTCCGTCCACGTCCTTATTGCTGCCACCCCAGCCGTTTTCCGCAACAAAACGAAAAGCGTGATGGAAGGACGGCGGGACCGTAACTTTGCCCTCTGCAAAAACCGCTCCTATCTTGTCCCCTTCGTCATTGGTCGGGGCAACAACTTCTTTGCTCATTTTCAAAGCTTGATCCAGAATTCCGTCGACATCATCAATGCTCAGATAATCCCGAAAGCGCTTAAGCTCAAGTATTTTCCCGCCATCCAACCATTCTTTGATAATAAATTTGTGGTCGCGATTGCTGTAGGCATATTTGCTTGCCATCTATTATTCCTCCCATTTGATCATATTTTTACTTGACAGACCAGTCGGATAGCTTGAAGTCCGCGTCCTTTTTATAGCGATCCAGTAAATAATGACGGAAGCGCACATACTCCTGATAATCACAGTCAATTCCCGCTTCAGCCAAAACCTCCACAAATTTCTTAAGATCCGGCGGACATCCCCAGAGAGGAATCGCCTTCTTGATCTCCGGATTATCTTTATTTAAGTGACAAGCACACTTTCCAAAGAGCACGCTGTTGTCAAATCCGGGAGACGCTAAGCGATTCTTGCCGCTTACCACCTCAACGTTGGGAAAAGGACTGCCTTTATAGGCCGAGGAAAAGAGGATCAACATCGGATTATATTGTACCGAGCAGCCTGTGCATAAGCTGCTGTCGTACTTGCGAATTGCCAAGCCGGAAATGCCACGTTTTTCAAAGCCCGCCGGGCCTGTGTCTTGCCCGGTCCACTCCCAATCGTATTCTACAAACTCCTGATGATCAGCTACCCTCTCTCCGCGGATATCGTAAGCGGCCAGTTCCGTACTATAGCCATGGCGTTGAGCAAAATTGCTGAGATGTTCCACATCTTGCGCCGGATAGCCAAGGATAGCTGAACCCACCAGATCACACGCGTAGGAGTCCCGGGAAGATATGAGCAAGTTTTTGCGATACGCTTTTCCCGTGGGTCCCGGACCTTTCTCCAGAGTATATAGGCCGTCAATAATTGTCAGAGCAACAGGGAGCTTTTCAATGATCCGTGGAAACATTGAACTAAGCTCTTGATCACCTACACCGTGGCAAAGTTGTTTGGACCTTTTATTAAGACACCCTTTGAGGTTTTTTATTCCCAAGGAAACCTTTGCTTGATTGTGCGTTTTTAATACAGGCACATTAATGATCTTTTCAGCTTCCAGAGCCCGTTTGGCAATTTCAAGTTTTAGCCCGTCTCCATAATCGACAGGCACAAATTCTTCCTGATTGAAATCTACAAGCTTAACTCCATAGCGTTCTGCCAATTTATGATATCCCAAGGTTTCATAAACGGCTTCTCCTTTAGGACTAAGCACAGGCAGAGCGCCTTCACCAATTGTCAGATCCTTAAAGCCATGTTCGGCAAGAATGCGGACTAAAGCTTCGATCACAACGCTCGTAGTTACTACCCCGAAAGGAGGAAAGGGTAATTCGAAGTCCCAGCTGACAATGTTCGGTTTGATCAGGATTTTTTCGTTGGTGTTCAAACCGGCCAGGCCGTGACATAAATTCAGACTTTCCTGGAGAGATTCGTAAACATCTGTTACTTTGACGATGGACACGGATGGTTTGACCATAAAACTCCCCTCTTCTTTAAGATCTTTTTCAATTCATTCTGATTTAGTTGGTTGCCTTATCCCCTTGAGGACCAACACCTCTTAAGCGCAGGTTTTGTATTTTCCGTCAGACTTCCTGACTATCTTCCCCTGTTTAACTAAGCGCTTCAGATGTTTTTCCAACATCGTCTGTTCAAAAAAGCGATAGGCTTTCTGTGGTTCCGGGTAGCGCTGGAAAATAATTTTCCGATCGAGAAGATCTGCCGCTCCCCTGGGAACCTGAAGGTGCTTGAGGATTTGTTCGTCACGGAGATCAATCATTGCCGCATACCTCTTTAAGCGTTCTGGAATATGATCCCCGATAATTCCCGCATGGCTTGTGACCAATATCTTAGGGTTTAAATCAATAAGCCGATTGATGGAAGCCACGAATTCCTCAAGATCTGAACGCACATTGCCATACCACGGACCAAAAGAGGAAAGATCAATATCCCCTGAGAACAAGATGCCGGCCTGAGGTTCAAATAAAGCAATGTGTCCCCGGGTGTGCCCCGGTGTATGAATAACTTTCAAGGCGATGTCTCCAAAATCCAAAACTTCGCCGTCCGAAAGCTCCCGGTCCACTTCCCGACCTGACGGTCCGCCGGGAAAATGTTCGGGTACCGGGAAATCAGAAGGTTCAGAGAAACCCGTGTAAGCCATAAATTGATCCGCAGAACGTATTGGCGGGGCGTCAAGAGTGTGGACCCAAATCTTGGCCTGCGGAAAATACTTATTTCCGTAAGCATGATCCAAGTGAAAATGAGTGTTAATGATGACATCAACCCGGCCGCCCGCGAGGATTTTCTCCCGCCGGCTGACGCCAAATCCCGTATCTACCAAAACTCTCCTGTTGCCTTCAATCAAGAGGCCATTACTGTACGGGAATCGCCCGCCTTGTTCCCCTGAGATAAATAACAGCTTAGGCAGCAATTGAATAAACATCTCTTCATTCATAGTTAATCCCCCGGTTTCGCGCTGCGCTTAAACCGTCTGGAGGTCCTTAAGCTTAGGTCCTCTCCGCTCCTTACTTGCATTTTGTTGGCTTGGTTTGCTTAATATTGCAAATTTCATGCCACAAATTTCTTCATAGCAAAAACCCTTCAAATCAGCTCTTAGCATCTTTGAAGGGTTTTTCTCTGTATAAATTTAATACATATCAAAGAATCCGGTAAAGAATATCGTATATAAAACGCACAGAAGCTTTATGATTCCCCGCCCTCGGAGATCAGCCCCAGGCTACTCCTCAATCCCATACCTGCGCAATTTATCATAAAAAGCCCGTCTCGAAATGCCTAAAGCTCTCATAGCCTTAGAGCGATTATTGTTGCTGTTTGCCAAAGCTGCTAATATCAGTTCTTTCTCAACTTTTGCCACAGCCTCTTTAAGGTCACCGTGTTTATCTTTTATATACAACGGCTCGCCGTTGCTCGGAATAACATGCCCCGGCAAGTGCCGTATCTCAATCAGGGAGCCATTGCAAACGATACTCGCGTGTTCGAGAACATTCTGCAATTCACGAATATTGCCCGGCCAGTCATATTGCTGAAATATCCTCACAACTTGGGACGAAAGACTCAATTCATGACCGACTTCCCGAGAAAACTTATCCAGAAATGTTTTGGTTAAAGCCATCAAGTCATCTTTGCGTTCACGGAGAGGATTTAAATTAAGAGGAACAATGTTAAGCCGGTAATAGAGGTCCTTACGAAACGTTCCGGCGGCGATCATTGCTTCCAGATCCCTGTTAGTGGCCGCAATAACTCGAATATCCACTTTAACGGTTGCAGACCCTCCTACCCGTTCGAACTCTTTTTCTTGAAGAACCCTCAGCAATTTGGCCTGCATAGTTAAACTCATATCCCCGATCTCATCCAAGAAAATGGTACCGCTATGAGCTAATTCAAATTTGCCAAGTTTTCCTCCTTTTTTGGCTCCGGTATAAGCCCCCTCTTCATAGCCAAACAATTCGCTTTCTATTAAGGTCTCCGGGATAGCCGCGCAATTTACCTTAATCAGGGGTTTGTCTTTACGGCGGCTGGCGTTATGAACAGCCTTGGCCAAAACTTCTTTGCCCACACCGCTTTCCCCGAGAATCAGCACAGTGCTGTCAGTCCTGGCTACCTTTGCCGCCAACACCAAGGTTTCTTTAACATTGCGGTTTTGACCTACGTATTCCTTAAAGGAGAGGGGCAGTTGTTCCCACTGTTCCAACTGCTCTTTTAAATAATCGGCAACACCTTTGGTTTGCTGCAGTTCTCGGTTTAACTCAACCACTTCCGTAACATTTTTAAATGTAGAAATACAACCTATAATATGTTTTCCCTTATAAAGAGGAAAGGTGCTTCCCACTACATCAATTCCTAAAGAATCCAAATGATCTGCGCCATTATTGGCCCTTCCATTGCATAAAACTTTAATCGCTGCGGCATCAGGTTCGATTTTGTCGAGCCTGCGGCCCAAAACTTTAGCTACGGGAACTCCTAAAATTCGAGCGTAGGCTTCATTGGCATAGACAATGGTTGTATTGGAGTCGATCACCAGTACCACGTCATGGATCTTATCCAGGATTTTAAATAACAATTCCTGATCCCAGCACGGAAAATCGTTTGTTGTGACAGCATGGGCTCCGGTACTCATGTTATTCCTCCATCTTTTTGTATCTTTTGTAAACATTATACCCGAGTAAAGCTTAAAAAGTAAAGATGGATACCATAATATTTTAAAAATTCCAACTATTCTATCGAGAAGCCTCCTCTTGCACTCAAATAAGAAATCCCAGAGCCGAAACTTTCGTCCCCAGGATAGATAAACTTTGCAGATCTTAATCTTAATCTGTCACTCAAGGTGTCAATAACCATAGCAAAATCGTCCGGCAGCCATCATTTGGCCTTGAAGATGCCGCCTATAAATACGTTATCAGCTGCCATGAATTAGCGGCCGCGAAAGCTGGGTTTTCTTTTTTCAAAAAAAGCCGAGATCGCTTCTTTAAGATCCTCCGTGCCGCAACAGTAAGTAGACTGAGCCTGTTCAAATAAAAGCCCCGCGGCTACACTGCTCTCTGCGGCCAGATTAATCCCTTTTTTGGCAAAGGCGACACTTGACGGCGGATAGGCCGCCATCTTCTGAGCTAAGCGAATCGTCGCTTCTCTTAATTTATCGGCTGGAACAACTTTTTCCACAAGACCAATTTGCAGGGCTTCCTCTGCCCCTATTTCTTCGCAAGCCATGATAAGCCTTTTGGCCTGTCCGGTTCCTACAAGTTTTGTTAGTCTCGTTGTCCCGCCCATGTCCGGAGCTAAGCCTAATTTAACCTCCGGCAAGCTTAATCTGAGGTTTTCGGCGGCAATTCTAATATCACAGCCCAACATAAGTTCCACGGCAGATCCGAAACAGAATCCCTGAACTCCAATAACAACCGGTATGGAGAGGGTTTGCCAAAAGCTGTAAAGCCCCTGCAGATGAGTTAAGGTTGCTTTTACTTTTTCCGAGCTGACCTCGTGAAGCATTTTCAGGTCAATTCCCGCCGAAAAGTTATCGCCGTTGGCAACAATAGCTAAAGCTCTCAACTCCTCCATACCTAAAATATCCTGCTGCAGAGCCCCCAATTCTTTGAGAAATTCATCTCCTACGACATTCATCTTCTCGGCATTGTCCAAAATAAGCGCACCGCAATAGTCTTGTTTTTCAAATTTGATAACGCTGCCGTAATTATTGCTCATTCGTATTGCCTGGCTTTAACCAAGCTTCACCTCTTTCTTGTTAAGTTTATCTCTGCCCTGTCATTAGTTTATTTATATTCGTAATGCTGCCCTCTAAACCTTAGGAGTGTGTTTCGTCCGCCGGATAAGTATTGTTAAACGTTTGCGCCGGATGCCGAAATCCGAAACTGATTCAGAAAGCTGCGGATTTCCTCTGCCACTTCAGCGGCTTTCTCCTCCATGCACATATGCCCCGCAGAGCCGATAACCTTCAAGTCCGCCCCGGGAAGCTTGCTTGCCAGGAACTGAGCGTATTTCACAGGAGTCATGACATCTTCATCCCCTACCAGGATTAAACTGGGTACTTGAATTTTTTCCGCGTCCCCTACCCGGTCAAACTCATTGCAGGCGTGGAAATCAGCCCAGAACACTTCCGGCGAAATCTTCTCCAGTTCTTTCATTTCCCCGGCCTTTTGCTCGTCCGGCGTTGCCGAGCCATACAAGTGATTGACATCCTTAAAAGGCATCTTGCCTGCGGCCAAAGCGTCTAAAATACTTTGAGCCACTCGCAGGCGGGCGCCCGTCCCGATAAGGATCAGACCCTTTACTTTTTCCGGATAGCGCAAGGTAAACTCCTGCGCAACAGCTCCTCCCATAGAATGCCCGCCTAGAATAAAGGTTTCTAAAGCCAAGGCCTGCGCAAAATCGGCGATGAATTCAGCCATTGAACCAATATCCTTCAGCAGCGCTCCTTCGGAATTGCCATGTCCGGGCAGGTCTACAGCGAATAGGGTTTCTTGATTTTGCCAATTTGAGAATTGTCCCGACCAACGCTGACTGGAACCTCCGGCGCCATGAATCAAAACAACGGGCAAGAAATTTCCGCTCTTTCCGCTTGTACACAAATAGAACGTCTTCGTTCCTTTGACACTGAGATAAGGCATACAATTCACTCCTTTCGTGGAGCCTGAACGGCTGAACCGGCTTACCTGGAGCAGCCCTCAAGGCTTTAATTGTAATCTCAGTAATTTTATTCAACATAAAGGGAGCAAAGCCCTTCGTCTCGTGAAAGCTATTGTTCTTTTAAAAGGCGCCGCAAGACTTTTCCGGCCCCGGTGGACGGCAATGAATCACGGAATTCCACCAAACGCGGAGACTTATAAGGGGACATTCTTTGTTTAGCCCACTCCATTATTTCTTGAGCCTTAATATGCTCAGAGTGTCCCGGTTTAAGTACCACAAAGGCTTTGATGACTTCGCCCTTTTGGGGATCGTCAACACCGGCCACCGCCACCTGAGCAATCGCTTCATGCCTGATCAGCATTGCTTCCACTTCCTCCGGGAAGACACTGTAACCCGATACTTTAATCATTTCTTTAAAGCGTCCGCAAAACACCAAATAGCCCTCTTCGTCCAGGTACCCCATATCTCCGGTATGAAGCCAGCCATTGCGCAACGTTCGCCCGGTATCCTCAGGCCTGCGCCAATATCCCTTAAAAACTCCCGGATTTTTCAGGACGATTTCGCCCATTTCACCTCTAGCTTTTTTCTCACCTGTTTCCGGATCAAGAATGTGAATCTTTGTCTCGTAGGTCGGAATCCCTTGAGTTCCATATTTTATGGCCCGGACAGGCATAAACGTGTCTCCGGTATGGGTTTCGCTCAAACCGTAAGCTCCCTCGTAAAGCTTACAACCACCGGTAAATTTCTCCCATTCCCCCGCCAGCTCAGATGTCAGGTTAATTCCAAAACTGGTGGCGGCATTGATTTTTAGGGAAGAGAGATCATATTGCAAGGCATTAGGCGCCTGCATAACGTAAACGTTCATAGGAGCAACACTATACCACCATGTACATCTGTAACGATCAATCCCCTGTAAAACGGCGGCAGGGTCGAAACGATGAAGCAGTACGGTAGTGGCGTTGGCATAAATTGTGCAATTTAATCCCATCAGCATTCCGGCAATATGATAAAGCGGAGCAACGGAAAGTATTATTTCCTCCCGCTTAATTTGGTTGCTCTGGGCAGTCGCGGCAGCTTTAAAAAGGGCATTTTGGTGGGTCAGCATAGCTCCCTTCGGCTGACCCGTTGTGCCGGAAGTATATACCATTAAGGCGATGTCCTCCAAGGTTATGTCTGCAGCCTGACGGGCTGCTTCCGTGTTGTCAAGAGCCGTCAGCAGATCAGTCGCACCGGGGACGGACAATTTATCCCGGCAAATCTCTTCCGGAAGATCTATCGTCGCTTTGGAAGGAAGAAGGTCCCCGTAATTTGTCAGGATAACCTGTTCAATACCTGTCCGGGGAAGTACCTTTAGGACAATATCGTATAAATTATCGGCGGCAACAATAAATTTAGCCTGGGCATCCTTTAATTGATATTCAAGTTCCCATTCTTTAAACAAAGGGCTGCATGGACAAACGACTCCCCCGCTTTTCTGGATTCCGTAATGAGCAATAAAGTATTGCGGACAATTGGAAAGAAAGAGCGCGACCCGATCTCCTTTTGCCAGCCCTTGATTTTTCAAAAAAGCGGCAAACCTCTCGCTGAGATCATTAAGTTCCCAATAGCTTATCTCCCGGCCATACCAAACGATGGCCGTCTTCTCCGGAGTCAAAGAGGCATAATCGCGCAAATACTCGTACAAAGGTTTTTGACCCCGGAGATAGCATAAGTCCGAAGCTAAATTGGCCGGCCAACTCTTAGGTTCATGGGTGTCCATGGCGTACCTCCTCTAATTGTTACCTACTTGTTTACCCTCATTGCGGATTAGTCAGCGGATTAACCGGACCCCCTCGGGCTATCTTTCTTTAACAGCGCTCCCCTAACTTTCAGGTTGGGGGAGACTTTGTTTTTCCTGCTTTCTACTTTTGATCTCTATTTTCTTATAGCTTGGCGCCTAATCCTAAGGCTGTTCCCGCTGCTTTTTCGCTCTGGGGGCCATTCCGGCAATTGCCCGAACCATGTCTTTCTTAGACTCCAGATCGTATTGGGAAGTGATGGCAATTTGCTCCATGATCGGAGAGCCTCCACCGTGATAAGCGCCATATTGGGAAGTACCGGCATAGCCTGACAAACCAAAGTCAATAAAGTTCATCCAGAATTTAATCTGATCCTCAATGGGCATTTGAGGATGGCGGCTCAGGTATTTTTCCAGGAGATGCTTCGTTTCCGGATTCATCAGATCCCCTTCGAAAGGAAACGTGGCCGGAATACCGCCCGCGATATTGCATAAAATTTCCTGTTCATGAAACACGGCCTCCCCGGTTAAGCAGCGGCCGACATTCGAATAGATAGAATTCGGGATGTAGCTGCCCGGCCCATAGGGAACCGTGCCCAGACCAGGTATATAAACTTCGGGCTTAGCCAGAGCAGAAGCCGTATAGCCGGCGGCATAGCCGAGCTCGCCGGTCACAATCAGCTTAGAGAGCATTTCGCGGACATGATGAGTCTTGCTGATCCCGTTGATCTCAGCCGCCAGTCCTGCCAAGCCGATGACATAATCGAGCTGAGCCGGTTTGCATCCCGAATAAGAATGGCGATGAAAGAGGGCAAAAAGCAAAGCAGCTAAGCCGCCGTGTTGGATTTCACCGCACAAAAATACCCGCTCCCATGGAACAAAACAGTCCTCAAAAATAATATACGAATCGGTGTATCCCGTTTCGATCCCTTTTTGGTAGTAGTCGCGTTTGCGGTTCCTGTGATAATGGACAACCTGCTTGATCCCTTCATAATCTGAAGGAATTGCAAAACAAACAGCGTAAGCTTCCTCACCTTTTTGCAGGGCCCGATTGGGGACAACTAATATTTCGTCGGAAATTGAGGCTTCGGAAATATGAACCTTGGCACCGCGGACAACGATGCCGTCGCTCCGTTCTTCAACAACATGAACATACATATCCGGATCTGTCTGTTCGGCCGGCCGTTTTAAGCGCTCGCCTTTAACATCGGTCTGAGCACAGCTGGCGACAAGGTCTTCCCTCTGAAACCGCTCCAGCCATTTGAGGAAATTGTCGTGGTAAGCGGTTTTGGCCTTAGGTGATTTCTGAGCCTCATAGGAGACTGCATTGATGGCATTGGCCGCATCAATTCCCATGCAACGTTGAATACACCCTCCAACCTTGTTGCACAGAAGCCGAGTCATATCCTGTTTTTTATGAAGGTCCTCCGTACTTTGATGTATGTGGTTAAAACGATTAATGGTTTCCCCTGTGATGTGGGATATTGCTGTGCACAGCTCTTTGCTGGCGGGGTCCCAAGCGGCGTCGAAGGTTAAACCCATGACATTAAGAGCGCCCTCTTGGCGCGGATCAAGCCTGTCGATCTTTTCCCCATTCGCATAGAGATTTCTGTTCATTTTGCTTAGCTTTTCTAAATACTCTGCTCTTGTTCGCATCTTGTTTCCTCCTCTAAAATCCTAGGGCATTATTTTCCTTGGAACTTAGCCGGCCTCTTTTCTAAAAAGGCTTTCATGCCTTCTTTTTGATCTTCCGTAGCAAAGAGAAGGCTGAAGCATTTATGTTCATATTGCAGTCCTGCTTCCAAATCCATTCTCAGCCCCTCATTGACAGCCGATTTCGCCATATTCAAAGCTACTGCTCCACGCGCCGCAAAACGTTTGGCCATCTTGTCGGCTTCTTCAAATAACCGGTCGGCGGGCACTACTTTATTGACCAGTCCGATGCGCCAAGCTTCTTCAGCGTTGATAAAATCCCCGCTAAAAATCAGTTCCTTCGCCCGACCGGAACCAATCAGGCGGGGCAGACGCTGAGTCCCCCCTCCGCCCGGGAGAATTCCCAGTTTGATTTCCGGCAAGCCCAACTGAGCATTGTCGGCGGCAATACGGACATCCGCCGCTAATGCCAGCTCGCATCCGCCCCCCAGGGCATACCCCGAGATCGCCGCAATTACCGGCTTCGGCATATTCTCAAGCAAATTAAAGGCCCGGTGAGAAGGATGGTTTCCGCTAGAAACAGCGACAGCCGTCGCTGAAGCCATCTGTCCGATGTCGGCGCCGGCGGCGAACACCTTGTTGCCTCCGGTGATAATTACAACCCGAACCGAATCGTCCGCCCCAAGCGTTAAGGCCACGTCCGCCAGCTCATTAAAAACCTGATTACTCAGGGCATTTAAAACTTCGGGCCGATTTAAAGTAACCGTTGCGATACCTTCCTCAATTTTTACCAAAATCGTTTCGTATACCATGTCAATCCTCCTAATCAGCGAGATTTAATCTGTTCAGCAAGAAGCAAAGCCAGCCTTAACTCCTGCTCCTCGTAAAATCCTGAACCTTTCGCCAAATCATGTTGCAAGAACCATGCCAGCCATTAGAAATAATAAAAAGCCCTCCAGACTGCCTAATCAGCAACTGGGGGGCGAGAAACTTGTATGGAATTAATACACCTCTAAATATTAACGATTAATGGCAATATGAGCTAAACCTGACACAACTTTTTCGCCGCGTTCGTTTAAGGCCGTTAAATCGCATACTAAAATGTTTTCAGAGCGAGCTCTTATAAAGCCGGAACATAAAATAGTATCCCCGGGACGAACCATTTGCTCAAAGCGCACTTCCAGTTTGGTAATTCCCCCTTCTTCCCCGATCCAATCCGTAAGCATAGCGGCCACTTGAGCCATGGACAGCATTCCATGAGCGATGATTCCTCCCAGGCCGGCTTGACGGGCGTAATTGTCATCCAGATGAATAGGGTTGAAATCTCCGGAAGCCTCAGCATACTGCCTGATTTGCATAGCAGTGGGAACCCATTTGCGAACCGGAAGGCGATCGGAAACCTGGTATTCGAACAAACTTTTCACTGAGCTCCCTCCTTTGCCGGGGCAATCAGAATGGAGCTGCTGGAAAATACCAGTTCCCCGGTTAGATCCTGCCCGATCGTCTCCAGCACTACAAACGTCATTTTTCCCAGTTTACCGCCGCGGTCATAAATATCTTTCACCCGTCTTTTATAGGAGATGCTGTCTCCAAGGCGGATCTGGCGATAATAGGTGATTTTTTGTTCCCCATGAATCATTCCGGCGACAGGCAATTCCACTCCGCTGATAGGCGCCTGCAGCAGCGTCCCTACAAAGGTTGGAGGCACTCGGTCATTGAAAGGGACTCCCGTGGCCTCAGCGAACCGCCGCACCTCATCGGGTCTGATTTTTATTACTGCCGACTCACTTTCCCGGCCGATTAATTCTTTACCAAGCATAAGCCCCCACCTTCCCTCTCAAGATCGATCCCTTTAATTTAAAGATTTAATTTTTCTCGCAATGTCATCAGTTTTCTTTCAACAACCGCTAATTTAGGGTCAAGAGCATTTGCCAGCATATACTCATTTAAAGCTGCTGTAAGATTGCCCAGAGATTCTTGGTAAATACCTTCACCATAATGCCTTAACGCTAAATTTTCATAGTCTAAGTCATCGTGGTTGTGTCCAATGTGCATTCTGACTCCCCCTTTAACGCGGGCAAAAAACGAGTTCGCAAGCTCCATTGTCATCCTTGCGGCAAGTCATGTCTAAATTCAGGCCGATTTTTGCTGCGGCGGCTCTGCTTGCGGCTAAACAAAAAGCCTCGCAAGATTTGATGCCCCTCTCAGTGAATTGCTTGCCGAGGCCGCAATTAAAACTGCGCACCTTTAAAGTTTTCGTTGTGGCCTGAGTCACCGTCCAGGCGTCCCGGGGGCGTAAGCTCAGGATTCCCAGCTCAATATATCTCTCAAACACGTGAGGAAAGTGTACTCCCGTTTGCTTGGCCACTTGTTCAATCATAGCGGCGGTTCTATCCCGACAGGCTTCCGAATCCGCTTCCTGAATCAAAACCTTCATAAATTTCTCACCCTGTCTAGCCAATTCCTCGTCACTGACTTCACTCTCTTGACTGAACAGATTTCCCAGAGGAAATTCCTTGTTAACCTTGTCGATAAGTTCTCTGGGCATATCATACCTATAATCTTGACCGGGATTTATTTTCAAACGCCGGTTGGGGGCAACCTCAGTGCTGGGATTGCCTTTGATTTTTTGCAAAGCTTTAAAATCTAAAGCCATGGCCTAACTCCCCTTCCTTCTCCAATTCCGGGCCAGCCTTTACGACTGACGTTCCTTTAGTTGAGCCGCCCGTTCCGCCCGAAACATTTGGGCGAGTTGTTCCTGAGGTATAAACGTAAGTTCAATTGCCTTTGTCGGACAAACCTTAACACAGTCGCCGCAGCCGGAGCATTTGTCGTAATAACGCCCGATAATTTTATATTCGCCAGGGTCACTTTCCCGCCCTTTCCAGACCTTTGTCGGTCCGCAGACAAAGACAACGGATGGACACACGCTTAAGCATTGGCGGCAATTTAATGGGTCTGTACATAATGCATAGTCTATTTTAATTTGAGCGATCATTTTGTTCCTCCCCTTTACCAATTTTCCGCTAACCCCGGCATACTTTGCCGGTCATACAATTCGATAGCGCCGGTGGGACAAGCGGTCACACAAAGCCCGCAGCCGAAGCACTGATCAAGGTCAATATAAGCTTTGTTCGTGTAGACTTCCAAATTAAGAGCTTTAAACTGACAACGGCCCAAACAGCTTTTGCAGCCTGTGCATTTTTCGCGCTCCACTTTGGCCACGGAATGCCCTTTTAATAAAAATTTAAAATCATAGTCGATGCGGTTGCGAACTGCCACACAGCCCGGATATTCACATTGGCATAGCCCCCCGATGTAGGGAGTGCCGAAGACATCAACAGTTTGTACCCGCCCTTCCTTATGATTCATCATAGCCCATTCCTTAGCTTCCTCAGGGGTAACAAACTCTACTCCGCCGCGGTAAGTCTCCGGCCAGCGTTCCCATTTATACATGCCGGGGCCTATGCCCATGCAAGTAAAGTTTTCCTCATCCGGCATACCCCGTTGTACCCGGCGGCAGCCACAGGTCATTTTGGCCAAAGGATAAGCAATGTCCAGGATCTGTAAATACTCATCCAAAGTGACCACTTGCCCAAAGTGCGTTTGATAGGCCTGTTTTAAGGCATCCCGCTTAATTTCTTCTTCCCACTCCCGATCTCCGCTCAGGCGTGCTTTCACTAGCTCGGCCACTACACCTGCACCCATGCCCGCGGATTGGGGATCTGCATCGGCACCCGAGGCCTCTTCCCCTTCTTTACGCACCTTATAAAGGCGGCGGGCATAATTTTCCGGATTAAGATACCACTTTTGACCATTACCATATTTTTCACATACCCAACACATTTGGAACTCCCTCCCTTTTTTGACATTGCCGGCAAGTATAATCTTTGTTAAACTCTTTCTGCAGCATAAGCACAACTCAATAGAATCCTCGTGTCAATTATGAAGATTTTTAAGCAACCTGGGTTCCGGTATATCTGCAAGGCAGACATATCTTCTTATAACGATGTAAGCAATTTTTATGCCAATGAACTCATTTCCGCTAAAACTCAACAGCAAGGATTCCGCTGCAATCTTTCCGCGCAGGATTTTACCAAAGCCGCCAATCTCCAAGAGGAAAAATCCCTTCCCAGCGACAGTCGTAGAATTTGAAAAAACGGCTATGCTAACGCCAGGGGCTTATGTCTCAATCAGATACACTCTGTATACTTGCCATACATGACCTGTTGCGCAAAGTCTCTCCTGGAAGCGGCGGAAAATTTCCGGTCTGCATTTCAAATAAAGGAATTTTTAAACTTCCGACGAAATAATCACTAAGAGAATACTATTATGAGGTGATCAAGATAGCGATAAGTATTCTAATCGTAATAATACCTGTAATTTTCATTGTTCTGGTCATAGCAAGTATTGTCGGTATTAAAAAAGGAAGCGGGGTATCTCCGGAAAGGGGACATGAAATGATTAAAACTGTCTATGTCTATTTAATCCTCTTCGCAACATTGATGATGACGATTGGCGGCACTGTAGCCGCTTTTATGGCTGTCGCAGACATCGTTTCTCCGCCTGCCAGCTATCAGAGTTTTGAACAATACCGGATGGTGCCCGAGTATAAACAAACAACAACCTCAGGACAGCCGCAAGGGCAAACACTGACTGATGCCGAATTAAAAGTAAAATATGACCAAATGGTTGCCGAAGAAAAAGCGCTCACTAGGACAAGAGCGGTAAATAGCCTGATAAAGAGCTTTGGCTGGATTGTTATACCCTTTCCCATATTCTTATTTTTTCAAAGCAACGTGCGGAAGCAGCCTGTCTAACTGTTGAACTATTAATGTTTTAGAAACCCCGGAACATTAAAAGGTTATAAAGAAGACTTGATTCAGGCGGAGTTTTACTCCAACTGAATCCTAGTCGCACTTATCCAGGGACTTAGCCGCTCTTGACTCACCGCTTGCCAAAGCGGGAGTCTTAGAGCGGCTTAGTCATCGGATAAAGCCCAGAACTAATCCCGCTGAAATTCAGACAGCGGGATTTTACGTTTATTGACGTATAAATTAATAATCAAACGTCTAAAGGGTTGTAAAGGCGGTGATTAATATTTGCATGATGATGAAATAATTCGCAGTATCCTTAAAGGACACGGGGAGCGCTATGATGATATCGTTGAACGCTATCAGACAGGGGTATACCGAACCGCCTACTACTACACCCGAAATGCCGAAGACGCCCGAGACATCACTCAGGAAATTTTTATCAAAGCGTATAACAGCCTTGAGGGGTTCAAACAGGGGGCGGCTTTTTCAACTTGGCTTTACCGGATCGCCGTCAATCATTGCCTGGATTGGTGCCGGAAAAAAAAGCCGCTTTACGCAGAAGCAGCGTGCTTAAATAATCTCCATGACATGAGAGACGGCCCTGAGGATCTGCTGTTGCGTCAAGAAACGTCAGCAGCAGTACAGGCCGCCGTGGCAAACTTGCCGGACATTTACCGAACCGTACTTATCCTGTACTACTTCGAAGACTTCAGCCCTCAAGAAATCGCTGAAATAACGGACACTTCCAAAAGAACCGTCGAAACCCGCTTGTTCCGCGGCCGAAAACTACTAAAAGAAAAACTAAATTCTTCATTGTCAGGAGGTGAAGGGCATGACATGTTCTCGAAGTGGGGATGATTGGCACAGCTATACTAAGAAAAATCTGGCTGATACAGTACTCTTGGATATGGCCGCCCATTTAACACATTGCCCTGAATGCCGGCACACTGTTGACCTTATCCGGGAAACCGACGACCTATTATCTAAAGGACGGGTCGCCTTCAGTCCTCCTTTAGACCTTAAAATTAATATCATGGCGTCCATCGATAAGAACAAATATAAAGCAAGAAAAAGTTCGTTCCCAACCTTTGATTTGAAAAATTGGGGACTCAGCATGGTGGCGGCAGGATTTCTCCTTTTCGCTCTGAACTTGTCATCTTTAGCCGTCAATTTCAAAGGCGCGCAAGTTGCCGAATTAAACAATGAGATTACGAAAGAGATAGTAGTTCCCTTTGACAAAATGAGTGAATTGACCCATGGTGTTCTTATGAAAATCAGCTCCCTGTCCACATACCAGGCAAAATCAACCAGATAATCAAGGAGGTCTAGCCATGAATTGCAATTACCATCCTAACCAAGCAGCTCAAGCTCTGTGTGAGAAGTGCAAACTACCGATTTGCGCAGAATGCACCATAATAATAGACGATAAGCCCCTCTGCCGCCATTGCATTCAACAAACCCTCTTTCCCGAACCAAACGCTCTGCCCAAAAGGTCGTTCCTGGAAAAGTTCCTCTTTTTCTGTATGAGTCTCATTCCAGGTGCAGCACACATGCAAATGGGCCTCTTTCGTCGCGGTTTACAGCTTATGATCATCCCTTTAGGCATGATTTTCGTATCTGATTTTATTGGTTTGGACAGTTTAATCCCCTTAGTTTTAATACCCGTTTGGTTTTTTAGTTTTTTTGAAAGCTATAACTTAAAAAAGCAACAACTACAGGGACTGAGCCTCAATGATCAAGATCTTTTTAACCATCAGTTATTCGACTACACTCTCCTGCTGAAAAACCGTCGCAGCATTGGCGTTATCGTCATCGTCATTGGTTTTCTCAGCTTATCTCACGTAATGGAACGTTACTCAATCCTGGCTCGTCTCCTTGGAAATTGGACTTATTATTACGTGCTAAGAGGCAGTTTCTTGCCATTGTGCCTTATTTTAGGGGGAATTTACTTGATCATAAAAGCGAAACAACCCCCTAAAATCCAAAGCGACATTTCAGATGACCATTGATTCGGACTTTAAGGTTGGATATAAGCGTTTGGCGCATTCCGGGCAAATATCATGAGTAAATTCCGCTTCCGAGTGTTCCTCAATATAATTCTCCACACGACTCCAATAACCCTTATCATCCCGAATCTTTTTGCATGACGCACAGATGGGGATGAGTCCCTGAAGCTCCGTAATTAAGGAAATATCTTCAATAATAATGACAACATAAGCCTGCCGCCTATATTCAAACGGTGAAGCACTCACAAAAACAGGCATCCCATTGCCCGAAAGAAATTCCAGTTTCCCTTTCGCCCGGCGCGTTTCTCTGGCTACGATGGCTTCAAGAGCAGTATTCCTGGTAATACATGTTTTACAAAAGGGGCTAAAACCGCACCCTAAGTCATTCTCCTGATGATGAAGACAGCCCAAAACTTCTCCGCAGCGCTCTCCCCGCAGCTCGTTTTCCTCATGAGAGCAGTAAGACAAGGCCGCATGATTTACCGCATGAACCAGCAACTTTGGATCAAGAACTAAGGCCAACTGAGGAATTGCATCAAATAATATCCTGGAAAATCCTCTTTTCATTAGTAAATTTTCCATATGCATCTCTCCTTTCATAGACCCCCATACAAGAAACAGATTCTTCTCAATCCTCCCCAATGTCTAAAAAATCGTCAGTCATTAGATAGAATATTCGACCATTTCTTTGTTTTTCCTATCTAAAAATGGACAAATATAGTTATACATGGAAATTTTTATTTAAAGTTTTTTTTCTAGACTAAAACCTCCCCGGTAAAAGCCGGAGAGGTTTTAAACTGTCTTCGAGTCGAGAAATCACACTATAACCAGAAGTCAAGGACATTCTGCTTAAGGTAAGCGGATAATGGTCTTTACTTTCAGAATATTTGTGAGATAATTAGGTCATTCGTAAATGAATATCCATTCATTATCACACGTCAAGAAAGGAGTTGAATTGCATGTCTTTATTGCTAAATCCTCAAAGCTATAACAGTCCGCAGAAAGATTTGCCCTCTAAAGAAATCATGGAGAAAACGATTCACTTTTTTGAGGACAAGGGTCTGGCGAGCATTAAAGAAGACGACCAAGCCAGCCGCTGGTATACTGATTTTCTCAAGTTTGTTAAAGAACATCAGATTTTTGCCACTCTTTTAACTCCTAAGGGCTATGGGGCTGAAGGTTCACGGTTTGATTTAAGCCGCGTCTGTGAGTTCAATGAGATTAGCGCCTTTTATTCCCTGTCCTATCAATACGCCTATCAAGTTACTATCCTTGGTTTGGGCCCCATCTGGATGGGGGATAATGAAAAGGCCAAACACCTAACAGCTCAAAAGTTGATCGAAGGAGGAATCTTTGCTTTTGGCTTATCGGAAAAAACCCATGGAGCAGACCTCTATAGCAACGAAATGGCCTTAACTCCCGGCAAAGAAGGACAATACTTGGCTAATGGCGGAAAATATTATATCGGCAACGCCAATAAAGCGGCCTTAGTCTCAACCTTTGGGCGCTACCAAGACACAAAGGAATATGTCTTTTTTACCGTCGATACTCAACATCGCAACTTCAAATTAAATAAAAAAATCTCCACTTCCGGCGTGCGAGCTGCCTATGTTGGAGATTATGAACTCATAGACTATCCGGTGACAACCGACACCATTCTTTCCAGCGGAACTTTGGCTTGGGACTCTTCCCTTTCTTCAGTAAATATCGGTAAATTTCAGCTCGGTTTCGCTTCCATCGGAATTTGTACCCATGCCTACTACGAAGCTTTAAATCACGCCGCACACCGTGAACTGTACGGCAAAAAAGTCACGGATTTCCCCCATATTCAAAAAATTTTTACCGAATCTTACGCCAGACTCATTGCTATGAAGCTCTATGCCCTAAGAAGCCTGGATTATTTCCGTTCCGCCTCGGACGAAGACCGGCGCTACCTGCTGTTTAATCCGATTCAAAAAATGAAAGTAACAACCCAAGGCATGAAAATCATTGAAATGCTTCTTGACGCCATTGCGGCCAAAGGATTTGAGCAGGATACGTATTTTGAAACCGCGATTCGGGACATAGGTATGATCCCGCGTCTGGAAGGTACCACTCACGTCAACATCGCCCTAGTCATTAAATTCATCCAAAACTACTTCTTCAATCCAAAAGAATACCCTGTCATTCCTCAACGTGACGATCCTGCCGACGATTCCTATCTCTTCCGTCAAAAAGCAGGAAAGCTGGCCTCTGTCCGCTTCCCCGACTATCGTCTGCCTTATGAAGGAATTCAGGTTCCCAATGTCTTGCTCTTTTTTCAGCAAGTTGAACTATTCCGCTCTTTCTTAGAACAAACCGCTCCCAATCAGGAGCAAGTCAAAAATATTGACTACATGCTGGCCTTGGGCGAAATGTTTACCTTAATCGTTTATGCTCAATTAATTTTAGAGAACTCCAAAATTCATTCCCTATCTTCCGCTTTGCTTGATGAGATTTTCAATTTCTTAGTGCGTGATTTTGCCCAATACGCTCTCTGTCAAATTTCCAATTACCAAAGCAGCGCAGGCCAAGAGGATCTCTTGAGAGCAATGCTCAAAAAGCCCAGCCTCAATCCCACAGTAACGCAGGCACTATGGGAAACGGAAGTTAAACCCTTGGTTGACAGCTACCGAACCTAAGACCGGTTTATTTAACCCTGCGCAGTTTCGTTTGTCTCTGGCCTTTTCCTAAAGGATAGACCTGCGCAGCCTTTTTTACCTTTTTCTTCTCTAAACGACGGCGGCGACGACCTGACCAATAACCAAAAAGCAAGATAATCCCCACTGCAATTGCTAACGTCAAATACCTCATAATCACTCACCCTTCAGAAACCCAATTCTCAGCAGCACTGATTTTAATGACTTCTCCAGGATTAGCTTATACTGTCCGTTTTTCAATTATCACCCACAGAAGATTTTTTATCCGCTGACTAATCCGCTCTAAGACTCCCGCTTCGGCAAGCGGTGAGTTAAGAGCGTCTAAGTCCCTGGCTAAG
>NZ_JAVHUW010000078.1 GCF_030954495.1 Candidatus Desulfosporosinus nitrosoreducens | reverse complement strand
TTTTCATTCTATAACACCTCCTTATTCTTGCCGGGAAGATTACTTTAAGTTTCTATCCCTATCATCTCCTGGCTTCTGTGTTAAGTTTATATCTATTTAACCCATAAGTAAAATAGATAATCGGAATGTTTATTATATCTTTAAGGAATAATATTAAAACCCTAATACAATCTCTAAGGTTTAAATAGCCCAAGTTACTCATAGGGTTGCATACTTCTTCAAAAATTTAAAACCAGTCATAATAAAACACAAACGTCCTCTCTTTTAAAAGTGAGAACGTTTGTGTTTTTTGCTCTATCGTTCTAAGAGAACAGAACAGGCTAACCGCGGGAATGTGGTTATTTTCAGCGAGGGATAAATAAGGTTGTGAACAAATCAATGGCATAATTATCTGTCAGGCCGGAAATATAATCAACGACCGCTTGAGTTTCATTCCCTTCCGCCCAAATCAAATAATTCTCGGGCAGTTTTTCTATGTCCTTACTGTAGTAGTCGAATAAAGCCTGTACGATATACTGCCCTTTGCGGCGTTCCTCACGCAAGGCAGAACTATTATACACTCTTGTGAACATAAATTGTCTAAATTCATGCATTGCACTGCCGACCTCTGTAGACTGCCGAATTTGCTTCTCTTCATACGAGGCTTCGATCATATCTACAACCATAGTTGTAATCATGTCGCTCGGTTTTTCTCCTAATGCCTTTTTTACAATTCCGGGTAAGTCCCTTGGAACTAATAGGCCTGCCCGCAAGGCATCATCGTAATCATGACAAAGGTAGGCAATCCGATCCCCTGTTTTAACAATCTGGCCTTCAAGAGTGAAAGGAACCCCTTCCCCGGTGTGGTGTAAAATTCCGTCGAGAACAGGCCCGGTTAAATTTAATCCTAAGCCGTCACGGGCAAGAACGTTCATGATCCGAATAGACTGCTCATTATGCTCAAAATGCCCGATAATCTTTCGTAAAGCTTCTTCGCCGACATGGCCAAAAGGGGTGTGCCCAACGTCGTGCCCTAAAGCGATTGCCTCGATAAGATCTTCATTTAGCTGCAGCCCTCTGGCAATCGTTCGGCATATTTGCGAAACTTCCAGGCTATGGGTCATGCGAGTGCGGTAATGATCTCCCGTAGGGGCAATATAAACCTGAGTCTTGTGTTTAAGGCGGCGAAAGGGTTTACTATGCAAAATCCGGTCGCGATCCCGCTGGAACTTTGTGCGGATCGGGCATTCTTCTTCCTCGCGCTTACGTTTAGCATCCTTGCTTTTGGCGGCAAATACTGAAAGCCGCTGTTCCTCTCTTTCCGACCGTTCACGAATAGGCAATTTGGCCTGCTTTCCCGCCGCAGTTTCCACAGTATTTTTACACATATCACTACCTCCTCAGCAAACGAAGGATGAAATGGCCTTTGAAATTAAAAAAGGCTTGACAGCACAAAAATTTTAGTTCAGCAGTTTAACTCAAGATTAATTAAAAGCCTCCGGCAATTCAAGGAGTTTTCTCCATTCTAACACACTGTAAGAACATGTACGTGCAATATCTTTTCCATTCACCAAATATCTGTTATCTAAAAGATCAATATCCACGGGATATTTGCCGCTTTAATCGTAGTCAGAGTTCACGCAAAATATTTATCTCCTGCGTTAAATACTAAGAGAGGACAGCTTTTCGCCGGCTCTTCCGAAAGTTTTAGGGGTTGATCAAACAAAAACAATATAGTATGCTTATTTAGAGACAACCTACAACTTATCATGATGTTGTAGGTTGTCTGGATTGTCTATCCTTTTTATTAAAATTTGCACAGGAAGAGGGAAAGTATCTTGATTAGATTTAAAGGGATCACAAAAGTTTATGCGGACGGATTCCAAGCTATAGATAATTTAAATCTTAACATTGAGAAAGGGGAATTATTTGTCCTGATTGGACCCAGCGGTTGTGGTAAAACAACTACTATGAAAATGATTAATCGCCTAATTGAGCCGACAACAGGTGAAATTTGGATCGAGAATCAAAACATCGAAGCTTTAGACCCGGTCGAACTGCGCCGCAATATCGGCTATGTGATTCAACATATCGGCCTGCTGCCTCATATGACAATTGGCGAAAATGTTGCCCTGGTTCCCAAACTTAAAAAATGGAATAAAGAAAAGTATCTGAGAAGAGTCGACGAATTACTTGATCTAGTTGGGCTGGACCCGAAAGTCTACAGAAATCGTTATCCTGCCGAATTAAGCGGCGGGCAACAACAACGTGTCGGAGTAATTCGGGCGATGGCGGCGGAACCGCCAATCATTCTGATGGATGAACCTTTTAGTGCTTTAGATCCGATAAGCCGCGAACAATTACAAGATGAACTAATCAGATTGCAGCAAAACATCAAAAAAACCATCGTTTTTGTCACCCACGATATGGATGAAGCACTGAAAATCGCTGATAAAATTTGCATCATGCACACGGGAAGAATTGTCCAACAGGCAGAGCCCGAGTATATCCTAAGACACCCGGCAAATGAATTTGTCCAATCTTTTATTGGCGAAAAACGTCTGGATCAAGCGGGTATTCTGCCGGAACTTAATGAAGTTATGGCCAAGGCAATCACAGCAGGACCAAACCGGGGACTGGCAGCCGCAGTAAAGATCATGCAAACCCATAAAGTAGACAGTTTGTTGATTGTTGATGATTCCAAGCTTTTAGGTTCCGTCGGAATCTGGGAAATCCAACAGAACTTTCAAAAAGAAAACCTGGTATTAAAAGATATCATGCTAACAGAAACACCACGAATTGAACAGGGAAAACCTTTGACCGAAGCAATCGAATTAATGAGTAGACACGCAGTATCTTATTTGCCGGTTATTACTGAAAATAACGACCTTACGGGCGTCGTGACTCGCGCCAGTTTAGTTGATGTCATGGCTCATAGATACGCTAAAAACGATAGCCAAGGGGGGCGATAAGATGTCTTTATTCAATGTACTTCAGGAGCGCTTACCAGATATTCTCATTGGAACTGGCCAGCATATAGAAATGACCGCTTTGTCCATGTTTTTTGCTATTCTGATTTCAGTTCCTTTAGGAGTATTTTTAACCCGTCATCGCAGGTTTGCAGAGCCGGTTATTGGTGTAACTGCCGTATTTCAGACCATCCCCAGCCTCGCGTTACTGGGATTTATGATTCCTTTATTTGGAATAGGCTTTTTGCCGGCCGTGATCGCTCTGACTATCTATGGCTTGCTGCCTATCCTTAGAAATACCTACACCGGCATTACCAGTGTGGATCAAGCCGCGATCGAAGCCGGGAAAGGCATGGGAATGACACCGGGGCAAATCTTATTCATGGTTGAAATTCCACTCGCCCTGCCCATTATTATGGCCGGGATTCGGACGGCAACTGTTTTAATTATTGGAGTAGCTACCATTGCCACGCTTATCGGCTCCGGAGGTTTGGGAGATCTGATCTATCGTGGAATTGCTATGGCCAGTACGGAATTAATTTTGGTCGGTGCGATACCGGCAGCTATTTTAGCCTTAGTTTTTGATTTTGGGCTCAAAAAGATTGAGGATCTGGTGACCCCTAAAGGTAAAAAGGCCCAAATCAAATAACAAAAATATTATTAATGAGGAGGACTTATTTTGAAAAACCAAAAGATGAAGAAAGGTATCAAAAGCAAAACTGCAGGAATCTTTTTTGTGGCAATGCTTTTGATCGTTAGTGTCGTGGGCTGCGGTTCCAGTAAGGATACTATCACCATCGGAGGAAAGAATTTTACAGAACAAAACATCCTTGTTTATATGATGGCAGATCTGATCAAAGATAAAACCAATTTGAACGTTGTTACAAAACCAAATTTGGGAGGAACATTAATAGTCTCCCAAGCCCTTGACCGTGGGGATCTCGACCTCTATGCCGAATATACCGGAACAGCTTTGACGGTACAGCTGAAAGAAGCTCCGATGACCGACCCGGATGCCGTCTATCAAAAAGTTAAAGAACAATATGAAGCTCAGAAAAAGTTAACTTGGCTCAAACCTCTGGGTTTTAATAATACTTATACTTTGACCATGAGCAAGGCAGAAGCTGAAAAATATGGAATAAAAACGTTTAGTGATCTAACTAAAGTTGCTCCTAATATGACACTGGTATGCGAACAAGAATTTCTCGAACGCTCCGATGGTTACAAAGGGCTTGAAACAACTTACGGACTCCATTTTAAGACAACCAAAGGGATGGACGCAGGATTAACTTATGATGCCGTTAAATCCGGCAAAGCCGACGTAAATGATGCCTTTGCAACCGATGGCCGGATTGCCGCTTTCAATCTCGTATCTCTTACGGATGACAAACACTTCTTTCCGCCCTATTACGCAGCTCCCGTAATACGTGATGCTACCTTAACAAAGCACCCGGAAATTGCCGACACCTTGAATTTACTCGCAGGCAAATTGAGTGATGAAACCATGCAGCAGCTCAATGCAAAGGTAGACGTGGACAAGCAAGACCCCAAGGATGTGGCAAGCGACTGGCTTAAATCCCAAGGATTGATTAAATAACACTAATCTTGAATATGCCGAAAAAGATTAAGGAGCCGTTGTGATATGAACGACTCCTCTCTGTTTTCCTTCACCATAAAAACCATAAATCCAAGCCGGATTCTTTGCGGAGAACCCATGTGCTCAACGCTATTTCAGGGAGATTATCCTTATGGGCCTGCCGTAAATTTATCGGGAATCACAGTTTATTGAGCTGTTTTTCCAATCTTCTGAATCCTACATACATGCCAATCCGCCAGGGCAGAATCATACTAAAGGCCAAGATGAAGAAAATACCGCTCATTTGGGCAGGATCAATTTGAATGGCCTCAGCCAGGATAATTTTCCCGATCATCCGCAAAGCGACTAGGCCTATTAAAGCCACTAAAAACAGCTTTGATTTTTGGAGATAGATCTGGTTGCCCCTAATTTCAAATTTTGAAGTTTTTATTAGAACGATCGAGAAAAGCAGACCCATCACAACGGAACTTAACACTTCGGACAATGTCGGCCTAAACATTGGCAGGATAAACATACTGGCACCGCTAGCCATAAAAAGCGGCGGCAAAATAATCTTTTTAGCCACTGCCGGTTTTTTAGTGTTTTTCAGGCGTACCAAATTAACGACAACGACCATTGACAAGGACACAACAAGTGACGCAACTACCAAGAATTGTTTTGAAAACATACGTCCTCCGCCTATTTCACTCGTAAGATTTATTTCACTAGCAGAGCTGCCACTCAATCATATCACAAATAAACTATGGAAGAAAAGCAACCCTTTGAGTATTTGAGCTATTTAAACCTTAGAGATAGTATTAGGCCTTTAGTCATATTCCTTAAAGATATAGTAAATATTCCAGTCATCTATTTTAATTATGGTTAAAATGGATATAAAATTAGCACAGAAGCCAAGAGATGATAGACATAGAAACTTAAAGTAATCTTCCCGGCAGGAATAAGGAGGTGTTATGGAATGAAAAAGCAACTTTTAATGTACATTATGGGTTGTCCTGTATATGTTAGCGCTAAGGAATCTAATGAGAGAAAACATTAACCATTATTATAGCCTAAATAAAATATCATTAAATTTTGAGGTGCAATAATGCTAAGTATCTTTCAAAAACACAGGCAGTCTTTAAGCTAAGCTTAAAGACTGCCTGTGTTTTATTTTAAGTGCGATTTGTGAAAACAATACTACTACTTAAGAGCTTTCAAAGTCTCTTCACGGATAAGCTCAAGCAACCGTGTTTTCAGACTTATGAATTCTGAGCTGCCCTTAATATTATAATCGCGGGGTCTAGACAGATTTACAGAAATATTCTCTTTTAAGCGTCCTGGCCTGGCCGTCATGACATAAACGGAGTCCGCCAAAAAGATCGACTCCTCCACATCATGCGTGATGAAAAGGATCGTCTTCTTGGACTCTTCCCATACCTTAAGCAAGATCTCCTGCATAATGCTCCGAGTTTGGGCATCCAAGGCACCAAAGGGTTCGTCCATTAAGAGTATTTCAGGATCATTGGCCAGAGCCCGGGCAATCGCCACCCGCTGTTTCATCCCTCCGGATAATTGGATAGGGTAGTGTTTTTCAAAGCCACTTAACCCAATAAGCTCAAGATAGTGTTGGGCCACTTCTTTACACTGTTTGCGCGAAGTTCCCTTAAGTTTCAGGCCAAAAGCGATATTGTCTTCAACGGTTAGCCAAGGGTAAAGGGTATAGGACTGGAAAACCATACCTCGGTCAGAACCAGGGCCATTAACCTCATGTCCATCAAGGTAGACCTTTCCTGAGCTTGGTTCTTCAAGTCCCGCCACAATCCTTAAGATAGTGGATTTCCCACACCCTGAAGGACCGAGGATCGTGATAAACTCACCTTCTTTTACCTTAAAGGACGTACGATCAAGAGCGACCATTTCGCCTCCCTTAGTCGAAAACACTTTACCCACCTGGTCGATGACAAGTTTATGATCCACTTACACTCCCTCCTTTCTCATCCACGAGAAGGAAGCACGGTAGATAAACTTAAAAATAGTGTCAGTCACTAAACCTAACAAGCCAATAATTATGATTCCCACAAAGATCTTATCCGGTCTTAAGAACCGGGAGGACTGCATGATCATATACCCCAGGCCGCTCGACGCCCCAACAATTTCAGCTACAACCAAATACGTCCAGGCCCAGCCAAAGGTGATCCTTAGAGTATCCACGATACCGGGAAGCGATGCCGGAAGAATCACTTTGCTAAAGATTTTCGCTTTGCTTGCTCCCAAAGTATACGAAACTTCGATTAACTCATTTTGGACATTCTTTGTCACATCCATGACCATCAAGGTTAACTGAAAGAAGGTCCCAAAGAATATAACGCTCATTTTTTCCCCTTCATCTAAACCAATCCACAATATAAACAGGGGAATGAAGGCCGAAGCCGGCATATAGCGAATAAAACCCATTAAAGGTTCAAAAAAACCTTCCATGATTCGCAGTGTTCCCATAAGAATTCCTAACGGCACACCGATGATGGCCGCCAGCAAAAAGCCCAGACCCACCCTTGTAAAACTGATTCCAATATCCTTTAAGATATCCCCTTGAGCAAAAAGATCAAGAGCTGTGTTAACGACCTTACCGGGGCTCGGAAGGAAGAGCGGATTCACAAGACCGGAATAACTAAGAAGCGACCACGTCAAAAGAAATAATATGAAGGCCAAAAGCCCTGCCGAAGAGTACAACCCTTTAGAAATTTCCTTTTTCGGAGCAAAAACATTTTTCCACATCACGACTCCCCCTTTCAATTATTAAATAACGTTAAATAAGGAGGCCCTTGCGGGCACTCCTCATTTCATTCCTATAGTCCTTCGACAAACTTGGAATTGATAATACTTTCCGGAGTAATGGCTTTATCGATTACCTTTTGTTCAAAGTAAAAGTTTATATCATTCTTTGTAAATTCATAAACTGAACCCGGATTCGCACTCGTTCCAAATAATTTCTTATTATCATCTTTGTTAAAGAACTTGAGACCAGGAACTGTCGAGGTGAATTCTTTTTCATCAATTTTCAGGCCTTTAGCCATAATTTGATCTGATTCGTCCTTATGAGCTTTCCAATAGTCCATGGCGTCTGCCATGGCAGCAACAAAGGCTTTGACATCATCCGGACGCTTTTCAACAACTTCATTTCTAAAACTAATGCTATCCATGATAATTCCCGGAAGTTCCTTAGTCGAAACCAGTACTTTACCGTTGGCGCTTGCTCCTTTAGAAAGCCAGGGTTCCCAAGTTACCGCTGCATCGACTTTACCAGCTATAAAAGCAGCCCCGGCATCTCCGGCCGACATGGGTACTACCGTAACATCTTTGTCGGTAAGACCCGCTTTTTTCAGCTCAGTCATCATTAATAATTGACTGGTTGAACCAACTTCGTAGGCAACTTTCTTCCCTTTTAAGTCGGCAGGGGTTTGAATGTCTTTCTTAGCCAGGATTCCGTCCCCGCCGTTAGAATCATCAAGCATCCATACAACCTGAACGGGAATTCCCGCTGCCGCCAGGGTAACCTGAACATCTTGAGCGGTCGCCATGCCATCAACTTTACCGCCGGCTATCGCTTGCTTACGCTCTGCTAAACCGTCAACAATGCTTAACTCAACATCAACTCCATGATTCTTAAAAAATCCCTTTTCTTGAGCCAGGAATAAAGGGCCGTAACCGGTCCAGGTCGGCAAGGTTATTTTTAAGGGAGCTTTTGGGGCAGCTGCCTGTCCTTCCTGGGTTTTCTGCGCATCAGTACTCGAAGCACCGCAGCCCGCTAAACTCAGCATCAGGACCAGGGCTAAAACAAGGGCTAAAATCTTTTTCATCGTTCCTCACTTCTCCTCTTTTATGTTTCACTTAAGGAATTATTTCTTTTAAAGCACTAACGAAAGCTAGTACTCCCTCCTTCTTTCCTACAGATACCCTAATAGCTGTATCCAGGCCGTAACCTTTCAGAGTTCTTACAATAACGCCATGCTCGGCTAATTTTTGAAAGATGACGCTGCTGTCCGTTTGGATATCGACAAAAACGAAATTCGTGTCACTTTTAAGGTAAGGCAATCCCAATTCCGCAAAGGCCTCATACATCAATTCCTTGCCTTGATGATTGAGGGTCCTTGCTTCCTGAAGATGTTCAATGTCCTCTAAACTGGCTAATGCTCCCGCCTGGACAACCGCATTGACATTAAAGGGCGGACGCACATGGTTTATAGCCTCAATCACTTCCGTTGTCCCAAGACCATATCCTAGGCGCGCACCGGCCAAAGAATAAGCCTTAGAAAAGGTGCGGACCACAAAGAGAAACTTATGCTCCGTTAAATAACGAACGCCGGATTGAAATTCAGGTGAGACGGCATATTCCTGGTAGGCTTCATCAATAACGACCAGAATATGATCCGGTATTTTGCTCAAAAAATTCACAAGTTCAGTTTTAGGAATGATCGTACCCGTTGGATTGTTGGGATTGCACAAGAAGATGGCTTTCGTCTTTGAGGTTATTTTGCTGAGTATATCCTCCAGATTATAAGAGTAATCTTCTTTCATTTCAGAAAAAACCGGTTTAGCACCCATTAGATTCGTCGCCGCCAGGTATTGTATGAAACTCAGTTTCGGAATAATGACCTCATCCTCCGGCTCCAAAAACGTTTGGGCTATCAGGATGATCATTTCATCAGCACCATTGGAAAGAATAACCTGATTGGAGCTGACTCCTTCGATCTTGGCTATCTTCTTCATAATCAAGTCCCCTGCTGAGCTGGGATAAAGGTTTAAATTGCTCAGGGAATCCTTCATTGCTTGGATTACTTTAGGCGATGGACCTAACGGACTTTCATTGAAGGATAGCTTATAGACTGTCTCCCGGCCGAGAACCGCTTTAATTTCTTCGACTGGTAGATCCGCCAGCTCGCACTTATAAGGTGTTAACTTAGGATAAACCTTGCGGACGATGTTCTTAACATTCATTGAGCTCTCTCCTTCTCCCCGCAAAGCAATAAACTGCTTTAAAATTAAAGAACTGTGTGCCCCAGTTGATCTGCCCGGCGAATTCCCTCAATCACCATTTGGGGGGTCACTTCAAAAGGCATATTGGCCATATCTTCAATCCCGACGGTAACCCTGCCCAGTGTTTGCCATTGTTCTTCCGAAATACGGGAAGAATCAATCCCCATCTCGCCTAAGGTACAGGGTAAATTCACTTGTTTATAGTAAGCAATGACGTCCAATAGTTCTTCATCCGGGCGGCCTTCCATGGCCAATTGAGTCAAGATTCCGAAAGCAACGATTTCCCCGTGATACGTTTCATGAACCTCGGGAAAAATCGTAAGCCCTGAATAAACAGCATGAGCTCCGGCAGTCCGGCAATCATCTCCGCCGTAGTTGCTGATACTGCCGCTCACCGCGATAATGGCATCAATAACGTCTTCGAGTTCCTGGGAAACAACCCCTTTATGTATGGACTCAGCCGCAGATTTTCCTTCCTTTAGTAAAAGTTCATAAACAAATCGTGCTAACTCAACGGCACCACAGTTAAAAGCATTCGGTACCGCTTTTTGGTTCGAAGCCTTGGATTCAAACCATTTTGCTAACGTATCGCCGATCCCGGAAATCAGATAGCGCCCGGGTGCTTCAAGAATAATTTGAGTATCCACTAAAATCAGTTCCGGATTTTTGGACTTGCGGCTGATCTCCAGAAACTCTCCTTTATCATCATAGAGAATGGATATACAGGTTCCTGCGGCGCAGGTCGAGGCAATCGTGGGGATTGCAATCACCGGAAGGTCCAGCAGGTATCCCAAAGCTTTAACGGTATCCAGTGCTTTTCCGCCACCGGCAACTAAAAGAACATCGGGGTGAAACTCCTCAACTTGATTTTTTAAGTTGTAAATATTGCGTTCACTGCATTCTCCTCCGTACCAAATAGGAGGAAGCATCTCTAAACCGTGCTGTGAAAGGCCCTTAGTTATCGGTTCAGCTACTATCGCTAGCGATTTCCTGCCGCCAAATAAACAAACCCTTTGGCCAAAAGAGCCTGCATAGGCTCCGACCTGGCCGATCAGACCTTCTCCTCGGATATATTTACCATGTCCAAAAACTATTTTCATTTTTTATGTCCCTGACTTTCAAGAGAATTTATGCACTTAATTGCATATTTACTCGCATTTCATTTTATGAGGATTTTCACAGCCTGTCAACCATTAAAATTATCCGCCTGTAACTATCTTCCTGATAAGCTTACAGATAGCGTAAAAAAGACCCGGCTTTGCCGAGTCTTAGCGAAGACGAAACCGTTGGCACTAAAACCGGAACGGCTTCGGTGATCTTAAACTAATTGATTAGTTAATATACTCATTGCCAACTAAAATATCTGCTATAACTTCAGTTGGAATCACGAAGTCCACTACACCCATATAGCCGGGGGCAACTTCATATTTATCAAAAGAAATTACCAGTTTATTATCTGAGTTAATATAGAAGTTTTGTTTTGGAGAGATCTTTTCAAAAGATTCCTCAAAGCCCTCTGTTTCAATACCTTTTACCCAATAAGTCTTATTTTCATCAGCTTGATGCTGTTGGAGCATCTGACTTTTAATATTGTCACTTATGACATTTACATAGGAGTCGTCTTTAAATAAGCTTGGCAAAGTCAATAAAACTTTCTTCTTTTTATCAATAGTATCATATTGGAAAGTAGTCGATGAAGAACCTACAGTATTTACCACATAACGCCCTATAGATAATATCCTCTCATTATCGGCTTTAACTACATAGCCACTGTCTACCCCCAGGTGTCCGCCGCCTTTTGCTTTTATATCCTCCATCTCAGTCTGGAATTGGGCGTATAACTTTTCATCTTCCTGAAGGTATTTTTCATTTAAGCTATTTTCTAAATCTTTATTTTCCAAACCTTTAATAGCCGGCACTTTAATATTAACCTTAAATGTGTCCTCGTCTAATTTATATTCCCTGAAGGTTACCACTTCAACGATACTGCCGACTAAAGGGATTTTGAGCATAGCCTGGGCAAAGACGGGGCTGGTATTTACCCCGACGATAAGCAAAGCCAAAGAAGCAACCAGGAAGACTGCAGCTGCTTTTAAAGCCTTGGACCGACTGTTGTATTTTGACACATTTATCCCGCCTTTTTTCAATGCTTTTTTAACCACAGGGTCCAATTCCTCAGGAATAGGTGTCCCTAAATAATCCTTTTTCAGTTGTTCAAATTCTTCAGCATTCATTATTGAAGTTTCCTTCCATTTTAAAATTAAGGCGTAGCTTTTCCAAAGCTTTATAAAGTTGGGTTTTTACCGTGTTGACATTGCTATTAAGTATTTCCGCTACTTCTTCAATTTTTAAATCCTCAAAATACCTTAGGATGATGATGCTGCGATATTTTTCCGGCAAATCCTCCAGGGCCTTTTGTAAGTCAAAATCTTGATAATTATCGACCGTACCGGAATCATAGCCAGTTAAAGCCACATTATCAACAATCATTACCTTTTTTCTTTTTCGCAGAAAATCTAAAGCAGTATTTACTACAATACGATAAAACCAAGTCTTGATATGGCTGGGCTCTTTTAATGAATCCATTGAGGAAAGTGCTTTATAAATAGACTCTTGGACAATATCCAAGGCATCGTCAACATTTTTCACGTAGCTAAAAGCCAGCCGATAGTGTTTTTCTTTTTCTTTGAGAATATAATCTGCAACTTGTTTTTTTAAAATAGGCATCCTTGAATTCCTTTCATTATAAGATACGCATCTTATATGCTAGCACTTAATAGACGCAGTGGCGATTAAAAAAGTTTTAAAATATTTTCCCTAAAATTTATTTTCCACTTATTTTCCAAAACTGCAATTCAATAAAAATAGGGCACTATTTCTTAGACTCATTAAGAAATAGTGCCCTATTTTTACGTGGCTTCTCTAAACGCCCGGTTCCTTTTTCCATCGCGCTGCTGCCCAAAGTGCAGCTATCCAAACGGAGGTAAAAGGGAGCGATAGGTAAATGTTGTAAAATGCAATTTCCTGAATTAACGCAGGCCCTTTAAACGTATAAGCAATTCCCAAAAAGATTATCCCAACTGCCATGTTCAACTTTAATCCCTTTATGCCGAAGACAGTTTCCACTCCCCAAATCGACACGTAAAAACAGGAGCCAATTTTTATTATTAAGGCTCCAAGCCAAACCACTAGAAACAAGGATTCAACTCCGGATACCGTCCGACTTATCTCCACCATTTTCCCTAAGGCAAGCAAACCATATACCAAACGGACAGTTTCCGTCGGTCCAAATACTAGTAATTCAATTAAAGCAACCAGGGTATCAAGTATGCCCGCTAAAAAAACCGCCCGCCAAAGCTTTGCTTTCAACTGGCTAAGCTCCTGCTTACTTGTTGGTAGAAAAGGAAGGATTCCGGCTATGAAGAGAATATAATTCATTGAATAAGGTATTACCTTGATTCCCGCGAAAAAGATAGGTTTTAACCCTTCGCTCAAAATAGGTAAAAGCTCTCCTTGTTCAATCCTAGGAACGGCGAGACTTACATTTAGCAGCAAGGCAATCACAACCAGAGGAAAAACTACTTCAGAAAAGCGGGCAAACACTTCGATACCAGATAATACTAAGTAGCAAACGAGAAACAGCCCTCCCAGAAGGAATGCCGAAATAGGGGTCAAGGGCATTATTGAGCTTTGAAAAACATCCCCTACTTGTCCTAGCAACAAACCGCCAAAGTAACCTGAAATTAAAATATATATAATCCCTATAAGTTTCCCAATCCATTTTCCTAAGATAGTCTCAGAAATATGGAGAAGATTTTTCTCCGGATAGCGTTCCATAAGTGAAAGAACCATTAAACCAAAGGGAATTCCTGCGGCAAATCCCGGCAAGACGCTCATCCAGCCATCCCGCCCGCCTGCTGCAGCAACAATAGAGGGTATTGGGAGAAATGTTGTTCCTACGAGTACTGCCGCTCCTAAAGTCATAAATTGATGAGTCGAGATTTTCTCCATGTTACCCTTTCTTGTCTGAGTTGGGTTTGAGAAATTAAACGTTTCAATTATTTTCAACTCATGTACATTTCTACATACTCCATCAAGTTATTTTGCCCAACAACGAGTCATTTATCCCAAAGCCTCAGGCCCCTTTTCCGCTAAAGATCCACTTAGTACGCATAGCTGGCTCCAGCTTATCTTGTATCTTTGGGTTTGAATTTCATCAGCATGAATCAGTTATTGACAAAAAACCACCTCTTCTAAGCCAACATTTCTCGAATAACCCTTGCCAACAAGGTCCTTGCCAAAATAACCGGCTTTCCTGTAATCTCCTGAACGGCTTGTTTCATTTTAACGGTATAACCAATGCAATCCATGACAATCACATCAACATCTTTCACTTTTAACGCTTGAGCTGCATCAAGAACCTCTTGAAAATCTCCGTAAGGTGAACCCGCTACAGCTTCTACGGTTTCGACATCCTTACCCCAGGTTTGCAAACACTGTTTTAGTTGATCTGAATCCGGATTAATCACGCCAATGCGGCTTCGTGGGGTTAGCTTAGGCACAACTGCATGAAGAATGGTATATGGATAAAGTAATAATTTGGAGGATTTAAAAGTCGCCGGGAACTTTCCTGTGCAGATAAAAACGATGACCTCTGCACCTTCGCTTTCCAACCGGGTCAAGCATTCTTGCAGACGGGGTAAAATATAGCGCTCTCCAAACTTCACACTTGATCCGTCTCTTAACCGCGAGACAAGAACAATATCCCCTTCTTCGGGAACGAACTGAACAATTTCACCTTTGCTTAAACCATCTAAGGCACCCGCTTCAACAATTTCAATGGTTTCACCTAGGACATCCTGCATCTCTCCCGTAACATCGCTGCGCGGCGACTGTCCGATGGTAATAGCCCCTAGTTTTTTCTTCATCGTTCTTTGCTCCTTTAAGACGGATTCATTATTCCCCATCCCATTATTCTGCGTATTGGTATTTCCAAAAAACTTTTACCAGAGTCATAAAGAAGGGCTAGGTCTTATTGCGCAATTACCTAGCCTTAGCTGTAAAATCGTACACTTTATCAAGAAAGACTTTATCTTCCTAAGGTTTGCAGGTGATTCATTGAACCATATTTGGCCACGATTTTTTCATATTCTTCTTGATCATAAAAATGACATTGGCCTCTGCCAAAGTATTTCGCAACCTCCAGCATGAAGCGGCCGGCCTCTTCCATATCCAGTAAATGACTTGCTCCGGAAGCTGATCCCGAAACAGGTGCTTCGGTCGTTATGGCAACACCGACTACAGGCGCTGCCGTCGCTGTCGCAGGTTGAAGAATGCTATTGAGATGATATAAATCGTTGCCATAGGGCGTAATATCTTGAGTCGATAACGCAAATACAAAGGGCAGCCGTCCGGTAGTCGTTTGCATTAAGTTAAGAAGATCATCACTGACTTTCAGGATATAGCCATCCTTGACGGTGGGCGAAATTGCAAATCCGCGGGTATTGATAATTTTATTGCCTTTCGTCGTATCACAGGAAAGAATGGCATCTAATTCACCATCGACTTCTTCCTGATTAACCACGGATATTTCCACAGGAGAGTCCATAAAGGGAACCGGAAAATGTGGCTGAGTAGGAGCATCGGCGCAAATATGCGTACACACAACGACGTCACCTTCTAAAAAGTCTCCTTTTTGCTGCATATCCAGCAATTTGGCAGCTGCGGCTAGAGCGACCAAAGCTCCGTCTCCATCCGATACCATGCCGATAATCTCGGGCCGAGCCCCAAGTCCGCCAAGTCTTCCCAGGATACCTAAGGTCTGGGCATCGCCTCCGCTGACCTTACCTTTTGTTCCTGCTATGCGAACACGGATGAAATCCGTGCTTCCCTGGGCACCCGTAATTTTCTTGACGGTAACATCTTTGGCATTATACTGCTTCTCTAAAAATTCCTTGACCACATTTCCATTGGCATCTGCGCGATCAACGAGTTCATAAATCTCCATCAACTGTTTCACTAACATGGCAATTCTCCTCAATTTTAATTTCTTCATTTAATATAGATGACACGCCAAGAAGTGCCCCGGGAATACTTCTTTCCACTCAGGGGCTTCACAGCGGCAAATTTCTTTCGTCATAGGACACCGAGTATGAAAAGCACATCCCGGCGGCGGACTTGAAGGATTAGGAACATCCCCGCTCAAAACAATCTGATTTTTGGGAGCATCCGGATCAGGAACCGGAACTGCAGACATAAGTGCTTTCGTATAAGGATGAAGGGCTTCTCTGAAAAGCTCTTTCGTTGAGGCTAACTCAACCATTCTCCCCAAATACATAACACCTACCTGGGTGCTGATAAAGCGAACAACCGATAAATCATGAGAAATGAACATATAGGTGAGAGAAAATTGATCTTGCAGGTCCCTCATAAGGTTGAGCACCTGAGATTGGATCGAAACGTCAAGTGCGGATACGGGTTCATCGCAGACGATAAACTCCGGATTAAGAGTCAGTGCTCTGGCAATTCCGATTCTCTGACGCTGACCCCCTGAAAATTCATGAGGATAGCGCTGGGCATGATAGCCGGAAAGCCCGACAACCTCCAGCAGATTCGCAACTTTGTTTTTCACTTCGGCTTCCGGAAGTTTCATATGAGTCCGTATAGGCTCTTCCAAGATCTTTTGGATAGTCCATTTTGGATCTAACGAAGCAAACGGATCTTGGAATACAATCTGCATATGGGTTCGAAAACGCCGGAGTTCCTCCGTTTTTAACCCGCGTACATTCGTCCCATTAAAAAGGATTTCACCTTCAGTCGGCTCTATTAAGCGCAGAATAGCCCGTCCTGTTGTCGATTTCCCGCAGCCGGATTCGCCGACAATTCCTAAGGTTTCTCCCTTTTTAATATTAAAACTAACCCCATCAACGGCTTTGACCGCCCCAACCTGTTTGCCAAATATGCCTTTGCGAAGCGGAAAATATTTTTTTAATTGGATTACTTCCAATAATGTACTCATGAATCTTCCTCCTGACAAAGCAGACATCGGCAATAGTGTTGCTGGCCTAAATCGGCCAGTTCAGGTTTGAGCTGATCGCAACGCTCCATTTTAAGAGCACAGCGCGGAGCGAAACGACATCCTTGGGGCATATTCAAGGGGTTAGGCACTTGACCCGGAATTGATTCCAGCCTATCCCGGCTGCCGTCAAGACGAGGCAAAGAAGCCAACAGTCCTTTTGTATAAGGATGTTTTGGCTTGTTAAACAATTCCCTGACCTCTGCCTCTTCGACAATCTGGCCTGCATACATAACAATAACTCTTTTACACATTTCAGCGATTACACCAAGGTCATGGGTAATTAACAAGATCGCCGTCCCTTTTTCCTCTTGAAGCTTACGCATCAGGTTAAGAATCTGAGCCTGAATTGTCACATCCAAAGCGGTCGTAGGCTCGTCTGCAATCAAAACACTGGGATTACAGGCCATAGCCATAGCAATCATAACCCGTTGCCGCATCCCGCCCGATAGCTCGTGGGGATATTGTTTAGCAATGGCCTCCGGTCTGGGAATTCCGACAAGTCCTAAAAGCTCTACGACCTTCTGCCAGGCTTCCCTTTTCTTCAGTTTTAGATGAAATTGGAGTGCTTCCGCAATCTGATTTCCAATTTTAAACACGGGATTTAATGAGGTCATCGGCTCCTGAAAAATCATTGCCATTTGATTGCCACGGATTTGCTGCAGCTGAGTCTCTGTCATAGCTAACAGATTTTTTCCGTCAAATTTGATTTCTTGGGCAGAAACCCGGCTTTGCCCTTTTGCTAAAAGCCCCATGATGGAAAGCGAGGTCACACTTTTTCCACAGCCAGATTCACCGACGATTCCCAGCGTTTCACCAGGATAAAGGGTTAGATTAATACCATCGACGGCCCTTACCACTCCAGCTGGGGTCTGAAATTCAGTTTTCAAATCTAAGACCTTCAATAGCGGCTCCATATTGAATCCCCTTTCCTGCTTATTTTCTGACAATCGCACGGATTTTCTGGTTTTGTAAAGGCTATTTAAGCGTTCCCAGATATTCAAGGGCAGTTAAAGCGTAAACTTTGGCGGACTCAAGCAAATTTTGAACCGGCATTCGTTCATTAAAGGAATGAATTCCTGACAATTCGGCAGGTCCATATTGTAAAACAGGAATGCCATGCCTACGGAAATAGCGGGCATCACTTGAGGCCCATTGTAAGACTCCATAAGCATCTTCTTGAGTTACCTGAGCAATATTCTTAACCACCAGATTGACAATCTCATCTTTGTCCGAGGTCCAGTTGGCATTTCCATAAAAACCAAACGGTTTAACTTCAGCCTCAAGGCCTGCTTCACACAATAAACGGTTTGCTGCGGCTAAGACCTCAGTATAATCTAAACCGAAAGGAACCCGTGAGTCCACTTGCACAGTGCAGCTATCGGCAACCATATTGACTTTGGTCCCGCCTTGAATGGTCCCGATGTTGACGGAAACATGATCGATGATATCACTTAAATCTTTGGGCTCCCTTTCACGGATATATTTTTTGGTAATATCAATAATTCTTTGTTCCTCTTCAGGAATATTCGGCTTCAGCTCCCAAAGCTTTTGCAGAGCCTGAATTCCCCTACAGGCCTTGACAATGGCACTATCTCCATTCAAGGGAGACAGACTGCCATGTCCCGGAACCCCCTTGACAGTAAACTCAAACCAACAGCTTCCCTTCTGTCCGATCGTGGGATTCAAACGGGAAGAAGGCTCAGCAATCAGCGCGGCTGTGCCTGTAATGAACCCTTGATCAAGAACCCAAGGTACGCCAAACTCTCCTCCCGTTTCCTCATCCGCTACAAGCAGCAAGGAGAGTTGACCGGCGAGGGGAATCTCTAATCTTGCGAATAGAGCCACTGCAAAAAGAAGTCCGGCAACGCCGCCTTTCATATCACTGGCTCCCCGGCCGTTGATATATCCGTCTTTGATGAGTCCGCTAAATGGAGGTATTTCCCATCGGGACAAATCGCCTGCAGGCACGACATCGATGTGACCGCAATAGAGAAGATGCTTGTCTCCCGGATTCCCAAGTGTGGAAACCAGATTTAGCATCGTTTCATTACCCGGATATACCGTTGTGCTGATTCCTGATTCCTTCAAGTAGTCCATAATAAACTGACTGATCGGACGCGAATCTCCCGGTGGATTCTCAGTGGGAAACTGTAAAAGTTTTGAACAGAGTTGAATCAACTCTTCCTGATTTTTATCGATCTCTTCGAGAACAAGTTCTTTCCAGTCTTTCATCAAAAAAACACCCCTAAAACTAATTCATTAATTTTCCCCATAGATTCTCAGCCATAATTCTTAAAATTACCCCCGGTCTCCTGAACCGGGGGTAATCATCGGATATGCCTTACTTCGATAGTGAATAGAAACGGATAATTTCATCAGGGTAGAAAACATAACCCTTCAGGTTTTTATTCATCCCCACAACCCGGTTGTACTCATATAGATAAACCCAAGGTGCATCCGTTGTAATGATTTGTTGTGCCTGTTTATATAACTCGTTGCGTTTGGCTTGATCCGGTTCGACATTCGCTTGTTCCCAAAGCTTATCCACCTGAGCATTTTCGTAGTTGCCATAGTTGGACGAACCTTTGCCGTAGAGCAGGAAACCTAAATGATAACCCGGGTCATTGACGAAAGAAGTCCATTTGGATATATACGCCGTAAGATTATGGGTTTTTTGAGCCTCTAAAAATTGTGCGCGAGCCATGTTTTGGATGTTCATCTTCACTCCGATTTTGGCTAATTCAGCTTGAATGAGCACGGCGTCATCCTGCCAATCCTGGAATCCGGAACCCAAGGTGAAGTCAAAGCTAAAGCCATTTTCATAGCCGGCTTCTTTGAGCAGCTGTTTTGCTTTGTCTAAGTCATATTTATAAACAAAACCCGCATCCGTAAAGCCTGGAGTATTGCTGGCAACCGCACTCTTCATTTGTTTTGCCTGATCATACATGACATCATGCACTAACTTGTCATAAGGGATAGCATACGAAATCGCTTGACGTACTTTTTGATTGTCAAAGGGTTTAACCTTCGTGTTAAAGGCGAGGTAGAGAATACGGTTACTTGCATCGGAACGGACTATTAAATTAGCGTTTTTCTTTAAGTCAGCAACATTCTGAGCCGGGATTTCAATCGCCATATCGGCATCACCTTTGTCGAGGAGAGTAACCCGGTTTGAAGCTTCTTTAATAAATTTCATCGTTACTTTACTGATTTTTGCAGCTCCCTGCCAATAATTCGGGTTTGCTGTAAAGACGGCTTCTGTTACCGGATCCCATTTTTCTACCTTGTAAGGGCCTGATCCAGCTTCATTGTTTTTCAGGTAATCTGCTCCTTTGTCTTTGACGACGGCAGGGTCAATAATAGAGAAAGTATACATCGCAATGATTTGCAGGAACAGGTGATTCGGCTGACTAAGTTTAATTTCAACGGTTTTGTCATCTTTCGCCGTACAGGATTCGATCTCAGCCATTCCATAAAGGAAAGAACCCGACTTGGAATTCTTAACGTGGTCTAAAGACCAAACAACGGCTTGTGCATTAACGGGGTTGCCGCTTTGGAATTTCGCATTGTCTTGCAATGTAAACGTATACGTCTTTTGGTCATCAGATACTTTCCATTCCTTAGCCAGCATCGGCTTGAGTTCTTCAGTATTGGCAATATCCGCTCCGTTTACATTTTTTACGCCATACGTGATTAACTGGTCATAAGCTGCCACAACCAGCGTATCTGACGTTAAGTCATTGGCCTCGGCCGGGTCCATCGTTTGCCCCCCGTCGGAATAGGCTAGCATAATTTCTTTTCCGGCTGCACTCGCCGCACTGCTGGCTTGATTCGCATTGGTTCCGCAGCCTGCCGCAGTTATAAGCACCGCTAACACTAGAACCACAGCCAACCATTTTGTTTTTTTCATAACTGTCCCCCATCCAATAGTGTATTTTTTCTATAATGATTCTATTTGCCGGTACGAATCCGAGGATCAAGAACATCCCGTAAACCGTCCCCCAGCAAATTAAACCCTAAAATTGATGTAGCGATCGCTAATCCAGGAAAACTAATAATCCACCATTGCCCTGAAATAATGTATTCCCGGCCTTCGGAAATCATCGCTCCCCACTCAGCCGTAGGCGGTTTTACACCAAGTCCCAGGAAGCTGAGGCTTGCGGCGGTAAGAATGGCAAATCCCAGGCCCAAGGTTGCTCGAACGAGCAAAGGAGCCAGTGCATTCGGGAAAATATGCTTGCGAAGAATGACACTGTCCTTCACCCCAATTGCCCGGCCGGCCTCAACAAATTCCTTTTCGCGAAGCGAAACGGTTTGTCCGAACATCAGACGTGCGAACTCCGGAATTCCGACAATTCCAACCGCAATCATGGCACTGATTAAACCAGGCCCGATCGAAGCCGCAATGGCCATCGCTAAAATCAAGGAAGGAAAGGCTAAAAGGGTGTCCATCACACGCATGATGACGTTCCCCAGTTTACCGCCATAATACCCTGCAATCCCACCTAAAGGAATTCCAAGGCAATAGGAAATTCCGACTCCAATCAGCCCTGTCCATAAAGAAATTCTTGCGCCATAGATCACTCGGCTGACGATGTCCCGGCCAAAATTGTCTGTACCCATCCAGTGTGCCACACTTGGAGCCTGGAGCTTAATCGCCGTGTTTGTCGCAATTGGACTATAGGGAGCAACGATAGGAGCAAACATAGCCACAAAGGTCCAGAGCAAAATAAAAAGCAAACCGATTGTGGCAAGGCGGTTTTTGAAGAGAAGTCTAAAAAAGGAGTTCGATTCAGACGCAGAATTCTTAATTGAAGATGAATTTTCAGCGGTGCTCAACATATGATCCCTCACTTAGAACTATTCATAGCGGATTCTCGGATCAATCAGCCCGTAAATCAGATCCACGCTTAAATTGATCAACATGTAAAGTATCGCACTGACAAACGTAAATCCCTGAATTGGAGCATAATCTGTTGCCAATATCGATTCGGTAATATAACTCCCGACCCCTGGCCACGAAAAAATCGTTTCTGTGATAACGGCTCCACCGATTAGGTAGCCAAATTGCAGTCCTAAGATTGTCAAGGTTGGAATTAAAGCATTTACCAAAGCGTGTTTATAAATAACAATTCTCTCAGGAAGACCTTTGGCCCGCGCAGTTCTGACATAATCCAGCCCAATAACCTCAAGCATGCTGGAGCGAACCATCCGCGCGACAATCGCTATAGTTCCCGTTGCTAAACAGATCGCAGGAAGAAGAATATGACTGATCGACTCTTTCAGAGCCACCATATCTCCGGTCAGCAGACTATCGAGAATATACAATCCTGTAATGTGGGTAGGCGGGTTGATATCCTGTCCAATCCTTCCCATGGGTGCCGGGCTCCAACCTAATTTAGCATAAAAGATATAGATCAAAACCAGACCCAGCCAAAAAATCGGAATTGCGGCTCCCAGTAATGACAGTACACGTGAGACATGATCCGCTGCCGAATTTTTTCGGGTCGCTGAAATCACACCAACCGGGATCGCAAAGCAAACCGCAATAAACATGCTGACTAAGGTTAATTCAAGGGTTGCGGGAAACCGTGTCGCAAAATCCTGAGCAACTAAATGTCCCGTATGCCAAGCCGTACCCAGATTCCCTCTTCCCAACTGTTGGAGATAATGAAAAAACTGCAAATAAAGAGGATCTTTCAGGCCCATTGAGATTCGAATGTTTTCGATCACGTCAGGCGGTGCTTGCTCGCCTGCTATCATCACAGCAGGATCTCCCGGCAAGACACGAGACAAAATAAAGGTAATTAATATAATGCCTAATACTCCAGGAATAGCATAGAGTAGGCGCTTTAAAACATACCTGATCAAGAGATTCAATCCTTTCAACTTTTTACCCGTAAATTTAATGGTATTATACCTGAACAGTTTGTATACAGCCACGTCCTGTATTACAAAAAGAAAGAGGATTATTTATCTTCAATGCACAAATGTCCTTTCCAAACATACCCGGATTTTCCTATTTTCAATGTATAAATTGAACTCTGCAGAATAATACACCAAAGTCTGTTGCTGTGCTATACAAGCACGTTCTGTATTACAAAAAAGAAAGGATCATTTATGTTAAATGCACAAATGATCCTTATAATTTATTTCAGCAAATACCAAGTTAAGCAAAGATGGTAGATAAAGCACTGTTGTGCTGAGCTAAGATCGAGCTGGGCAATTTCTTCAATTCGCTCTAAGCGATATTTTACAGAATTGCGATGAATAAATAGCCGTTTTGCTGTTTCCTGCATGTTCTTGCCTAACTCAAGATAAATAAAAAGTGTTTTTAAAAGTTCACTCCGTGTTTCTTGATCATAGAGCAAAAGTTTTCCCAGTTTTTTTTGAAATAGATTAGAAAGCTCTTTATTCTCCGCTGCGTTGGCGATAATCTCATAGACCTCAATATTTTCATATGGAATAAGTGAATACTGAGAATACATCTTCCAGCCAATTTCTAACGCTTTTCTCGCTTCTCGATAGCTTTTATACATATTCCACAGGAAATACTTATTCCCTATTCCTACCCGAATTCGCGCCTTGTCCTCCTCAAGATGATGATCAATCCATAACTTGAGAACATCTGACCAAAACGTGCTTTCTCCTTCTACTGCAGGCAAAAACAGGAGTATTTGAGTTCCCCTTATTTCCATATGGGGCCGAAGATTTTTTCTCTTGCCCTCACTTATTAACAAGGCACGCAAATCAGAAAGAATGGCTTCATCCAGCTTAGAAGCATAACCTTCAATAAGACTAACCTCCCAAAACGTATCTGCATCGAAATCTAACTGCCGGCCTTTTTTCTTGGCCTCAAGCTCAGAAGGCGGTAAATCTGAAAGGAGTTCATCAATAAAGTTTCCTCTCAGCCTTATTTCCGTTTCCTCTGCTGTTTTTTTACGCATAAGTTCAAGCGAAAAAACAACTCTGGCTTGATCAACGCAAACCTGTTCCATTGCATCTAAAGACTCCTTATGAACAACGAGTTGACCTGCAAACCGCTTGTTGACCGTTATATTCCATTTCATGTCACTACCAATATCCAGTATTCTCGCTTCAGGAGATTGAGCAATTACGCATCCCTTATTATCCAGCACAGAAATCGGAGCATCTAATAATTTTGACACATTTTCAGCAAGAGCCTGAAGTCCTTGATTTTCCAGAACCATTGTCGTCAATTTCGTTCCAATCTCTTCAGCTCGGCTGAGAAGTGCGGTTCGCCAATTCAATACCAATTCCATAACAGAATGCGTTATATCAATTGAAGGAGTCTCGGCAGGAATTGCGATGACAGGCAATTGGTAACGATTGCTCACCTCAATCATCTCTTCAGGGATCTGGAGAATAAACCGTTCCGGCTTAAAGACCAGAGCAGCTGCGCCGGCCTGAGCCAAATCTTCAACCAACTTAGGTAAAAGATTGGGCTCATTACGAATAGAATACGTTGTCGTAAGGAGGATTTCACCTTCTCTTAACCAGGGCTTTATTTCCGGTATCTCCATAATATCAATGGAGCGGACGATTCGATTTAACCCCTCAAGTCCGCCCACTAATTTTGCATTTTTGAGAATTGGGAGCCGTAATATATCTTTAACTGTTACGCCATGCTGTTTTTTAACACTTTTCACTGACGAACCCCCTTTTCATTTTATTTTAACATAAAATGTTTTAAAACTTAGACGGAAGCCTTATCCATAAGAAATATACAGGATTCTCTCTTCAACGCTATAACACTTTATCATTATTAAATTTAGTAATACTATGTGCAATTGATGATAACTCCAAAGAGAGCGAACCATAAAAAATAGGGTGTTGGCACACTAAATCACTCAGAATTTTAGTGTGCCAACACCCTATTTTCAACACTTATAAATTGCCTTAAACTCCCAATGGCGCAAAGCTCTCTGCGCTTTCAACATATCCTTAATACGCTTGGTCTTTGCTCTTTAAAGCGGACTGAGTGTCTTAAATACTTAGATCATTCCTTTTTAAATAGCCTGCTATATTTACTGCTGGAAGCATGACTATCATAATATGCAATATCATCGCTTCCAATCATCAAAGTGTTGAGCATTGGTTAGCTTTAGGAAACCCCAAGTTGCTATTGGAAACCAGATCACAAAAGGAACGATTGAATCTATTATACCGTGAGCTAGCGTTAAAACACCTAGTTTAGTAATCGTTTGACAAAAGAACACACTATAACCTATCCCTGCGATTGTGTATAAATAAATGTATAACTTTTTATCAGGTAAAAAATAAAAATACATGATAAAGAAAATTGTCCATGCGGTTGGTGCGACGATATGTATTCCTATTAAGCCAAACGGTTCGTAATTAATATACTTAAATTCGCCCATTAAATTTGCAATAGAGACAAATACAAAATCCAGCATTCCTCCAAAAATAATTCCATAAAATGCAAAACGTCGTATTTCTGGTTTAGGGACTATACTTACAAGAATTGTTCCTAGAACTGCTGTATATATAAACGGGATGATGTTTATTGGCACTTTAGCTATCACCTCCAGTCAATCTAACTAACATCTATGATAACCTCTTTAATTTTTAAAATTCATGTTATTTGGGGTTATGATTTGTCCCAATCAAGATGAGTCCAATTGCTTGACCCAAATCATGATTCGAACACTTGAACTGATCTCTCGTAAGACTGTATATTCTTGAGGTTGAACTGGTCCAAAATGCAAAAAATCAATAAAAATAGGGTACTACCCCTCAAAATTATTAGGTGATAGTACCCTTACTATATTTTCACCAAAGCTCTTAATCTTAAGCCTTACTTTGATTGGTCTTTGTTGATAACGGCGGCCTGGGCGGCAGCTATCAAAATAGACCTATCTCGCTTTTTTCGCATTACGGAACACTTTCGCCCCTACCAAATGCTATCATGAATCACTTAGACGTTTGATTATATCATTGGCACTATACAAAACGTTCGTAATGATTACCCGCTCTTCTTTGATATGGAAGAATACAGAAAAATTATCTACAGGCATTTGTCTTAGTCCCAGCGCACGTTCTTCTTCTGTCTCCATCAATTTCACCCGTTCCGGGAACGTATCAAGAGTTTCGATTGCGTCAGCTATTCTGTTATATTGCTCCATAGCCGTGTCCGGTACCTGTAGCTGCTCGGCGATATAATTGTAAATCTCCTCCATATCGGAAAGTGCACTGTCGGTTATCTGAATCTTATATGGCTTCATGCGTGTGTCTTCCGAAATCTCTGGAAGGCGGCAGATGCATCCTGCACATTACCCTTTTCGATATCGCTGAATCCTTCCTTTAACTTCTCATGAATTTCGTCCGTTGTCATCTGGTCGGCGTTTACCGAAGCCGGTACCTTCGGTAGCGTCACTGCAAAAGGTATTCCACCGGTCATAGAAATCTGTTTCAGATAAATATCTATCGCTGTGGACATAGGTATGCCGAGTTGCGAAAGGACTTCCTCCGCACTTCTCTTTACATTAGGATTAACTCTTAAATTTAAAGTCGTAGTTTTTTCCATATTAATCATCTCCCTTTGATGATATTGTAACGCATTTGTCGTTACTTTTCAAAGATATTTTTGACTATAGCCTATAAAATAAACAGACAGAATAATGCAGATTATTGTCTTATCCTGTCTATTCTAATTTAGCGATAGCTCTATTTTGTTATTGACGCCTGAGCCGCTGCTATCAAAAAGGGACAATTTAACTAATCTTTGCGATTTTGGAGCTTTCAGTTTCAGTTGAAGTTCCAGGTTCAGCGATTTTTAAGGTTAAGCTTGTCTTTATACCAGTTACCTTGTCAGCAAGCGTGATCAAAATAGGTTTTTCCATATCCGAAGAGGAATTATAGTGTATTGCACCTATTCCCACTAATGGATTGAAGGTTATTGATGCATTGAGAGATTTTATTACCTCCAGCTGAGAAACAGGAATTGCTTCAGTAATATCCGAGCCGTTATTTGTCAGTAACCTGTAATGAAATAAGGCTGTATTGTTTCCAGCCCTCGTCAAACGTCCCGACTTAAAAGCAATTTGATCGATCACTTTATCGATATTTTGCTTCCAAGAGTATGTGTACCCTAAATTTTCGGAGGCCTCTACACCTGTAAGTTTGTCTTGCAATTTAAGGATTATATTTTTGTTCGTTTTATAAGAATCATATAGAAAGTTACATGATCCTGTAACGGGGTCCAAACTTATCATTGAATTTACCGATGAACTTAAATCGATTTGAGAAGCCGGAATTTTATTAGTAATATCCTTACCATATTTATTAAATATTAGCAAACTAAACCGAGCCTGTAACTCATAGCCATAGGAATTCATTTTTCTACAATTCAATAGGATGCTGGATAATTTCTGACTTTCTTCAATAAAATAGCCCTTAGAAAGATAACGCTATGCTTAGCCTTGTTTTTTACTTTCTATCAAATTTGGTTCCAGAATGGAAAGAAATCAATAAAAATAGGGTATTATCTCTTAAAATCAGACAATACCCTCACTATTTTGCACCTAAATCCCCAAGACCTTAGGGTATAAGGATTAGAAAACTTTTCCAAATATTTATTATTTTAAATTATTATCCCTTGTTGCTAAGGCCGCTTGAGCCACAGCAAGCAAAAGGGGCAATTTATTTTTAAGCACGAACACTCTTTATATATTTTGGGAACCACTATTCCAGAATTCCATTACAAGGCAAAAACTCCTACCTTTCTCTAGGCGAAAAATATTTATTGAAACATAGGAACAACCGTTACTGTAGTCTTTGTTGAAACCCCGCTAGCCGAATCCTTTGCAGTTATCACAATAGAAGGAATAGAGAGAAGATCATAATTTGTACTCGGGGTTAAAATAAGCAAACCGTTGTTCCATGTTATTTTACATTCCGCACAATCGCTTTCAAATACAATCCCCTGAGCGAGGGGAGAATTTGTAATATCGTTTCCATATTGATCTGTTACAATATAGGCTAAATATCCAACTCCGTCAGTAGGTGAAATGCCTGTCCTAGGGGCAATACTAATTTTCGCGATTTTGGAGCTTTCAGCTTCACTTGAGGATCCAGGTTCAGCTACTTTTAAGGTTGCGCTTGTCTTTTCACCCGTTACTTTGTCAGTAAGCGTGATAGAGATAGGTTTTTCCACGTCGGAAGCAGAATTATAGTGGATTGCGCCTATTCCCACTAATGGATTGAAGGTTATTGATGCATTGAGAGAATTCGTGACCTCTAGCTGAGAAACAGGAATAGCTTCAGTAATATCCGAGCCGTTATTTGTCAGTAACCTGTAATGGAATATGGCAGTCTTATCTCCTGCTCTCGTTAAAGATCCTGAAGCAAAAGCAATTTGCTCGATCTTTTTATCAATATCTTGTTCCCAAGAATGTATGTATCCTAAATTTTCGGAAACTTCCACACCTGTAAGTTTGTCTTGCAATTTAAGGATTATATCTTTATTCGTATTATAGGAATCATATCGAAAGTTACATGATCCTGTAATGGGATCCAAACTTATTATTGAATTTACAGATGAACTCAAAGCAATTTGAGAAGTTGGAATTTTACTTGTAATATCTCGGCCATATTTATTAAATATCTGATATTGTAATTGATCTGTTAAGAGAAAGGAGATTTGAGCAACTGATAAATCATTATCATCTACTGTTGTTTTATTCTGCGCCTCCAACTGCGCTTCTGATTCACATAAATTGAGCGAAGCTGTTGCCCCAACACCTGTCTTATATAAGAGCTTGACCATGACACTTTTATCCGTGTCCGTAAAATTATAATTTATTGTTCCTGTACCTGTTAAAGGATCCAAAGTGACATCAGCTTTTGTCGATCCTATCCAGGCAGTCGCTGTAATATCAGTGACGGGAATTTGATTTGTAATCGTTGCATAACCGTTATCTAGGATTTTGTAACTAAAAGTCGCTGTTTTATCATCAGTTTTTAGAGCATTATTCGAAGGAAACAATACTTTTGCCGGTCTGACAGCATCTTCATCCTGCTCTGTTTCCTCGGAATCATTGGGATTTAAAACGGCCGTTGTTCCCGTCAGCTGATCAACCAATGTAATAATTAATGGTTTATCGCTGTCAGACGAGCTATCAGATGCGGATGAGCTATCAGTTATTGTTCCGGTCTCTGTTAATGGGTCCAATGTTATTTTTGAATCGGATGATGATGTTGCGGTAATCTGATCATCAGGGATTGAATTCGTAATATCGATACCGTATCCGTTTAATGCCTGGTAGGAAAATGTGAAAGAATCTTCACCTGTTTTCATCAAAGTAGTTGTCGTAAAAATTATTTGAGAGAGTTGATGGTCATTATTCTCAGCTTTCAAGAGTTCAGCAAGTTCAGAAGCTTCGTCAGTGCTGTTATCATTAATGCCTTCAATTTCAGCAAAATTGGAGGCTACCCGAGTTATGCTGTCACCTAAGGCAAATGTTATCGTCTTCTTAGGATCGGCCTGAGAATTAAGGGAAATTTCGCCCGTTTGACTCGCAGGGTCCAGAGTAATTGTTCCGTCCTTTAAAGCGGTAATTATTTGCGAGGCCGGTATCTGCTGAGTAATTACTACTCCGTTTTTATTATCTATTTCGTATTTAAAGGTGAAATGAGTTTTATCTTTTCGTACCACATTACCAATTCCAATAGAGGCAACTACGTGATCCTCTCCAGCTTGGGCTTGAGCTTCGGCTTGGGCTTGAGCTTCGATTTCTGCTGGACTTAATTGCCTAGACTCCCCCGCAAAAGCCGATGTTGAGTATAATAACGAAAATAATAGTATCGGGAGAAAAATTAATATTCTAATTTTTTTCATGTTTATACCTACACCTCCGCATTATTATTACGTGTACTTAGGACATCAACTTATTCTAAGATAATATTCTTCTGTATTGTCGGATAGAAAATAGTTAATCTAATTCGTATCATATGAACGGAATTCTCCCTCCCTTCTATTGGGCAATCCATTAATCCGGTCCCATAATATAGAGTGTTTGACATAATCGGGTAGGAGGCTGATCATTAATTGATCAGCCGACCTCCCAGTCGAGTAGCCAAGAGGAGTTTCACCCAGAGGGCCCAATGTGCAAATAAGTTGGGCTCTCTTTTTCTTACCTGGACTAGCCATTCTTCGGCTCTCCGACGGTGTCCACGAAAATTTTTGTACTTGCACATAGCCCACTTTATCAGGCGCCTTTGCACGCAGTCTAACGTATGTTTCATTGCTGAGCGAGCTAATCACTTGGGGTGTGCCGGCTGTTCTGGAAATTATCTCTCCCGTTTCCATTTGAAATGGCGCTTTCAGCCATCTCTCAATGTACAGTAGAATCCACTGTTC
>NZ_JAVHUW010000046.1 GCF_030954495.1 Candidatus Desulfosporosinus nitrosoreducens | reverse complement strand
AACCAATGAGCTGTAGCATCGAAGGATTGTACTGTACCGGTATATGTTTGGCTGGCACCAACTACGGCATCTGTCCAAGTAAGAGTAGAAGTTGCAGGCGTTGAAACGCCAGTAGCAGCTACACTTACTTTTGCTTGGTTTTCAGAAGCACTGTTGATTTGAATAGCAGATGTTGCTGCAGCACCTACAGTTGATTGTGTAGTATAGGTAGCAGTTGCCCCAGCCGCTAAGGTTTTAGTAGTACCATCATTTACTGTCATTGCAGTGGTTCCTGTGTTGGTGATAGTCCATACAACAGGAACTGCAGCAGCAGTGGTTAACGCTTGACCGGCTTGGTCTTGCAGAGCATAAGTTAAGGTAGTATTTGTATTCACTGCTGCATATGCACCTGAGAAATCTCCACTTCCGGTTGCACCAGCAATAACTGAAATAGCACCCTTATTCAGTTGGTTAGTACTAACAGTATAAGGTACAGATACGCTGCCAAGCAGTGTTTCACCAGAATCTAATATATCATTGTTATTTGCGTCAACAAATAATTGAGCAGTTATTGTCGCATTACCAGTAGCGGCAGCAGCTGTTACAGTAATGCCATTTGTCGTTCCAACAGTACCACTCATATCGGCAGCCTTCAAAACAGCAGCAGCAGGAGCAGTTAATACGGTACCCGGGTCGGTTACTGTAAGGTTAGCCTTGACTCCAGCAGCACCAGCAGCGGCTAAGTTAACCGGATTTCCATCCTGGTCAGTAATAGCAAACTTCAATGCACCAGTTGTAGCGCCAGCGGCAACAGTTTGTCCTTCAGCAAGTGAAGTTGTCGGGGTGCCACTCAAAGCGATATTTGTCGGTTGAGCAGTGGATTGTACTGTAATAGCTAACGTATTAGTTGCTGTGGCTGCATTTGCAACAGGAGTAACAACTGTCGCATAAATTGTAGCATTACCAGCAGCTACAGGTGTAACTTGAAGATTATTTCCAGCCCAGGTAACTGTTGCAACAGCAGTGTTTGAACTGTTGAGTTGAACATCAGTAGGATCCCAACCAAGGCTTGCAGTAGTCATCGCATTTCCGTATTGATCTGCAAGAGTAAATGGAATATTAACAGTTCCGCCGCCAACGCGAATTGCGGTAGTGGGGGCAGTCATTGTAATTGTAGCTGTATCAGAAACAGCAACTACCGTAAAGTTCTTTGTTTGAACATCACCAGTGGCTGGATTGGTAATAGTCACTGATGCAGGGCCAGCAGCTGCTCCAAGTGTAAAGTCTAACTGATGTTGAGCGTTGACAGCAACTGCAGTAATATTATTAAAGCTTAACGTCAAACCATTTCCAATATTATTCGCAGTACCTGAAACGATTGGTCCAACATTAGGAGCCAGTTGAATTGGGGCACCAGCATCGTCGGTTACAGTTACAGGCATAGTTACATGAGCAGTATTTACTGTCAGACGTGCAGCGCCGGTTGGCAATACCGGATCAGCAAGCGTAATTGCGCCCGTTGAAATATTAGCTACAGTCACATTCGAAGAAATGGTAACTGCGGGATTAGCAGTAAGGTATGCAGTAACTTTTACTACATCACCTACGTTTGCAAGATGGAAATCCATGCTATTGATTAGTGTTCCTGTGATTCCTCTATTTGTATTATCATTCTGATTAAATGCATATACAGTAATTGCACCTGGTGCAACTGTCATCGCTTCGCCATATTGATTTTTGACAGTATAGGCTATGTTTTGCCCAGCAGCTGGTGCAACCCTGGTTGTGGCAAGTTCAATAGATGTTGCAGTTTCGGCATTAACCGTTACTGATGAAGTTAAAGCATCCGTGCTAACACCTGTTACACTAACGGCATAAGTTCCAGCGGCAAGTTTTGCAGCATCTTGCCTGCTAAATTGAGCTGTCATACCATCTGTCGACCATGTAACAGCACTGATATTGAAGGCAGTATTGTTATATGTTACAGCAAATTGAGCCTTAGATTGCTCATCTGAAGTCAGAGCTCTGTTAAATGCAACTCCTAAAGTAGTGCTGTTAATGGCAGATACGCTGGCAACGCTCAAAGCTGTTGGAGCCGTTGTGTCTAATAAAGAACTATCCGTAGCCGCTTGTGCTTTTGCTTGTTCAGGTGTCATGGTGCTCATTAAACTAGTAACCTTGTTGGCAAATGCGTCATATTTGTAGTTTTGAGAACCGTACTCATAGGAGAATTGATCCCCATTAAACATATGTTGAAGTAAGTCGTTCATTGTAGCGGTATTGGATCGATAATCTGAAGCTAAATAAGTCGTTTTTGTGGTCTTATCAACCATATCACCATTTGCCGCAAAAGCTGGTATAGCCATACTGACTGAGAGTGCGACTACAAGAGCTGAAGTGGAGAATACTTTCCAAGGCTTATTCATAAAATGGTTCCCCCTTATTTTAGTGTGGTAATTTTGCCTGTCTTTTGGGTATTGCTAACTATGATAATATTCATCATAGTTAGCAATATTTTTAGCATACATTACATAATGGGCTGGATCTTATTTAGCCGTGACTTGTGCACCGCTATTATCAACTAAGACGATCGTAGTAGGAGCTGCTGTTAGGCCGGTAACCGCAATGTTCGTTGAATTAGGTGCGCTTACAGAGATGCCATCATCTCCCGCTGGAGCACCAACTGTGTAGCTTGTTCCATTTACAATCACTGTTTTAACAAGCGACGAGTCGCTAACGGGGATTTTCTCGAAGCCGAGTAGACCGTCAAATGTGGGAGCAGCAGTCACGGTGAGCGTTGCTACAGTTCCTTCTTGGACAACAACTTGGTTGCCGTCTGCATCAACAAACACAACTCGATCTGTGGTATCGTCGACCGGTACAGTGAAGACATTGTCTAATGGTGTAACTTTCGTGGATACACCGTTGACCAGAACATCCTTTACAAGGGTTTCATCGTTAACGGTTACTTTCAATGTTTGAAGAACTGCGTTAAATGAAGGCGTACCGACAATTTGAAGTGCGCCCGTTGCTGGTTGAAGATCTTTTTGTGCAGCCTTAATGTTAGCGGTTGCAGTGTCAACTTCAGTTTGGGTATTGGCGGTTGTCACTATATTGGCTGCAACAACTGCTTGATACGCAGTCCAGCTGTCAGCGGTGTAATCAGCTTGATTTACTGCTGCCAAAGCTGCATTATAAGCCGTTAAGTCAGCTGTGACTGTACCGTTGCGATAACTATCTACACTGTTGTATTGCTGATTCTTATCGAAGGCCGGTAACAGCGCGTTAGCAGGTAATTTGCTCCGATCAGTATTAAAGGTCAGTTCAAATTGATTGCTGCCATTATTGTTCGTGAATAACAGATTCTCTGAAGTTGTTGCGTTGCCGTCATCACGAGCCATTAAGTTTGCCGGAAGCGTGAGCATGTTGTGAGCCGTTCCTGTAAGGTCATCCCCTGTGATGAAGTCACTCGGAAGTTTAATGGTAACTAACTCCCCAGTCCAGTTCATCATATTGTTATTTTCACCGTAGAACTTGTTGTAGTTCACATTGTTGGGATCTTCATTTTGACGATACAAAACGACACTTTCCGCTGTGATGCTGGCATCTTGATTGACTTGTTTTCCGTTGATGTCATAGGTTGCTGAACGGAGGGCGTCCACGGACATTTGACGGCTGTACAAAATCTTGACATAATCGTTGGCGTTTCCATTTCCATCGGTTACATTGTTCTCTGCATAAGCCCAGACAACGTAAGGATTAATTTGGTTATCGCCTGTTTGGACCGGCGTAACAACTCCAGTTGCAGGAATTACGAGATTAACGGTCTCCGTTACCATCGTGTTTCCGATATCATCGGAAATTGAACGGATAACAAGTTGCCACTCGCCTGCTTCTAATGCGCTGTTAGGTGCGACCGTGAATTGGGTATCATAAATATTAACTGAATCGCTTTCACCTGCTTTTGTTCCTACAATGTGGCCGTCTATTTTTTGGCCTACAGGAACAGCCGAGGTAATACTTGCATCATTGGCAACTTTGACATACTCAAAGGTTGGAACCGGTACACCACCATTAGCAACTTGTTGTAAGCTAGGGGTCACATCGTCGTACATAACTTGTTGCGTATAGCCAGGTAGTACGGAGTATAATTGAACAGGTTCCGTCATCGTTACAGAAACATTTCCGGTAGTTGTCACATTGCCATCGGTATTTTGTGAGGCTGAATCAACCAAATCGAGAATCTTTTTCGATGTTGTCGCAGGGGAAGTTGTATCTTCGGGAATTACAGCAGTCCCACTAAGTGGTTGCAATTCTGTAGCTGCGGCGTCTAAGGCACCCGATACTTGGTTCCCGTAGACGTCATAAGCGGTCCCCAGAGATACTTTTAAGGTCTGATTATGATAGGTAGCAGGGATTGTCAATAATTGGGTCCAGTCTTTGGTTAATTCTAAGACATACTTAGAGGTATCTGCCGGATCTTTAACAATTGAATAATCCCCAGTCAGGTCTAAAATCTGTGCTTTTGAGCTGGTATCGATCAATTGAACTTTCAAGGGTTCTGTTGTAAGATCAAGCTCCGTTGTAGCATCTTTATCGGTATAGAGTGGAGTTGCTAAACTAAGTTCATATTGCTCAGCAGATCCTAAAGTAATGTTCAAACCTGGTGTAACAACCGGTTTACTATAGTTAAATGTGAAGTCTTGAGTTGAGATTTTGTTATTATCCGTAAGGTCGGTTAATCCTGCCCAGTCCGAAATGGATTTAGCTTGAATCAAATTCTCGCCATCGACCAAGTATTTTTGAATGGCTGAATTTGTCAGGTTTATATCTACGGCATTTCTGGCGTTCCCCGGCTCTACGGTAATGCCCTTAGCAACCAAATCGCTTGTCAGCAAAACATGCCCATTAAGTACCCAGTTTGTTGGATTAAGAGCACTGTTAGCCGCATTAACTGCTGCAGCGGGTTCTGTGTTGATGGGTTCAGAGAAAGTGACAACAATTCTATTCGGATTGTCTGCGTCAGGTGCAGTCACACTGGACATAACGGGTTGGGTTTTGTCAATTAAACTGAAAGACCCTGTGGCTTGGCCTAAACGGATACTGGCCGTTCCGGCATTGATCGTGTAGTTGATTAATTGATTGTCATAGAGATAGTCGGCGCCATTCTTTAGGTCGATCAAGGCGCTAAAGACATAAGATGCCGATGTTGATGAGGTTGGTGTTCCAACAACTGTAGCCGTATCAATGGTCGCGATCGTGATGGGCTCGGGAGTTGTTGCAAGAGGACCGTTATCGAGGGTTAATTGATCGATAATCGCTTGTTTTACAGCGTCAAGATCGCTATTGGCTACATTTCCGACATAAACATTGACACGGTCAGCAAGGTCGGCTGATTTGACAGCGTCTACGGTGTAGGTTTTGATCGTATTTTCAGAAGCTCCGCCATCAGGGACATACGCTTTATAAGTTACGCTGATAGGGCTGGACACAACATTGACTTCAGCCGGAATGTTTGATGTTTTAATCCGTACGGAGAGTACGTCTTGAATATCAGTTGTCGAGTTAGGAAGAGTGACATTAAAGGTTGCAACTCCCTTATCGAAAGCGGCTTCTGTTTGAGCGGAGACAAGACCATGCTTTGAGACTAATTCTGCTGTACCGGTAAAACCTTGTGCTTCAGCATCCTTATAGGTTGCTTGCACTGTTACAACTGTTTTACCATCCGCTTTTAAATTGCCGGCAGCCGAATCAGCTAAGATTGCTGCAGCGTTAGAGATAGAGAGCTGTGCCTCTTCGACTGTAACCGTAGCCGTTGCCTTTACAGTCGTCGAATCCGCGATTGCCCCAGAAATAGTAAAACTTCCAGTAGCAGCATAACTGGAAGCATCAATAGAATCCCAGGTTACTGCAACTTCTTTTGTTGAACCATCACTCATTGTAGCGGTAACCGTAGCTGGCAACACAGGTGCTGTCCCAACTGTCGTCGTCACGTTAATAGCACTTCTATTGTGATAATTTTAATTAAGACTAAAAAACCCTGAAGATCCTTATATATCAAGAACTTCAGGGTTCCTATGGATGAAGTACCATTTTGTGATATAATTAACAACAGGGGATTCATTGAGCTTACTTAAAGCATTCCGATTTTAACTTCAGCTAGAAATATGGTATAATTTCCATATAAGTTAATAGTTGAGGTGCAGTTTTTGAGAAATATGGCGGTTCTGACTCTGAAGGAAGAAATCATTTTGCCCCCTCATTTTCATGCCACGTATGGGGAATTCGTGGGCGTTTTTAGCATTAAAACCCTTGAAATGCTTGAAGGGGATTTGCCCAATCGTGCAAAATCATTAGTTATGGAATGGGCTAAGTTATACCAATATGATTTAATGCAAATGTGGGAAACTCAAGAATTTAGAAAACTCAGTACTTTAGAGTAGGTGAAAGCAATGTTCCCACCAAAAGTTAAGGCGGTTGTTCCCACCGATGATTTTTGTTTAATTGTTACATTCAATAATGGAATCATTAAACAATATGATGTATTTAAACGCTTACATGAGCCGCGTTTTAGTTTATTAAGAAATAAGTCTGTTTTTAAAGATGTTAAAATCGAGTCGGGCGGATACGGTTTATATTGGGATTCTAAAGCTGATATCAGCGAACATGAGTTATGGAATGAATCCGTTGAAATTAATTGATTGTAAGTTCATTTGTCATTCACGCTTAACGCAATCCTTTCGCAGAATTAAGAAAGGATTGCGTTTTTTGGACGGTTTATTGATCGGCAGTCATTGCCACAACTGCCAGTCGGTCGTATGCAGAGTATCTTATAAAAATGGATCATAATTAAGTACGTTTTTAGGATTGTTTTTTAGAAGGTATGAGATTTTTTAACATTGAGTGCTGAGAGTAATAGTCTGTGCTTACTTCTTAGGGTATCGGTTATTTGATGGCTTCAAACGTTCTATTATATTTTGTCGCGTAATCTTTTGCTGTTGAAGGGTCATAACCTATAATCTTTGTTGTCGCTGGTAGTGTATATTGATCATCATATATAGTGGTTGTCGTCGAGTTAAATCTAATGCTATTTAAACCTGTGCAATTGAAAAATGCACTTTTGCCGATACTCGTGACTCCTTGCGGTATACTAATACTATTTAAACCCCAACAATCGGCAAAAGCCTGATAGCCGATACTCGTGATTCCCTGAGGAATAATGATATTCGTTAATCTGGAACAATCGGCAAAAGTCTGGTAGCCGATGCTGGTTATTCCCTGTGGTATGCTGATACTTGTTAAACCCGTGCAGTAATCAAAAGCTCCATTGCCGATCACTGTTACACTATCCGGAATGCTAATGCTAGCTAAGCCTGTACAATTGAAAAATGCACTGTCGCCGATGCTGGTAACTCCCTGCGGAATACTAATATTAGTTAAGCCTCTGCAAGCGTTAAAAGCATTGTCGCCAATACTGGTTACTCCGGTCGGTATAGTAATACTGGTTAAACCTGTGCAATTATAAAATGCATATTCACCGATAGATGACACTGGAATTCCACTTATCATACTTGGTATCTCAATATCTCCTCCTGGTCCAGTGTACCCGGTTATTGTTGCTTTTCCCCCGGTTATGGTACAGTTAAAATCTTGTGTATTAGAGGCTCCGGTTATGGGAGTTCCAGTTAATTGTGTTTCAATCAATCCTTGAACAGTAGTTGCACTAGCCGTTGGATTTTTCTTAAATAAAGCATCCACTTGTTCAATATTATAGCCTTTTCCGTTAACTTCATAAGAGTAATTATCTGTATGAGTTATAAGATCAAGGAATATGCTAGGGTGTAAGATTAATTGTATGACATTACCGATATTTGTTGATCCATTCCAAATATCACCCGTTGAAGCCAATACAGGTGTAGATACTGAAGTAAGCATGATTCCGATAATAGTTGCGGCAAGTAATCTCTTTGATTTAGTGCATAGTATTTTTTTCATATAGGTTTCCTCCTCTGAAAAATACTATAACACTAAATACACAATTTATCTGTCGAATATTATATTTTTAACAAATAAAACTGAAAATATTAAATTAACAGGTACCCATGAGCCGAGCTGCACACTTCTCGAAGAGAGCGATGACTTGCTGAAAAAAGGGAGTATCGCTAACTTCGAAAAGTGATTAGCGATACTAAGAGAAAACAAAACTATTTCTGAACATTGAGCAATTCGTCTATCTGTTCGCGAAAGCCATATCTGGATAAATATTCTACTAGGGCCGCCTCATATCCTTGTCTTTGGCTTAGACTATGTTTTTCGCATAATGTCATCATAAGATCAGAAAGACTGTCTGATAAAAAAATACTTTTAGTTTTTGCTTTGCCGGGAATATGATAAAACTGGATTTTAGTCTCATCGTTGATTGATTCTATAATTTTAATTAATTTATTACGGGATTGCCAGAGAAAATCTAAAAGTGATAGGTACTTGTCAATAGACACAGCTTCAGCTAATGAGTGTTTCAGAGAATCTTCGGCCAATTGTTTTTGAGGTATATCTTCTGCCTTTATGCTGTTGTCAGCGGAGCCTGGCTTCTCCGGTGGGGGATTGGCGTTAAAGTAATTTAAAGAAGAAGAAGACCAAACATAACCTCGGCGGCGCATGTAGGAGGCCATTTCCTTATGTCCGGAAAAACCTGTCTGTTTAGCGATTTCTTTGGCGTCAAGGATTCCGATGCTGAAAAGCCTCACGATCTCTTCAGGGCTGACATCTGTTGGCTTGGCATTAATGTCTGCAATGTTAGTGTTGCCTAACTCACCCGGGGGGTTCTCAACTGCAGCATTAGTATAAATATTTCTTTGACTGTCCCAAGTGAAACCGTGCCTCCTCATATAAATATCCAAACTCTTCCAAGTACTGTAGCCAAATTGATCAGCAATTTTCTCACGAGGTTGGCCTGCTTGTAATAGCTTAAGTATTTGATGAACGCGTTCCTTCTTTGAACAGGAATAATTTTGTTGAGACATGAATAAATCTCCTAACAATAATAAAGTCACTTAAAAGGTATTGACAGCTTCTGTCAGTTCATCAATGGTCGCATGGGTATAAATGCTTGTTGTTTTCAAGCTGGAGTGGCCTAAAAGCTTTTGGACACGTACGATATTGACGTTGTTTCGAACTAAGTGGCTGGCGAAGCTATGGCGAAGGATATGACAGGTAACTTTTTTGTTCCAGCCAAGCCTTGTTATGGCCTGTTTGAGTGTTTTATTAGCCATACTGGCGGAGAGCTGTCCGGAAACCTTGGTGGCAAAGAAATTAGAGCTGTCACATTTTGGCCTGATCTTAATAACATATTGCCGCAGTATAGGTAACAGTCGGTTACTAATTGGAACAATACGACTTTTATTACCCTTACCGTGTTTGACACGAATAACTTTAGCGGCAAGATCTACGTCTTTCAAGGTAAGATCCAATGCTTCCTTAATCCGCAAACCGGTCATGAACAGGGTATAAACGAGGACTTTCACTGCCTTGTTTGATATCACAGATACTAATTCTTCAAATTCTTGATCACTTAAAAAGGTTCTCTCAGTTTGTTGCACCTTGATAGAGTCAACACGTGCAGCTACATTGTTGCTTACTAATTCCTGGCGGGTGGCAAAATTATAAAATGAGCGTAGGATATAAACCATTCTGCTGCGGCGGGAGGCGTGGCTTCCTCTAATTTTGAGTACGTGCAGGAATTCCTCGATGTCTCCTACTGTAATTTCTTCGAGGTAAACCGGACCATTATATTGATTTTCATGATATTGAGTAAAATTTTCAAGTTCAATCATGTAAGCACGCAGCGTTTCAGAAGATCGTTCATTGATTATAAGATGCTTCTTAAATAAAAGTATAGCTTCTCTTAGTAACACAAACTGCAGCCCCCTCTGAAGATATTATTTCTTGGATTAATTTTTATAAACGTGGCAGGATCATATAAAATATGGTTAGCATGGAAAAATTTAAAGTGAATAGATAGTAGATATATGTAATATTTTGTAGTAATATGTATAAGTAAAGAAATTAGACTACGTAGAAGTGTATACACTGTTTTAGTAACTATAAAGCGTATTTTAATTTTAAAATATAGTTATAGACAAGCGGAATTAAAGTTTATGCAACATAACCCACTCTGTCGATTTGGTGATATCCTAAAGGCTCGCACACCAGAAAGGAGATCCAATCGCAGAGAGGGTTACAATAAATAGTTTACCCGGTTCTCTCGCACCGCTCCCTTGCTGCAGTATAACGGCAAAGTCGTTCTGATGGGCGAAGGCTGCAAACAAGACAAAGAATCAACTTCGTGCCCTGAAGCAGGCCGCTGACGGATCAGCTACTATGTAATTAAATTTAACAATTGTACGTTTTGTTTTGATGTAGTGAAAAATGGACCTCGGTACAACCGAGGTCCATTTTATGTCCTACGAAACTATTATTGAAGAGACTCAATTGCATACTTTTTATTTCTATATTATTGGATAGCAATATGTTTGGCCAAAAAGAAGCAAGTGTTAGGGAGTTGTAAAAGTCAGGGTAGTATCGGCACTGGCAGGTGCACCAGTAGTAGAGTTTGCAGCCACACGGACTAAGACTGTTTGGTCGCCGGTGAATGTAGGAGGCGTAGCTACATCGTAAGCTGTGTAAGTAGAACCATTGTCCGTCGAATATTCCATGGTGGCGTCAGCTCCGACTATAACATTAGCAGCATCATCGGCCGTAACTGAAGGCGCCGCGGGTGCTGCTACAGGTGAAACTATGAAGGATGCATAGTAAGCGGTTGATGTACCTTTACAGGATACACTGTAGACTATAGATTGTGGGCTAGTTGTAGCAGTTACCGTGGAAACGGATAATGTTACTATTTTTCCAGTTTGGTCGAGAGTAACATCTTTGGGAGTAACACTCAAGGCCCCCCCACCATTGATAGATTGGCTAATCATAAAGTCGCCGACCGCAGGAACGACGGTTATCGCGGTGTTTAGTGTTACTGTGATAGTTCCGTTAATAGCACTTACCCGGAATAATGAAAACCCTTAGGAATTCTAAGTGAAAACAAGAATAGCCCCCACGTAGTTTAATGTGGAAGGCTATTCTTCTGGTCGGCAGCTGTTGCCACAACTGCCGGTCGATAAATGCAGTGTATCCTATAAAGGTAGTGTCATTGACATGGTGCTAATCTGAGGAATAATTTAAGTATAGATCAAAAATTATCGAATTCTAACATAGAAATATCAATAAATAATGAAGACTTAATAAGAGCTTAGGAGTTATTTAGAGGTTTTGTTGCTTCCTGTGAAGAAGGTGGATAAACTCTTTTAAGAATAAGCTAGTACAGCCGAATCTTTCTCCCTCTTTCTCGGTATACCGGTCGGCAGTTGTGGCAACAGCTACCGCTCCCTAAACCATCCAGTGGGCGGTTATTTTTATATCTTAATAAAATCAAGAAATCATAAAATATTATAACATACAAAATTCAACAAAAAATATAATTGTTTGGTGTTATAGTAGTTTTCAGATAAATAGAAGGAGGAACACATATGAAAAAAATACTATTCACCAAATCAAAGAGATTACTTGCAACAATTGTTATGGGGATCATTGTTACTGCCATACCAACTCCTGTCCTGGCTTCGACAGGTGATATTTGGAAAGGATCAATAGATATCGGAAATGTTACACAATTATTATTACACCCCGACATTTTCCTCGATATGTTAGCTCACATGAGTAATTATTCTTATGAAGTCAATGGAAAGGGTTATGATATTGCACAAGCCAATGAGCTATTTAAAGCACATCCAAGGGATAATGTAAGTATTGTTGCAAATATGATTGAAACACAATTAATAGGGGCTCCTCTAACTGGAAATACCAGCAATGACAAGATTTTACCCATGCCATAATTGATGGTAAAGCCCAATTACGAAATACACCGGGGCTGGAGGAGATGTCACAATACCAAGCATTTAGGTGGAGTTCCTGTAACAGCATTGAGTTTGTTTTTTATGATTGTAAAGATTTAGCGAATAGCGACAGTAGTGTATAAAGAAAGGAACTTTCCGTTTCCTTCGCTACTTGGAGCTAAAAGGATCAATCCAGATCATATGAATCACTCATATCTTTATGGTGTTACAGAAAATGTAAAATTCATTCCCTGAGGGTCTGCAGAATCGCCTGTTACATAACTTATTGCGTTCGGTTGAATATTTACGGTGTAAACGACACCTTTTTGGAAAGAACTCGATCGTATCGTGAGCCCAGAACTATCTGCTTCAGAAAAGGAGATAGAATCCAATGATATTTGCTTACCCTGTGGATCAGTAATTGTGATCACATTGTTCCCAGAAAGCCGGATACCTTGGCTAAAAATGTATTCAAATCCTTGATTAAATACATGTAATCCTAGTGGGCTATTCGTATTTGTATTTGAAGAGTTGGAGTTACAAGTTTTCATCCATGTAAACCAGTCATCTTCCACTTGTTGAAATGGCACATTAAGTTCAGTCTGTATGGTACTTTGTAAATTCCGAGAATCCGCATACATAGCATAACAAATTTCACGAGCCTTATCAGGGCCATAATTTTCCCAGATATAAGTATATAGGCTCCCAAGTTGATCATAATGCGGAAACCACTGATCAGGTGTCATACGTTGAAATGCGTCGCCAATATAACTGCTCCAATCTATGTTTGAGTCATTTTGGGCTTGAAAAAGGTCACTAATGGATGAATAGTACTGTACTACCCCTGAAAATCCGACGTAATTAGGAGCAAACAACAGAGGTGTCAAGTGTCCTGAACACTCTTGATTATCCAAATCACAGTTTGTTTGTTTGATGATGTTGCCATTTGCAAAGGAAGTAACATTATGGTAAACCTTCATTAAATTATACGTTGCTGCATCATGATTAAATTCATGGGCGGGACAACCTATGATTTGATTGGCATCGGTAGATCCATTAGACATAACAACGCTGACACTATAATTTCCTGGACTCTGTATTCCACCACTTGTTGCATTCGTAGATTCGGGTGTGCGATGTGCCGTTGCCCAACCTTCCTGAGACGATGTGACAAGATACAATTTAATCTTTTGGTTAATAACTGGATTGTAGTTCCACCATTCATCCTCATCCCAAACTTGATCCAACATTGGAACAAGGCCAGGAATTGCTTGATCAAATGGTTGCTCCCAAAATAGTTCAAAATGAGCAGTATCATATTCAGACATCGTATGACCAACTTCCTGCACTTGTACCTGCTTTACTGCAGCGGAATTAAAGGAAGCAGGCTGGTCATTGACAGCTGATACATAGAATATTATCTGCTTAGCAATGGCCATAGAATCTTGAAGGGATTGTTGCTTAATTGTTTCAAATGTATCCGCTGCCGAATCTTCTGTAGAGTCACACATACGAATAAACGCATTGGGTATTTTTGTCACATCCATTTGGGCGTTATCAAAATTATACAACGATCCAAAAGTATCGGCATCCGAATCATGTACCTCTGAAGAATAGCAGGAATCAAGCTTGGTAGCAAATCTAGCGGCTGCATCTAATTGAGAATAACCAGCATTAACGGCGATATATTTTTGCTTTTCTGTACTACCCACGTCATATAAATTCACGTCGGCGACAATCTTGCCCACGTTACCTTGATGTTGCAGAAACCATTGAATACCAGAGCGGTCATAACATTCACTGCCGATGGCAGCCAAGAGAATGTTACATTGCGGTGGCGTCTTCAAACTGTGATAATAATAAGCAAGGCCGATGAGATCTCCAACACCTGCCGCATCAGCACTTGCTCCTGGGAAAACTGTCCCATCTGGGAGCGTACCATAACCGTCTAAATTAGCCTCGATCATAACCGTTTTGGTCGGGTCTTGACCAGGAATTAATCCAAGTACATTATAAGACGTTTGATTGGGTGTTCTAGTAATAGAAATATCTCCCTGAACTTGGGCATTAACAATTTGCGGTGTTTGACCAGATAGATTTATTCCGAGCAATTGAGCCGTTTCAGGTGAAATATAATCTGCAAGAGCTTGACTATAGTTGTAACGAAGTGGGCGTTCAAAACTCGTAATCGGATACATAATTCCTGAAATAATGAGTGCCCCAGCAGCTCCTTTATTCACAGCATAAACCACTCGATCCATGACCCCAGTGGGTGTGCCGGTCCCAGTCATGTCACCGGTAAATGCCACGAGCTTGCCGGTAACATCTACACCTGAGTAGTCGGAAGAGAAGCCATTACCCACATATACAAGCTGATTCCCTGAGATGGTTCCCGATTTTGACGTCCCATGTGGCTTAAAGTCCTTCATGACTTGCAATTTGTTTCCATTAATTGATAGAGTTGGTTCTGATGAAAACTGAGCCAAACCAGTTTGATATGCTTGTAAAAATGTATTTGAATCTCCGTCTGGGGTTAGCCCTAATTGTTGAAACGCATTTGCAACATATTGAGCTGCTTTTGTATAACCTTGGGTTCCTGGCTCACGTCCCAAATACTTTGGGTCTGATAGTTCCTTGACCGAAACATAGGCAACTTCACTGTCGCTAACATTAGCAAGCGAAGGGGTTGTTACCGTCACATTTGCAAGGGCTGGTATAGTTGAATTGTCAATTGTTCCAATAACTGTGAAGGCACCTGTTGTCACATACTTACTCTGATCTACATCCGCCCATTTTACTGGAACACTTTGAACTGAACCATCGCTCATTGTGGCACTTACTGTTGCTGGTAATATCGGAGCCGTTCCGACTGATGTTGACACGCTAACCGTTTCTACAGAAGCGACATTTATAGTTTCAGCTTGGCTAACTGTATAGGTATTACCATCTGAAGTTGTAATAATTATCACATTATTAGCTGTAACATTCGTAATATTTACGATTCCTGAGGACACACTATAATCTGTTCCTTCAATTTTCTTCGTACTATCCACGGTGAGATTTGTTACAGTTTGCGTTTTATCTGGCAATTTAACACTACAATAAGGCACTCCAAGTGCCGTAGAATAAGTTGCAGACAAAGTTTTTGCCGTAACTAAAGGTATACCTGTTAATTGTGATTCAATCAAGCCTTGTACGGTAACTACACTAGCCGTTGGATTTGCTATAAATAGAGCATTTGTTTTAGCAATATCATAGCCTTTTCCATTAACTTCATAAGAATAGTTACTCATGTTCGTTAAGAGATCAAGGAACATGCTTGGGTGTAATATTAATTGTGTAACATTACCTATATCTGTTGAACTCTTCCAAATATCGCCATTTGAAGCTAGCGCAGGCATAGTAAATGTAGTAAAGAGCGTACAAGTTAATGCTAATGTTAATAATAATTTATTAAGTTTGGATTTTACTTTTATCATAAAAGCTCTTCTCCTCCTTTATAAAAAGTGTCAACAGGATTATCGGCTAGTTTATTAAAAATCTTTTCGGTATGTATGCTTTTCGGGCTGCGATGGCTTAACAACGATTAATCTTCTTGAAAGCATAACATATATTGGTGGCATTTTTGAAGGCAATATGGGCTTAAGTAGCGTAAGATTTGAATCGGCGGCAACTAAGCTTCTGTATGATAATGAATATTCAATTTCGGTCCAAGCAAATTATAGGATATGACCCATTTACCGCAAAAGATTATGCTACGAAATATAATAGAACGTTCAAAGCTATAAATAACTAATGCCTTGCAACTTTCCTATTTATTCACAATGAATAGTAGACCCACTATGTGCAACAGTAAAAATCAAAACCAGGTAGTATTTAAGGCGTTTATCTAAGCTTACCCACTCGATCGGCAGTTGCGGCAACAGCTGCCGATCATTAAACTGTTTAATAGGCCTTCATTCAGACGTATATATCGCTGGCCCCGCCCAAGCTACATTGAGAAACCGGCTCATCGTTAATCAACTGTGCTATTCAAGGAATATTGATAAATTTTGGCTAAAATCTTTGGACCTTAGATTATGGATTTGGAAATATCATCCTAGATCTGTATAATTACTGTATGATATTATAGTTTAAAGAATAAAAAGAAAGGGGAATAAGGATATATGATAAAAAGAAAATCGAAAATCTTTAAAGTTTTATCTACCTTAACATTAACAGGTGTGCTATTTACTACACTAGTTACGCCTGCCTTAGCTTCGAATGGCGATCTTTGGAAGGGTTCGATTAATATGGGTAACGTTACACAATTAATACTAAACCCGAGCATGTTCCTTGATCTATTAGCTCACATGAGTAGTTATTCCTATGAGGTTAATGGAAATGGGTATGATATTCTGAAATCAGATGCTCTATTTAAGGCAAATTCAACGGCTAGCGCAGCTACTGTTCAAGGGATGATTGAATCCCAATTAACCGGCACACCCTTAACACCTGAAGTTGATAGTGTAACTGCTGTTGGTGGCAAGCTTGATTTGACTAATACTTTCTAATCCAAGGTTATGATCGAAGCTTTCGCCATTATTCCTACATAAATGAAGTTGAAAAAGGATAACTAAACTAATTTTTGAGTTATCTTAAACAAATCTCACGCTTTCAAAAGCGTGAGATTTGTTTGTTATTTAATGCAATTAATAAGAATCATTAATTTACAATGTAGGTTTGGCTTTGCAAACTTTTGCCGTTGCTGTCGTAAGCAGATATCGTGACCTTGCTTCCTTGTTTCAGAGCGGTCATTCCCAGTGTATAGGTGTTATTGCCCTGATAGAGCATATAGGTTTGGTTGATTTTTACACTATACACTTCGGGGCTGGTGGTTACGGTAAGGCTTGTGATTAAACTGGAATAGCTATCAGATACAGAAGTGATCTCGCTATTCGGCACGGTTACTATAAAGGGGATTGCTAAGGGTTGGGTGAGATGAAGTTTTCCATTGACAAAGGTAATATTTCCGGTGATAAAGATCCAGTATCTGTTTCCCGCAATAAAAGCGGCTGACGGTTTGATTTGGACAGAGGTTCCACTAGTGGTCAGGGTAGTGTTTACCACCTTGTTATTATCATCTGTTATATAGAGGTTAGTGTTGTTTAGGGAATTACTGTCTGCCGGCATGTTAAATTTCACGGTCCAGACTTTATGAGTGTCCGTTGTGGTCTGCAGGGTCCAAATATTATAACCGGACGGGATAGTAGCTGCTTGGACAGGTACTGCCCATAACAATAAAGAAAACAAAATAAATAAGGTTGAAAAAAGTTTCTTTAACATCGCAATCACCTCCATTTGTTTTAAAGGGTTTCTACTGTCAGATCAGCTGGTATATAGTAATTCAAAATATTGGAGAGCAATTGATTGCCCGTCATCAGCGTATAGATGCTGTAGGTACCGCTAAGGTCTGTGGATGGACCGAAGGTATATTTTTTGGAGCCGCTGACTTTGATGACGATATCTGTTTGCAGTGTATTATTGCTGCTGTCCCGCACATTGATGGTTACCTCAGAGGATGATTGCGAAGTTGATGAGGAACTCGTCGTATCATTCACTGTGGAAAACCCCACATTAAATTTTTTCCCGTTCCCTGAAGGGACAGAAGTGCTGCTTGTATAAGGAGCTCCAGTAGCTCCGCCAACGGTGACATTGATAGAGGCTACACTGTTATCCGTATAGAAATCAAGCGAAGTCACCGTGGTATTGCCTAGAGAAGCCTGATTACATACTATAGTGCTGATATATTTCACCGGTACTTTTAAGTAGATATTATCCAGAGGTATGGTATTAATAGCGGTGGCAAAGCTGCCATTGTCCAGTAAAGCCTGCAAGGAACCTTGATTGGTTAAAGAGGGTAAATCAATTTCAAGCTGCCCTGTAGCATTAACGTCGGAGGAAGCTGATGTCAGCGTACTCTTAGGAATAGTTAGAGTTACTTTCTGGGTATTCACAGGATTATACCCGGTCACTGCCGGGAGAGTAATCGTTAGCGTGTCGTTAGTAGCAGAAGTTGTGCCTAGAGAAAATGTAGCACTGGGGTTGGCCTTTGTTAATGCAGTCTGAACTAATGTCCAGTTTTTACTGTCATTATTGTTAGGATCTAGCTTAAAACCGTTGACCAGGGCCTTAATTTTCGTACTGTTATTAGGCAAACTGGAATCCCAGGTTCCGCCGGTTAGAGTGATTATTACTTTTTTCCCTCCAGTCACCACATCGGAAATCTTCATAGACATGGCGCCAGATAAAGCGGCTGATGTTGATGTGGCGGTTTGATCTCCAATTTGAATTGTCGGTGAAGCAGTTAGTGTTTTGCTGATAGTTTCGTTGATTAGTTTAGCGGAGACAGAAGGGAGAATCTGCCATGTCATCTGGGCTATTCCACTCGGAACGTAATTGGCAATTGCAGGCAGTTTAATTGTAAGTATGTTTTTGCCGCTTAGAGTAATGTTAGCCGGCGTGATAGAGCTTTTGATCGGAGTCCAGTTCGCGCTAGTCGTAAAACAGTTCAGCAGATCATCCAACCTGGCCGGTGAAGTCACATCCGAGGTCCAGGTGGCATTATTTAATGTGATAACGATGGTTTTGCCTCCGGCTATTACAGATTTGCTATCCAGCGGCGTAGTTACAGCAGTGCCGCTTAAGGAGGCTGTGACAGCTTTGATTGTGAAAGTACCGGCATCAATCGTTTGCGATTGTGGCAAAGTTGAGGTGCAAGTAGCTGGTATGGTCACGCGAATCGTTTGATCAGAAGTCAAGGCGTAAGCCGGTACGGGCGGTAAGTTGATAGTGAGCACCGTATCGCTCGTTCTGACCACGTTCGAGGAATTCAGTGCACCCTGTACCGCATTCCAAGCGGTAGTATTTGCGGAATTAGTAGTATCAGTGTTTTCAATGCCGTTGATCAATGCAGTTAGCTTAGAAGAATTGCTCACAACATCTGGAACCCAGGCATCCTTTGCCAGGGTAATAACCAGTTGCTTGGCCCCTATAACAATATCCGACTCAGTTGCTGTGGTGGCAGTTCCGGAAAGGGCGGCCGATTGATTGGCAACCGGCGAAATGGCAAAAGAGGGGGCCGCCGAGTCATTATCAAAAGCACTGGGGCTTGGGGCAGTGGTAAGGTTCTGCAAATCGGTCAGGTTTGCTGAAGATGTTGCCGGGGCTATTGTAATGGAACTGGAAATATTAAATCCGAGAATCGGAGGAAGTGTAATCGTTACTGTTTTGCTGTCTGTTAATGCATACGTTGCCTGAGCCTTAATGGTAGGGATTATGCTTGCCCATGTGCCTGCGGAATCAGTGGAGGGTGTCAGTAGGTCACCAATTAATTTTTCTCTTTTTTGGAGAGCGGTTGTCACATCTGAATTCCACGTGGCGTTGTACAACGTAGCCACGATGGTCTTACCGCCGTTGACGACATCTAAGGAGTTGACCCCTTGGGTTAGCGTACCGGAAACAGAAACCGAAGGGTTAGCCGTTATGGTAAACGATAATGTATTGGAAATAGAGTAATTATTGGTAAGAACTGTGGAAGGTACAGTCACGGTTACCTGTTGGTCTGACAATATACTGTAGCCTGTGGTTGGCGGTGGTATTGTAATGGTCAGTGTACTGTTTGAATTGGATAAAGCAAAAGGAGAGGGAGAGGCATTTAAAATCGCCGTTTTCAAATTGTTCCAGGCCGCTGTATCGGTAGAAACTGAAAAACCATTCAATAAAGCTGTTTGTTTTGCAGTATCATTCAAAATAGTCTGGTCCCAGGTATTGTCACTCAGTGTCATTGTTAATGTCGTTGAAGAACCGCTTTTAACCCCTGATTCTGTCAAAATAGAAGGAGTTGTATTCAAACTGATGGTATTGCTGTCTGAACTAATAGAAAATGAGGGGTTACTAATATTTTCCAAAATTGAACCGAGATTTAGCAAGGTCCCATCAAGTTGATGTAGGGTGAAAGTCTGAAGTGATGAGATATTATAACCAGGTACTGGAGGGAGAGTAATAGTCACGATAGTGTAGCTGCTGTCGGAATTCTGAGTTTCCTTGATCACTGTACTCGGATTAGGGGCCGCTACCAAGGCGTTATAGATATCCGAATTAGCTCCAAATACATCCGCAAAAAGTGCAGTGCGTTCAGTTGCATCTGTTGCGACCGCCGGGTCCCATTGGCAGTTGAGCAGAGTAATTGTTAATTGCTTGCCCCCGGCAACAATATCCGATTCGGTGGCACCGCTGGTTAATGAACCGGAGAGAGTCGCCTGAGGATCAGCCGTGATAGTAAAGGACTGTGGGGCAGGAACATTCGACGAGTCCTGCAACAGGGCAGCCGGAGGGGTAAATGTCACCGTTTGGTTGGCAAGAATGTCGTATGTAGCTGAAGTCGGGATGGTTATTTCCAATGTATAGTTTGTTGAAACATCTGTAATTTTAAAACTGGTTGCGGCATTTAACAAATTCGTCCATGCGTTTGAATCTGTAGCCGCTGCGAAACCGCTTTTTAAGGTGGGCAGGTATACCTGGGCTATGTTTCCACCTTCATCTTCATCAATAATACTTGAAGCCCAAGTGTTATTGGTTAAAGTCAGATCAATTGTGATTGGATTAGACCTAATATAACTTTCAGTCAATGGATCTGGGGCGGTGATGATAGACAAGGTGGCCGCAGACCCAGCCGCCCAGGCCGCAGCTGGGAAAAGTGAGATCAGCATGATTATGCTTAACAAGCTGGCTAGCCATTTTTTTCGTGTCAGATGAAAAATCCGACGTGTATTTGTTTTAAACATCAACATTATCTCTCCTCTCATTAATAAGCAGCAATAATTCGTCCCTCTGTGAGGTTAACATGCGCTGCAAACGAATTGTCCTCTTTTTAGCACTATTTTTTATATCGGTAAATTTTGGCGAAAACTTTAGATTGATGACAAATAAAAAGACATAGACTAAAGTGATATCCCTTGGGGTTTTAACCGATGAGCAAGCTGCGCAAATGCAATTGGCCATCAGGGCTCATTCTGATCCCGGAATTCTGGTTTCAAAATTTAGTACCTATATTGTTGCAAGCAAAAAGGGAATAACCCGCGAAGTTCAATCATTCAAGCCCGAATACTCAATTAATGATGGAACTAATATTAAAACGCAAATCCGAATTTACTTAATATAGTAAAATAATAAAATAAATCAGATTAATCTAAATAATATAAAGGATTTCGAATACTAAATGTAGAATATCTTAAAAAATTCCTCAAGGTTAACGTCTATCGGCATTAACCCACGGTCAGGAAATTGATAGCCTTTCTTCAAGGCTGTTCCTAATCTTCGTGTGAATCCCCGACATTCAATGAATGAATATTCAGTCTGAAATGCCGGGATTTTCTTAAGCCGCTTATTAGGTTCAAAGTTTAGGCAAAAACTTGATCAAGGAGGTGGTGGAGGCTAAGAACGACGTCCATAACTAGAGAAATAAATAACAAAATGGAGAGGAGAAATTACTACATGGGAAAAATGAAAAAAGCTATGGCTTCGTTAGCAATTGCAGTGATAACTTTATCCATAATCCCCTTTCAGGTTTTTGCTGACGATACGGCGCCGACGCGTTTAGCGGGTGCTACCGCTGCTCAAACGGCGGCGGCGATTGCCGATCAAACCGGTTATTCGGGTGTGGCAATTCTGGCCTCATCAACATCCTATGGTATGGTGGATGCTCTGACGGCCGGTCCGCTGGCGGTTTATTTGAAAGCTCCCATTCTGCTGACGGGAGCCGGAGAGACCCTTGACGCCGACACTAAAGCCGAACTTAGCAAACTTAAAGTTACAACCGTCTATGTAACGAGCGGAACCTTTGTTATCAGTCAGGCAGTTCTTGATGAACTGACGGGCATGGGTATCACAGTTGTTCCCCTCGGCGGTATGGACAGCGCTGAAACCGCCGTTAACATCGCTAAAAAGATGAGCGGCGTAACAAAAGTTGCCGTGGTCAACGGAATTCCCGATGCTCTTTCCATTGCGGCCATCGCTTCCGCTGCTAACGAGCCTATTCTTTTAACCGATAAAGATTCCCTTCCGGCCAGTGTTTCCGCTTATTTGGCGGCTAACCCGGGTATTACCGCTTCCGATGTTATCGGCGGAACAGGTGTCATCAGCGACGCGGTTAAAGGTCAGCTTCCAAATGCAACCCGCCATGCCGGAATGACCTCTTATGATACTAACAATCAAGTTATCCAGGACTTTGCTTCCCAATTGCAGTTCAGCAAGGTATTTGTGGCCAACGGCGAAACCGGGATTGACGCTCTGGCCGGAGCACCTCTGGCAGCTCAAACCAAATCGCCGATCGTTCTCACGAACGGAACAATTCCGGCGGCGGCTTCCTTTGTACGGGGCAAACTCGCCGGCGGTGCCGTAGTAACAGCTCTCGGCGGTGCAGCCGTTGTTCCTGAAGCAGTTCGTACGGGTGTTCAAATCGGCCAGGTTAATCCGTCTAACGGCCCCCTGGCAGTGACTTCCGTAACCGCAGTTGCAGCGGACAGCTTTAAAGTTGTCTTTAACCGTGCGCCTGCCGATACCTCCAAAGTTACCTTCGATGTAGAGAACTTTTCCACACCCATGACTGTGACCGCTACCTGGGACTCCGGCAATACTGAAGCTACCCTGCAAAATTCGGCGAACTTCCCTCAAGGAACTTATACCGTTGCTGTTAAAGATGACACAACAGATCTGGGAAAAACCTCAGTCACTGTTGATCAGCAGAAGATTGCCGCCATTAACATTACGGCTACCAAATTAGGGGTTGTTACGAATTCTAAAGACAATAGTCAGACAGGTTATGCAACTTATCAAGTATTAGACCAATACGGAAATGACATCACAACCAGCGGGCTGGCCAACAGCTTAAGCTTTCAAAGCGGTGTGGGCAGCGTTGATGCTAAGGACGGCCTGCTTACATTAGACTCAAATGTTCAGAACCTTATGCAATTCTCTACTGTAGTCATTACCGGTTATGACTCGACCTCCGGGGTGTCAACGAGCGCTACTTTGACAACCTCTACCCAAATCGGTACCTTAAGCGATTTCCAATTTGGCCAGTTGACCAACGCTGATGATAAAGAATTAACTGACGGAGATTCCAGCGTGTTCTATGCGAGTTACACCGCTAAAGACATCAGCGGTAACCTAACAACCGATTATCACTTGATTTTGGGCGGTTTGATTTTACATTCCGACGCTAACGGCAACGACAATCTCTTAAGCACTTCCAATTCTTATGTCACCGCTTCCGTTGAAGAAGATCCCAGCGATTCTACGAAAGCAGTCATTAAAGTAATTGTCAATAATACGTCGGGTGACTCGATTTCAGTGGATATGCCGACGGTTATTACCGCTATGACCTGGACGGGAACAACCTCTACCCTTAATACGACCTTAAATAAAGCCTCAAAACTGGATTCATTCCGTTTAATGGCCCCCTCCTATAATATCGCTTCCGGAGAATCCAAGGTAATTCCCTTTGCGGCTTACGATCAGAACGGAACCCAATTAACGAAATACAGCGATCTGCAAGAAAGTGTCAGCGGCTTGATTCTGACCAACTGTATTCTTCAGGAAAATGCCGATGGGACAGCGAGCATCCTGAACAAACCTTTTGCCAACAACAGCACCCAGAGTGTGGCCGAGACCTTAAGCGCCTCTACTTCCACAGGTAAGTTCAGCAACCTGACCATAAATATTCAGAAACCTGCGCAGGCTGATACTTTAGTTTTAAACCCCAGTGTTTTGTTAACGAACATGCAGAATGGCGCCAATCAATTCATCGACTTCGGTATCAACTATGGGGGGCTCGCCGTTAAAGATCAGTATGACAGGGTGTTTGATATGATCGGGAAAGCTACGGAACCGGATCTCTATGTCGCTGGTGCTTTGGCTGCTCCGGCCTATGACTATGAGGTACTGGCAACAACGGCTGACAGTTCCGAGCTTTCTCTCACCGGAACGGATATTTTCGGCAATGCAGTGGGTGATCCCGCCGCGTCCGGAGCCAAAGGCATTTGCATTCAAGCGGCGGCGGCAAATGCCGGTAATCCGACGGGAGCGGGCAGCGGAACGGTGGTATTCAATCTGGTTAATGCACGCGATGGCCATGCAGGGACCGCGACAGATCCCCATGTGGTCATTGATTCAAAGTCAATAACGATTTCTGTGCTGGCGGACAAAGACATTAAAGACTATGCGATAGCTCCGGTCCCCAATCCCCTCTATGCGGTTAACGATAATACGGCCATTTCGGAATTAGATAAAGATTATGCGGCCAATCCCTATGTTTACGGCACAACGTCAAGCGGCGCCAAAGTAAAATTAAAAGGTAATCCGGTCGTTGGGGTATCCGTTGATTCTAAAGATTTCAGCGTTGTAGATAGCGCTACCTCGGCACCGATTGCCTATGATAAAGTAAAGGTCGTCGCCAACAAACTGGCGGATAATGTCACAGAATCAAGTACAACCCTATCCGTTAGCCTTCAAGGTGCCGACGGCTTAATTCACAGTCTCACGACACCGCTTAAATCGTCCTCGGCAACTCGTGCGTCAATGGCTATTGTTATTGGGGTGGGCACTTATCTGCCGGGCAACTCTCTGAATGAAACCGGAGATGTCGCCACAATTGCTCAGAACTGGCTCGCAGCCGGTAAGATTTTGGCACGCTTTGATAAAGACGGAGCGGTGGGGACATATGGTCCGACAGGTAACGGCTATGATCCCACGCCGAACTTGAATATCATTGGCCGCGCCGGTCTATATTTCTTGGCGGTAGATCAATACGGCTCCAAGGGAATGCCTTTAGCTAAAATTATTTTAGACTCGGCTGTCGATGCTAATGGCAATCCCAGTCAATTCAGAATGGACCCCGACGGTACGATTACGAATGATCCTAACGTCGGAGATGTCCTTAAGCTTACCGGGGTTACCACCAGTGGCCTGGTTAAATCAATAGAAATTCACGTTGCAGCGACAGATCCCACGTATCTGTCAATATACACGGATACTGCCCGCTAAGTAGGCCTGTTAAAATAGTAGGATAGTTGAGCAGCTTCGCCCTGCGTTCACGGAACGCAGGGCAATTTTTTGTAAAGCTATTACCATTAATTTTAAAAAAAGGAAAAGAGGGAAAAAAGGAACAACGTAGAAATTAAAGGGGAGAAGATTACAAGAGAGGGGTGTCTATTTCAGACATGGACTATGGAAACATTAAAGCCCGCCGGGCTGGATGGCACTATAATATGTCGTTGTTGCTGATTCTTTCTGTCTGCATTCTTCAGATGGCCTTTGTTCCTGCCGCTATGGCCTCGCCTGTGACCCATCGTATCGCCGGCTATACCCAGTACGATACTTCTTCCGCTATCGCCGAAGAAGGCTGGACACAGTCTGATTACGCCGTTTTAGCCTATGGCGAAAACTTTCCCGATGCCTTGGCCGCGACTCCGTTAGCTAAGAAGTACAATGCTCCGATCTTGCTTACGCAGGCTCAAAGCCTGCCCTCCGTAACGCAGCAAACCTTAGAGGATCTTAAGGTCAAAAGCGTCTTTATCGTGGGCGGGACCGCTGTGGTTTCTGCCAACGTGGAAAACCAGGTTCAAGACCTGGGGATCACGGTAACGCGTTTGGCCGGGAATGACATGTATGATACCGCCATTGAAATTGCCAAACAGCTGGGAAATGTGCAAGAAATCGCCGTGGTGAGCGGGGACGGTTATGCCGACGCTTTATCAATCGCCCCAATCGCCGCTCAAAAAAATGCGCCGCTTATCATAGTACCTCAAAATTACCTGACGGACAGCATCAAGGGTTATCTGACGGACCATCAGATTTCTCATACCTATTTAATTGGCGGCACCGATCAAATTGCTGAGTCCGTCTCCGCTCAATTTCCCGGTGTGGAACGGATAACCGGCAGTGATAAGTACGCTCGCAATCTTGCCGTGTTGAATCGCTTTGACAGCAGCTTCAACTTTGGCAAAGTATTTATGGCGACCGGAAATGGTTTTGCGGACGCCCTTGCCGGAGGAGCTTACGCCGCTACTCTGAATGCTCCGGTTTTGCTTGTCCCTGCTGATTACAGTCAAAGCACCGGTGCCTATTTAAACTCTAAGAGCAGTCAAATCGGGCAATTGGATATTCTGGGCGGAGAGGCTGTCATGCCCTCGGCACTCGTTCAAAACTACGCCAATTCGGCACCGGCTGCGACGCCTTCTTCAGCTTATAGTGCCAGCGAAATTGCTAAAAAGCTCAGCCCTTCAATTGTTTATATCGCGGCCAGTGATTCCAATGGGGTGCCTCTTGCCGGCGGCAGCGGATATATTGTTGATTCCGGCGGCAAGGTTGTTACGAACTATCAGCTGATTAAGGACGCTTACTCGGCCAAAGTTACCACAAAGGATGGAAAGACCTACGATGTCAGCAAAGTTTTAGCCTATGATCCCTATCAGGACATAGCCCTGTTAAAAATAGACGCTGCGGGATTGCCGTCCGTTACCCTGGGTGATTCTGATAAGATTAGCACAGGCGATAAAGTTTATGCCCTGGGAAATACCTCCGGAACGGATGATACTATGAGTGACGGGATTGTCAGCACCAAATCAGAGTTAGTTAATGAAGCGTCCTTTATTCAAATTTCTGCTCCGATCTCTAAAGGAACGAGCGGCGGGGTGCTCGTCAATGAACAAGCTGAAGTTATAGGAACAACAACGGCCAATGTGACGGATGGTCAGAATTTATATTTGGCAATACCGGCTAATTCCTTGAAGTCCCTGTTAACCCAGGATATCAATAAAACTTTGGCGCAGCTGCCGCATAACAGTTCTGCCGCACCTGTAAAGACGGACCTGACTGACGATGACTTTGCAGATTCAGACAATTACCTGAATTCTTCCTATAATTTAAAGAACCTCAAGGGGTCTTATAGTGTCATGACTATTGACAACAAAAGTGTCCGCTTTGTTTGGCAGGTTAATGATTATCAGTCCGGAACGGCTGATCTTAGTATTCATGGCTACATGGACCCGAAGGATTATGCCAATTGGGTTGCTCTGCTTAAAGCCAATAAAAAAGGAAGTATCATGGCCTATTTTGTGCAGATCAATAATGATATTGCTCAAAATTATCCGGGTAAAAGCTTTGCGGGAAGTGTTGTCTATCAGGACTATTACCCCTATTACGCGTCTCCGCAATTTCCGGAGAATGAAGTCACCTTCGCCGGCGGAGGAAAATGGCTGGTAAATCATGTCGTCGCCTCTTTTTACGATCTTCATACGCAGAATATTTCCGATCCCGAGGTTAATGTACCGGACTTAAATGACAGTATTCCGGGCAGTACAAACTAGCTGATTTTTACTTAAGGTCAGTCAGGAAAGTGCAAGCCGCTGTTTTGCAAGTAATGACTCCGGTGGTATAATAGCACTGGTCATAGTTGCTTGAGGTTGGACATTTTAATCTAAAGGAAGTGATTACTTGTATAGACGAATTGCGCCGAGACGGGTTACCCTGGGATTGATATTTTTAGTAGTGGCTTTAACGCTCGCGGGTTGTGGTACTTCGACAAGTAAAACCCCACAAGGTGCTAATAATTCCCAACAGAGCACCGGTAATTCCTCAGAAGCTAAGAGTGAATATTTGAAACCTGTTCCTCAAGGGACTGCCTTAGTCACCGCCAATAACAACGTAACCAAACAACTGATGGCTCAGAAGGATGTCCTGGGTACGCAGATCTCCGAAGAAAAAGGAATTGTCTATGGGAAGATTACCTTTAAAACCGGAGTCGATAAGACCTATGCCCATGAATTGGCTAATGAGCTTTTAACTCAGTTGAAGGTTAATTACCCCAAACGCCTGATTACCACGCAAGTCATTGTGGATGGTAAGGTTACCGATTCCATTCCTTTTAAGCCGTGAAATTAACGATCTGAATTGTGATAGGGCAATGTAAATGAACCAGATAGAATGGCTGTAACGAAATTGAAAACGTTTTGTTATGGCCATTTCTTTTTTTGTACTGCCGGAAAGTATAACTTCGCTAATACTTTCCTTCTGCTTAAGGGCAATGTCAGGAAACCATGTGACTAAGTTTATTTAAGTTTTATTTAGTATCTAGGCTAATAATGTGGTATAATACGTTTTTAGTTCCAATAGCGTTAGTAATTGGATGCGAACTCACGCGCACCGGTGGATGTTCTGTCTCAGCGATTCAGACAGAGTAAGAATTATTACTTGCAGTTTAGATAGAAACGCCTTTGGAAAGCTTATGAGTAGACAATAAAAAAAGGAGTATGAAACTATTGGCAACATTTTCTGATTTAGGGTTGAGTGAATTTGTGATACGTTCGATTATCAATATGGGGTTTGAAGAAACAACCCCTATTCAGGAGCTGACGATACCGATCGCTCTTCAGGGAAGGGATCTGATCGGGCAGGCTCAGACGGGAACCGGGAAAACCGCCGCTTACGGAATTCCTCTTGTCGAGAAGATTATGCCCCAATCCGAACAAATTCAGGGTATCGTGCTGGCACCTACCCGGGAATTGGCGGTCCAGGTAGCCGAGGAACTTAACAAAATTGGCCAGTTCAAAAGGATTCATGCCTTGCCGATTTACGGCGGGCAGGGTATTGATTGGCAAATACGCGCTCTTAAAAAGAGGCCTCATATTATTGTGGCAACTCCGGGCCGGCTGATGGACCATATGAGAAGAAAAACAATTCGCTTAAGTGACATTAAAATTGTGGTTTTGGACGAAGCTGATGAAATGCTGAACATGGGCTTCTTGGAAGACATTGAAACTATTCTCAAGGAAGTCCCCGAGGAGCGTCAGACGTTGCTTTTTTCTGCGACAATGCCCAAACAGATTCAAGCTATTGCGCAGCGCTTTATGAAAGAACCGGAGCTGGTGAGGATTAAGGCCACAGGTGTCACGGTTTCGGATATTGAGCAGCATTATTATGAAGTTGCGGAAAAGCTGAAATTTGATGTTTTGACCAGAATACTTGACATTCAGTCGCCGGACTTGTCTATTGTGTTTGCCCGTACCAAGCGCCGGGTCGATGAACTCTCTGAAGCTTTAAGCAAACGCGGTTATGCCGCGGAAGGGATTCACGGCGATTTGACCCAGAGCAAAAGGGACAGTGTTCTGCGGCAATTTAAAGATGGCACTATTGAAGTCTTGGTAGCTACTGACGTGGCGGCCCGCGGCCTTGACATCAGCGGGGTTACTCATGTCTTTAATTTCGATATTCCTCAGGATACGGAAAGCTATGTTCACCGGGTTGGACGAACGGGACGCGCCGGGAAAACAGGGCTGGCCATTACCCTTGTAACACCGCGGGAAATGGGAATGTTAAGGCTCATTGAATCAGTCATCAAACGGAGAATCATCCGTAAACCGATCCCCACGATCGTTGAGGCCGTACAGGGACAGCAGCGTCTGACCATGAATGAAATTCTGAGAGTCATTGCTGAAGAGGATATTGAGAAATACAAGGTTGTAGCAGAGGAACTGCTCGCTGAAAATGATTCCGTCACCCTGTTATCAGCGGCTTTGAAAATTATTACGAAGGAGCCCGAACCTGTAGAGGTGCATTTAACCGAAGCAGCCCCGGTACGAGTGAAAAGCTTTGGCAATCCGAGATATCCTAAGGGAGGATATAATAGGGGTAACTACGGGCAAAAGGATACCTGGCCGCGAAGGAGGAACCACGATCTTCGAGGAGGGAGCCAAAGAGGACGAGACTATAAATAATTTCCGAGAAAGGCCAGCAATGGCCTTTTCGTTTTATCTAGAAGATAAACCCATTTATAGATAAAAAATACTGATAAGGAAAATATATTTTTTATTTAGTAAAAGAAATTTTTGAAATTTCGAAGGTAAATGGGGCTCAGATGTCGAATCATTATTTGTATATTGTCTATATCTTGGAGGGAGATAAAAGGAACAATGACAAAGAGCTTTTTTCGGAAGAAAGTTATAAGGCGTTTCTCCATACTAATGCTCGTCCTGATTTTAATTCTGAGCACATCGACTTCTGTCTGGGCCTCAACGAAGGATGATGTCCTGCCTGAAATTCGTTCCCTGCTGCAGACCCAGTATGCAGATCCGGTTTCGCAGGACGTTTTGAACGCTCCGACGATTGATGAAATGTTAAAACGGCTTGACGACCCGCATACTACTTACTTTTCCCCGGAAGAATACCAGGACTTTGTGGACAGTATAAACATGAGTTTTACAGGTATCGGCATACATATTGATATGTTACCCGAGGGAGTAAAGGTGGTTGCGGTAGTTCAAGGTTCACCGGCCGAAGAGGTCGGATTAAAGGCCGGAGATGTGATTGTCAGCGCGGACGGGCAGTCTTTAGCCGGACTTTCGGCGGAACAGGCCGTAAGTTTTTTGCGGGGTCCTGAGGGGAGTACCGTTCAAATCAGTGTGAAGCGGGGAACGGAGACGAAGGATTTCACGGTAACTCGTCAAGCTGTTTCAGAACCGACGGTGGAAGGTTCCGTGCTGGACGGACATATCGGTTATATTCAGCTGGAATCCTTTGGCGACGAGACACCGGTAGAATTTGCCTCGACTGTGGTAAAGCTGGATTACCAAAATGTCGACAGTTGGGTAATCGATTTGAGGGATAATGGGGGCGGATATTTAACTTCAGCGATTAGTCTTGCCGGCTTCTTCATTGGCCCGAACGTCGCGGTGAAGGTGAAAGACCGGACGGGGGTCCTCCAATTATATCAGGCTCCGGATCAACCTTTTAGGTTAAACCAACCAATTATTTTTTTGACGAATGAAAACAGTGCCAGTGCTTCAGAAATTCTTACTTCCGCAGTGAAAGATTATCGTGAAGCGACCATTGTCGGCACAAGGACTTATGGCAAGGGGACTGTTCAAACTATATTTCCTCTTTCCAACGGCGGCGTTCTGAAAATGACGGTGGATCATTTTTACTCTGCTTTTGGACATGAAATAAATAGAGTGGGAATCACTCCGGATGTCAATATAGTGAATGCGGACCCGCTCAAAGCGGCTGAGCTGATGCTGTCCGATAAGCAGAGTGCCCTGGACCTGGCTACGACTCCGGACTATTGGGAGGCTTGGAGAGAACTGGCAAACTCAACGGCAACCACTGTGAAACCTGAGTCTTATTCCCTTTATTACCCGGATTATCACAAAGCAGACGAAATAGCAAACGTTCCCCTCACTAAGAAGTTTGAGGTTCATTTTAATGGGGCTGTTGACTGGCAAAGCGTTAACGATTCGAGCATTGAGCTTATTGACAGTATGACTGGAGAGAGAGTTCTTACGACTTTTGAGACTCTGGATTCCTCCGATGTTCAAGTCATTCCCGAGCAAGCCTTGTCTGCGGATTCGACCTACTGGCTGGTCATTCATCCAACAGTTAAAAATACCTCGGGGAAAATTTTGAGTGGAGGAACTGTGACAGTCCTGCATACGGTTCAAGGAGCAGGAAATGAGCAAAAAGCCCAGGTTCAATCCGCTGGGAATTTCCGGCCTGTTGGCGAGAGAAATTTGCCTGGATTCAGTGATCCTGATTATGGCTGGGCAATTCAGGATTTGGCGAAGAAATAATCGCCGTGTTGACGTAGGGTTCAGAGGGGATTATTGAGGATAGTGGAGGCAGCAAGCTATGGTTTATCAAGTATGTGCTCTCGTGGCCACTATTATTTTAGGAATGCTTGGTATAGAATTAATTCTGTGGCTTCACTCTCTTCGGAAACTTACGGATGAAGCTAAACATGCTATTCGGGATATTAACACCTATATGCCGTCTTTGCTGGAAGATGTGAAAGTTATGACAAACCTTGTCAGGCACACTACGGAGCAGGTCGGTGGAGCCGTTACTGAAGCTGCCGTCGGTTTGGAGAGATTAAGGAAGGACCCTTTGTACCTGATTACAGGTTTTTTAGGGACAGTCAAGCAGCTGATGGCACTTTGGCAGGAATTCAGGGGCAGAAAAAATGAAGCCTCTGAGCGCGAATAAGCCGGTTAATACATTTAACGTGTTTTAACATATGGGCCCACAAAACAGCGAAGGGTGGAGAGATCTAACTGCATGGCACAAATAAAAGAATAGTGAATCATTTATATTATCAGCAAAGGAGGAGCTTCATGTGAAAAAAGTAATATCAGTTTTATGTGTAGGATTGATGCTGCTGGTTTCAGCCAACTCTGTCTTGGCAGCGGATAATAGTTTGGATATTGAGAAAGTTGCTATCCAAACCATAAAAAACTCCCAGAATCTTCAAACTTACAATAAAATGGTAGACCTGACAAAAAAATATTATTCAGACGCATCGTCAGGCGCTGCTGCCATGAGAGGTCTCTTGCAGTATCAAAATTCATACAGTACCTATGAACAGATTGTTTTTCTTCCTATAGAGGCGAAAAGCAGCATGGATCAATATACAAATAACCAGCAAGTGGTGACGAATGCCGTCAGACTTTCCGCCTATCAAGCTTATATCAACCTTTTAAAAGCAAATTATGCTTTAAATATCCAGCAGGGTCTGATGAATGGCTTTGACGCGGATTACAGAACGGCAAAGCAGCAGCAATCCCTGGGGATGGTTTCGTCCTCCCAGGTGAGATTGGCTGAAATTACCTATCTTAAATCCCAGTACAGCTATAACAGCGCTCAAAAAAATTACGACTCCGCCGTCATGGCGGTCAATAATCTGATGGGCGCGGACCTCTCCAAGCAGTATGCGACACTGCAAGATAATGTCAACCCCGCCGCCCAAATTAAATCCTTAAGTGACTACACTGCCATTGCCCTGGCCAGCCGGTCGGAAGTAAAGAATGCGCAGAGTGCTTTGGATGCCGATAAACAGGAATATGACTATGTAAAGGCGGCACCAACTACAGATTATGATTTTGCTATGCAGAAGCTAAATTATAACATGGATAGTGCCCAAAATAATTTGGACCTGGCCAAAATAACTGTTCAGCAAAGCGTTACCACAGCTTATAAATCCTTGGACAGTGCTATGAAAATTATGGAAGCGACGAAAGACCTCGATGATCAAGCGGCGTCAGATTATCAAGCGGCGGAGATTCAATATCAGACCGCTCAGATGTCCTTGCAAGACTTTGACAATGCCAAAGTTACTAAAGCGCAAGCCGATGTAAACTACAAAAATGCACAATTGGACGCCTGGCTGGCGCAGGCCATGATGAATGCGGCCTGCGGTGCCGGTTACGTGCCTCCCAGCAGCTCTGCCTCAGGTGCCGCTCAATCCACCGGCGCTAATAAACCTGCCTCTACCAAGCCGGATAAACCAGCCAATCGAGGCTAATAATTTTGGAGGTGTCTAACTTGAAAAAGAGTTATTTAACATTGTTTACTCTTGTTTTATCCGCTTCTATTGTATTTTCCACCCATCCTACAATGGCCCTGGATAATGCGGCTCAGCCTGCTTCAAATACTGCATCAGTGAATACGGCGACAGCGACAGATACTGCCCCGGCGGACACTGCCTCAGGGGATTCCGGTTCGGCAACTGCCGCGGAGCCTGCCACACCGCCGGATACGTCTACCTTAAGCCTTTCCCTTGATGACGCGTTGAAGGCTATAGAAACGGGCAACCCGGACTTGAAATTGGCAGATAGCCAAATTCAAATCTACGATAAACAGAATCAAACGGACCTGGCACAGCATAGTGCCGGTACTGCTGTCACTGATGAGGATTCCAAGAAAGTCCAATTTTTAAATTTTAAGCGTTCACAATGGACTTTAGATAATGCTAAGCATGATAGAGATAACCAATTAAAGGATCTGAAAGTTGACGTTACAAATCAATACGAAACTATCTTAGCTCTTCAGCAACAGGCGGATAACTATAAGACTGAGCTTGCCAATATCGATAAGCTTATTGATCAAGCTAATCTCCAAATAAAGCTTGGTCTGCAGATTCCGTCGTCGATCAATTCGTATACCGCCTCGAAAAGTAAACTTGAAGCAGCCCAAAAAGCTGTTCTTAATAGTATCAACAGTGATATGATCACCTTGAAGCAAGATTTAGGGATTGACCTGAGCAGAAATGTTGTTCTGACTTCTACTCTCATCCCTTATACTCAATTTGATGATTCCAAGCTGGATAACCAAATTGCCGAAGCTATTAAGAATAACTATGATATTCAACGCTATACTCAGGATATTGACATTACCCAGATTGAACACGATATAGACCTTGAATTTGACGATAAGACGTCAGATCAACTGGAGATAAGCATTGAGGACAAGAAAGAAACCCTGGCCAATTTAGCCGTTAACCAGGAAGTCAGCTTGCGGACAGCCTATAATAATCTGAAATCCCTGGAGAATACTATTGCAGCGGATAAATTGACTGTGGAAGCCGATCAAATCAATCTCGATACTAAACAAAAAAATGTTGACGTTGGAACGGCAAGCAGCCTGGACCTGATTAATCTGCAAAACACTCTTTTAAATGATCAAAATACCCTCCAGCAAGATATCAATACCTATATGACCGCCGTGGCAAATTTCCAAAACAGCTTGGATGATTAAAGGATAAAAGGTTGGCCCAGAATCGAAAGATTCTGGGCCAACTTCTTGATGAAGTCCCTTTTGTGATGGTATAATTTAGAAGGCGGAGGTGGAGCGATGGAGAATGAGATAAAAGAGATGCTCGGACTCATATTAAATAAACTTGACGGCTTAGAATTCAGAATAGATAAATTAGAATCCGGAATGGACAGGTTAGAATCCAGAATGGATAGACTAGAATCCAGAATGGAGAGATTAGAAGCCAGACAAGACGAAATCTATTTAGTAGTAAAAGCCATAGAACATAATAATCAAGTTCATAGAGCGGAAATTGATAGTCTTAAGCTTAGAGAAAGTCAAATAGAAGGGACAATTAATGCTATAGGTGAGGTAATTACGAAACGGAAGGTGATTTGACGAGACAAAACCGTAAAATAAAGCTGTCAAGTTGGTGCTTTCTTGGAGACTAAAGTAAAGAAATTAAGAGTTGGCCCAGAATCTATGATGATTCTGGGCCATTTATAGTGTTAAAAGAAGCATAAAACCTTATTCAGTTATTAGCCTTACAGCTGGTTTTGGGACAGCAGCTGTGGGACCGCTGGGGCCGGATTTTCTTCAATATTGCTGAAGAATGTTCCATAGAAAGCATGGCTTTGGAGCTGGCTTTCCAGAGAAAATGTAGGGGAGCCGACTGCCGAAACTGCCAGATAGGGGGACTTTTCCCGGATGCCCAGCATCAGGCGGTAGCGTTTGTTAAGAATGCTATATTGGGTTTCCGCCAGGAGAAGTTCAAGTACGGCAATTTCCACATATTCCGGATCAGCGTAATCAAAGTGGTTCCAAGCATAATCAATCTTTTCGCGGGATTTTTCTATTTCTGCCAACAGGCGTTCAGCCTCATCGAGCGGTGGCTCTTCTAGTGAAGAACAAGATGATAAAAGATAATTGAATAAAGCTCGCATACCATCAGCCTCACTTCACTTACTGTGCTCAATAAAAATCGTTCCCTTTAGCTTTGCTCGGTTTGCCTAAGTATATGTAAGTGAAATGCCGGATATGATTAGGAAGGTTCAAAAAAGCAGGTTTTAGAGCTATAAAATTTTTTGATGTTATAAAAATCGCCTTTGTTGGGAAAGACTAGAAATAGTTTAAAACTATAAGAGGTGATTTTTTTGCCACACCGACGATGTCGGAAGTCCTGGGCGATCTTTCTTTGCGGGATGATGTGTCTGTTTCTCTGGCAGGCCGGCATTTACCCCGTTCTGGGACAAGATACCGTTTATGAGATCATGTTTGCAAATACCACCCCTTCGCGACCCAATCAGCTCCAACCCCAGAAGTCACTGCAGAACATTCCAACCTATAATATTATTGTCAACGAAGATAAAGATTTGACGGATAAATCTTCTCCGGAAGTTTCTTCAACTGGGCCGGGGCATCAGCTGCTCTCCCGCAGTTTAGGACGTTTAGTAAGCGAAGAGGAAATTGAGTTGTTGTCTCGTGTTATTTACGGAGAAGCGCGAGGCGAGAATTTTGAAGGGCAGGTAGCCGTTGGAGCAGTCGTTTTGAATCGCCTTAAAGACCCTCATTTTCCCAAAACGATTTGGGGCGTCGTTTATCAGCCAGGTGCTTTCACGGCAGTAACAGATCAACAAATCCATCTTAATCCGGATGCTGAAGCTTATAAAGCTGCGGAAGCGGCGCTCTCAGGTCTTGATCCCAGCAATGGGGCAATTTATTATTACAATCCGCGCCTGGCCACAGACCGTTGGATTAAAAGCAGGCCCGTGATTAAGAGGATAGGGAACCATACCTTTAGTATTTGATTTAAAACAGATAGTATTTAAGTTAAAACAAAATAGCCCCGCGTTTCGCGGGGCTATTTTGCGTCACTGACTTGGTGCTTTGGCTGCCCCGAGCCTTTGTGGAAGGTAAAAAAGCTGATTTCCGGAGGGACGTTAAAGCGCAGGGGGATGACACTTTCGCCGATGCCGCGGTTGATGTACAAAGGGATGTTATTTACGACGTGGTACCCTTCGTAAATCCCTTTGTCACCGAGATAGGTGTTTGTAATCAGAGGCGGGAGGCCCGGCAGGCGGATCTGTCCTCCGTGAGTGTGTCCTGTCAGCAGAAGATCGGCTCCGTATCGGGCAACATCGTCGAGGCAGTCGGAAGAGTGGGCTAAGGCCAGGCGGAAAGGAGGATTTTGAGGAGCCGCCGGAGATGTTTTTGCGGCCAGAACCTGTTGGTAAGCCAGATCCACATCGTCATGGGCGGTGGCGGGGTCGTCAATACCGATGATCCAGAGATTGAGAGGCGTTAAAAAGGACGCCTGGTTGAGCAGAGGAATCCAGCCTAAGCCCTGGAATTGCTTAAGATAACGCTTTAATAGGGTGTGGGACAAGTGGCTGTAATCATTATTGCCCAGGACAACATATTTGCCATAAGGAGCCGAAAGTTTTCCCAGGTAGGTATTTACTTTGTCAAGGTCTGTTCTGGTGGAGATGATGTCGCCGGTAAGCACAAGCAGGTCAGGGTTTCGGGCCATAGCGGCTTGAGTTATGAGCTCGGGCGCAATGCGCAGTGCTTCCAAATGCAGGTCGCTCAGTTGACAAATGGTCTTGCCCTCCAGGGCGTTCGGAAGCTGAGGGTAGAACAAATCCCAGGTCTCACATTTTAGTTTAAGGGTATCATGTTCCGCCCAGCCCAGGAGTCCGGCACCTCCTAGGGGCAGGATTGAGAGCAGCCAATGATTTATAATAAATCCGCCCGTACCGCGAAAAAACTGGCGGCGGGATATGTTCCCGGAAAACAGTGTGGTTAGTTTACTTGGCATAAGACCCTCCTCAATACATAGTTTAACCATTCTATCTATAGGATATCAGAACCCTTCCTTACGTTGTATCATATCATGTTATGAAGTTAGTTTGAATGAATAAAGGAGGGGAGCGGGGTGAAGTTCAATGGGAACACGCCTTCAAATCCTTATGAATCCGTGGGGCCACAAAGTTTCCCGACATTACCTAATGCTCCGTTAGGTCCAGGGTATTCTCCGGGTACGATTCGTGATACGTTGGGAGCGGGACTCAAAGCAAGCGGCTTTTTTCAAAAAAACGGGCAGATTAATAATTCGCGGGGAGGGTTTATCGGTCCAAAACAAGCGCCATTTCCGGGACCTCTTCCGGGGAATTCCTGGCAGGCCCCTCCCGCAAATCAAACTATGAATGCTTTCCCCCAGCAAAATGGAGGAAACCCGGGATATCAAAACCCGCCCAATCAAGGGTACGGAAATTTTCAGCCAGGTATGAATCAGTCCCGGCAGCTTGTTCTTCAGGCCGCCCAGGAAGGAATTATGGGAAATGGTGTGGCCACTATTTCACCGGACAACAGTTTTCTTTTGATCGCCAATCTTCCCCCGCCGCAGGCCTTTCTTAGCCCCGGGCAGGCAGGGCAGTATGCGGCCTATCTTGTTGATGACAGAGGAAGAACGGGTTTCTTAGCAGGGGTGCTTCGCCCTGTTGGCAATGGTGTTTACCGGACACATTTCCAGAGCCAGGTTCCTCTGTACCCCTACAGCCGGGCGGTGGTCTCTGTGGAAAGCCTTAACCAGCTGGGGCAGGCGCCGAACGGTCCGATTATCTTAAAAGTAAAAGAGCCAATGGGAGTTATGACCTTTCTTAACCCTATGAAAAATACGGCGTCGACAGTCTGGGGCAAGATTTCCGGCTTGATCAGCGGCAGGAAGAAGCCCCCAATTAGTCCTGATTCTGCGCCGCTTAGTCCGGAAATGCTTTCTCCTCTGAACCAAACGGGTGTATCTCCCGAAACCTTGGTTCCTCCGCCTCCTCAATAATTAAAAGGTGGATGTCGCAAAAAGAGTAGGTAATTCACTTCGCTATGAATTGCCTACTCTTTTAATTCCAATCTGAGTTTAGAGAAGAAACAAAATGAGCACTGTCAGAGCCATTAGTCCGAAAGTAGCTATAGTTACAGCGATCCCGAGTGTTGACAGAGATAATTGAATCAATAAGATATTAGAAAAGAAAATAATCAGGAAAAAGAAGGTGATTGCTAAGACCCCTGCGCCGACGGGTGGAGATTGCAGAATGGGTACGAGACGGTTAAAACCATGATCCCAAGCTTCCGGAGATTTCGGATCAGGGTATCCATATGGCGAGAGAGGGGGGCGCTTCACTGGATACGCTGAGAGGGAGTTGGAATTTCTCAATTTGTTAAGAAATGGCATTGGCGTTACCTCCATTTCCATTGGGAGGTCCGACCCCACTGCGCTCGATAAGGAACTGGGAGATTATTAGACCAAGGGCAATAACCAGATTGCCGGGCACTCCTGGGATTTCAAAGAGCGGGACGTTAAAGGAAGTGTCGGGACTTCCGTCAAACGGTGCAAAAGGAGCGGAAACAATTAAAGAGACGCTTAAATTATCGGGAAAAAGCGGTTGATCAGATCCAACAGGGCCAACTCCTTGCCCCGGAATGTGTTGGGAAGATGAGGAAATGGGAGACTGCCCATTGAAAGCTGCCTGCATCAGCTGAGTCAATTGGGGTAGGGTTAAGGTTACGGGGTATAAGTCAGGGGCAGGGCGGCGCAAGTTGGGGGGATGGGCCAATGACCGCTTGAAAAGAAAGGCTATCAGTACGTCGATACCTGCCACAATCATGGAAGCAAACTCGATATCGGTCGAGGCTATAGGGAATATCATGGCACTGACCGGCGCAAAAAGCAGATTGCGTCGTATGGGGCTGGATACTAAGATAGAAAAGGAGAAAGGAGTAGCCGGTAATTGAGGGGGGCCTTCGTTTTGATAGATCACGGCGTTCCTCCTCCCTGGCTTTTAAAACCAAGTGCGAATAGTCGTCCATCCTCCTAAAAGAAGTACGATCAGGAAAGCTATGAAGGTTACGGGATGGGTTATATCGTTGATAAATTGGGGTCCGTGATAACCGTCGAGTCGCATGTTAATCCTACCTTTGGCTATTTCTGAGTAAGACCGGGCGGAAGTTTAATATTTTTTAACATCTCCGGTGTAATTTCCATTTTTTCCATGGGATTTCCGCCGCTGATTTTATCCAGAATTTGTTGGGCCATACCTTTTAATTCTTCCGGTATGGGCAGGTCACTTGCCGAGGGCAGCCCATTCATAGCTGTAGTTAAAGTCAGATTGACCATGGCCATGAGTTTTTCATAGTTTTGTTGTTGTACAAAATAGGTCTTGATCAGAGGGTGCTTATTCATAAGACGGACTTTAAGATCGAGCAGGGCTAAAGCTTCTTTCTCGGGAACCACTTTACTGATCATTTGGGTCGTAATTAGATTGCGCTCTTTTTCCTGATATTGGCTAAATGCTTCTTGGCTTTGAGGATCGGCCATTATGGCTGCTTCCGCGGCCTTTAATCCTTGAACTTCAGGGGTCTGAGAGAGGGCTTCACCCAGCTCCCGGGCCTTGTCAATGTAACTCATAGAGGCACCTCCTTTTTTCCTCCTATAAACTATGCGCTGAGGGGCGCACTGGTGTATTCCAACAAAGACCTATAAGAAGTGGTTGCTTTAATGCGCGGGAGTTCTTAAAATTAGAGGGAAAGAGAAAATGCTGTTGAGTATTTGGTTGAAAAGGAAAAGGAGGAGTTTCTATGCGCACTTATCGAATAGAGCTGCGTTTGATTCAGGTTGCATCCGCGCTGGCTGTTATCGTATTGATCATTGGCTTTCTTGGCTTGTGGGGGCAGAGCGACAAATCGTCCGTGGGGAAAGAGAGTTCTCCGCAAACCCTAGGATCGGGAACAGCGGCAGTCCAAACACCGAGCAATTCAAAGATTGTGGCCTTAGGGGACTCTTTCACCTTGGGCTCTCCTTTAGACGCGGAACATTCTTGGACAAAGCGTTTGGCCGATGATTTGAAAATTATCGTTGTCAATAAGGGAATGGGGCATCAAACGGCCAAAGATTTACTGGCCCGTTTTGACACAGATGTAGTCAAAGAGCAACCGGGCCGGGTCGTTATTTTTGCGGGAACCGGGGATGCGCTTCAGAAAGTCCCCTTGAAAGACGTGCAAAGCAATATCGAGGCTATGGTCGAAAAGGCTAAGGCCAATGACATCATTCCCGTCTTAGCGCTGCCTGTCTGGTATACCGGTTACCAGCAAGATATTGAAGAGATTCGGGACTGGGAGGTGGATTATGCCAAAAAGCAAACTATTATGACGCTGGATTTTTCGTCCGTGTTATTTGATGCTAACAAGAAATACTTAGACGGTTTGTCTCAGGATGGCAAGTATCCCAATGCTAAAGGGTACGAGACAATGGGGGATTATGCCGCTCAAGTTCTTAAATAAAAAGCCTATGCCGGAAGAAGCATGCTGATGACGGCGAAGAAAATAAAACCTATGGTTCCGCCGAGCAAAGCATAGCGGGGGTGGCGTTCGCGCGCGAGAGGGATAAGTTCGGCGAAGACAAGAAAAACCATGGCTCCCGCCGCAAAGGCCAGGAAAAAAGCCAAGGAGTTTTTTACCCTTTCCAGGGCAAGAAGGCCAAGCATGGCGCCCAGCGGGGTGAAAAAAGCGATCCCGATATTCAGTAAAAGTATTTTCCACCAGCGAATGTGAGCCATGGTCAGGGGTGCCGCCGTTGCCATTCCTTCGGGCAGATTGTGCAGCGTGATTGCCGCGGCAATAAGCAAACCAAGGCTGGGGGCGGCTTCCTGGCTTACCGCAATAGCCATTCCTTCAGGAATATCGTGCAAAGCAATCCCTGCCGCCACGAGAAGGCCGATCCTTTTCAAACGTTGGCGCTGCGACAAAGGGAGTGAATCGTTGGGAGTTTTCAAGCGGCGATCAGCAAAATACATGAAAACTAAACCCAGGGTACAACCGGCTACAACTTGAAGAGGAGGACCGATTTTCCAAGCATTGGGAAGCAAGTCAACACTGACAACCGCAAGCATGACGCCGCCGGCTCCTGCTAAGAGAGAGGCTAAAATACGCTCCTCAGGCTGGCCGAACAGGAGAACCAGTAAACTGCCCAAGGTTGTGGCCAGTCCGGCGATTGTACTAACGCGGAAAATTTCCAACAGATCCTGCATAAGGGATCTCCTTTCTAAAGGCTTTACCTGTTTAACTGCTACATATGTATGGCTGAAGCCCTCGCTTTATACGAAAAAATTTCTGTTTTGGCATCCGCCAAACTTTGTCCGGGTTGCTGTACTATTTTCTGGGACAAAGCATAGGCTTAATGTGAGGAAAAACAAACAGAATTAAGTATCTGAGAGGGGGCGGAAACAATGATGAAGAGAGTGCGGTACGGCTTATTGCCAATAGGACTAATCTTGGTCAGTCTGCTGTACCTTACCGGCTGCGGGACGCTGGAAACCCTGGTAAATAAGGATGGAGGCGGAAGTACCTTTGGCAATTTTATCGGCGGGGATAAAGCGGAAACGGTAACCGCAGATGCACCGGCGGCGAATTCGGCAGATGCCATAGCGCTGACACTTTACTTTCCGGATTCGACAGGCAAGTATCTTGTCAAAGAACAGCGGACAGTGCCCAAAACGTTAAGTGTAGCCAGAGAAACAGTAATTCAATGGCTGAAAGGCCCGGCGGCTAAGGGGACAGCGCTGCAAGCTGCCGTTCCGACAGCCACAACGCTTCTGGACATAGCCATTAAGGATAACTCGGCAATTGTTGATTTAAGTAAAGAATTCCTCCAACCCAATTCCAAGGTTTCTGCGGAAGCGGCGCTTTATGGACTTGTTGACACGCTGACCCAGTACTCCACGATTAAACAAGTTCAAATTCGCATTGAAGGAAAACCTCTTACCAAGTATGGAAGTATTGATTGCAGCAGGCTTGTTAACAAACCCAGCCTGGTGAAGGGATCAACGTCTCCCGAACAGATCTTTCCCGCAAGCAGCTCAAGCACCGGAGTCAGTAACGGCACGAACTCCGGAACCGGCGGCGATGCCAACGGCTTAAGCGGGTCTCTGCCGGGTTCAAGCAATGGGGCCGTTCCCAATTCCCCGAGCTCAATCAACCTGTTTAATTATCCGCCGAGTTCTACTTAAGGTGTACCCTCCTACAAAATCGTGAGGTGAAGGCTGTATGCGCGAAGTTTCTCATGTACAACCCCAAAATCTGTGCTAAAATAGAGTAATATGGGGAATGGAGGACGAGAGATGGCGCCAACCGAAGAATTGACGAAACAATTGGAGGAGACCTTAAGGCGGGCAAACACTGTATTGTTCAAACGCGGTCGATCGATTCTGATAGGTATGGAAATTTCTGCACTTCAGTTCAATGCACTTTTATGTATTAGAGAATTTGGACCTTTGACTATGGGGGAACTGGGTAAACATTTATTTGTGGCCTGCAGTACGGCAACTGACCTGGCGGACCGGATGGAACGGGCGCAGTTAGTCGAACGGGTCCGGGACAACAATGACCGCAGAGTGGTTAGACTGCATTTGCTGTCTAAAGGGGACCATGTTCTCGATGCCGTGATCGCGGAAAGACAAAGCTTTATCGGTAAAGTACTTAGGGACTATTCCGGCCAGGAATATGAAGAATTATACAGAAGCGTAGACTTGTTAGCTCAACGCATGGAATTGAAATAGCTATGAATTAATTCAAAATTAATTCCAAATAAATTTTTTAAATACCTTTACTTAAGCTTTAAGTAAAGGTATTTTTGTATTGTCGGAAAGTATAGCTTAGCTCCTTTAAATACTTGTGAGAAAAATCTCCATAAAATCTTTAGAACATTCCTAAATACAACTTAAACTTAAGCGGTATACTTAAAATAATAAAATTAAGGCAAAATGCCTTTAACCGGAGGGAGAAGCGGACGTGGGAACAAATATTGTCCTAGTGGATGATGAGCCTGAAATCCTGACCCTGGTGAGAGATTATCTGACTCGGGATGGATTTAGTGTTATGACAGCACTAAACGGCCTTGAAGGAATCGAACTTATTGAAAAGGAAAAGCCGGACTTAGTATTGCTTGATTGGATGCTTCCGGGGATGAGTGGTTTGGAGATATGCAAACGTTTGAGAGAGACAAGCACAATTCCCATAATTATGTTAACAGCCAAGTCGGAAGAGATTGACCGGGTTTTAGGTCTTGAGTTCGGTGCGGATGACTATATCGTGAAGCCGTTCAGCCTCAGAGAGTTGGCCGCGCGCATAAAAACTGTGCTCCGCCGCTCTGCCGGAGGAATTCAGGAAAACACCAACTCTGCTCTTCTCGTGCGCGGAGAACTGAATATTGACGCAACAAGCCATAAAGTTACTAAAAAAGGACAAGAAGTTTTTTTAACCCCTACGGAATTCAATATTCTTCATTTGCTGGCTTTGAGGCCGGGTACAGTCTATAGCCGGCTTCAACTTCTGCGTCAGGCTATGGGAGAAGAGTATCTCTATTACGAGCGTTCAATCGACACCCATGTTTCCAATTTGCGTAAAAAAATCGAAGACAACCCCAGTGACCCTAAATATATCGAAACTGTATTTGGGGTGGGGTATCGGTTTGGTGAAGACCTGTGACGTTGCGACGTAAATTTATTCTGGCTCTGATCGGCATGGTTTTTTTTATGTCGATTGTCTTTACCCTGATTGCCCTGACGTCAACTCAAGCCTTGCTGGGACATGCCGAAAGCTATGTCCAGCAGTCTTATGGAGAGCACTTGAATCAATTGCTGAGCGTTTATTATGAAGGTCATAATAGTTGGGCCGGGGTTCAGGACCATGTCTCTCAGGTCTTAGAACCGCCCGATCAGAAATTTGGACGTCCTCCCCGCGATTTTCAACGTTTTTTAGTCTTTGATCAAACCAATAAGGTCATCGTCGATCCGTCGAATGTGGATCTCGGCAAGCAGCTTGCTTCACTTCCGGCAGCAGACAGAATTCAGAAACAATGGCAAGTCATTAAAGTCAATGGGCAAACGATCGGGCATTACTGGCAGGATATACACTCGCCCGTTATGAATGGCAGAATGGCCAAAACTATCGGCACTTCAATAATCCAAGCAATGGTCATTGGCCTGATTATTACCTCCTTGGTAGCCTTGCTTTTAGGTCTCTTATTGACCCGGCATTTTACCAAACCCTTAAATCAACTGATGGAGGCCGTCCGGCAAGTTGGCGATGGAGACTTGGCCTCAAGAGTTGAAGTAAAAGGAAACGGAGATATTGCACTTTTAGCCCGGGACTTTAACCGCATGACGGAACAGTTGACCCGCAATGAGGAAGTAAGGCGCAACATGGTGGCGGATATTGCCCATGAATTGCGTACTCCCCTGGCTGTTATTCTGGGAAAACTGGAATCTATTCAAGAAGGTGTGCTTCCTTCCACCCCGGAAACAATCTTGCCTATTCAGGATGAGACCTTAAGATTGACCCGGCTGGTTCGGGATCTTCAGCAGCTAAGTCTTGCCGAAGCGGGTAAATTGCCGATGAAGCTAAGCAAGGTCAATCTCAGAACGATTGTTGAGAGAATTACGGAGCAATTCGAAATAGAATTTGAAGAACGCGGCTTAAACATCGAGGTCAGCGAAAACAAGGTTCCGGAGATCATTGGCGATGGGGACCGTTTAACTCAAGTCTTTGTGAATTTGATTGGCAATGCTCTTTTGCATACTCCGCCCGGAGGAACCCTGCGCGTTTTATTGGCGGAGGTGGATGGTCCTCCGATCAATGGCATGAACAATGAGGAAGCGGCACATCGCTTGCGGGATGTTTTCCGGCGCAAAGACGATAAAGCGGAGGAGACAAACTCTAAAGAGAAAAATTCTAAAGAAAAAAGCAGTTCCGATGATCTCAAATCAGGAAAATGGGCTCAAGTTACTGTGGAAGATTCCGGTGAGGGAATTCCTGAGGAAGAACTTGAACATATTTTTGACCGCTTTTATCGTGTGGACAAATCGCGGGAACGGGAAAATGGCGGAACCGGGTTGGGGTTAGCCATTGCCAAAGAGTTTATTCAGGCCCACGGCGGCAGCATCCAAGTCGAGAGCAAACTTGGGGCGGGAAGCAGCTTTCGGATTTTATTGCCTTTAAAACCTAAGGTCCCGGTAGATTTGATTCCTTGACAAGATCTTAAGAAGTCCTTCGTCGTTTAAACATAAGTCTATGGTATCCTGAGCAAGAATTATTTGAGCAGTACAATAAGATTTATTGTTTAAAATGAGGCCAAGAAAAGGAGAAAAGGTATGAACAAAAAATGGGTGACCATTGGCGCCCTGGTCGTTGTGGTCGCGGGGGGCGGTTTTTGGGGATATCAGCACTTCAAAACTAAACCGGCAGTATCCTCATTTACTACGGCAAAGGCTAAACTAGGGGATGTCCAGAAGGTGATTACGGCTACCGGAACTGTCAACTACCCACATGCGATTACTTTAACGTTTCCGACAAGTGGGAATGCTTCGTCAGCCGGAAAGATAGTGGAACTTAATGTCAAAGCGGGGGATACTGTAAAAGCGGGTCAGGTTCTGGCTAAGATTGACGATACGAAGCTGAAAACTTCTGTCTTGCAAGCTCAGGCTAATGTGACCTCCGCAGAGTCCAAACTTCAAAATCTGGAGGATTCCTATAATGACCAAACCCGCGCTCAGGCCCAGGCGGCTCTGGAACAAGCCGAGCAGAATTTAACGACTGCCAAACAGAATGCGGATCCGGGCTATTTGTCCAACCAGGTCACTCTTGCCAATCAGAATGTTAAAGCGGCTAGTGATAATTTGGCCAAGGCTCAGCAAAGCGGAAATTCCTCATCCATACAATCCGCTCAAAGCTCTTTGAACTCCGCGTTGGATGCTTTAACGACTGCTCAGAATAACCAAAATGGAGGGGCGGCTCAGGCCTTAGCTGCTGCCCAGGCCAATGTTACCTCCGCTCAATATCAAGTGGATCAGCAAGCTCAGGGGCCAAAGCCGGCCGATGTTCAATCGGCGCAAGCGAGTATTCAGATAGCTCAAGCCCAGTTGGCCAGTGCTCAAGCGGATTTGGACGATGCCGCAATCGTTGCGCCCGTGGATGCCGTAGTTGTCGACTGTCCCCTTCAACTGGGTCAGGATTCGGACTCTAAATCCATCATGACACTTACTCCTACCGGAGATAAGCTGGAAGTGGATGCGGCAATTGATCAGTCCGATATTACCCAGTGCAAAGTCGGGCAGAAAGTGGACATAACTCTTGACTCCTATCCCAACGATCATATCAGCGGCACCGTGAACGCGGTTGCCTTACAGGGTACAACTACCCAAAACGTTACGACCTACGAGGTCACGGCGACGGTCGATCAAAACAGCGACTTGCTCCGGGCAGGTATGAATGCCAATATCAATATCATTGTCGCTGAAGCAAGCAATGTCTTAACTATACCGAGTGAAGCCGTTAAGACGAGGGGAACTGAAACGTATGTGATGGTACCCGGAAGTCCCGGTGCCGGTACAGGGCAAGCAAATTCTGCAGCTCAGGCGAAACCCGGCTCCGGCAATTCAGGAAACGCCGGTGCGGGAAATGTCGGCTCAGGCAGCACGGGCTCAGGGAATGCGGCTTCGGGAAATGCAGGCAGCGGCGGATATACGGGGAATGGGTCGGGCGCCAGAAGCTCCGGGGCCGGGAACGCGGCTAAAAGCGCCATGGCCAATGTCCGCATGGTACCGGTGGTAGTCGGTCTGGACGACGGAACGAATGTGGAAATCAAAAGCGGTTTGGAAGAAGGACAGGAAGTCATTACAGGCACGCGCACTGCCTCAGCGACAACCAATTCGAATTCCAGTTCGGGACTTAGATTGCCCGGTATGGGAGGCGGCGCTGTCAGAGCAACAGGCGGAGGCGGCGGCGCTCCTACCAGAAGGAACTAAGTTGAACCAGTTTTGATGAGTATTAGGAGGGATGCAATTTGATAGATCTCAAAGGGATTAAAAAAATATATGCCAACGGTGATATTCAAGTTGCTGCCTTAGCCGGGGTAAATCTTCACGTGGGTGCCAACGAGTTTGTATCCATTATGGGACCTTCCGGTTCCGGTAAATCATCGATGATGAACATTTTAGGCTGTTTGGATACCCCTACGGAAGGAGAGTATTATCTCGACGGGACTGATGTAGCTAAAGCAACCGGTGATCAGCTGTCCGTAATTCGCAACCGCAAGATCGGATTCGTCTTTCAGGGATTTAACCTTCTTCCCCGGACAACTGCGGTGGAAAATGTCGAACTTCCTATGCTCTATGCCGGAGTGCCCAGCAAAGAAAGACGGACCCGCGCTATTGCCGCCTTAGAGTCTGTCGGCCTTGGCGGCCGGGTTCACCACCGTCCCAAAGAACTTTCAGGCGGTCAGCAACAGCGGGTAGCTATCGCCCGGGCGCTTGTTACCAAGCCCTCGATTATCCTGGCGGATGAGCCTACGGGGAATTTGGACAGCCGGTCAAGTGAAGAGGTTATGGCTATCTTTCAGCGGCTGCATGAGTCGGGCAACACGATAGTTATTGTTACGCATGAGCCGGATATTGCCGAATTCACGGGGCGCATTGTGCGCTTCCGCGACGGCAATATCGAGGGGGATGAACTGGTTAAAAATCCACGTAAGGCTCAGGTACAGATTCTTGAGGAGGGAGTGGCAAAGTGAACTTTTTTGAAAGTATCCGGGTCTCTCTTCGGGCCTTGCGGGCCAATAAACTGCGTTCAGCTTTGACCATGCTGGGAATGATTATCGGGGTAGCCGCCGTTATCGCCATGGTTGGGATCGGCAATGGGGCAACCGCTTCAATTACTTCTCAGATTCAGGGATTAGGTTCCAACCTCCTGACGATCAGTTCCGGACAGTCCAATTCCGGAGGGGTAAGAGGGGGAGCGGGCAGTTCCAATAACCTGACTATGACGGACGTGACTAAAATCCCCATCGACACGGCGATTAAAGCTGTTGCGCCGGTGACAAGTACCAGCGGGCAAGTGGTTTTTGCTTCGGGCAACACGTCGACAACCATTACGGGAACCACTGCAGATTATCAGGGCATTAAAAATGTGACGATGGAAAGCGGGCGTTTTATTACGACGGAAGATGTCGATAACAGTGCCCGGGTCGCTGTCCTTGGACCTACCGTTGTCACAGACTTGTTTGGTGACGCCAATGCCTCGGTTATCGGGAAAGTGATAAAAATCAATAATGTACCGTTTCAAGTCATTGGGGTAACTACGACTACGGGCTCAACAGGTTTTATGAGCAGTGACGACATGATAACCGCACCGATTTCCACTATTCAAGAGCGTTTGATTGGGAAAAAGACGGTCCGCAATATTTTGGTATCCGCTACATCTGAGACCCAAATGCAGACAGCTCAGGATGAGATTACGGCGGCCCTGCACAAAGCTCATAAAATTCCCGATGGCAAGGCCGACGATTTTACGGTACAGAACCAGGCTGATATGTTGCAAACTATGACAGGGGTTACCCAAACCTTGACTATGCTCTTAGGCGGAATTGCCGGTATTTCCTTGTTGGTTGGAGGAATCGGGATTATGAATATCATGCTCGTCTCGGTTACAGAACGAACCAGGGAGATTGGAATCCGGAAAGCGATCGGAGCTAAAGGTTTTGATATCATGATGCAGTTTCTGATTGAAGCGGTCGTACTCAGTATCTTGGGGGGAGGGATTGGCATTGCCATTGGCTTTGGCGGATCTACTCTGGCGGGGAAGGCTTTGAAGATGAGTACCAGTATTTCTCCGACTTCGGTATTGGTTGCTTTCGGTTTCTCTGCTGCGATCGGAATTCTCTTCGGAGTTTTTCCCGCCCGCAAAGCTGCCGCTATGGATCCTATTGATGCCTTAAGGTATGAATAAAAATGTTTAACCCATGGCATCTTGTTAGCTGTTTTCAGTTGGAGAAGGATTCGTTCTGTATAGTTTTTAGTGATAGGAAGTTGGAAAGGGGAAATAGTACGTGGGGAAAAAGAGACGGACGCATGCGGTGCTGAGCGTACTGGTAATAATGGTTTTAATAATAGGGATGATCCCGGGGCTGGCCTCAGCGGACACGAGTGATGGCAGTACATGGCTGGCCTGGCTCAGCTTTGCGACGAGTGCCGATTCCACCTTGATTGCCGGGGAAACGGATAACATTAATGTCCAGCTCTGGGATAACAACTCCAATCCTTTTTCAGGGAGTGTAGCCAGTGCGACCATTACGGGCTCTGATGGTGTGTCTAAAATTTATCAAATATCCGGAAATAGCGGGGATTACACAATTTCCAACGTGACGTTGGAAACCGCCGGAGATTATCAACTGGTGATTCGCCAAGGGGCTATAGGAACGGCTTTTGCGTCAGGGACTATTACGGTACTGGATGCCAAAACGCTTATTACAGATCCATTGTATATTAACACTAACAATACCGTGCGGGTTAAAGTAACGGATGCTGACGGAAATCCATTAATGCGTAAATCCGGAACTGTCGACGGGTCTCTGGTTGGAGCTTCAACCGTTTCTTATACGACACTCAGCGATGGAACGTTCACGTTTTCCATGACACCGACCTTGTATGGCAATGTCAATATTGACTATGCCGGACATATCATTGGCACTATTCCGGTTCAACCCGCTTATTCTCAGAGCACGCGAATTGGGGGAACTTCCAGTGATAATGTTTCTTTAGCGATCAGTGTTGCCCAAAGTGGCTGGACCGCGGGGGCACAAAATGTAATCCTGACCCGGGACGACCAATTTTCGGATGCTCTTGCCGCCGCACCGCTTTCCAAAAAACTTGACGCACCGATTCTCATGACGAGTTCGTCCAAACTGGATGACCGAACGTTAACGGAGCTTCAAAGTCTGGGAGCTAAAAATGTTTACATCATTGGCGGTACGGTTGCGGTCTCCCAAGGGATTCAAGACAGTTTAAGCGGTGAATTTACAGTTACCAGGATTGCGGGTCAGCAAGCCTATGATACGGCGGCTCAGATATCGGCCAACGTGGGGATTGACCCTACTCAGACTGTTTATATAGCTAATGCCTATGCTATTCCCGACGCTATCGCCATCAGTGCTTTTGCCGCTGAGCAAGGAAGCCCGATTTTACTTACGGAACAAAATTCGGTGCCGGCTTCCACGGCTCAAGCCTTGGCAAATCTTAAGGCAGGCAATGTCATTTTACTGGGAGGCACGGCTGTCATTGACAGTTCGGTAGAGAATGAACTGAGTTCCAAGTATCATGTCAAACGCTGGGGCGGTTTTGACCGCTATGACACGGAAAATATCATCTTCCAGAACCTTTTTAACACAGATACCCCACAGTCCCCGATTTATTTTACATCCGGCCTTGTTCGTCAGGATGATGTGAGCTCCGGGGAACCTAAGGCAGATGCCTTAGTAACGGCTGCTTTGGCTGCCAAACAAGGTGGTTTTGTGGTGATGCTTCCGCAAAATTCCCTGCCCTCCAGTTTAAACTATTTCTTGTTATTTAATAAAGGCTACATCAAGCAAACGTCAGTCATAGGGAACAATAACAGCATTTCTTTGGATCTGGAATCTCAGTTAAAACAAATGCTGGTCCATTAACCCGATTGAATTCCAAAATTACTCCTAACTAAACAAGGCGCAACGAACTTTTACAGTTCGTTGCGCCTTGTTTATTGCTGTGAGTTATTTGCTAAAACCTGTTTCTGTGAATGGCTGGAGAAGATTTTTGGTTGAACAGTTCAGAGCTCGCCTCTATGTTATTGAAAAGAATCGGAGATGACTTTGCACAAAGAGAATTAGAAAATAATTTTCATAAAATACTAAGGCAGTGGGAAGGAATTTCACGGGGAAGCACGAATATAGATACAATAGAATTGGACTGATGGACCATGCCAATAAGGATTAAGCCAAGGCTTAAATCGAAGTCAGCTGAAGAGGTGGTCAAATGAATCTTGATCGCAAAAGTGGGGTTCCCTATTATATACAACTCAAGGAGCAAATCCGGCGGCGCATTACTCAAGGTGTCTGGGCTGCCGGAACAAAACTGCCGACGGAGAGGGAGTTGGCGGCAAGCTTGGCCGTGAGCCGCAATACTGTCAGCCAAGCCTACAAAGAATTAGAAAGCGAAGGGGTCTTAAGTTCAGCTCAGGGAAGAGGGACCTTCGTAGCCGACACGCTGCTAATTATGCAGCAAGAGGGACGCAAAGAAAAGGTGCTGCGTATTATTGATGTGGCCATGGAAGAAGCGGTGGGGATGGGTTTTACCATTGATGATTTCGTTTCTTTTGTGCACGTACGGGGGATGGAAAAAAAGGATCTTTTGTCCCGCATAAAAGTCGCTTTCGTAGAATGTAACCCTGAGCAGCTTGCCGAGGCCCGTTGGAATCTCGGCCCAGGGGTCAGTTTGCTGCCGTTTTTGCTCCCTGAGCTGCGGGAATCCCCCCTTGCCCAGAAACGCTTGGCCGGAATAGATATGGTCGTGACAGGGGTGCCTCATCTTTCGGAGGTTAAGGCTTTGTTGGGAGATCTTGACCTTCCGATCATAGGGATGTCGCTTCAGCCAAAGCTCGAGACGATTGTGCGGATTGCTAAATTAACGCTGGGACGGGATTTGGCTTTAGTTTGTGAAAGCAACCAATTTGCCGAAAAAGTTAAGTCTGCTTTAAATCAGGCCGGGTTGTATCCGGCAGTTAAGACTTTGATTCAACCAAATGAAATGAAGCTGCGTGAGGCCCTGCGGGATTGCGGAGCTGTGATTCTTGCTCCTAAACTGCGGCTTGGGGTTGAAAAGGCGCTTCCGGAAAATATGGAATGTATTGAATTTCGTTTTGAGCCGGATGCCGGCAGTCTAAACCTGCTCCGCGGAGCTTTGCTGGAAATAAAGGGGGGCAAACTTTGAGAAAACAACGGATTATCGGTTTATTTGATTCCGGAGTTGGCGGACTCACTGTCATGAAAGAAATTTTAGAGCAGTTGTTCGATGTGAGAATTGTTTATTTTGGGGATACCGCCCGGGTGCCTTACGGGAATCGCTCTCAAGAAGAACTTGTCCGTTTCGGAGAAGAGAGTGTCACGTTTCTCATCGGACAAGGCGCCGAGGTTATTGTGGTTGCTTGCAATACAAGTTCGGCAACGGCCTTGCCTATACTTAGAGAGAGATTTAATATTCCCATGATCGGGATGGTTGACCCCGGAGCCCGTTTAGCTGTTGAAAAAACCATTGCGGGACGGATTGGCTTGATAGCTACGGAAACGACCGTACGCAGCAAAGCCTATTCGACGGGAGTGAGCCGGGCCTTAGCCCGCGGGAGTGTGCCGGAAAACGCTGTGCTGAGGGAGTCCTGGCAGCAGGGTGAACAGGCCATCGCTTTGGTCAAGGCTCAGGGGTGCCCGCTGTTTGTTCCCTTGATAGAGGCCGGACTGGCAAATTCCGCCGAAGCGCGGGGAATTGCCAAAACATACCTGGCCCCTCTTCAAGCCGCCGGGGTTGACGCTCTTATCCTGGGCTGCACACACTACCCTTTCCTGGAACCGGTTCTTAAAGAAATTTTAGGGGAGGATGTCCTGATCATTGATCCCGCTTTAGCTGTTGTAGAGGAACTTAAAGTATTGCTGCAGGAGATGGAAGGGCGTGATGCGGCAAATTCTGAGCGCCGCTCAAGATCTGAGATCTCTGCAGTCAATGCGGGAAAAAGCCAATGGCGGGCCCGCTATTTTGTCAGCGGGGACCCGGGACTTTTCCGCCAGGTTGGCAATACGCTTCTGCATGAACCCATAGAATCTGTAGAACAAGTGTGCTTTGGGGACACCCCGTTTCACACTTAATTATGAAAACGCCGGGAGGAATTTATCGTGCAACAAAAGACCTTGGTACTGGGGGTAATCGGTTCGGATGTTCATGCCGTGGGAAACCGCATCCTGGACTATGCCTTCACGCAAGCCGGTTTTAAAGTGATTAACATTGGAGTGCTCTCAACCCAGGAAGAGTTTATTCACTCCGCGATTGAAACGAATGCCGATGCTTTGCTGGTCTCATCGCTTTACGGGCATGGTGAGATGGATTGCCGGGGGCTGCGTGAGAAGTGTCAGGAAAAGGGTATCGGGGATATTCTGATGTATGTAGGAGGCAACCTGGTTGTGGGTAAACAGGATTTTGAATCTGTTAAACAACGTTTTTTGGCGATGGGCTTTAATCGGGTTTACCCGCCGGGTACGATGCCTGAGATTCCGATTAAGGATTTGCGCGGGGACTTGGGGATTACGGAAAATTGAAGGGGGAATGAGCCTTGCAAGCGGTTCTTCTCATTGATTTCGGCAGCACCTATACTAAAGTTACCATTGTTGATCTCGACAGGGAAGAGGTTCTGGGCACTGCCCGGGCGGGGACAACCGTTGAGACCAACATTATGGAAGGTTTGCATGCCGCTCTGGCTCAGATACCGGAGCCGGCGGGAGGGTGGAACTTTATCCGCAAACTCGCCTGCAGCAGCGCGGCGGGCGGGCTGAAGATGATGGCCAGTGGCCTGGTCAAGGAATTGACGGCTGAAGCGGCCAGACGGGCGGCGCTAGGCGCTGGTGCGCGAGTCATGGAGATTTTCAGCTATGAACTGACAGCTCAGGACTTGGCAAAGATTATTTCTGCCAAGCCGGACATCTTTTTGCTGGCCGGAGGGACGGACGGCGGAAACAAAGAAATTATGCTTAAGAACGCGGAAATCCTCAGTACACTTCCTTTTAGTCTCCCGGTTGTGGTTGCCGGCAATAAAGCGGCAGCGGCGCAGGCTGCGGATCTCTTGAGGCGGCGGCATGATCCTGTCGTTGTTGCGGACAATGTGATGCCTGACCTTGGCGTGTTGGCGGTGGATTCGGCCCGCCTGGCGATTCGGGATATATTCCTCAGTCATATTGTCCACGCCAAGGGATTGGATAAGGCGGAAGAGTTTTTGGAGCGGATTCTGATGCCCACCCCGGCAGCGGTACTTTCAGCGGCAGAGTTGCTGGCTGAAGGGCAGGGATCAGAGCGGGGCCTGGGGGAACTCATGATTGTTGATGTCGGAGGGGCGACGACGGATGTTCACTCTATCGCCAAAGGAGAGCCGAGCAAGCCGAATGTTATGTTCAAGGGTTTGCCGGAACCTTATGCCAAACGGACGGTTGAAGGGGATCTGGGGATGCGTTACAGCTCGGAGGCCCTGGTAGAGGCCTCGGGCCGGAAATTGTACGATGTTTTGGGCTGGAGGGACGATCAGGTGGCAGCTCAATTAGAGCTGTACAAAAAAGACCCCTGGCTCATACCTCAAACTGAAGAAGAAGCCCAATTTGATCTGGCTATGGGCAGGATGGCTGTCAGCCTGGCCGTAGAACGCCATGTAGGGACGATTGAGGTTGTTTACACTCCTTTCGGGGCGACCTATGTTCAGCACGGAAAGGATTTAACACCGTTGCCTGCTGTAATCGGGACGGGAGGAGTTTTGCTTCACAACCCTCATGTTTGGGAAATTCTCAAAGGTTCCGTCTTTAACCCGGGAGAGCCGACTCTGCTTAAACCTCAAAATCCCAGCTTTTATCTCGACAAAGACTATATCCTGGCAGCTATGGGTCTGCTGCGGGAAGTGGCACCGCAGGCCGCCCTGCGGATAATGAAAAAATATGTAGTCAAACTAGAGGAGGTATAACTATGGAATTAACAGTCCGGAAAATGGACGCGGAAGAATTTCAGCGTCAGCGTCAGGAAGTCCTGGGACAATGGGAAACGGGTAAGGATGTCAACTTTGAGGAAGCGGTGGCCTATCACAAAGCGTTGCCTAAGAGCAAGATCTTTGCGGAAAAACTTGCCGAAGGTAAAGCCAAAGGGATAACCTTTGCTCAGCCCCGCGCCGGTGTCGCTCTTCTCAATGAACATATCGAGCTGCTGCGTTTTCTTCAGGATGAAGGAGGGGCGGATTTTCTGCCTTCCACTATTGATTCTTATACCCGGCAAAACCGCTATACTGAAGCGCAGTCCGGAATTGAGGAAAGCCGGTCTATTGGACGCTCTATGCTCAATGGCTTTCCGGCGGTAAACCATGGGGTTGCGGCCTGTCGCCAAGTGGTGGAGAGTGTTCAAGTGCCTGTTCAAGTACGTCATGGGACACCGGATGCCCGTTTGCTTGCCGAGGTAACCATCGCCGGAGGTTTCACCGACTATGAAGGGGGCGGGATTTCCTACAATATTCCCTATTCGAAGGATGTTTCCATAGAAAGCACGATTAAATACTGGCAGTATGTAGACCGCCTTATTGGGCTGTATGAGGAGCAAGGGGTGAAAATCAACCGTGAACCTTTCGGACCGCTGACAGGGACCCTCGTTCCCCCCTCTATTTCTCATGCTGTGGCCGTCATTGAAGGAATTCTTGCGGTGGCCCAGGGCGTGCGCAGTCTGACTCTGGGTTACGGACAGTGCGGCAATCTTATTCAGGATGTCGCCGCTTTGCATACACTTCCGGTTTTGGCGGAAGAATATCTGACGAAACTGGGCTATCCTCAAGTGATGATTACGACGGTCTTTCATCAGTGGATGGGAGGTTTCCCTCAGGATGAAGCCAAAGCTTTTGGCGTTATTTCCTGGGGAGCGGCAACCGCCGCTTTAGGCAAAGCCTCCAAAGTCATTGTTAAAACTCCTCACGAGGCTTTGGGAATACCGACCAAGGAAGCCAACGCGGCCGGGATTCGAGCTACCAAGCAGGTTTTGAGCATGTTAAAAGACCAGAGCCTGCCGATGACGGACGAACTGGCCTTAGAAGAGAAGATGATTCTGGCGGAAACTAGGGCTATCCTGGACCGGGTTCTGACTCTCGGCGAGGGGGACATGGCGGCAGGTACCGTCCGCGCTTTCCAAGCAGGCGTTATCGATGTGCCTTTCGCTCCCAGCCGCTTTAATGCGGGCAAGATTCTGCCGGCCCGTGATACCGCCGGTGCGGTGCGTGTGCTGGATTTCGGCAACATTCCTTTTGATGAGACGATTAAGGACTTTCACCGCGAACGTATCGCCAAGCGCGGACGGGATGAAGGGCGGGACCCTTCCTTCCAAATGGTCATCGACGATATTTATGCTATTGGCAAGGGGATGCTTGTGGGGCGGCCCAGGAGTTAAAGACAAGGAGGGTGCTTTTTGCGGCTTGTAAAGGACCGCCTTTGCAGGCAAGATGAGGAGGTAGTATTTGTGAAAATCATTGATGTTATAGCGTCACCAGGGCTTACCGGATTTTATTTTGACGACCAACAAGCGATTAAGGCGGGAGCGGGCCATGACGGGTTTGCTTATACCGGCGAGCCTTTAACCCCGGGTTTTAAAGCAGTTCGACAACGCGGAGAGTCCATCTCCGTCATGCTCATCCTGGAAGACGGACAGGTGGCCGCGGGGGACTGTGCCGCTGTGCAGTACTCGGGAGCCGGCGGTCGGGACCCGCTCTTTTTGGCGCAAGATTTTATTCCTATTATTCTGGAAGAGATTGCCCCCAAACTCCTGGGAAAGGAACTGGATTCGTTCCGGCAATTAGCGGGTCTTGTGGAAACTTCCAAGCGTCCCAATGGGGAGCGCTACCACACGGCCATTCGCTATGGGGTCAGCCAAGCCATCCTGGACGCGGTGGCCAAAGCTAAGAAAAAGACCATGACTGAAGTTATTTTGGCAGAATATCAACTTCCGCTGATCCTTGAGCCTGTTCCTATCTTTACTCAAACCGGGGACGACCGCTACGACAATGCCGATAAGGCGATCATCAAGCGCGCCGGGGTCTTGCCCCATGCTTTAATTAATAACGTAGCAACAAAACTTGGCGCCAAGGGCGAACTGCTTTTGGATTATGTAACCTGGCTCAGGAACCGCATTCTTACTCTCGGAGGAGAGGATTACCGTCCCGTCCTGCATATTGATGTTTATGGAACCATCGGGATCGCTTTTCAGGATGATACGCAGCGAATGGCCGAGTATTTTGCCGAGTTGGAAAAAGCGGCCGCTCCCCTCCATTTAAGAATAGAAGGTCCGATGGACGCCGGAAGTGTTGAGGGGCAAATTGCTCAATTGAAGGCTTTGCGCGTGGCCCTGAAGGAACGCGGCATAAAGGTGGAAATTGTGGCTGATGAGTGGTGCAACACTTATGAAGATATCGTGAGGTTTGTGGATGCCCAGGCGGCGGATATGGTGCAAATCAAAACTCCGGATTTGGGAGGAATTCAGAATACTATTGAAGCTGTTCTCTACGCCAAGAAATATGGTGTGGGAGCTTATGTCGGCGGGTCATGCAACGAAACGGATGCCGGCGGACGAACGGCTGTTCACGTCTCTCTGGCTGCCCGTCCGGATCAAATGCTGGCCAAGCCGGGCATGGGCGTCGATGAAGGATATATGATCGTTCACAATGAAATGAACAGGACCCTGGCGGTTTTAAGAAGAGGTGCGTCACACTAGATCAGTCTTTCTTCTTTGGAGCTTAAATAGCCTCGAAAATAGGTTTTAGTTCCACAGTAAAGCCAGGGAATACAGAGACCTCAATTATGTCTGTTTCTGTATAAGATTCAGGTCTGCCGTATTTATCATCGGGTTGTAAGGTAAAGACGTTGATGAATTTACCATCCGGCTCAACGATCCAGTATTCTTTAACCCCTGCCTGCTCGTATTTATTAAACTTCCAAACCCTGTCGTTTCTTGCTGTCGCTGGGGAAGATATTTCGATCACAAGAGTAGGGGGGCCAAAATACCCGGTACCTTTTAATCTTCCCTGATCGCAAACGACAGTAATATCGGGCTGGACAACGAAGGTTGCTTTGTCGTCGGTTTCGTTTCCTTCAGGTAACCTTAGATCAAAAGGAGAAGCAAATACCTGACAAGGCTTGTCTTTGAGATAGGCGTTGAATTGGGTTATGAGCTCTCTGGATATGGCTTGGTGCTGCCAGGTTGGTGCGAATTGCATAATGGGGACTCCGTCAATAATCTCCCAACGTTCATTTTCCGGCCATGTCAGATAATCTGAGAACGTGTATTTCTTGGTTTCCTGCTGTAAAGGCATAAATCATACCTCCTGGTCAGTAAGCTATGTGTAGAAAATCCAATTGAGTTACAATATTATACTATATTTTAGGATGCCGTAGTAACTATAGAGCGAATAGGTTCCGGCCTGCGTCGTTATTAGCATTTACCATACTATAAAATCAAAGTTTGTATCATTAACTATTGTTTAGGGCCGATTTTCTCCCGGCTTATCCTTCGGACTTAACTTTTTTAACCGGAGCCTTTACAATATAGAGTGTAAGTCTTAAACAGGGTGAGCAAGGAGAAGAAAGTTTTTATGGGCAAGATTGGTTTAACAACGACGGTTCCCGTTGAAGTGATCTATGCGGCCGGGGAGACGCCGGTAGATTTGAATAATATTTTTATTACTAATTCGGAGGCTATGAGCCGGGTGGAGGATGCCGAGCTTGCCGGTTTCCCCAGAAATGTCTGCGGCTGGATTAAAGGATTGTATTCCACGGCTCTGCATCATCCCGAAATCCGGCGGATTGTTGCCGTCACGCAAGGAGATTGCAGCAATACGCATGCTTTGATGGAAACTTGGGAAGTTGAGGGTATTCAGATTATTCCTTTTGCTTTTCCCTATGACCGTGATCATGATATGCTGCGGCTGCAAATGGATAAACTAATTACAGCTTTGGGAGCAACCTGGGAAGGCGTGAAGCAGCAAAAAAAGCGTCTGGACCAGGTTCGAGCCTTAGCTTGGGAAATTGACCGCCTGACCTGGCAGGAAAATCGTGTAAGCGGGTTTGAAAATCATCTCTATCAGGTTTCCTGTTCTGATTTCAACGGTGATCCGGAAGGGTTCGCCTGTGAGATGGAAGAATTTATTCAAAAGGTTCGGCAGAGAGAGCCTTTGTTTGCAAGCAGTCCTTCCCAGTCACGAAAAAAAGCGCGGGAAATACGTTTGGGGTTTATTGGAGTCCCGCCGATTTTTCCGGAGCTATACGATTTTCTGGAAACCCAGGGGGCCCGTGTCGTTTTTAACGAAGTTCAGAGACAATTTTCCATGCCGTTTCTAACGGGTGATGTCATTGAACAGTACAGATTATATACTTATCCTTATCAAGTTTTTCTCAGACTTGAGGATATTGCTTGTGAAGCGGAGCGGCGTCAGTTGGATGGAATCATTCACTATACCCAAAGCTTCTGTTATCGTCAAATCGAGGATTTAATTATCCGCAAAAAACTGGATTATCCGATTTTGACTTTAGAAGGAGAAAATCCAACGGGTTTGGATGCGCGGAGCAAGATGAGGATTGAGTCCTTTCTGAGTATGCTGAAGGAGTGAGGGTGCGGCGCATGACTGTACAGACTATATGCGGAATTGATTTGGGGAGCCGGAGTGTCAAAGTCGCCCTTATGCAGCTGGCAAAGGATACGGATCACTTGGAGATTCTGCGCCTGGAAAGTTTGGATACGATCCGCTTTTACCGTGAGTATGGCCGAAAGCAAGAAGGAAAGCTGGTTGTCAATTTTGCGGCTCTGGGTTTGCCTGCAGTTGACTGCCTTGTATCGACGGGTTATGGCAGGAATACCCTGGAGCTTGCCGGGGGAGAAGCTATGCCGGAGCTTAAGGCTCATGTTCTGGGCGCCATGTACCAGACGGGGCTCAGGGATTTCACCTTGGTCGATTTAGGAGGACAGGACAGCAAAATCATTCAGGTGCGCAAGGGCAGGATGATTGATTTCCTGACTAACGATAAATGTGCCGCTTCGTCGGGGCGGTATTTGGAGAATATGGCGCATGTTCTTGATATGCCTCTTGAAGAGCTCGGAGAGCATGCCGACGCTCCTGTGGAGTTGAATTCCACTTGTGCGGTGTTTGGGGAAAGCGAACTTATCGGTAAGATCGTAGAGGGTTTTCCTTTGGCGGAGCTTGCTGCGGGAGTTAATGCCACGATTGTCAAGCGAATTTTGCCTCTCCTGCGTTCTTTTGCCGGGGAGGTTCTCGTTTTCACCGGAGGGGTGGCTCACAATCGTGCCGTCAGCAAACTTCTGCAGGAAGGCACAGGCAGGCAGATCGTTATACCGCCGGAACCTCAGTTTAATGGAGCGATCGGCTGTTGTGTTGAAGGGCGCAATCTTTTAACTGGAGAAGCTTAAGGAAACGGCGCTTTTAAGCAAGCTTTTCACCTATGGAGGATGAACGATTGGTTAAGGTAACCGGTCGCGGAAACATGGAATTTCAAGATATTGTGGAAGGGCTTTGGGGTTTTTTAGTCGTCTTTGCTCTTTACCTTGGATTTGTCATAATTGCCCGCTGGTTCAAAAAATTTTTTCGGAAGAGCATACGCAAATAATTTGAGGTGAGTACAACGAAGATAACAAAAGTTGCTAAAGCTGGAACGCTGGAATCCAATGATATTCTCATTATGGTTAGGCCTAATGATTCGGGCAGCGTCGAGCTTGAACTTGAGAGTATCGTCATGCAGCAGTTTGGTGAGCAAATAAAGCAGGTGATTCTGGATAAGGTGCGGGAGATGGGGATTGCAGGGGTCACCATTAAGGCTCAAGATAAGGGTGCCTTGGATTATACGATCGGCGCCAGGGTTGAAACGGCCCTTAAAAGAGCTCTTTAGTCATTACATACTACACACTGACCGGGGTGAAATAAATGCAGAAACTTAGAAGATCCATGCTGTTTATGCCCGGCAACAATCCGGGCATGCTTCAGGATGCGGCGATTCTCGGAGCGGATTCTATTATTTTGGATTTGGAAGATGCGGTAAGTCTCACGGAAAAGGACAGTGCCCGGATTCTGGTGAGAGAGGCCATAAAAAGCCTGGATTATTCAGAGGTTGAAGTTGTGGTGAGAATCAATCCTCTGGATACGGAATTTGGAGCCGCCGATGTGGACGTTATGGCCAGGGTCAAACCGGATGCTTTGTTGGTACCCAAAGCGGCTGAAGATGGAATAAGGCAGGTTGCCGCAATGTTGGATGGGATTGAGCGGGAGGAAGGTTTTGCCGCGGGGAGCATTAAGCTCATTGCTTTGGTGGAAACCGCTTGGGGACTGGAAAGTATTTCTCAGATCATTAAGGCCTCGCAGCGGGTTGTCGGGGTTTTGTTGGGAGGAGAAGACTTAACCTCCGATCTGGGAATTAAACGGACCAAAGAGGGGGAAGAAATCTTTTATGCCCGCAGTAGGGTAGCAACCATATGCAAAGCCTTAAAGGTGGATGCTATTGATACTCCGTTTACAGATACGAATGACTGCGAGGGATTGGCCCTGGACACGGCTAAAGCCAAAAGCCTGGGGATGACGGGGAAGGCCGCGATTAATCCGAGACAGATTGAGGTAATTCACTCGGTATTTGCCCCGACGGAAGCGGATTTAAGATATGCCCTGAGGGTTCTGGCCGCCAAGAACGAGGCGGAAAAAGAGGGCAAGGGAGTATTCTCATTGGACGGCAAAATGGTGGACGCTCCTGTGATTAATCGAGCAATCACTACGCTGGAACTTGGTCAAAGATTGGGACTGATTGAGTAGCTTCCTCTAGGTTGGGATACGAAGAAATATTTTCGGAGACTGATTGACGTTTCCTTAAGAAAGGAGAAAAATGAATACGCAAACATCCGTCAACACAGGCAAAAAATCAAAGATTATAAAAACAGCTTTAGGGCGGGAACTTCCCGACTTTATCGCAGGATACGGAGAAGTTAAGCCGTTCCAGGGAGTATCAAGCGGCAGCAAGCTGAGGACAAGGAAGGCTGTTGCCCTGACGAGTGTTTTTCCTGATGAGAAGAAGGTCTTTAAAGATCTGGAAGAAGTTTTGGATAAACTTCAGATCAGGGACGGAATGACCATCTCCTTTCATCATCATTTGAGAAACGGGGACTATGTTTTGAACATGGTCATGGAGGCGCTGGCCAAGCGCGGGCTTAAGGATTTGACAGTTGCCGCCAGTTCTATTTTCCCAATTCATGAACCGCTTGTTAAACATATAGAAAATCAGGTAGTGACTGGGATTGCGGCCAATTACATCTCAGGTCCCGTTGCCGAAGCAATATCAGAGGGCAAATTAAAAAAACCTGCTCTTATGCAGACTCACGGGGGACGGGCAAGAGCCCTTGAAAGCGGGGATCTGCAAGTTGATGTGGCTTTTTTGGCGGCCCCTGCCGCAGATAGCTACGGCAATATCAATGGTGTCCAGGGCAAATCGGCTTGCGGGACGCTGGGGTATGCCGTTGCCGATGCGGAGTACGCCGCCAGGACGGTGGCAATTACGGACAATTTAGTGGCTTACCCTGCTTGCCCGATTGAAATAAGCCAGATTTATGTCGATTATGTGGTTCAAGTTGAATCAATCGGCGATCCGGGAGGAATTGTCTCCGGAACCACTAAAATTACCAAAGACCCCGTGGCTTTGAAAATTGCTAAATTGGCGGCGGAAGTGATCAAGGCTTCCGGTTTGCTCAAAGACGGGATGTCTTTTCAAACCGGAGCCGGCGGAACATCTCTGGCAGTTGCCGCAGAGCTTGCCAAGGTTATGCGCCGGGATCATGTGACCGGAAGCTTCGCTGCCGGTGGGATCACCGGATATCTTGTAGAGATGCTGCAAGAAGGATTATTCAGGACGCTTTTTGATGTGCAGTGTTTTGATTTAAAAGCGGTAGAGTCGTATAGAGATGATGTCAGACATCAATTTATGTCCGCGTCGATGTACGGCAACCCTCATACTAAGGGAGCAGTCGTTAATAACCTGGATATTATGATTTTAGGGGCGACAGAAATCGATCTTGATTTTAATGTTAACGTTACAACAGGCTCCAATGGAGTGATTATGGGCGGTTCCGGGGGACACAGCGACACGGCGGCCGGCGCTAAACTTGCGCTTGTTGTGACGAATTTGCTGAAGGCCCGGCTCCCGATTATCAAGGATCAGGTTATGACTGTGACAACTCCCGGGGAAAGTATCGACGTTGTCGTGACGGAGCGGGGAATCGCGGTTAATCCCCAAAGAGCAGATCTCATTGAGACGCTGAGCAAAACAAAGCTTCCTTTGCTAACGATCGGCGAGCTGAAAGCCTTGGCAGAAAAGATCACCGGCCTTCCTAAACCGGTTCCAACCTCGGAGGAGATAGTAGCCGTTGTGGAATACCGGGATGGAACTGTTATTGACGTGGTGAGGAAAGTTCTTTAAAAGGAGCAAGCCAGATGTATGAACACAGGCTGGAATGGGTTAACTTAAATAATCTGTTGGAACGGCGGGAAGTTGAAACCTTTCTGCAGGGCTTTGATTTAATTTTGGATCGCGATGTGGATTACACTGTGGCAATAAGGGATGAAAGCTCAGCCCTTATTGCCACTTGTTCCAAAGCCAGGAATGTCTTGAAATGTTTTGCGGTAGCTAAAGAGCATAGGGGGGAAGGGATAACTTCCGTTTTGATTTCTGCTTTGATCGACAAGCTCTTTAGTCAAGGCATATATCACAGCTTTATTTTTACCAAACCTGCTAATGTCCACATTTTTACGAATTTTAATTTTAAGCCGGTTCATACGACTTCAGATGTGGCCCTCCTGGAAAATGGCCTGTATGATATCACCAGTGCCTTAGAAGCTATGAAAAAAAGCTATAATCTTGGGGAAACGGCAAAGACGGCTTTGGTTATGAACTGCAATCCCTTTACCCTTGGGCATCAATACTTGATTGAGGAGGCAGCCAGGAATAGCCGCGAGGTGCTTGTCTTTGTCGTCGAGGAAAATCAGTCTTTGTTTCCTTTTGCGGCCAGATATGCCATGGTGGTTGCGGGAACAGAACATTTGAAAAATGTCAAGGTGTTACCAAGCGGTGAATATATCATATCCTCGGCTACGTTTCCTTCTTACTTTCTAAAAGAAGAGGGGGAAAGACTCAAGGCGTACACGGAATTGGACGCCGCTATTTTTGGCCGCTATTTCTGTAAGCTTTTAAATATAACAAAGAGATACGTGGGAGAAGAGCCTTATTGCCAAGTGACTCAGGCTTACAATAAAGCTCTCCAAGGCATCCTTCCCGGCTATGGAGTCCAGCTGCAGGAAGTTAAGAGAAAATTATGGCGGGGTGTTCCTATCAGCGCCACTAAGGTTCGGGAACTTTTAAAAGAAGGAAATGGACCGGCCGGACTTGAGGTGCTGAAGGAACTTTTGCCTGAGGTTACTCTGAGGTTTCTGGATTCGAATCTCGGCAAGGAGATCATAGAGGGTCTGAGACGCAGCCCCTCTCCGTGCTGAGCAATGAGGGAATACACAGCTGCTGAACTGCTTGCTGCCAGGGAGCTGCGCGCCGCTATGATCCAAAAGCTGGTGGAACACTATCATACTCCCCTGTTAGTAATGAGGGTTAACTATCCCGGGCTAAAAAAGATGAATGAGCTGACCTTGAAGATTATTCAGGATATGAGCGCTTGGCTTTGCAGGATACTCGGGGAAAAGATATGTTTTACATCGTTGCAGCGAGGGGCGGAAGGCCCGATTTTTCTGGCTGCGGTTGCCGAGGATGCCCTGATTTTAAAGAAAGCAGCGATTAATTGGGAAGAACAGCATATTCTCGGACGTTGTCTAGACCTCGATGTTTATGACAATTCAGGCAAAGGTATAAGCAGGCTGGAACTTGGCTTTCCGGGAAGGAAATGCTATCTTTGCGAGGATTTCGCCCGCTATTGTGTCCGGGCAAGGCGCCACAGCGAGCGTGAGGTTATCCAATATATCGAGGATAAATTCAGAGAATATTGCAACTCAGAAGATAGAGAGAAAATCTGGAGCAAGAATGGAGTCATTCGGTGTGAACGTGGAGAGACAGAGTTGTATAGGCGACCCGGCAATTAACATAGCAAGTCTGGCTGTCCAAGCGATGCTTTATGAAGCCGCTTGCAATCCGTCGCCCGGGTTGGTTTCCAGCAGCTCCGGCGGCGCCCATAGCGATATGGATTATTTCACTTTTTTAGACAGTACCGCCGCTCTGATCAGCCCTTTGCTGCATTGTGCCGAAGCGGGATTTTCTCCGCACAGCCCTAAACAGATCTTTGAGCAAATCAGGCAGATTGGGCAATTAGGCGAGTGCCGTATGTTCCATAAAACTGCCGGCGTTAATACTCATAAAGGAGCATTGTTTTCTCTGGGAATTTGCTGTGCCGCCGGAGGGAAAGCTTTGCACTCGGGCGCTCATTTTTCAACTCTGCGGAGTATTATTCAGGAGATGACCGCAGGCTTAGTGGAAAGAGAACTGCGGGCAAAAGTCAGTGAACTGGAACTCCTTTCTGCCCCGGCTTTGACTCATGGCGAAAGACTATTCCTGCGCTACAAAACCGAAGGGATTCGGGGAGAGGCGGAAAGAGGCTTTCCTACGGTCTTTGGCATGTCTCTGGCATTTTATCGGGAAAACTTTGATTTAAGCCGGAACTTGAGGCTGGTGCAGACTCTTCTGGCCATTATGCGGTTTTGCGAGGATACGACAATTTTGCACCGCCATTCTTTAGCGATGTTAAAAGAAGTTCAGGAGAGGGCTAAGCAGGTCATTTTCCTGGGGGGTGTGAGAACGTCCGCAGGGATGCAAGAGATTAAAAAGATGGATGAGAATTTTTGCCGGCGCAAAATCAGTCCCGGCGGAAGTGCCGATTTGTTGGGGGTAACTGTTTTTCTGCAGCTCTTAGAAAGTTGCTGGGACAGCCTTGAGTCCTGCCGGAGAGGAAAAGAATGCGGTGGGTTAAACATTAAATAAAATAACATTAAAATGAGACTGGCCTTGGTGTGCTTAGTCTCATTTTTGTTTGTGCGGCAAACTGTTTTTGTGAAAAATGTTTGCCGCAAAGGGAGGATTATGCACCTTCGAACAAGAATAATAGAGAAATACAATAGGTGCGAAAAATTTGTCGTTTTCTAGTGCGCGAACATTTGCTTAGAAATTACTTATATAGATAAGGATGCTTTGGGCTGGGATTAGCGAAAAAAGACTCAAACCAATCAGGGATTAACAATAATGCTTTAAAAAACTTAGGGGGGTAATTCATGAAAAGGCATAGTCTCAAATTAATGGTTATAATACTCTGCTTATTGGTTTCAACTGTAATATTTCCGAAGAACAGTTTAGCCTTAACGACTCCAGCGGCACCGACGAATCTTACAGCCACTGCTGTCAGCAGCAGCCAGGTATATTTGACTTGGGACCCTGTAGGCTCTACAACCGGCTATTATATTTATAGATCAACCTCAGCTGCAGGGAATTATTCCATTGTTGCTTCACCGGCTACTAACAGCTATACCGATTCCGGGCTGTCACCGGGTACGGCTTATTATTACAAAGTCAAAGCGGCCAACATTCTTGGAGTAGGCAGCGATTCGGCCATAGTTTATGTAGTAACGGTCAGTTCCGGAAGCACTGCTGCTCTCACGGCACCGGCCAATCTTACGGCGACAGTTGCCAGCAGCAGTCAGATCTACCTGACCTGGAGTTCAGTAAGTTATGCCACTTCCTACTATGTTTATCGGGCGACTTCGTCGTCCGCCGTCTATACCATGGTTGGAGCGCCGACAACTACAAGCTGGACAGATACCGGTCTGACGCTGAATACGACTTATTATTACAAGATACAAGCCGTAAGCGGCAGCGGCGTAAGTGCTTATTCCTCCATAGCCTATGCGACAACGACTAATTCGAGTCTCATTCCTTCAGCACCGGCAAATCTGACGGCTACATTTACAGGCAGCAATCAAATCTATTTAAGCTGGACCCCTGTTAGTTATGCGACCTATTATTATGTTTACAGAGCCACCTCATCCTCCGGACCTTTCACCAGTATTGGTGCGCCGGCAACTACCAATTTCACGGACTCCAATGTGCCTCAAAATACGGTTTATTATTATAAGGTTCAGGCTGCCAATAGTACCGGAACGAGTCCGAATTCCGCAATTGTGTATGCGACGACCAATTCTTCCTACAGTGTACCGCCGGCGCCGAGCAATATTGTGGCTACGGCTGTAAGTGTCAATCAAGTATACCTAACCTGGGATTCCGTAAGCAATGCGACCTATTATTATGTCTACAGGTCGACATCACCCTATGGAACTTACTCCATGATAGGTGTGCCAACAACGACAAATTATACGGACTCCACTGTGACGGCGAACACAACTTACTATTATAAGCTGCAGGCTGTGGGCAGCGCCGGATCAAGCTCGGATTCAATCATAGTCAATGTGACGACGACTATGTCCGGCAGTGCGCTGACGCCGCCGGCAAGCCTTACTGCTACGGTTATCAGCAGCAATCAAGTATACCTGAATTGGTATCCGGTCAGTTACGCAAACTATTATTCTGTCTATAGGTCTACATCTCTAAGCGGAACGTACACTATCGTCGGTGTACCGACAACTGCAAATTACACGGACTCAACCGTCTCGGCAAACACTACGTATTATTATAAGGTAGAAGCTGTAGGCAGTGGCGGGTCAAGTCCGGATTCCTCGATAGTTTACGCCACAACGACTACTTTGAACGGTGCTTTGCCGGCGCCGACCGATGTTACAGCGACGGCCTCAAGCAGCACTCAAATCTATCTAACCTGGAGCCCCGTCAGTAGTGCAACCTATTATTATGTCTACAGGTCGACCTCCTTTTCCGGTAACTACAGCACTATCGGTATACCGACGTCTACAAACATCACAGATACCGGCCTGTCGCCGAACACGACTTATTATTACAAAGTAGTGGCTGTAGGCAGCACAGGACCAAGCTCAGATTCGGCTATAGTAAGTGCGAACACGACCGTTGTGAACGGAGTTTTGCCGGTTCCGGCAAATGTCACTGCGACGGATGTAAGCGGCAGTCAGATCTACTTGACCTGGAGCCCTGTCAGCAATGCAACATCCTATTATGTTTACAGATCAACCTCTCCTTCGGACACCTATGCCAACATTGCTACGGTCACGACCCCATATTATACGGACTCCGGTCTGTCCGTAAATACTGCTTATTATTACGAAATCCAAGCGGTAGCCAGTACAGGGGTAAGCTCTTACTCGTCGGTAGTCTCGGCAACGACTTCGGGAGCGGTCAGCAATCCCCCGGCGGATTCATCTCAGATTCCTGCGGGACGATTGGCGGGGGAAGATTTGTACGGCACCTCCGCAGAGGTTGCCAAATCCGGCTGGAATACTTCCTACTACGCTATACTGGTAAGCGGGGAGAACTTTACCGATGCCTTATGCAGCGCGCCCTTTGCGCTGAAACATAACGCGCCTTTGTTGCTGACGGGCAAAGATGCTTTAAACGATCAAACAAAAACCCAGCTTTCGCGTTTAAAGGTGAAAGAAGTCTTTATCATCGGCGGCGTGGGTGTTATCTCTTCGAATGTCGAACAAAGTATTAAAAGTATGGGAATTGATGTGTCAAGGATTGCGGGGAATGATTGTTATGAGACATCTGTTAAGATTGCCCAGGCGATGGGGCAGACGAGCCAGGCAATTATCGCCAGCAGCCAAAGCTTTTCCGATGCCTTGTCAATTGCTCCTATTGCGGCCATGAAAGGAATCCCCATTCTTCTGACGGCCAAAGACGCTCTTTCCGACAGTGTGAAAAGCTATTTGAAAAATGTTCAGAGTTCTTATGTTGTGGGTGGGACGGGAGTAATAAGTGACAATGTCTTTAGTCAACTTCCTTCTCCCAAACGATTAAGCGGAAATGACAAATATGAAACAAATGTCAGCGTTATTAAAGAATTTGCCAATGACCTGGATTTTAGTACTTGCTATCTGTCTACCGGTGAAAACTTTGCCGATGCTTTGTCCGGCTCGGCTCTGGCTTCATTGACGAATTCACCGCTTTTCCTGGTAAGCAACCCCGTAGAACAGTCAACAATCGATTATTTCGGAAGCATAATGGGCAATATCAAGAAAGAAGTTATTTTCGGGGGAACTGTTGTTGTGCCGGATAGTATTCTGACGACTCTCAATGGAGCCTCCGCCGTATCAGGCACATTATCCGCACCTATCTACCTGACAGCATCTACGGTAAGTTCCGGTCAAATAAATCTTTCCTGGGATTCAGTGGACGGAGCAACCTCCTATTATATCTACGGATCAACCTCGTCCTCCGGAACTTACACGCATCTGGCGACGGTGACCACGACAAGCTATGCGAATACCGGTCTTTGGGCGGATACCACCTATTACTACAAGGTGCAAGCTGTCAATAGCAGCGGTTCAGGTCCCTATTCGCCGATAGCTTCCGCGACAACGAATTCCTAAAACCAAAAATCCTAGAATTGCGGCAGCTTTCTGCCGCGATTTTAGCACAATAAGGGGTTGATATAATGAAAGAGATTCAGGCCGCTGAAATTGTTTCAGCTGTCCAAGAACTTTGTATAGAAGCCAACTATGATTTGGGTTCAGATATTATGAATGGGTTTCGCAAAGCCCTTAAAGATGAAGCTTCGCCTTTGGGCCAAGAGGTGTTGGAGTGTCTTATAGAAAATGCCCAAATTGCTCACGACGAGAGGGTTCCGATGTGTCAAGATACCGGGATGGCAGTACTTTTTGTTGAAATAGGCCAGGATTTGCACGTGGTTGGCGGCGGGCTTACGGAAGCGATCAATGAAGGAGTCCGTCAGGGGTATGAGAAGGGATTTTTGCGCAAATCCGTTGTCAAAGATCCCTTTGACCGGGTAAATACCGGGGATAACACACCGGCAATCATTCATTATGAGATTGTTCCTGGCGATACTCTGCACCTTGTTGCCGCTCCCAAGGGGTTTGGGAGTGAAAATATGGGTGGGCTAAAAATGTGTAAGCCGTCTGAAGGACTTGAAGGTGCTATGCAATTTGTTGTGGATACGGTTGATCGGGCAGGGGGAAACCCTTGTCCTCCGATTATTGTCGGAGTCGGAGTAGGCGGGACCATGGAAAAGGCCACTTTTTTGGCCAAGAAAGCCTTGCTGCGGGAAGTAGGAAGGCCTAATCAGGAAGAACGCCTGGCGAAGATCGAAGAAGAACTCCTGAGACGCATTAATCGGTTAGGTATAGGTCCTCAAGGCTTTGGCGGCCTAACGACCGCCCTGGCCGTTAACCTGGAAGTGTATCCCACTCATATTGCGGGTATGCCTGTTGCCGTAAATATTGGCTGTCATGCTACGCGCCATAAGGAAGTTACTTTGCAAGGGAGGGAGAGCAAGTGAGTGAGGTAAAGCGCCTTGAAACTCCCCTGACTCAGGAAAAGCTCAAGGAATTACACGCCGGAGATAATATTTTGCTTAGCGGCGTGATTTATACAGGGCGGGATGCAGCTCATAAGAAAATGGTCGAAGCGCTGGAACAGGGTTTGGAATTGCCCTTTGACGTGAAAGATCAAATCATTTATTTTGTAGGACCGACACCGGCCAAAGAGGGACAAGTGATCGGCTCGGCCGGACCGACAACAAGCGGCCGGATGGATGCTTATTCTCCCAAGCTGATTGCGCGAGGGTTAACGGGAATGATTGGCAAGGGGCTGCGCAGTTTAGAGGTCATAGAAGCTATGCAAAAACACGGCGCCGTTTATTTGGGGGCAATTGGGGGCGCGGGTGCTCTCATTGCGAAACGTATTGTTTCATCCGAAGTGATTGCTTATCCGGAACTGGGACCGGAAGCGGTCAGACGGTTAGTCGTAAAGGATTTTCCAGCCATTGTAATTATTGATCATAACGGGGTAAATCTTTATGAGAGCGGGAAGGCGCAATATAGAAAGGATTAGCCTTGGAAAAGGTCACAAAAGCTTCACAATTTCTTAAGGAACAGACAAAGATTTTACGATATAATAAGATAATACTGGAAATCCTGATAGGAGTTGCTGGAGCATGAATAGTTGCCCTTTTTGTGGCGCACGTGAAGTAGGCCGGATTGGCCGCGAACGTTATTATTGTCGTGACTGTTGCCATGAATGGACCAGAGGGGGCGGAGAGGTCAAGATTTACGAAGTCATGTCCGACGGGTCGGTAGAACCGTTGATCACGGAATGTGAACCTATTTCCCGCGTTGTTTCTCGCCCTGCAGTCCGACGTGCCGGATGAAATCCATTTCCGTAGGATGGATGTACAAAGTAGTTTTTACACAATACTTAATAAATGCTTAAGAATGTACATGATAAAAAATAAGGCAAGCTGACGAAAGAGAGCCACGGGCTCTCTTTCGTGTATGAGAAATATATTGGAATTGAGCAATACAGGCAGGATTTTGCCAGTTGATTATAGAATCGTCATCTTAATGTAGAATTATTTTAAATTTAGGATTACATTTTGTGATCACTGAAAGAAAGGGATGATCTTGTTGATACATTTGCACCAGTTTGATTTGAGCGAATCTATCCAATTGTTGAAATTCAACCCTGAACAGTTGGCACTTCTTAGAGAGGTTCGGCTGGTTATCGAGAAAGATGTCGATGAGATCATTGACAATTTTTATGCTCATATTTTAACTCTTCCCGGTCTTAAGGCTATTATTGATAAATTCTCATCTGTGGAAAAGTTAAAAATCACTATGAAGAAGTATTTATTATCTTTGTGCCCGGAAAAAATAGATGAAGAGTTTATGCAGTGGCGGGTGGTCATTGGTGAAGTTCACAACCGGATTAATTTGCCGCCTTTTTACTATCTGAGTGCTAATCAGGTTTTGTGTGATGAGGTTATTCCTAGAATTTTTAAATATTTTCGCAAGAAAACCGATCAAGCCATCCTGTCCAGTCTTGCTTTTAAAAGAATCCTGAGTTTTGACCAGCAAGTAGTTATGGCGAGCTATATTCAATCCTATATGAATGAGATTGACAAGAAGGCAGAATTGGAAAAGGCCCTTTATGATATCGACAGTCTGCAGCGGAGAGTTAATGAAGCTAGTCAAGCCTTGGCGGCAACTTCGGAAGAAACGGCAGCTTCAGCGGCAGAAATGAATGAAGCAACTACTCAAATCTCCCATAATGCCTCTGAGGCTGCGGAATTCTCCCGTCAAGTGGATGCTTTGGCCCAGGAAGGCGCGAGGAAAATCCAGATGATTGCAGATACTATTTTGCGCCTGGCAGGTATGACCTCTGAAATGCAGGAAAAAATGAACGAGTTGGATCAAAGCTCAGCTCGAATTGCCTCTGTTACGGATGTGATTAAAGAAATAGCTTCTCAAACTAATTTGCTGGCCTTAAACGCTGCCATCGAAGCGGCGCGCGCCGGCGACAGCGGTCGAGGTTTTGGAGTGGTCGCCGAGGAGGTTAAGAAGCTTGCCACCCATTCGGAACAGTCTGTGCGGGAAATCAGTTCCCTCATTGCCATTACGAAACAAAATACGGTTGCTGTGAACCAGTCAATTGTTCAGACAACCGATGCCATGCAGAGCGCGGCGGTGGAAGCGGGAGAAGTGGTTAACCGTTTTGGCGAGATTATGTCGGCTATCAATTCCAGTATTCAACAAGTACAAGGAATCGCTCAACAAATTGACGCCTTGGCCCTGACAGCGGGTCAAATAGGAGCGGCCTCTGAAGATGTTGCTAATTCAGCAACGTCACTAGCTCAAATGGGACTGAGAGAATAGTGAGTATAAGAGCACGGGTAAGGGACGGCATTAAAAGACCGTCCCTTTAATAATGTATTCTGCCCAAGTTTCGTCCTGAGTGCGTTTGATTTGTTTTTATGGTAAAGTGGAGATAATGTATATTGAAGAAAGGGCGATTAGTTTGTTTTACCCCTTTGAAATGGAACATTATCTTGAAACGCTTTTAGGGGAAAGAGATCCTTTATTAAGAGAAATGGAAGAACAGGCTCTCCAAGAAACTATTCCGGTGGTGACGCCAATGGTGGGGAACTTTCTCAATCTGCTGGTAACCATGAGCAGAGCTCAAGCAGTTTTGGAGATTGGGACCGCGATTGGATATTCTACAATTTGGCTGACTCGCGCTGTTAAGAAAAATAGGGGGCATGTCACGACGATCGATATGAATAGAGATCGTTTGAACAGGGCTATTCAGTATTTTGAACGTGCCGAGCTAAAAAAATACATTACAGCCTTAGATGGGGATGCCCGGAAAATCCTTCCTCAGCTGCCTTCAACCTTTGACTTTGTCTTTATTGATGCCGCTAAAGGTGAGTACTTGGATTACTTAAATCTTGTCTATCCCTTAATAGTTCCCGGTGGAGTACTGGTAGTTGACAATGTGCTTTTTCGGGGTTGGGTGGTTCCCAATACTACCTTCGCGCCTAAATATGAGCGTATGGTAGGGAGATTACGCCAATTTTTAGAGGAACTCAGCCGAAATCCGGAATTTACAACGACAGTATTGCCTTTTGGGGATGGAGTGTCTGTCAGCCGTAAGATTGACGTTAGCCGTCAATAAAATAGAATTCCTAATGAAGAGAGAAGTGATAGGACAAACAATGTCCCAGGGGATGAGAAGATCTGTAAAGCAGCGATATAAAGAAATTGATATTCTCAGAGCGATAGCTATTGCTTTAATGGTTCTATTTCACTTTGTTTATGATCTTAAAGAGTTTGCCGGTGTGAATATCGACTATCAAGCGCCCTTTTGGTTTACCATCGGCAAGGCATCCGCACTTCTCTTTATTGGATTATCCGGTCTGTCAAGCGGTTTGAGCCGTTCGCCGGTTCGGCGGGGTTATAAAGTTTTGCTTTGTGCAATGTTTATCAGTGCAGTGACCTATCTCTTTCTGCGGGAGGAGTATATCCGTTTCGGAATTCTGCATTTTTTAGGTGTTTCCATGATCTTGTCCCCTTTGCTTCAAAAGTTGTCGTCACGCAAGCTGATGATCTCGGCTTGCGTGATAGCTGTCCTGGGGTTTTGGTTTGCAACACTTACGGTTAAAACAAGTCTTTTGCTTCCCCTGGGTTTGATGTACGAAGGTTTCGGCACCATTGATTATTACCCGCTTTTTCCTTATCTCGCGGTAACCATATTAGGAATCCTGGCGTACCGACGTTTCTACGCTTTCCGTATAGTGAGCTTAAGTACTCCGTTTCGGGCTGCAGCGCTGTGGGTTCAATGGCTGAGCCGAAACTCTTTAGGAATTTATCTGGTTCATCAGCCGGTTTTTTTGTTGGCGATATTCCTGATTAACCGCCGGAGGTTTTAGAAGGCATTAAAGGTTTAATTAAATATAGTAAGGAAGGAACGTGCGTTGACTATGTTTGTGCATGAACATTTGATGCAGGCAGTCTATTTTGCTCCCCGGGGGAGAAAACGCTTGCTTTTTTTAGGGACGAATATTCAACAACGCTATCTGAGTCCGGAAGACAAGCTTATTGGGTTCGTTGGGGACGCCGGGGCAGGGAAGTCCCTGCTTATTCGCGGTATGTTTCCCGGACTGGAATTGACGAACGATGATGACGGCATTAATATTCGGCCGCTGCCGTTAATGGAAGATGCGGAGCGCGGACATTTCCGCTGTCACACCTACCATTTAGACGTGCGTTTTGAGTCGGCTTTTACTCAGCCCTGGAAAATAGCTGAGGCGATTCAGAAGGCTATTAACTGCGGGCACCGGGTAGTTGTCGAGCATTTCGATCTGGTGTATTCTTATTTGGGCGCTAATGCGGAAGTTTTGATTGGAGTTGGGGAAGAAGTTATTGTTACGCGTCCGACGGTATTCGGGCCGGAACCTAAAAGTATTGCGGATATTGTCTTTGATTCCATAAAATTCCGCCGTATGGCTCACAGCGCAGAAGATATAACCTCTATGATTCTTGAGGAAATGGGCTTAGAAAAGCCTGAGGTGCATAGTGATATTAAGCACGGCTTTGTCTTAGAATTGCCTGAAAAACCGGATATTGATCTGGACCTGGTGGAAGAACGTGTTTTGGATTTAATTAAAGCGGATTTTCCGATTTGTTTTGCGGATGATGAACATATCCGAGTCGGAGAAATGATGTACCCTTGTACAGGTCCGCGCATTCATATTCGTCGCACAAGTGAGATTAAGGGGTTTCACCTCTTAAAAGAATTTCGGTTTGATCCCATTGCCAAGTTGTATACTATCGCCGGAATCGTTGGAGAGGCAGCGATGCCTACACGTTCTATTGATTTGTTTGGCGGTAGGAATCAAAACCTTTAAGTGTACTTTAAAGAATTGGTCTGTGTAAAATTGGCATTTTTTTAGCCGTTCTGGTAAACTAAACAAGTAAAATGATTGTGTTGAGAAAGGTTAGGGTTTCATTATGCAACGTTCATACAGCCGGGCCGCGGATGCCTTGCGGCCTATTAAAATTTCGCGGCAATTCACGAATGTACCGGAAGGTTCGGTACTCATTGAGGTTGGAGAGACCAGGGTTTTGTGTACGGCCAGTATTGAGGAAAAAGTGCCGCCTTTCCAAAAAGGAACGGGAAAAGGTTGGGTGACTGCCGAATATGCCATGATTCCCCGGGCTACCCAGACCAGGACTCAACGTGAGGCGACTAAAGGGAAACTTACCGGCCGGACGATGGAGATCCAACGCCTGATTGGCCGGGCCCTGAGATCTGTCGTTGATTTGAAAAAATTAGGAGAACGCACGATCTGGCTGGATTGCGACGTACTGCAAGCCGATGGTGGAACAAGGACCGCTTCTATTACAGGTGCTTACGTGGCTATGGTTGACGCGGTGCAGTTTTTACTGGAAAAGAAACTGATCAGGACTAACCCTGTTGTAGATACGCTGGCCGCGGTTTCCGTCGGCAAAGTTCTGGGGACACCGGTATTAGATTTGGATTATGAAGAAGATTCGAAAGCAGAAGTGGATATGAATGTGGTTATGACCGGCGCGGGAAAGTTTGTGGAAATTCAAGGAACCGCAGAAGAAATTCCCTTTGACCGCACAGATCTCGACGTATTTTTACAGCTTGCTGAGAAGGGAATCCGTTCACTCATGGAGGTTCAGAAGTCGGCGGTGGAGACGACTTCATGAAAATAATTTTAGCCACTCAAAACCAGGGTAAGGTACGTGAGCTGAGAGACCTGATTGACGATGAAGGAATCGAAGTAATCTCTTTGCAGGATATTTCTGACTGGGAAGATGTAGAGGAAAACGGAGAGACTTTTGCTGAAAATGCCGCAATTAAGGCGCGAGCCGCTGTCCGGAGAACAGGCTTAATTGCGCTGGCAGATGACTCCGGCTTAGAAGTCGATGCGCTGGAGGGTGCTCCAGGTGTATTTTCTGCTCGCTTTGCCGGGGAGCCTAAGGACGATGAGCGCAATAATGACAAGCTTTTAAGTTTATTGGAGAGAGTTCCGGAGGAAAAGAGAACAGCCCGTTTCCGATGTGCCTTGATTATGGCAACTCCAAATGGGGAAGAATATCTCACTGAGGGAACAGTTGAAGGAAAGATCTTGGGGCAACGTCGGGGAGCGGATGGGTTCGGCTATGATCCGGTATTTTTTGTACCGGGGCTTGGACGAACTATGGCGGAGCTAACATTAGAGGAGAAAAATAATTTGAGCCACAGGGCGCAGGCTTTTCACGCAATGATCCCTATTTTGCACAATTTGAAAGAGCGAGAATAAACAACAGGAACTCAATAATCCTTAAGTAACTATGCTTGCATAGTCTGGAGATTTTTTTGGCGATTGTGGTCAGGACCTGAATTAGACACGATTTCTAACATCCAAATTTTACAAAGGCCACATTTAGTCACCCAAAATATAGACATTAATCCTTGACGAATTCTTTAAGATAAGCTATACTAATCAAGTCACCAATCGGGGCATAGCGCAGCTTGGCTAGCGCGCCTGCCTTGGGAGCAGGAGGCCGGGGGTTCGAATCCCTCTGCCCCGACCATTATTCCCAACTTGTCTAGGTTTAGGAGTAACCTGGGTTGACAATCGTAACTCTAAACTGCGCCTGTAGCTCAGTTGGATAGAGCATCTGCCTTCTAAGCAGATTGTCGGGGGTTCGAGTCTCTCCAGGCGCACCAATTAATTACAGTGTACTATGGTGGGTGTGGCGAAGTGGTCAACGCACCGGGTTGTGGCTCCGGCATTCGTGGGTTCGAAACCCATCACCCACCCCATAACGTAAACGAGCACTAGGATTTTTCCTAGTGTTTTTTGATATTTAAATTTTTTAGCTTCTAACTTACTTAGGAATGTTGCTTAGCCAAAAGTATTATCCGAGGTGAAAGGATACCCGAACATAGAGTATAATACGTTCATGCTCAATAATAAACTATATCCTCCTAGGAAAAGATGATTGGACTAAACATAACATAGATTGTTAGGGACAATACTAGAATAAAGAATTATAGTCACAGCTTCAGAATGCGGGAGAATCGGCTAATAGTTAACTTCTTTCACGATGAGGCCAAAAAGGAGAGAAGGATTGATGACTCAAAGAGTGGGAGACCAACGCAATCTCCGGAAGTATAGCTGGACGGCTTTGATTATCGTTGCTTTTGTCGTCTTGCTTGCTGCTTTTTTCTATTATGATCGACAAAACCGGGTTTCCGACATTATTCAAGCTTGGGGAATCTGGGGAGTTTTTCTGGCGATTCTTTTAATGGCAGCGATTTGTATGACGCCAATACCGTCCGAAGGTTTGGTCATAATGTTTCTGAAAATTTTCGGAGTATACGAGGGAGTTTTTTTTGCTTGGGTTGGTTCTACGCTAAGTTCATTAGTAATTTTTGTTCTTGTGCGCTGTTATGGTCAAACGTTGATGCAAAAACTGATTTCCCCGGAACGATTTAATACTGTTGACCATTGGGTCAAAGGTAAAGGATCTTTTGGCCTTTTGGTAGCGCGCTTACTTCCTATTCCTGCCTTTGCCGTTAATTACATAGCGGGTGCAATGCCTTCGATGGAGCTTTGGACTTATCTTTGGACAGCGGCAGTATCTATGATCCCCTATTATGTCGGAACAGCCTTTGTATTTTTAGGTGTAGCTCAGTCAACTTGGCTTTGGCTTGCTTTAGGGTTCGGAGCCCTCGTTTTATTCTGGGGCACAGGATATCTCTTAAATAGAAGGAGAACAGTGATGTAATATGCTATACTGATCTCAGCAAGAATAGAGTAGGGGAGAGAAACTGTTGAGCCGTGCTAAACCGAATCCTGACGATTTTCGTCGTTTCAACGGATATGCTATGATAACCTTTGTGGGCATATTTCTGTTCCTGCCAATTATCTGGTTTCTTCATTTGTTCTCACATAATTCAAGGCTATATTTCCTGTGGGGAATCAGCTCGCTCGTCTTGTTTGTGGTCAATGTGATTTTTTACTATTGGGAATATCCTCAGGATTGGCTGAAGAATTTACTAGCGTTAATTGGAATCGATTTAATTATCTTATTTGCTGAGTATTTTTTGTTGATGCAAAGTATGGGATAAAAGTTAAAATACAAAATTTTAAAATACAGGCTTGCCTTCTCACTAGATCTATGGTACTATACGTTTCAGTGTTACATGATCATTGTCATAACATGCGGGAGTGGCGGAACTGGCAGACGCGCTGGATTTAGGTTCCAGTGGGCAACCGTGCAGGTTCAAGTCCTGTCTCCCGCACCAATATTTATTAGGCTTAAGTAGAATCCTCTGTCAAACCGTCTGGATTTAGACGGTTTAACAGAGGATTTTTTGTGTTGAAACGAATTCAAAAAACTTAATAAGGATTTTCGGCGGGAAGATGTCTTTCCCGGCCTTTATGGTTTAGAGCCTTTTACTCCCTTACTTTTTACGGTATACTTTGTTATATCAATCAGTCATTTCTTACAGAAAGGGTTTTCATAAATGCATAGTCCAATCTAAGCATACGCAAAACGGTTTAGTGCACTATCTTCTGATGGTGTCGTTTTGTTGTGCTTAATATTGAAGAGAGGACTATTTTTTATGAAGTCAAAACGAAATATTGGGCTTATGTATACCATTGCTCTTTTACAGGGAATGGTATTCTATGGGCCAATCGCCACTTTATATCGCCAGGCAGCCGGGATATCAATTTTTCAAATTACGATCATTGAAAGTATTTCCCTAATTGTTTGCCTGTTGCTTGAACTTCCTTGGGGCATCATTGCTGATAAAGTCGGATACAAAAATACCCTGATTTTCTGCTGCGTACTGTATTTCTTTTCTAAAATCGTATTCTGGCGGGCCAATGGATTCGCGGCTTTCCTCCTGGAACGGATTATGCTGAGTATTGTGATCGCCGGTATGTCAGGTGTTGATACCAGCATTCTGTATATTTCCGCAGAAGCAGGTAATTCTCAAAAGATATTTGGAATCTACAACAATTTACAGACGGCAGGCGTGCTTTTTGCCGCACTCGTTTACTCCCTTTTTGTCAAGGGGGACTATCGCCTTGCTGGTTTCCTCACTGTCATCAGTTATGGTATTGCTGCAATGGTTTCCTTTGGATTGGTCGAAGTAAAAAATGCTAACGAAACACACAAGATTAATTTGAAAGAACTCGCTGCCATGGTTCGATTGATTATTACGAATAAACGGTCTGCGCTATTTTTGATCGGAGTTGCGTTACTGAATGAGACGCACCAGACGGTAACTGTCTTTTTAAATCAGCTCCAATATGTAAGATGCGGCTTGTCTGATGCAGCAATAGGATATAGTTACATCGGCGTTACAATCGTTGGCATGACCGGTATATTTTCCGGAAGACTTACAGGCAAGCTCGGTGTCGTGCCATTGGCCTCCATTTTGTATGGGATGGCCGTTGTGGCGTGCCTGATTTTAGCTATAGTGAGTAACGCGTGGCTGTCTGTTGCCGCCATTGTTCTTTTACGTGTCAGTTTCAGCCTGCTTCAGCCACTGCAAATGGACGTACAAAACAAACGAGTAGTTATGCAAAATAGAGCTACAGAATTGAGTATTAACTCGCTGTTTATTGATTGTGTAGGGGTGGGAACGAACTTGGTATACGGAAAGCTTGCGGCTATTAATTTGTCGATGGCTCTGTTTATAGGCGCGGCTCTGTGCCTAATTGGCTATTTATGTATTCGTATAGATAACTTCCATCGGCAAGACAATAAAGAGGAGAAATTAATCGTTGAATAAAAGTTATAGTAAAATCAAGATCATTATTTGGAGAGAACTGTCATCAATACATCATCTCCGAAAATTGAAAAAGAAATAGTTGCTATATGATTATCTTTTTGGGCCACGAAATTGATAACCGGCGTTTCTTCAGTGATCGTCCATCCATCTTTCTCCAAAATAGCTTTGTAAGCGTCAAATACAACGGCATCTTTGGAATTATGGATAATGTATTTTGCCTTTACAAGCGGTTCATCGGCAGTTGCGGGAAAATACTCATTTGCTTGAACCCAATGGTAAGATGGAAGATAAGGAAATTCCTCAGTGTAAGAAGGGGAACTGACCACATTATTAGTAGTGGACTGTCCCTGACTATTATTTTTACTCCCGGTTAATCTTGAAAATATATTTTTCATTATAAATTCACCTCAAAAATTTGTTTGATATCTGCAAAATTATAAACATGTCCGGGTTAAGATGTCAACGGAAAGGAGAGCCTAATCGCCCTCCTTTTTAAAATTATCCACTAAATTAACTGGCTATTGTCAACCTTTAGTACGTTTTTTTTGCTCCTTTTTTGTTTCGCCTAATCGTTCTACCTGGGGTTCATACATTTCGTTTTTAATCTCTTGAAAATGCTGTTCTACCTCGGGATATTTATTCGCTAAAACTTCTCGTCTTGTTTCATTCTTGCTCAAAAGGACCCCTCCTTAGAATTTTTTAAATTTGTTCTCTTTAACAGTATTTCCTGTATTGAAGGAATAATGTTTGGGATATTTTGATATTTACCAAACAAAATCAAGAGAATAAACTAAAAGGGCATCGATAAGTCGAAGCCCTCATGAGGATAACGAATACTTATTTTGATTGTACCGTTAATTTCACATCACTGCCGAAAATTTGAACTTTAACATTTGCTATATGACTTTCTTTTTTCGCTGAGAAACTAACAACTGCCTGCTCTTGCGTAATAGTCCAGCCGTCTTTTTTAAAGATAGCTTCATAATTCTGATAGACCTTGGTATCGGTTGTATTGGGAATAATATATATGGCTGCAGCGTATTGATCCTTTGAGCCGGCAGGGGCGTATGCAGCTGCAGCTGTGCTGTTATACGATGGAAGATAGGGGAATTCTTTGGTATAAGTTATTTTATTGTCAGTTGAAGTATTGGTGTTGGTGTTAGTATTAGTTTGACCGGGATTGTTAGTTCCGCAGGAAACCAGGGCAACCAGTAAAATCGACAATGTTAAAAAATAAAGCAGTTTTTTCAGCATTTGATTAATCACCTCAATAGTTTCTTAACATTATCAAATTTTAACACTTTGGTAGGAGATGTCAAATAAATATGGACAAAACAGAAGGGACGCAAACGAAACCAAAATTTCGTCACGTCCCTCAACGTTTTTTTGTTTAGAAGATAACGCCTAAAGCGATAAGAATCAAGATCGCGATAGCAATGATACCGACGCCTATACAACCGCCGGTACCGCAGGTCGGAGCAGGAGCACAACATGCTCCACCCATACCGTAGCCCATTCCGTACATCATTATTTCCCCCTTTTCTCTAAATTTAGAATACGATTCCCATTGCGATAAGCAAAAGAATAATTACGACGACAGCTGCGATTCCAGCACCAAAGCCACGTCCTGTTCCGCAAGCACCATCAACAGCTCCAAATGCCATGTGCATTTCCTCCTTTACCAGAGATAATTCATGATATGCAAAATAGGGATAATATGTAACAAAATGGAATTTATTTTATCCGGACAAAAAGCTCTTGCGCAATGTTAAGCTGTTTGCTTAAATGGAATGGAGATGCAGATTGCAGCACTGGAAAACTAAGACATAAAGGCGATAGTCTCCGGAGACTATCGCCAAAATCCTATCCCATATTTTTGGAACAGAGTGCTCAATGTTTTATGTAAGGGGTCCCGTAAAATTAGCTTGAGTTTATAAGACGTTTTCAATAGTAAGCTTTTCAGTATCTGAAATATGCTGGATTAGCAACTCTAAATCAGAAATCTCACCAAGAGACAGGGAAAGATTTCGGGTCACTAGATATTTATTGAGCCGATAGAGGCTTAGGTCAATTCTGTCAATTTCCTGATGATCGAGGAGAATGGTCCACCAGGTTTTATTATTATCCCAATGCTGTTGGGCAGCGGTCAATTCTTTTTCCGCAGTGTCCCACTGTTGGCTGGAAATAGACTGTTCAAGCGTGTCAAGTTGGGAGCCGATGGTTTGAGTTGTTCCCTGAATATAACGATAAGACGCCAAGGAGCCGCCAAATAATAGAACTAAAATTGTCAAGATTATCGGCAAAGTGCGCAATAGATTTCACCTCACTTTTTTGTGCTGCCCAAAAGTAAAAGTCTTGTTTACAGACTTTCCACAGGCCCTCGCCCTCGCCAGCTCAATACAGGCCAAGTTTTCTCCGCAGTTTACGAGCGGTTCTTGGCTTGGACAAAGAGCGTATTCGAAGTATCTAAACTGGCTAGGAAGACATCTTCTACGCGGTTGATGTTGTACTTTTTCAACTCGTTCATAAGCCAATTTAAGTCTTTATTTCCTTGCTGAAGATTTCTTTGATTTAAGGCGCCGTCCATAATCAAAGTTAAAGGGAGTCCTTCATATTGGGTTTTTAACATAAAATCCTTGGGAATTGTGGGCCTATTCTGGGACTTGGGAAAAACACTTAGCTGCCCGTTGGTTTCCAGGACGGCAAATTCGACGTCGGCGATGTTCGGCACGTTCTTTATACGCAGCTCTTCGAGCAGGTCGGTGAGACTATAACGGTTTTTTTTCAGTTCCTGCTCTAAGATTTTTCCTCGCTCGATAAGTATGCTGGGCGAACCACAAAGGACTGTCCTGGCCCGTTCGCTCTTTAAAGAAATCCAAGCCAGGGTGACACTGGCTAAGAGAAGCACCATAATGGGAATAATACCACTGAGAAGAGGAATGCCAACATTTTCGGTAGGAATAGCGGCAAGTTCGGAAATCATAATAATAACGACAAGTTCATAAGGCTGAAGCTGGCCGATTTCTCTCTTTCCCATCAAGCGCAGGGCTATAATGACCAAGGTATACAAAATAATGGTTCTGAGCACAACAATGATCATTTCCGTACTCCTTTTTGACTTAAAGTTGTGAATGCCTGGCGCTTGGCGAAGCATTTCGCAAAATTTATATTACCCCAAATAATATGAGTTATTCCCAATTTAACAATTGGTCTCCAGAATTTGGTGAACTGCAGATTTCACGTTATAATGATTAGGAACAGAGGTTCAGGATTGGTTAGTCATCTTATCGCAGATTCTGAAAAAGATCAGGCGGTTAACGAGGAGGTTTGTTCGTGGAACAATTAAATGTGCTGATTTTTTCGGCGTCCTTTGGCGCCGGGCATGTGCGGGCAGCAGACGCTATTATTGAAGCGTTGCGCGCTAAGAACCCGAACGTTAAAATTACCCACCTGGATTTTGGGGCCTTTCTTAGCAAGACATTTAATTCTGTAGTTAAAAATACTTATATTGAGCTTATCAAACACACTCCCAGGCTCTGGGGAAAATTTTACTATCGTACTTCCAAAATTCCTCCAGGTTCTTTATTCCAACGCTTTTTGAATGGTCTTGGCCGCCGGGAGTTTGTGAGATTTATTCAGGTTTTACAACCTGATCTCGTCATTTGCACGTATCCTACAGTAGCAGGTGTTTTAGCACGGCAAAGACTAAAAGGAGTCCTCAATGTTCCTTTGGTGACGGTGGTAACAGACTATGCGGTACATAGCCAATGGATTCATCCCGGGGTAGATCATTACATCGTAGGGTGTGAGGGAGTTTATGAAGGGTTAGTGGCCCGCGGAATTGCCCCCCAATCGATTCAGGTCAGCGGAATCCCGGTAAGTCCTAAGTTTGAGCTAAAATTGGACCGTCAGGAAATTTTAAGAAAGCTGGACATGAATCCTGACCTCCCGACGGTGTTGGTGATGGGCGGAGCTTATGGGGTTTTAGGCGGTGCTAAATGGATCTGCAAGATCCTTTCGGAGACTTCAATCCCTGTGCAAAGTATTGTTGTCTGCGGGCAGGATGAAAAATTGTATAAGGCTTTAGATTCTTTAGTTGAAGAGTGTAAGAACCCGGTGGCTCGCTTTGGTTTTGTGAGAAACGTTGAGGAATTAATGAGTGCGGCAGATATAATTATTACTAAAGCAGGTGGTCTCACTGTTTCGGAAGCCCTGACTAAGCGCTTGCCCTTAGTTATTTTTAAACCGATTCCCGGACAGGAAGAAGAAAATGCCCTCTATTTGGAGAATATCGGTGCGGGTCGGGTCGCTCAGAACGAAGAAGAGTTGGAAAAAATCATTTTTAAGCTTTTAAAACATCCCGAGGATTTAGAGCGCATGCGCATAGCAGCAGCTAAGGCTGTTCCCGGCCATGCTGCGGAACTTGCCGTAGAGGGAATCCTGCAGCTTGTGGAAGATCGGCGCAGTGTCTCCAGGATTGGTTAGAAAATATGGACAAAGAAATAGGGGAAGAAATTGTGAAAGATGGAGAGGTAAAACATGGTCTGGGAAAATGTACTGCTTTGCCTTATCTTAAGTTTAGCCCTCTATACTGTAATCCCGGACTTCTTCCTTCATCGCTTAGGTCTTGGGAGCTGGAAACGCCAATTTAGCTCTGGTGTGGCTCTGACCTTTGATGATGGACCGGACCCAATGGTTACTCCGCGTTTGTTACAGGCTTTAAAGAGGCATAACATTTCCGCGACGTTTTTTGTTATTGCTGAAAAGGCGGCGGAATATCCGGAATTGGTCCGCTTAATCCTTGAGGAGGGGCATCAACTTGGGGTTCATTCTCTGCGCCATCGCTATGCCTGGTTCACTTCCCCCTGGAAAACCTGGCAAGAATGGACAGAGAGTTTACGCCTTCTGGAGCAGCTCACAGGGCAAAAAATAACTTGGATGCGTCCGCCTTGGGGGACCTTTAACCTCATGACTTGGTGGTGGCTAAAAAGACATGGCATGAAAGCGGTCTTATGGAATGTGGAAGGACATGATTGGCAAATCAAGCGTTCTCCTGAAGAAATAGTGGCTCGTATCATAAGCAAAGTTAATGAAGGATCTATTGTTGTTTTGCATGACAGCGGCGGCGACAGCGGAGCTCCGGAAAATACCCTGACTGCTTTAGACCTTTTAAATAAGCGGGTAATAAAAGATTTGAAATTGCCTTTTGTGCCGCTTGAATTTCCGAATTGGTCTCTTGGACAGCGTTTTATATTTCGGATCTGGGAAAAATGGGAACACTATTATGCCCGTAAACATCACGTGGAACGAGTCGATGCAACTAATATTTTTCGGTTGGAAAAAACAATTTATGAGGGCCCCAATCTTTATGACGACGCTGGAGAGCTGTTGGCGGAGAAAGGGGACCCGGTGGCGGAAATCCACATGGATAACGTTCGTCTTCAGGCCAAAGGCCAGGATATCCAGAAAATAGCCCTAAAAGCCCTGCGTCAGGCCCGGGCGTCTCTGCCCGATTTGGCCCGGTATATAACCGACAATCCGGGATATTCCCACATTAAGGTTTTTATGGGGGAGACCTTGATCTACCGGGGGGTTAAAGGTTTTGGTTTTGAAGTTCAAGAATTGCCCGAAACGTGGAGAAGTAAAGGCATTGCCTGGCTGCAAAGGATGATTATGCGCGTCTATCATCCGGCGGGTAAGGATCGTCCCAACGACCGTCTGGGCAATAAAACAAAACTGGTTTGGATTAGTCGCAACAGATTGCTTTCACATGCCGTCTCAGAAGGGAAGTCCGCTAAGCGCTAAAAACCTGATTGGATTATAAGAGATTGTTTTTGAAGATTAAAGAAATAGAGAGCAAACGGGTGCTTTTTTGTCTTATATTTGATTACCGCGCTTAAGTCTGGTATAATTGGCTAGTAAATTTTTTGGATTGATTTTTTGCCATTTTACAGGGAACTTTATGAGCAAGGGGGAACAGCATGTTCCCCCTTAGGCAGATTTAAGGTTTAATGCTAAAAATCGAGATTTTCAGGGATGTATTTGGCTTAAGCGGGGTTTGTAGTCTGAAAAAACGGTAAGACTATCGAAGTATCCCACAATTGCCTTGCACATAGAGTAAATAGTGTTTTAAGGGGGAGAATATATGTCAGTCTCAGTAGAAAATCTTGCAAAAAATGTTGTGGCTCTGGAAGTCACCGTTGAAGCAGAAAAATTTGTTAATGCGGTCAATCAAACGGCTAAAGGTCTGGCTAAAAGAGTGAATATTCCCGGGTTCCGCAAAGGAAAGGCTCCGCGAAGAATGGTGGAGCTTCATGTGGGCAAAGCAGCTCTTTATGATGAAGCTCTCGATAAGGTCATCGGACCGGCTTACGCTCAAGCTGTTGCAGAAAGCGGAATTCGTCCTGTTGATCGTCCCGACGTGGAACTGGTACAGGTCGAAGAAGGCAAAGAACTCATTTTCAAAGCCAAAGTTGTCGTTCGTCCCGAAGTAGTACTGGGTGAATACAAAGGCTTGAATGTCGAACAAAATGCCGCTACCGTGACCGAAGAGCAAGTTATGGAAGAACTGAAAGGCAGACAACAGCAGCATGCACGGCTCTTAACCATAGAAGACGGCAAAGTTGAAAACGGTGATATCGTTACTCTTGATTTTGAAGGCTTTAAAGATGACCTTCCTTTTGCAGGCGGCAAGGCTGAAAACTATGAGCTTGTTATTGGTTCGGGAACGTTTATTCCCGGGTTTGAAGAAGGTCTCATTGGTGCTGAAATCGGACAACATGCTGATGTCAACGTTACCTTCCCTGATGAATATCATAGTGCAGAGCTAGCAGGGCAGAAGGCTGTCTTTAAAACGGATATTAAAAAAATTCAACGCAAAGAACTTTCACCATTGGATGATGAATTTGCCAAAGATGTCAGCGAATTTGAAACCTTGGATGAATTGAAAACCGATTTGCGGAATAAATTAATGAAGATCGGTGAATCAAAAGCTAAAGATGACTACCTTAAAGCAGTTATCACTAAAGTGGTAGACAATGCTAGCGTCGAGATTCCGGAAGTTATGTTTACGGAACGAATTAACGACATGGTGGAAGAATTAAACAACAACCTCATTGCGCAAGGAATGACTATGGATCAGTACTATCAGTTTACCAACTCATCTGAGCAAAAAATGCGGGAGCAACTACGTCCTCAAGCTGTCGAAGGCGTAAAAACTGATTTAGTTTTAGAAGCTGTTGCCAAAGCAGAAGGAATTACGGTTACAGAAGACGAAGTAAATGAAGGAATCCAAAAACTTGGTGAGCGTTTTAAACAAGACCCTGCAGTGCTCAAGCAATCCCTTATGGAGCGTGGACAGATGGAGTTCTTTAGGCAAAATCTGGTCCAAGAAAAAACTGTCAACTTTTTAGCGGAACAGAACGCCTAAACTGCGCCTTAAGGGAAATTCTGAGGTATAGAGGTGAGAGGATGGCAAAGTACACCGACGATAAAAATCAACTAAAGTGTTCATTTTGCGGTAAGACCCAGGAGCAAGTTAAGAAACTGGTTGCCGGTCCGGGCGTTTATATTTGCGATGAATGCATTGAACTTTGTAATGAGATTATTGAGGAAGAGCTCACCGATGATCTTGGCGTAGAAATTGGGGACATCCTGAAGCCTAAAGAGATCCGGGCGATTATTGATCAATATGTAATTGGCCAGGAGCAAGCTAAAAAGGCTCTTTCCGTGGCTGTATACAATCATTACAAAAGAATAAACTTAGGCATGAAAATCGATGATGTGGAATTACAAAAATCCAACATCATTATGCTGGGACCTACGGGTTCAGGAAAAACTTTGCTGGCCTCGACTCTGGCGAAGGTTCTTAACGTACCTTTTGCTATCGCGGATGCCACGTCTCTTACAGAAGCGGGTTATGTCGGCGAGGATGTTGAAAATATCCTTTTAAAGTTAATCCAGGCTGCTGATTACGATGTTGAAAAAGCGGAAAAGGGTATTGTATATATCGATGAAATCGATAAAATAGCCCGCAAATCAGAAAACCCTTCGATAACCCGGGATGTGTCCGGAGAAGGGGTTCAGCAGGCTTTGTTGAAAATTCTCGAAGGAACTGTGGCCAGCGTCCCTCCTCAAGGCGGACGAAAGCATCCCCATCAGGAATTTATCCAGCTTGATACCACCAATATCCTGTTTATTGTGGGTGGCGCCTTTGACGGGATTGAAAAGATCATCCAAAACCGCGTTGGAGAAAAAACCATGGGTTTTGGAGCGAATATCCAAAATAAAAAGGATATGAAAATTGGAGAAGTTCTCAAAGGGATTTTACCCGCCGACCTTCAGAAGTATGGGCTGATTCCCGAGTTTGTGGGACGTCTTCCCGTCATTGTTACTTTAGAAGCGTTGGATGAAGCAGCCTTAGTCCGTATCTTGACAGAGCCGAAGAACGCTCTCGTCAAACAGTATCAAAAGCTTATGGAATTAGACGGTGTTACTTTGGAATTCAAGGATACTGCTCTCACTTCTATAGCGGAAGAAGCTATACGCCGGAATACCGGGGCACGGGGCCTGAGAGCTATCGTTGAAGAGCTGATGATGAACGTGATGTACGATTTGCCTTCACGCACGGATGTCACAAAGTGTGTCGTTACCCAAGAAGTGGTTTTAAAGAAAGAAGAGCCTATGCTCGTCATGGCTGATAAGGTTAAAAAAGGTAAGAAAGAAGAATCAGCTTAAGTGAAGAGCGTTTACCGGCTCGGAAGCAAAAACTGGCTTAAGGCAGATATCCCCCGATCATTGGATTTTATGAGGGTTAGAGATAACAGATAAACGATACGATATGAATGAAGCCGCAGCAAACTGCTTTTAGTTTGCTGCGGCTTTTTGTACAGTCAGAAAGCATAACTTCGTTAATTCTTTCCTTCCGCATCAGGGCAATTAGGCAGCGGCCTGCGCCGAAGGCTTGGCGCCAGCCAAGTTTTCTTTATCCGCGCCACACAGGGCGATTGAATAAGTCTCATGCTCCAGCGAAGCTCTCCCTCAGGTGATGGATTTCTGCAGTGCCGCAAATACATCCTGATCGTCTGTTAAAATTAAGCATTTTTTTGTAGTTTGTGAAATTAGATGTTTTAATTTTTGCCCCGTGGCAATACTAACAGTGAGAAATCAGTGAGAGGAAATGAGTGTATGAGTGGACTGAGCGGAATAGTCATGGTCGTTCAGTTGGTTTTCGCTGTTGTCATCGGGCTCTATTTTTGGGGGATGCTCAAATCACAACAAGGAAATAAAATTTCCGTTGAACGAGAATCACGTAAAGAACTTGAAAAGTTGCAAAAGATGCGTAAAGTAGCCTTAACAACTCCTCTGTCCGAAAAAACCCGTCCCGTTCACTTTGCTGAAATTATCGGGCAGAAAGAGGGAATTAAAGCCTTAAGAGCCGCCCTCTGTGGTCCTAATCCCCAGCATGTGCTGATTTACGGTTCACCGGGTGTAGGGAAAACTGCAGCCGCCCGGCTTATTTTGGAAGAGGCTAAGAAAAATCCTCTGTCCCCTTTCAAAGAAAACGCTTGTTTCACAGAAATTGACGGTGCAACGGCACGTTTTGATGAGCGGGGAATTGCCGATCCCCTGATTGGTTCAGTTCATGATCCTATTTACCAAGGGGCCGGTGCTATGGGTTTGGCCGGAATTCCTCAGCCCAAGCAGGGAGCGGTCACTAAAGCTCATGGAGGCATATTGTTCATTGATGAAATAGGTGAACTCCATCCGATTCAAATCAATAAACTTTTGAAAGTCCTGGAAGATCGCAAAGTAATTCTGGAAAGTGCTTATTATAGTTCAGAGGACCCGAATATTCCCCAACATATCCACGATATTTTTCAAAATGGGCTTCCGGCGGATTTCCGCTTAGTAGGGGCAACGACTCGAAGCCCGGAGGAGATTCCGCCGGCGATTCGCTCGCGCTGTATGGAGGTTTACTTCCGGGGCTTATTGCCTGATGAAATCGGGGAGATAGCCTGTGTGGCCGCAGCCAAGATGGATATGCCCTTTACCCCGGCGGCAATTGATGTGATTAAACAATTTGCCTCCAACGGACGGGAAGCAGTCAATATGGTCCAATTAGCCGCAGGAGTTGCTTTGACAGACCAATTGAGCGAAGTGGATGTGGAAATTGTAGAATGGGTAGTTACAACAGGTCAGTACACTCCGCGTCCCGAGAGAAAAGTCCCCTTGGAAGCCAGTGTTGGAGTGGTCAACGGTTTAGCCATTTACGGACCCAACATGGGAGCTTTATTAGAGCTTGAAGTAACTGCTCTGCCTGTTGCCCCGGGAACCGGAACTCTGCTGGTAACAGGAATAGTAGAAGAAGAAGAACAAGGCAGTGAAGGGAAGAAGATCCGGCGCAAGAGCATGGCCCGCAGTTCCATAGAAAATGTCCTGACAGTTTTGCGGCGACAGCTTGGAATTCAACCTGCAAATTACGATCTCCATGTTAATTTTCCCGGCGGGGTTCCTTTAGATGGGCCTTCGGCAGGAATTGCCATTGCTACGGCCACTATTTCCGCAATTCTGCAAAAAAAAGTGGATAATTACCTGGCAATGACCGGAGAGTTGTCGATTCGGGGGAGGGTTAAGCCTATCGGCGGCGTTGCAGCCAAGATTGAGGCGGCCAAGCAGGCAGGGTGCAAGCGGGTCCTGATTCCTAAAGAAAATTGGCAGGAGCGTTTTGCTGAACTTGAAGGGATAAAGGTTATTCCCGTCGAGGAGCTCACTCAAGTTTTAGAGTTGTCTATGCCTTCCGGCATAAAATTAGAAAAAGCCGAAATGCGTCCGCCGCTTGAAGAAGTCTTAAGCTGTTTGGATTTTGCCGTCAATAAAGTGGTTAACAATGCGGCTGTAAATTTGCCTGATCGAGGCAAAACATGTTAGAATAGGAGAAGATAAGTTTGGCACACTAGCTGTAGTGTGTCTTTTTCTATAGATCTAATAGGGGGGATTTTAAGTGAGTAAAGAACGTGAATTACCATTGCTCCCGTTGCGTGGAATTCTAGTATTTCCGTATATGGTTATTCACCTTGATGTTGGCAGAGAGCGTTCCATGGCTGCGATTGAAGAAGCAATGCTCGGAGAACGAATTATTCTCTTAACTTCACAAAAAGAAACAGAAATTGATTCTCCGACAACGGCCGACTTGTACACCATGGGTACGGTGGCGGAAATTAAGCAGCTCCTGAAGCTTCCGGGAGGTACTATGCGTGTCCTGGTCGAAGGAATTTCCCGGGGACATGTGTTGGAATTTCTTCAAGAGGAACCGTTTTTCAAAGTTCGGGTTGAAGAATTAACTCAGGACAAGGTACCTGTAACGACGGAAACGGAAACGTTGGTTCGAGGAATGACCCATCAATTTGAAGAGTATGCCCGGTTAAGCAAGCGCGTACCGGTTGAAACCTTAGGTACGGTGTTGGCTGTAGAGGAACCAGGTCAGCTTGCGGATATTGTCGCTTCTCATCTCAACCTTAAAGTTCCCGACAAACAAACGATCCTGGAAGCTTTGGTAATTAATGAACGTTTGGAACGTCTGACCGAACTTATCATGCGTGAGATTGAGATTATGGAATTGGAACGCCGCATTGGTTTGAGAGTGCGCAAGCAGATGGATAAGGCCCAGAAAGAATATTACTTACGCGAACAAATTAAAGCGATCCAGAAGGAATTAGGCGATAAGGATGAGCGTCAAGTTGAGGCTGATGAATATCGGGAGAAGGTAGCCAAAGCCAAGTGCCCTAAAGAGGTTGAACAGAAAGCTCTGAAGGAAATTGAGCGTTTGGAGAAAATGCCCCCCTCCTCGGCTGAAGGTACTGTCGTGCGCACATATTTGGATTGGCTTTTAGCCCTGCCCTGGACGAAGGCTTCAAAAGATAAAATAGATCTTGGCAAAGCCGAAACTATTCTCAATGAAGATCACTATGGACTGGAAAAAGTCAAAGAACGGATTCTGGAGTTTCTGGCTATTCGCAAGCTGACTCCCAAAATGAAGAGTCCGATACTCTGCTTAGTGGGGCCGCCGGGCGTTGGCAAGACGTCTCTGGCCCAATCTATCGCCCGCTCTTTAGACCGAAAGTTTGTGCGGATGTCTCTGGGAGGCTTGCGTGATGAAGCCGAAATCAGAGGACACCGCCGCACGTATATCGGGGCTTTGCCGGGACGAATTATTCAGGGAATTCGAACCGCCGGAACGCGCAATTCTGTCTTCCTGCTGGATGAAATCGACAAGATGTCCTCAGATTTCCGCGGTGACCCGGCTTCTGCTTTGCTCGAAGTACTGGACCCCGAGCAAAATTCCACCTTTACGGATCATTATTTGGAAGTACCTTTTGATTTGTCACAAACCTTTTTTGTGCTGACGGCAAATACCTTGGAAACCATTCCCCGCCCGCTCTTGGACAGGATGGAAGTAATCACGCTAAGCGGCTACACTGAAGACGAGAAAGTAAATATCGCTAAGCGTTACCTTGTTCCCAAACAAATGAAAACTCACGGACTTAAGGACGATGTTTTTTCTTTGGATGAAGGGATGCTGCTTAAACTGATTCAGAATTATACGAGGGAATCCGGGGTGCGGAATTTAGAGAGACAAGTGGCGAATGTTTGCCGAAAAATTGCCGTTCGCCTGGTAAAGGAAGATTGGGAGCCGCATCCTTTGACTATTGAGGACCTCGAAGCGGCCTTAGGTGCGCCGCGCTATCATTTCCAAGTGGCGGCTAAGGCTCCGGAGATCGGAGCAGTGACTGGACTGGCCTTTACGGAATTGGGAGGGGTAGTCTTGACCATTGAAGTGACCCCTTTGCCCGGCAAAGGACATTTAACTCTGACGGGCAAATTAGGGGACGTTATGAAAGAATCGGCTCAGGCAGCCTGGACCTTCATACGTGCCTATGCTTTGGAGCTGGGGATCGAAGAGGATTTCTATGAGCGCACGGATCTTCATATCCACGTTCCGGAAGGTGCCATTCCTAAAGACGGTCCTTCCGCCGGAATTACCATGGCAACGGCTATGGCCTCCGCTTTATCAAAACGGGCTGTGCGTTCGGATCTGGCTATGACGGGAGAAATAACTCTAAGGGGAAATGTATTGCCGATCGGCGGAGTTAAGGAAAAGGTTCTGGCAGCCCATCGGGCGGGAATTAAGGTTGTCTTGCTTCCGGAAGAAAACCGCAAAGACCTTGAGGAAGTTCCGGAGAAGGTTCGTAAAATCCTTGAGTTTCACTTTGTCAGCCGAATTGAAGAAGTCCTGCAACTGGCCCTTTTGCCTTTAGCTCATTCGGATGAAGTAGCAGGAGAAGCTTCAAGACATGCCGTTTACGGAACAAAAGGAATTCCCGTGGATAATACGCAGCCTGAGGAGCGGCCTGTTGTGTCATAAGGAAAGTTGCCTCCCAGTCAGGGCGACCGTACAGTATCAGGGTATTTTGGCGCGTTTGGCGCTCCTCACGCTGTACCGTCGTCCTTGTACTTTAGGACTAAATAGTTATAAAGGAAGATGGAATCTTGATTATAATTCGGAAAGCTGAGTATGTGGCATCCGCTGTTAAATATGAACAATACCCTACCGGAGGTCTGCCGGAAATTGCGATGGCAGGACGCTCTAATGTGGGCAAGTCCTCGCTGATTAACCGCTTTTTAGGGCGCAGGAACCTCGCGCGGACGGGAAATACGCCTGGGAAAACTCAGACTCTTAATTTTTATCGCGTTAATGACGCGTGGTTTTTGGTTGATCTGCCCGGTTACGGATATGCCAAGGTGGCCAAGTCGGTCAATGCCCAATGGGGTTCCATGATGGAAACTTATTTTAAAAAGCGGGAGTTTCTTAAAGCAGTGATTCAAATTGTGGATATCCGTCATGCGCCAAGTCGTGAAGATATGGAAATGCACCGATGGCTGCGGATGAGACAGGTTCCAACTATGGTTGTAGCTACCAAAGCAGATAAAATCTCGCGCGGACAATGGTCTAAACATTTAACGATTATAGCTAAGTCTTTGGAAATCGAGGATGTTTCTGTCATCCTGCCTTTTTCGGCTCAAACCGGGGTAGGGGTAGAGGACTTGAATGAAGCGTTTGAGGAAATGGGACTAACGTGACACAGCCCGCTCGTCGTGTCACGTTAGTTCTTGGCTCATGTATCAATATTAAAACAAGGGATGTAAAAGGATCAGGCTAAGAGAGTGCTCTTGAACATGATTCTTTTTTATTTGACAAGACAGGATGGATAAAACAATTATTTCATTAAATTAAAGTTAAAGCTCGGCAGCCGGCACTTTCGGCAGTCGAGCTTTTATTATGAAAATGTTATCTATCTATATGTATAGGTTTATTTATTAATCATGTTTCGAAGATAAAGATTGGAGGCCAAGTTTCCAGTCTAAATGAATGACTGGCCTCGTATAGTTACAGTGGGGAATGCTTTGACAGCCTATTGAGCTAAGGAAAGGAGAGAAGGGCTTGAGAGATGTCATTATGCTCATTGTAAGCTTAGGGATAATTCTAATTGGGGCTGAGGCCTTTACAAACAGTATAGAATGGTTAGGGCGAAAATTAAAGCTTGGGGTCGGTGCCGTCGGGAGTATCCTTGCGGCTGTGGGGACCGCTTTACCCGAGACAATCGTTCCGATTATTGCTTTTTTAGGTTTTAAGGAAGGAACAGAGGGGGCGGATATTGGCATAGGAGCTATTCTTGGCGCCCCTTTTATGTTAGCAACCCTGGCTTTTTTTATAACCGGATTGGCGGCGCTTTTGAGTCGCCGGACGAACCGCCCTTTGAAGCTGGATGCCAAAGTCGTGCAGCGAGACTTGAAGTTTTTTCTTGTCGTCTACACTATTGCCATATTGGCTTCTTTTTTGGGAAATCAATTTTATAAAACCCTGGCAGCCGGGTTTCTGATTTTAGCTTACTTAATCTATGTCCTCTTGACTCTGAGTTCAAGTAAAGGAGGACATCAAGAGGAAAAATTGGCTTCACTTTACGTAGCTCGGGGAGTTAATAATCCGACAATGGCCTCCGTTATTCTGCAGATCTTCCTGGCCTTAATTGCCATTCTGTTTGGGGCTCATCGCTTTGTCAATGCGGTTCAGCCAATCGCCGTTTCTTTGGGAATTCCTGTCTTTGTGCTTTCTTTAGTTATTACGCCGGTAGCCACAGAGCTCCCGGAGAAGTTTAACAGCGTGCTTTGGATTTTGCGCGGCAAAGACACTTTGGCGCTGGGGAATTTGACGGGAGCTATGGTTTTCCAAAGCTCCGTGATTCCGGCGATCGGGATTGCGCTTACGCCTTGGAAATTGGATATTTTGGCACTTTGGAGTGCACTTTTAGCCTTAGGTTCAGCGATGATTCCTTTTTATTCACTGCGCCGCAGAGAAGTTATTCATCCCTCAGCTCTCTTAATGGGAGGGATCTTCTACGCAATTTTTATTCTGTCGATGCTTCGATTTCAGATCCAGTAAGCTCGGCAATGAGCATGCCTCCCAAGACTAATACAGCCCCCAATAACCCTTTGAAGGATAGCACTTCGCCTGCCAGAAAAAAACCTGAAATGGCTGCGAAGACGGGCTCCATAGAAAATATCAGGGCCGTATGAGTAGGCGTAGTGAATTGCTGCATTTTAGTCTGCACAAAAAACGCTATTGAAGTGGCGGGAACTGCGGTGACGAGCAGGCCAAGCCAAGCCGTAGAACTAAAATGCAGCGGAGGCTGGGGTAAAATCACCGAGAAAATCCCGCTTAAAATACTGACAGTAAGAATTTGAGCACCGGCTAAGACCGTGGCGTTCGTTTGCGGAGCGTAGCGCCCGACAAAGTAAATATGTAAGGCAAAGCTAAAAGCGCAAATGAGAACCATGAGGTCTCCTTTGTTTAATTGAAAGTGATCTCCCAGAGAGAGCAATGCTAAGCCTGCTAAAGCACTGATAATGCCAAGGAAAAGACTTGGCCGGGGGAGTTTCCTGGTTGTCACGGTAACTAAGGTAGGGACAATGACTACCGAAAGCCCTGTAATAAAACCGGCGTTAGAGGCCGTTGTAAATTGAAGCCCTAGTGTTTGCCATGTGTATCCGGAAAAAAGAAAGACCCCGACGGCCATGCCTTTGAGAACAGTCTTTCTGACGATATGGGCTCTCTGAAGCCAAAGGAAGGGCAATAAGCTTAGGAAGGCGAGAAAAAAACGGATGGCGAGGAAAGGAAATGGGGGAAGATCCGCAATGGCCCACTTAACAATCACAAAGGTCGACCCCCAAATGAGAGTCACCAACAGCAACGAAAAATCAGCCCACTGAGTACGAGATAGTTTCAATTTGATGTCAGCCCCTTGATTTAAGATTTGTCATGTTCCTCTTCTAAGTGAGGTTATTCACTTATTCTTCTGGAAATCAGGTATCGGAATTTTAATGTTGCGCATAAACTAAACACACTGGTTAAAGTATGGGAGTATAGAGAATAGTGAAGGCCGTCCCGTAAAATACGCAACGGCCTTTTTAAATACACAGATTGCTTTGGCACTAAAATCACGCAATTCTAGTATAACGGAACACAGGCTAACTGAAAAGCTAAAAGTTAACCCTTGCCTCCTTCATGAGGTCTTGGCAAAACAGGCTGGCTTGAATCGTCTATAGGAATATAAATCGGCTGGGGAGCACAGGCAGGGGGCGCTGAGCAGGGGGCGCATTCACTGCAATATTGCTGCTTGGCTTGACAAAATAGATAGTAGTGGCGTTCTTCATCAGCAGCCATTTCAGTCAAGATCGCCTGGATTTCCGGAATGGGAATTTTGTGTGCAAGATCAAGATACAGGCGGTGAGCTTTGGCCTCATCCTCAATATTCGTATCAATAAGTGCGCAAAGTTCGCTGGTGTAATTGATAAAACGAGAGCGCCAGTCAACCCAGTGCCCACTGCTTAAAGATCCGTATCTGGGATCGACACCCAGATGGCGTAGGGCTAAGGCCAGCTTTTCCAGATGCCGGATTTCATCGTAGGCAATCGGTCTGAATAAAGCATCAAACTCCGGACGATCCAGCAATACAGCCTGATAAAGGTAAGTGGTGATGGCTGTTAGTTCAGAATCCGTACCCGCATAAGCCTCGTAAAGCCAAATGGCGTATGTAAAGTTTGGCTCGGGTATTTCTTGCGGTTGCGGTTCATGTGTGCCCAGGACGGGCAGCAAGAGTATTTGACCGGCGTAAATTCGATCGGGATGCTTTAAATGATTAAGCTGAATAATTTCAGTCATTTCGACAGAATACGCTTTGGCAATTTTATAAATGGTGTCTCCCGCTTGCACTACATAGCGTGCATAATCCATTCTCGGATTCCTCCTTTACTTGGACATTTGGACATTCCTGTCCGGCGTATCCCCGCTCTGCTGACCACCCGTGCCAAGACAGTGTCTTCGGGCGTCAGCCAATTTTTGTATGTCACAGTACACTATATTCTCAAGGTATGAAGCATGGTAATGGATAATTATGGACATTTGTGGAATGTATCGGACAGGTCCGGCGTATTTATAGATGACAGAGATGTATTATGTCCGAACAATTATGGAAAAAATTAAACAGGGAGGAGTAAGCTATGCTTTCATCCGTTTTAAAAGGAATTACCACAGCTATGCTGGTGACGGTTTTAACCCTTTTGGGGGGAGTGGTATGGGAGGCGATAGGCTTCGGAGGATGGAATATTTCCAGTCTGCTGGATATTGGGCTCTTAGCAAGCTGTATAATTGGCGGGTATCGTACAGCCAAAGAAACTGGAGAATGGCTGACGGGTGGAATTACGGGAGCCGGCTATGTTACGGTGGGAACTTCGTTGCTCGCCCTGTTCTTGCCCATACGGGTATGGGGGTTTATCCAGGTCTTAGGGGAAGGAATCATCATAGGTTTAGTGGCCGGTGCAGTCGGAGCGGGGAGGCCTAAGGGAAAGGGTTCAGGTTCATGGCCCGGAAGAAAGGCCCAAGCCGGCTATAGGCCTTACTACGCCGGATATGGCAGTGGGGAGCGAACAACTGATTTTGACTGGGAGACAGAAGATAATCTGTCAAAGAATCAAGAAAAACAAGGGAACGCCTTCGGGGATGACTTTGATTTTGGGGTTACCGAGTCGGAGCTGAACTCGGGGACGAAAGATTTTGAAACGGTTCCGGAAGTGGAATGGCCTTGGGATGACAATTACGGGAAATTTAATAAAGCTGAAATTCAGGAGGAAGAACCGGTCAAGTTTGAGGAGGCAGCGAAAGTGAGTGAGGACAGTAAAGCAAATGAAGGAAAGCCCTGGTGGGAATAACCTTCCCGGCTAAAAGCCCAGGATGCATCAGCCAGGGTGAACGGTTGAGGAATTGTTAAAATAAATTAAAGTAATTTCAGAAAGTTAATTTCAGAGCTAAGAAGGAATCATAGGTTTTAGGGAGAACTCTGAGTTTAAAGCAAGAAGCAGTGATTCAGGTATTCAAGCTTTTGGCAAGGGAACACTATAGGGGAGGCATATAACTATGAATTTTCTTGAATTGGCTCAGACACGCAGGAGTTTGCGAACATATTTAGATAAGCCCGTTGAGAAGGAAAAATTGGAATATGTATTGGAAACGGCTCGTTTAGCACCTTCCTGGAAAAACATGCAGTGTTGGCGCTTTATTGTTGTGGAGGGTAGGGCAGAAAAAGCGGCTTTAGCCGAAAGTATGGGAGATATGAATCCCGGCAGAAAAGCTTTAACCGGCGCTCCGGTTGTTGTCGTGCTCTGTGCGGTGCCCAAGGAATCGGAAGTGTGGGAAGGAAAAGACTTTATGATGCTTGATGCCGGATTGGCGATGGAACACCTCATATTAGCCGCCACGGAACAAGGTCTGGGGACATGCTGGCAGGGCTTATTTGCCGAGCAAAAAGTCAAAGAAGCTCTGAATGTTCCTGAGGATGTAAGGGTACTGGCGATGACGCCCCTGGGATACGCGGCTGAAGAACGGCGCCCCCGTCCCCGCAAGACAATGGCGGAGATCACTTTCCGGGGAAAATGGGGTCAGCAATAATTAAGGTATACAAGCTTAAAAGTTCAAGCGATATGAGGCTTATAAATAAAGGGAAAGATGGCAGGACGGCCATCTTTTTTACTGTCGGAAAGCATAATGTTATGAATGCCGCCAGAGAGCGGCAGGGCAACTATTTGTCTGGTTTTAATGCCCACATGGTAAGCAGGGTGTTGGAATATCGTGTGAATATTCTTCGGCAACCGGTATAGACTACTGAAAGGTGCTTGTACGGTTTATAGTGAAGATGGGGGATTGACATTGTTGCTTGAGACTGCACTGCTTATTATTGCTCTTTCAGCAATTGGAGCAATCATTGCGGGAATAATACTTTTCAGTTTGTTCTATTTCCTGGGAAAACGTTTTTTTCGCACATTGGTTCAGCGCTTATTTGGTTTGGTTTTGGAAAGACTGTTAGATGACAAATACCATGAGAATTTAATGGAACTTTGGGGAGCTGTTCGTCGAACATCGGTGCAAAATATCCTGGAAATCAGTTTGCGGGCAGAACAGGGAAAACTCATTGAACGGCCTTTAGGTTCTTCGAGGCGGCTGCCTCAATATGATAATTTGATGTTTGTTCCTGCTCAGATGGCCCGCTTACCTAAAGAAGCAAGGGTTGCCGTTGATATGTGTGTCACTCTCGGTCCTAAAGCCCAAAAACCTCTGACAATAGAAACTCCTCTCATGATTGCGGGTATGGGCTACGGCATAGGGCTCAGTGAGCAGGCCAAAATCGCCCTGGCCAAGGCGGCAAAACAGCTTAAAACTGTTACCAATTCCGGAGAAGGCCCCTATCTGCCTGAAGAACGGCAAGAAGCGGGAAAGTTTGTCTGGCAAATTAGCCGAAGTCCCTGGGGACGCTCTCCCGAGGCTATAGCAGCGGCAGATATGCTCGAAGTGCAAATGGGCCAGGGTGCGAGAATGGGCCCGTTTACGGTTGAGCCTAACGCCGTTAAAGGAAAAGCCCAGAAACTAATGGGCATTTCTCCTGTTGAAACAGTTATCACGCCTGCCGTTACTCCGGGGATTCAGAGCCCTTGGGATTGGATCAACTATGTTCGGGACTTGCGTGCCGAGGCGGGGGGGAAACCGATCGCTTTGAAAATTATGGCGACAGGTGGCATAGAAAGAGACCTGGCAGTGGCTTTAGAGGCAGGCTTCGATGTGATTGTTGTCGATGGGTCGCAAGGCGGAGCTTCCGGTGCCTCGCCAATGATTTGCGATGATTTGGGAATCCCGAGCCTGCTGGGTCTGGTACGGGCCGAACGGTTTTTGCGTGAACAAGGTGCCCGTCAAGATGTAAGTTTGGTAATTGCCGGTGGATATGCTACGCCGGGAGAGTGCTTAAAGGCCATAACCCTGGGGGCCGATGCTCTTTATTTGGGAACGGTTCCTCTGTTTGCTTTAGTTCATCGCCAAATCCATAAGGTGCTTCCTTGGGAACCATTGACCCAGTTAGTCTGGTACAATTCGCCTTATAAAGAGCGTTTGGATATTGCTTTGGCAAGCAGGAGCGTAGTCAATGTTTTAAAATCCATGACCATGGAGATGGAAGAAGGAGTGCGGGCTTTGGGGAAAACGTCTTTGTCGGAACTCGGCCTCAATGACCTTGTGGCTTTGGATGACTGGACAGCCAGGGTGACCGGCGTAAAGCGCGCTTATCCCTGGGAAGATCAAATTTCAGGGAATTGAGGCCGCAAATTTTGACATTAGCTAATGATCCGGGTATAATGTATTCAATAAAATATCGGAAAAACTCGATGAATGTGAGGAATAGTGCAAGGTTACCGTTCAGAGATAAGGACCGTGGCTGAGAGGTCTTTTCGGGAAAGCACTTGGGTCGCACAGGAGAGGCAGAAGGGAACAGAGTACTTTCTGACGGTAAAACCCGTTAGTCAACAATGAGCGCGAAACGACTAAGCCTAAGGTTGTTTTGCTGAATTAAGGTGGTACCACGATAGCTTTTCGTCCTTTGACCGGATGGGAGGCTTTTTTTGTGCTAGGCCGCCGCCTTTTCCAAGGCTGACAAGTGCAAAGACACTGTCTTGGGGCGCCGGTCAAGTTTTGTAATTTATCTGGGAAGGAGTTAGAACAATATGGATGAATTATCTAAAAAAGCAGAAACTATAGAAATGGCTAAAGCTTATGAGCCAAGCCAGGTGGAGGGAAAATGGTATCCCTTCTGGGAGAAAAACGGTTTTTTTCACTCGGAAGTGGATGAAGGAAAAAAGGCCTTTAGTATTGTCATGCCTCCGCCAAATGTAACAGGTGCTTTGCACTTGGGTCACGCCCTGGATGGCACAATCCAGGATATTTTGACCAGGTATAAGCGGATGCGGGGATATAATGCCCTCTGGCTGCCCGGAACGGATCACGCCGGGATTGCCACTCAAGCAAAAGTGGAAGCGCAGTTGGTGAAGGAAGGTATGAGACGTCAGGAACTGGGGCGGGATAAGTTTTTAGACCGGGTCTGGGAATGGAAAAAGCAGTACGGCGGGCGGATCACTCAACAGCTGCGGCGTTTAGGGGCTTCTTGCGACTGGGAACGGGAACGGTTCACTATGGATGAAGGCTGCTCGAAAGCGGTGCGGGAAGCGTTTGTGGACCTCTACCGGCAAGGTTTGATTTACCGGGGGAACTATATTGTAAATTGGTGTCCAAAGTGTCACACGACGATCTCCGACATTGAAGTTGAGCATGTGGACAGAGAGGGAAACTTGTATCATTTAAGCTATCCGGTAAAAGATAGTGATGAGACGCTAGTTGTGGCGACTACAAGGCCGGAGACGATGTTGGGCGATACGGCGGTTGCCGTGCATCCGGATGACGAGCGTTATCAGCACTTAATCGGCAAAACTCTGGTCTTGCCTCTGATGGAGCGGGAAATCCCCATTATTGCGGATGAGTATGTGGACCGGGAGTTTGGTACCGGCGCTGTAAAAATTACTCCTGCTCACGATCCTAACGACTTTGAAATTGGACTGCGGCATCAATTGCCTCAGATTGTCGTTTTGGACAAAGAAGCCAGAATGAATGAATATGCCGGAAAATATCAGGGTATGGAACGATTCGAGGCCCGCAAAGCGATTGTGGAGGATCTAAAAGCGGCCGGAGTTCTGCTCAAAATAGATTCCCATGCCCATGCCGTTGGGGAATGTTACCGCTGTGCCACGGTCATCGAACCCATGGTCAGCAAACAGTGGTTTGTAAAAATGGAGCCTTTGGCGAAGCCGGCGATTGAAGTCGTTAAGGACGGCCGCTTGAAGTTTGTCCCGGAACGCTTCGACAAAATATATCTGGGGTGGATGGAAAACATTCGGGATTGGTGTATCTCGCGTCAGCTCTGGTGGGGACACCGCATTCCGGTCTGGTATTGTGAGGACTGCGGGCAGGAGATCTGTGCCAAGGAAGATCCCGCGATTTGCCCAAGTTGCGGAGGAGGACATCTTAAGCAAGACCCGGATGTTTTAGATACTTGGTTTTCCTCAGGGCTTTGGCCCTTCTCCACCATGGGCTGGCCGGAAAAAACCCCTGAATTGAGTCAGTTTTATCCGACAACAGTTTTGGTGACAGGGAGAGATATCATCTTTTTCTGGGTAGCCCGCATGATCTTTATGGCCATGGAGTTTCGGAAAGAGGTGCCTTTTCCTCAAGTCATGATTCATGGTCTTGTCTTGGATGCCAAAGGCCGGAAGATGAGCAAATCCTTGGGCAATGGAGTCGATCCGATCGAAGTTATTGAGCAGTATGGAGCGGATACACTGCGCTTTATGCTAATCACGGGGAATACGCCGGGCAATGACCTGCGTTTTCACCCGGAACGCCTGGAGGCAACGCGCAATTTCTGCAATAAAATTTGGAATGCCTCCCGTTTTGTCCTCATGAATTTGGAAGACTACGAGGCCGGGCCTCGCGGAGAACTCACCTTAGCCGACCGCTGGATCTTAACCCGCTACGCTGCGACTATCGAGAAAATCACCGAAGCTTTGGAAGCCTTCGATCTCGGTGAAGCCGGGAGAATCCTTTATGAATTCATATGGAATGAATTTTGCGATTGGTATATTGAACTGACGAAGCCGCGTCTCTACAATAAAGAAGATAAGCTCGCCCGCCACACCGCCCAGTCTATTTTGCTCGAAGTGCTTGAGGGAACTTTGCGTTTGCTGCATCCGTTTATGCCCTTCCTGACGGAGGAAATCTGGCAGAATCTCCCCGTTCAAGGAGTGAGCATTATGATGCAGTCATGGCCTGAGGTACCGGCATATCATGAGGAAGAGGCTGTGCAGGATATGACTCTTCTGATGGAAGCCATTAAGGCGATCCGCAACATTCGGGCGGAAATGAAAGTTTCTCCCGCACAGAAAGTAGAGATTTTAATTCTTGCCGCTGACCCGAATCAACGGCTTGTCTTGGAAAATGGAAAAGCGGATATTCTTAAGCTTGCCGGAGGAGCACGTGTAGAACTATTTGCAGCTATGGCTGAAAAACCGTCTCAAGCAGCCGGCGCCGTATTGGAAGGGGTGGAAATTTATCTTCCTTTGAAAGGGTTAATGGACTTGGATAAAGAAATAGCCCGTTTGGAAAAGGAGATAGCTCTCGTGCTTGCCGAACAGCAGGTGCTGGAGACTAAGCTGAATAATCCGGGCTTTACGAACAAAGCGCCGGCGGCCGTCGTGGCTAAAGAGCGAGAAAGGGCGGAGGGCCTGTCGGCCCGGAAAACAGCCTTAGAGGAGCGTCTGGCGGAACTGCAGACGAGCAAATAGTAATAGGGGGGGAATCGATATGAAGGCAATGGAACTTGAACAAAATTATCAAGCGAGTCTCGATTATCTTGTCAACCTGACGACATTTGGTATGAACTTCGGGTTGGGGAGAATCCAGGAGCTTCTTAAGCGGCTAGGAAACCCGGAAAAGAACTTGCGCGTTGTTCATGTGGGGGGTACCAACGGTAAAGGCTCGACGACTGTGATGATCGCCCGGATTCTGCGGGAGGCAGGGTATAAAGTCGGAGTTTTTACGTCGCCCCATCTGCACGATTATCGTGAGCGTATGACTATCAACGGACAAATGATTCCCAAAGAAACGGTCATCCGGCTGATTTCCTACGTTCGTCCCCATTTGGAGGAGATGGTTGCCCAGGGCTTTGAACATCCTACGGAATTTGAGGTCAGCACTGCTTTGGCCTTGCTCTATTTCGCCCGGGAAGATGTCGATTATGCCTTAATCGAAGTAGGATTAGGCGGGGCCATAGACTCGACGAATGTCGTTACTCCTTTAATTTCAGTGATAACGAATGTAGCGATGGACCATATGGATTATTTAGGGCCGGATGTGGTCTCAATTGCCAAAGTTAAGGCTGGGATTATCAAGCCTCAATCGATTGCAGTCACGGCGGCTCAAGACCCGGAGGTAATTCAAGTCCTGCGCGACAAAGCCCAGGAAGTCGGTGTTCCTCTGTGGCTGGTCGGAGAGGATGTCAGTTGGGAGAGCAAATGGAGCGGTGAGCTTGAGCAGGAGTTTGACCTGGTCGGGCTGCATTCGACTTATTATAAATTGCGTCTGCACCTGATTGGGCTTCATCAGTTGCGCAATGCCGCCACAGCCGTGACGGTCTGCGAACTTCTGCAAAGCAAGTATGAAGTTGCGATACCCAGAGAGGCTATATATGCCGGACTGCGCAATGTTGAATGGCCGGGCCGGCTGGAATTGCTTTCTCTAAAACCCAAAGTTTTATTAGATGGTGCTCACAATGTTGACGGAGCTCAGGCCTTGTCCGCGGCCCTCTCTCTCTATGAGCGCGAGCGCCTGATACTTTGTCTGGGAATGTTGGCAGATAAAGAACGGGAAAAGGTTGTGGATATGCTTGTCCCTTTGGCGGATGAAATTGTCATCACCCGTCCCAATTCTCCGCGAGCCGGGGACTGGAGGGCCTTGGGAACTTTAGCGGAACAGCACGGCAAGCCCGTTCACTGTATCGAAGATCCTAAAGAAGCGGTAATTTATGCCTTGACCCGTGTCGGAGAAAAAGACCTGCTTTGTGTAACAGGTTCTATCTATATGCTGGCGGATGCCCGGCAAGCCTTGATCGCTAAGCTGAAGAAATAATAACAAAACGTTACTATAACGGCTTAACTATCGACAATTCCTTTGTTTTAAAAAGTTGTTTCGAAAAACTTAATATTTTTTTTACACAAACCGGCAAAGATTTGATACAATACTCCGTGGAATGAATGGGATCTGTGTGGAGACTGAAAATTTTAGGTTGGGGGTCATTTTTTATGTTCGGTTTATCGCCTAAAGAAGATAAATTTTATTTACTCTTCTCCCAAAGTACCGAAATTATCGCCAAAACGTTAAAGAGGCTTCAAGGCATCATGCAGCAAGACTCCGTGTCTGCGGAAGACGCCGCTCAAATGCACCGGTTCGAACATGAGGCAGACAAGGTTACCACGCAAATTCTTGAACGCTTGAATTCCACCTTTATTACCCCTTTGGACCGTGAAGATATCTATAAACTTGCTCAAGTGTTGGATGATATCGTTGATTTCGCCGAAGGTACCGTGGAACGGATGCTTCTCTACCGTACAGGAAAACCCTCGCTTGGAGCTCAGGAACTTGTTCATCTGGTTGAATTGGCAACAGAGCAAATTCAAGCGGCCTTTGCCTGTTTGGGCAACATTCATTTTAAGAAATCCACAATCCTGTCCGCAGCCGAGGAAATTTACAATTTAGAAAGCGCCGGGGATAAGCTTTATCGTCAGGAAGTAGCCCGCCTTTTTGAATTTGAAAAAGACCCCATTGAAATTATTAAGTGGAAAGAAATATTAGAGCATATTGAAACAACACTTGACCATTGTGAATCGATCGCTGATCTTCTCAAAAGCGTGGTCTTAAAGTATGACTGATATTGGTGTGCTGTTAGTTATAGTAGTGTTCCTGGCTTTAGTCTTTGATTATATTAACGGTTTTCACGATACGGCCAACGCTATTGCTACGAGTGTATCTACTCGGGCACTCACTCCAAAGCGGGCGGTGTTTTTGGCAGCCGGTTTCAACCTGTTTGGCGCACTAATCAGTACCGGTGTGGCCCAAACCATAGCCAGAGATATCGTATCTCCCAAATTGACGACTCAAGAGGTGGTTATTGCCGCCTTGCTCAGTGCAATAACCTGGAACCTTCTGACCTGGTATCTGGGGATTCCCAGCAGTTCTTCCCATGCTATCGTTGGTGGGATAGCGGGAGCGGCCGTTGCAAAAGCAGGATTTGGAGTTTTGCAATGGGGAGGGTTAGGCAAAATCCTCTCGGCTTTAATTTTTTCGCCCATAGTAGGTATGATTTTAGGCTTTATCATTATGAAATTATTAAACTATATTTTTGGCCGTTTTTCCCCCTCTCGGGTCAATCATGGCTTTAAGAAAATGCAAGTCCTTTCGGCAGGACTGCTGGCCTTTAATCACGGTTCGAATGATGCTCAAAAATCCATGGGAATTATCACAATGACCCTGATAGCAACAGGGATACAGGCTCAAACAGTTTTAGCTCCTCCACTGTGGGTTAAGTTGGCCTGTGCTCTGGCCATGTCTCTGGGAACCGCGGCAGGGGGCTGGAAGATCATTCACACGATGGGCGGGAAAATTTTCAAGCTTGAACCCATTAACGGGTTTGCGGCAGATCTGAGCTCATCTCTTGTTATTTGGACTGCGACAGTATTTCCGAGCCTTCATCTTCCCGTCTCGACGACACACGTTGTTTCGGGTTCCATTATGGGAGTCGGGAGTGCCAAAAGAGTTTCGGCTGTGCGTTGGGGGGTCGCTCAACAAATGCTGATTGCCTGGGTTGTGACAATCCCGGCCACGTCCGCTGTTGCGGCGCTTTACTATTTTGTGCTTTCAAGGTTCATGTAAATAGTGTAAATTCTATTAACAGAGTTGCAGCCAGATGTTTGGAGTTTGGGTAACTCTGTTTTATGTTTTCATTCTATTTTTAAGATCTCTGACATATCTTCCGTTAGAAGGGTTGTCCGGTCTAAACGGAAGGAGAAGAATTATGAAACGTTTTGAGCGTCTGCGCATGTTCATTGTCATAATCTTAGGGGGACTGGCTCTGGGACTGCTTACCTGGGGTATTGGCAAGGTTTATTTGGAACTTGTCGGACATTCCGGCGGGGTAAAAACTCAAAGTGCTCAAAAGAGCAATCTTCCAACAGATCAGGGGAAGGGTGCCGTACTGGTACTTCCCAAAGCTGCTTTTTGGACCTGCCAGCTTGGAGTTTTTAAAAGTGAAGAGAATGCTCAAGCTTGTCTGAAACAGCTGGGGGAATTAGCTTCCGCGGGCGGAGTTATAAGCGAAAATCCCTGGATTGTAGGGATTGGTCTCGGGCATTCTGCTCAAGAGTTGGGCGGATTAAAACAATCTCTGGCTCAAAAGGGAGTTTTTGTGGTCGTCAAGCGGATAGAGCTTCCCGAGCGGACGTTTCGCATCACGGGAAACGGTTCCCGCCTGACTATGGAATTGCTGACGAATGTTAATAGTTTATTACAAAATGGAATAAGTCCTCAAATATTGGCTCAAGAACAACAAGCCTGGAATTCCCTGGCCGGAAGTCATCCTCCGGCAGAATTAGTTCAGCTTCATCAACTCTATAGCCGGCTTGGAGAGCAGAGCGGTCCTGAGGAGCGGTGTAGTTTAGGATTATCATTATATTTTCAAGCAATGAGGATTATAAATGATTTTTCTGGGAAATAATAGTTATAGATTAACTAAGGAGCGTTGAATAGAAATGCAGCAAATTCAGAAAATTATAAATTGTACTCATTTGCGTTTTTCTTCGATAGTGATATAATTAACATATCTATCTTTAAATTATCAGATGAGAAATGAGGGAACTTAGTGAAAACGCTTAAAATTCCGGAGGCTACTATTATTCGACTTTCAGTTTACTCACGTCATCTGACAGACGTCGATAGAAAAGGGATAGTCACCACCTCCTCAGGGGACATTGCAGAAGGAGTCGGGGTCAGCCCGGCACAAGTTCGCAAGGACCTGGCTTATTTTGGAGAGTTTGGGACAAGAGGCGTAGGGTATAATGTCAAAGATCTTCGTCAACATATTTTGAGAATTCTTGGTTTAAGTGTTGATTGGAGTGTTGCCTTAGTTGGAGCCGGACATTTAGGTTTAGCTTTAAGTTCCTATAAGGGGTTTCGAGAGCGCGGTTTTATTATTACCAGTATTTTTGACTCAGACCCCAGTAAAATAGGGACAAAAATTGGCGACGTAGAAATTCTGCCCATTGACAGACTGGAAGAGGTTACAAAACAAAATCAAACCCAAATTGGTATTGTTGCCGTGCCTTCGGCAGTTGCCCAGGAAATTGCCGATAAGCTCATCAAAGCGGGTGTGCAAGCAATTTTGAATTTTGCACCTGTGGTTTTGAATGTCCCTCCTGAGATAGAGCTGCGTAATGTAGATCTGGCCGTTAACCTGGAAGTGCTGACATTTAATGTGGGAGCACAAAGATTCTAGTTGTCTCTGAAAATCAATGAGAGCGGTTTGGCGATATTCCTTTAGAAGAGTACGCCGGCCGTCTCATTGTTTTTTGTGGAACTATTATTTCAGATAGACAAGGAATTACCGGAATATCAACATAACGTTTGTAATTGTCAGTTAAGTAATTTATGTAAATTAAGAAAATGACCTGTTAGATTAGTAATTTAAACCTGAAATCAGTTGCCTATATTAATTTTTGTCTGGAATGTCCGGCAAGAATGAAACTTTAAACTGTTGTACATTAAGGGGTTTGTGTCATATAATAGAACTATAAGAAGTGTGTCAAGGGTTCCGCCGTATGGGTCTGGACCGAGCGGCACAGGTTGGATAGTGCCCAACTACACCGTGTGGGACAAAAGCCCCGTGGAAGTTCTTAGGAACGGCTGCGGGGTTTTTATTGCTTTAGAGAATAGGAGAAGAAGAATGAATCAAAACAGAGGTAAAAAAAGAATTACAGTCTACGATACGACGCTGCGTGATGGAGCTCAGGGAGAAGGGATTCATTTTTCGACACAAGATAAGCTGAGTTACGTTAAGCGGATCGAAGAGATGGGCAGCCTCTATGTTGAAGCGGGGTGGCCGGGAGCCAATCCAAAAGATGATAACTTTTTTCAGCTTTTGCGCGAACAAAACTTTCCGACAGTCCGAATCGCAGCTTTCGGAAGCACTTGTAAGGTCGGCGAGTCTCCCGAGAACAGTGACATTTTGCTTAAGCTCCTGGCTTCGGGAGCCCAAACAATTACTATTTTCGGGAAGGCTTGGGATCTGCATGTGCGGGATGTTTTGCGGACAAATTCAGAGGAAAATCTGCGTCTGATCCGTGAATCCGTCTCCTTCTTAGCACAACAGGGGCGGGAAGTATTTTTTGATGCCGAGCATTTCTTTGACGGTTTTAAAGAAAACCCGGATTATGCTTTAAAATGTATTTCAGCTGCTCTGGAGGCGGGAGCAGCCATATCGATCCTCTGCGATACGAATGGGGGCTCTCTGCCTGCCGATATAGCCCGAGGGGTAGAAGCAGTGAAGCGCGAATTTGCGCCTCAAGAGTTAGGCATACATGTTCACAATGACAGCGGTTTAGCCGTAGCCAATTCTCTCGTCGCTGTTGAAGCGGGGGTGACCCAGGTCCAAGGAACCTGGAATGGTTTTGGCGAACGTTGCGGTAATGCGAACTTAAGCACTCTGATTCCACTCTTGCAGATTAAAGGAAACTATTCTGTCGTTTCAGAGTCAGCCTTGCTTAAAATTACACCGTTTTCCCGCTTCGTTGCCGAGCTTTCCAACGCTCCTTTTGATGAGAAGCAGCCGTATGTAGGCCGCAGCGCCTTTGCTCATAAAGCCGGGATGCATGTTGACGCGATTCTTAAAAACCAGCGTACCTTTGAACACATGGACCCGGCCGAAGTTGGGAATGAGCGCAGAATTTTAATCTCGGATCAAGCGGGGAAAGCAAACATCCTGGAGCGTCTTCAGCGCTTTGTGCCGGATATTCTTAAAGAAGATCCCCGGGTTGAGAAAGCAATGCTGGAAATTAAAGAACTGGAGAATAATGGTTTCCAATTTGAAGCGGCGGAAGGAAGCCTGGATTTATTGATGGTGCGCATTCTCAATGGCTTCACCTCTCCTTTTGAGGTTTTGGATTACCATGTCTGGAGTGATCCGCTGCGCGGAGAGCTGGATTCCGTCGCTGTTGTCAAGGTAAAAGTCGGGGAGGAGACCGTGCAGATTGCTTCGGAGGGAAACGGCCCTGTCAACGCTTTGGATACTGCCCTGAGGCAGGCTCTGGCCGGCTTTTTCCCGATTTTGGAACAGAGCGAACTGGTGAATTACAAGGTTAGGGTTTTAGATGGTTCCCGGGGCACCGAGGCTATTGTACGGGTTATAATAGATACTCGTTTAGGGCATGAAGTTTGGGGGACGATAGGGGTCTCTAAGAATATTCTTAAGGCCAGCGCACAGGCCTTGCTGGATGCGCTTAATTGGACGATTTGGAAGTTTGAGGGGGCGCGCGAAGTAACTGATTGACTATAGCTTTCCGAGAGTAGGGCTTTTATAGCGTTTGTTCGGCATGTTAAGCCGAAGGTCGCGATCGCACTTGTTCGGTCATGCGTTCGTTGTGCCAAACTAGGGCTTTAATCCTTGATGAAAGCGGATTAATGCCGAGTTTAGCTACAACTCACGCAAAGGCCTCTCGCCGTGTGATCGCGACCTTCTGGGTTGATAAGAGGAAAACGCTTTAGATAGTTTCTTACTGGGAAAGTGGGATTGGTTAATTAGGTAAATTGAACAACAATTTATTTGCTTTTATGGCATCTTATGGGGATTAGAAGGAGAGTTTTGTACATCAAGTTTTAATCGACAGCATTTAAAATGAGCTGTATAATGTATACAATATACATTATATTGATGTTTGAGATTGGGGGCAACGACAGCATGCGTCAAGAAAAGGATTTATTGGGAATTCACGACGTTCCGGATGACGTTTATTACGGAATACAAACTCTGCGGGCAATAGAAAATTTCCCCATCACGGGGTATCATCCACACCGGGAATTGATCCGTGCTTTGGGCATGGTTAAAGGGGCGGCGGCTGAAGCCAATATGTATGTTGGCTCCCTGAGTCCTGTTATAGGAAAAGCGATTGTTGAGGCTGCGCAGGAGATTATTGCCGGAAAGTTTCATGATCAGTTTGTGGTGGATGTGATTCAGGGCGGAGCAGGGACGTCGATGAATATGAATGCTAATGAAGTAATTGCCAATCGGGCGATAGAACTTCTTGGCGGGAAAAAAGGAGAGTACTTTAAAGTTCATCCCAATGTCCATGTCAATATGGCCCAAAGTACGAACGATGTCTTTCCTACGGCCATTCGTATAGCCGGTCTTAATCTGGCGACAGATTTAGTTGAGGTCCTTGACCAGCTGCGTCAGTCTCTGGAGGATAAAGCGCTGGAGTTTGACGGTGTTATTAAAATGGGCCGGACACATCTGCAGGACGCTGTGCCTATTCGCCTAGGGCAAGAGTTTGCAGCCTATTCTCACATGTTGGGACGTGACCTTAAACGTTTAAAGCAGGCGATGCAATCACTCGAAGTAATGAATATGGGCGCTACCGCGGTAGGGACAGGCTTAAATGCCGATCCTAAGTATATTGAAAAGGTCACCGAGCGGATTGGTGAATGGACGAAGCTGCCGATGCGTATGGCTGATGACCTGGTAGACGCTACTCAGAATACGGATGCTTTTATGGAAGTTTCGGGTGTTCTGAAAACGTTAGCCGTAAATCTATCTAAAGTGGCTAATGATTTGCGTCTTATGGCTTCAGGTCCGAGGACCGGTTTGAATGAACTTAATCTGCCCCCGATGCAGCCAGGGTCTTCAATCATGCCCGGCAAGGTAAATCCGGTAATGGCGGAAGTAGTGAATCAAGTGGCCTTTCAAGTCCAGGGGAATGATTTTACGATTGCTTTGGCCTGCGGGGCCGGTCAGCTCGAATTAAATGTTATGGAACCGGTGGTGGTATTTAATTTGCTTCAATCCCTGGATATCCTGCGCAATGTTATCCGGGTGTTCCGGGAGCGCTGTGTTGTCGGAATCACCGCCAATGTGGAACGCTGCAGGGATATGGTGGAAAACAGCGTAGGGATTGTAACCGCTATTAATCCCCATGTGGGTTATGAAGTTGCTTCAGGTGTGGCGAAGGAAGCGATCAACAGCGGCCGGCCTGTCCGTGATATTGTGCTGGAAAAGGGAGTCTTGACTCCGGAGGAACTTGATTTGATTTTGCATCCTTATGAAATGACGAAACCCGGCATTGCCGGGGCTGAATTGTTGAAAAGATGATAGAAAGGGGCAAGTGGATACTCTTTAAGGTTATGATTTCCGGAATTGTTGTAGTTCGCTTAAGACAAATAGGTTGTTTGGGCTAGTTATTCCGCAGAAACCCTAGCTTACTATTTGAGATGTGAGAATTTTGTTCATAAGGAACTCGAATCGCAAGATAGAGCATTGCTGTGGCATAAACTGAACATTGGTAAACAAAAGCGGATTGTCATAGGCGTGTGCGCAGTTATTGTTTTGTGCGTCAGTGTCCTTTCAAGCTAATTATAGGTTAAGGTGCTTACCCGATAAAGGAACGGAGATCCAGGGACGGTTCTAGGCTGTATGAATATACTTCATGCAAAAGAACTGTCCCTAATTTTATATTTTTAAGCAAAGTCTACACCCAATAGGCAAGAAAGTACCGAGAAGATGCGAAGATGAGCGGAAATGGAAAAGAGTGTCGAACTTGCTTAGTCAGGGGGAAGATGCTAAACTTAATAGGAAGTCATAGTTTGGGGATTTGTAGACAAAAGACTGAATTTCTGTAGATGGAAGGGGAAAAAACTATGGCGGTTGGGCGAAATTCTTCGGGGACAGGGAGAATAGTATTGCTCATTTTAATTGGCGCTGCCCTGGGGACTTTGGTAGGCTTCGGTTTGGAAAAATACGGTATTTTTGCACCGTTTTTACGGCCGGCTGTCATTGATTTTCCGTCTCATACTTACCTCGATTTCTTTTTTCTCTCCCTATCGTTTGGGTTTCGTTTGAGTATTACCAGCGCGACATTACTGGGTGCACTGGGTGGATATATGTTATCAAGGAAGTGGTAAGATGCTTGTACTTGCATCGACATCTCCCCGGAGGGCTATGCTGCTGGGTGAGGCCGGTTTCTCTTTCCGGACAGTCAAGATGGATGTTTCCGAATTCTTGCCTGAGGGGAGTTTACCCCGAGAGGGAGTCCGGGAATTGGCAGAACGCAAAGCGAAAGCAGGCCTTAACCGTTGGCTGGAACTTGGGGGGGACTCCTTGGATGTTGTGCTGGGAGCGGATACTATTGTTGCCCTGGACACTCGAATTTTAGGTAAACCGGCAAACCCGTCGGAAGCTGAAGAAATGCTGCAAGGTTTGAGCGGTCGAAGCCATACTGTTTTGACGGGCGTGGCGCTGATAAACAGTTTAGGAAGGCTAAAAACCGAAGTGATTGAAACCTCCGTGGTCTTTCGCCAACTTTCCCGGGAGGAGATTAAAGTCTATGTCAGCGGCGGTGAACCGCTGGATAAGGCGGGAGCCTATGGAATTCAGGGAGAGGCCAAGAAATTTGTCGTTTCGATCTCAGGGTCCTTGACCAATGTGATCGGTCTCCCAATGGAATATTTAACGGAACAACTTAAGGCGTGGGGGATTGAACAGACAAATATCGCCTCGCGCGGGGTGAGTCATGGATTATCGGCGTTTAAAGGATTTGCCTGAAGAATTATTGCCTCGGGAACGGCTTTGCCAATTAGGACCTGAGGCGCTGTCCAATAGTGAAATTCTGGCAATTCTCCTCCGTACCGGGATTAAAGGAGAAAATGTCCTAACTCTGGCAGAACGTATTTTAGCAGGCGTGGGCGGGCTTTCCGGGTTGGGAAAACTAACGGTTCATGAGTTAGCCCAAATTCACGGTTTGGGAAAGGCCAAATCTGCTGAACTAAAAGCTGCGATAGAACTGGGACGCCGTTCCGTTTCAGTGGACCCCATGTCAAGACCTGTGGTTAATTCGCCGCAGGATGTGGCCCACATGGTTATGGAAGAGATGCGCCACCTTGATCGGGAACATTTCCGTGTTGTTTCTCTCTCGACCAAAAATCATGTCTTAGGGATCAGCCCGATTTCGATTGGTTCTCTCAATTCTTCTCTGGTCCACCCGCGGGAATGCTTCAAAGAAGCCATACGCAGAAATTCGAATGCTATAATTCTTTTGCATAATCACCCGAGTGGCGATCCGACTCCCAGCAAAGAGGATATTGAAATCACCCGCCGCTTGGCTGATGGGGGAAAGATTCTGGGAATTGAGGTTCTCGATCACGTCGTTATTGGGGATAATCGTTACGTTAGTCTTAAAGAACAAGGAATTCTATAAATTGCGGTGCAAGTTTGCCGGGGGATGCTCAAACTTAACTTCGGACTTTTGTGCCGCGAAATTTGGTAGTTTGTGGGTTGGACGGGTATACTGTTAGCATAGAGTGACTGGAAGGAGTTTTTAAAAACCATGTTTAGTTTTTTCAGCCGGGATTTGGGAATTGACCTGGGGACAGCGAACTCATTAGTTCATTTAAAAGGCAAAGGAATTGTTGTACGCGAACCTTCTGTCGTAGCTATGGATATTATGACGAAGACCCCGATGGCCGTTGGAGATAAAGCCAAAGAAATGATTGGCCGAACTCCCAGCAACATAGTGGCCATTCGCCCTCTTAAAGACGGGGTTATTTCGGATTTCAATATTACTCAGAAAATGTTGAAATACTTTATCAGCAGAGCCCTGGGCACTGAGCACCCTTTTATTCGCCCCAGAGTAGTTATTTGCGTGCCTTCCGGGGTCACTCCGGTTGAGGAACGAGCGGTTAAAGAAGCGGCTATGGCCGCCGGTGCTAAGGACCCTATTATTTTAGAGGAGCCTATGGCGGCAGCGATTGGCGCCGGGCTTCCTGTCAGTGAGCCGACAGGCAACATGATCGTTGATATTGGCGGCGGAACAACTGAAGTCGCCGTGATATCTTTGGGAGGAATTGTAACCAGCCGTTCAATCCGCGTTGCCGGGGATGAAATGGACGACGCCATTGTTGCTCATATTAAGCGGCGATATAATTTGATGGTAGGATACCGTACTGCCGAATGTCTGAAATTTGAAATTGGCTATGCTTACCTGGCCGAGCCGGGAAATTATACCGTCCGGGGCCGCGATTTATTGACGGGACTTCCGAAAACAGTTGAAGTTTCTGCGGAAGAAATTCAGGAAGCACTGCAGGAACCTGTCACGGCCATAGTTGATGCCGTGAAATCATGCCTGGAGAAAACTCCGCCGGAACTATCTTCGGACATTATGGACCGCGGCATTATGATGGCGGGAGGAGGCTCGCTGCTGCGTAATCTGGACCGTCTGATTTCAGATGAAACAGGCATTGCGGTGCACTTAGCGGAGGACCCTTTGTCCTGTGTGGCGACTGGAACAGGGCATGTTTTGGAACATGCCGAGGTTCTTCGTAAAATTGCATCCTCGCAAAAAAGTTAAGGACAGCGGGGAGGAATCATGGTGGGGAAGAGAGTTAATGTAACGGGAATTGCGGTTCTCGTTTTCTTTCTGTTGTTAGGCGTACTGATAAGTATTCGCCTGACGGGTCTCGGCAGCCAGTTTCCCAATCCCATAGGGGGAGTTCTGCAAAGTGCGTTGAGTACCGTGGAAAAGCCTCTTCTTCAGCTTGGAAACGGTATTCGCGATAATGCCAAAGCCTTGTGGAATTTTAGGGATGTTCAGCTTCAGAATGAAGAACTGCGCAAAAAAGTGGATCAGCTGACAGGGGATAATATCAAGCTCAAAGAGCAAGTGCTCGCGGGCATGAGGTATACGGAACTTGATCAGGGGATATTTAATAGCCCGACCCTCGATAAGTATACTAAAGTTGGGGCTACGGTCATTGACCGGAATCCGAACACCTGGTATCGGACTTTCACTTTAAACCGGGGGAGCAAAGACGGACTTGCCGTCAATGATCCTGTGATCGGAGACTTAGGTCTTGTAGGCAAGATTGTCTCCGTTTCGCCGACGACGTCGGAAGTTTTAATGATCCTTGACGGAGACGGCCAAGTGAGTGCTGTGGTACGCGGCAGTACGGGGAGCGGAACATTTGGTATTGTGCAGGGAACTTATAAGCGTGGTTCACGCCTGACACCCGAAGGAAATTTGGAAATGCTCTTTCGGCGGGATGACAGTGTCAACATTGGAGATTTAGTGTTGACTTCAGGTTTCGGCGGAGTTTATCCGCAGGACGTGCCCGTCGGGAAGGTCAAACAAATTCAGCTTGATCCTTCAGGCTTGCTCAAAACGGCCTATATCGAACCATTAGTTGATTTTGATTCTTTGGAAGAAGTAAATGTCGTAAAGATGGTGGGGGCAAAATAATGCGTTATGTCATCATCGCCGTCATGTTTCTCCTGAGCCTGGTGCTGCCGGGGACACTTTTTCACTTTTGGGCCTGGTCGGGCATTAAGCCGGATCTTTTGATGCTCTTGACCATATACATGGCTATGCATCACAGGCTTCCTTCCAGCCTGCTTTGGGGACTGGGAGCAGGTTTATTGGAAGATTTCTATCTGGGCCGTTATATTGGCATGTATACGCTCACCCTTGTGGTAGTCGCTTTTCTCAGCAACTGGCTGACTGGCCGCTGGTATCGGGAAAACTTTCTGCTGACAACCTTTATGGTCTTTCTCGTCACGACAGCCGGTCAAATTTGCGTTGCTTTTCTAGGTCTGGGAGCGGGACTCCAATGGTCCCTGGGAGATATTGCTCAATTAGTCTTTGGAGTCGCTCTCTATAACGCGGTCCTTGTTCCAGTGACCTATCCTTTGATTCACAGGTCTTTCCTGCACGGTTGGCTGCGCTACCGGCCGAGATATGAAAGATAGAGTGAAGGGTTATGAATCAGCCGGCTGTATTGATTCCGTTCTTTGATTCTTTGAATCGAATCCGCAATTCGAACCACGAATGTCGAACTACGAACATCGAATAGGGGGGGTAGGAATGGATGACAATGAACGAAAACCGTACGTGCATCGTTTTTGGGGTCTGACCACGGTTGTAGTTCTCGTGTTTTTGATTTTGGGCTTTAACCTTTGGCGTCTCCAGATTGCTCAAGGTTCTTACTACTCTGCCATGGCCAAAGGCAACGTGATGCAGCTTGTGAAGATTCCAACGACCCGGGGAGATATTGTCGATAAAAACAAACAAATTCTGGCCACCAGTGTGCCTGAATTTGTCCTTACTTTAGACTGGCTGGATTTGCAGCAGTCTAAATCGACAAACTGGAAAGACGTTGTTCACCGCTTAGCCGGCTTTATTAAGCCTTATTGGCCGAATGCCAATCAATCCGTTGATTCGATCACGATGGATATTTTGGCCAATATTCAAAACCACCAGTGGGAACGTTACCGGCCGGTTACTATTTTAGAGAATGTCCCGCAGGAACTCCAAGCTATCATTGCCGAGCATCAGGACGAACTTCCCGGTGTCAGTGTGGACGCTATCCCGATTCGCTCTTACCCGCAGAATACCCTGGCAGGTCAATTGCTTGGCTATGTACGGGAAATTGGCCCGAATGAAATAGACCAGTTTAATCAGAACCCGGATGCTCAAAAGGCCGGATTTGAGTATCAGCAAGGAGATCTCGTCGGTAAAGACGGAGTGGAAAAATCTTATGATTTTTGGCTGCGGGGCAAAGAAGGAATCCAGCAGGTAGAAGTTGACAACAACGCCCGCCCGGTGTCCAAACAGGTCGTTCAAGCGCCTGAGCCGGGCAAGACGGTTCAGCTTACCATTGACGGCGATTTGCAGAAAACCGTTGAGGATAGCCTCGATCAGGTTATTGCCAATGTTCAGCAGCATACCAATCCCAACGCTAAATCCGGAGCTGCCGTGGTCATTGATGTCAATACGGGTAAGATTTTAGCTATGGCCTCACGTCCGGGAATGAATCCCAATGATTTAATAGGTACTATTTCCCAGGCTACGTCCGATAAGTATTTTACTAATAAAGAAGCGCCGGCAGCCTCTCTCAACCGCGCCCTGGCCGGGTTGTATCCCCCGGGGTCCGTTTTTAAAATGGTGACGGCAATGGCTGTTTTGCAGCTCAAGTTGACGACACCGGAGGAAAAGATCAATGACGTTCTCTCATCCTTGGGGGATCGGCCGTCTCAACAACAAGGGTTTGAGGAATGGGGCGGAAATAATTTTGGCCTTGTGAACCTTTACCGGGCCTTAGCCCTATCCTCGGATATTTACTTTGAAGTCATGGGCCGGCGAGTCTTTGACGCCAACCCGGAGTTTATCGGTCAGATTGCCCATGAATTTGGTTTAGGCACAGACACCGGAGTCGATTTGCCCGGCGAGGCCAAGGGACTTGTTCCGTCAGCTGCCTGGAAAAAGGCTTATTATCAACCAAACTATGATAAGCAGCGTGACCAAAAGCTTGCGGATATTGACAGCAAATACGCTCCGAAATTGGCCCAGGCAGCCGACGCGGCGAGCAAACAAAAGCTGCAGGCGGCTGAAGATGCGGAGAAAAAGCAGGTTCAGGCTTGGTATGAGTCAATGATTACTCAATATGTCAACTGGAAAGTCTATGACAGCTACAACAATGCCATTGGACAGGGATACAACGATTACACCCCTCTCCAATTGGCAGATTATGTGGCAACGATCGTGAATGGCGGGAAACACTATCGCCCCTACATTGTGGATAAGATTCTGGACCCCATCACGGGTAAAGTAGTTGAACAAAATCAGCCTAAAGTTGAAAATACCGTGTCAATTTCTCCTGATGTTTTGGATACGGTCAAAAAAGGAATGGCCGCTGTGACAACCGGCGAAGGAACGGGAGCTTTCCTATTCTCGGACATTCCGGATTTTTCCGGAGGAGCGAAAACAGGTACTGCCCAGATCGGATCTAAAAATACGATTTCCGGAGAACTGTATAATGGGGTGTTTGTGGCGTTTGCCCCTTATGATCATCCTCAAATCGCTTTTGCCGGGGTCGTCGAATATGGGAGTCACGGTTCGGATACGGCGGGATACGTCGCCAGAGCGGCATTTATGAAGTATTTTGGTTGGAAATCCACGAATGGGGGCTAAAAAACGAGGAAATTTCTCCTCGTTTTTTTTTCTGAGGAAAAGGGTATTGGGACAGGCTTGTAGAATTTATAGAAGGCATTGAATAACGAGAAACAATGGGGGATTGTGCAGGTTGACACGGACAGAACATGTCGCCCTGAAGGGCACGCGCGAAGGATTAGTCCTGTATTTTGATCCGGCTGCGGAGTTTGGGTTGTTAATGACGGAGCTTGACAAGTTGTTGCTGGATTCTGTTCAATTTCTGCAAGGTGCGACAGTCCGGTGCTATGCCGGAAGTAAGGAATACACGGAAGATGAGCACGCTCAGTTAGCAGACCTTCTAAAACAGCATCAACTGGAGCCGGGAGGATGGCTGACGACAGAAGAGGTGTACGTACCAGGCAAAGTTCAATCCTATGCGGCTGAAGAGAAGGGAATGCCCCTTGGAGATGAAGGGATGGTGGCAGGACACTGTCTTTTTGTAGAAAGAACTCTGCGTTCCGGGAAAAGTGTGCAATTTGAGGGTCATGTCGTTGTTCTGGGTGATGTCAATCCTGGGGCGGAGATTATTGCGACTGGAAATATTGTCGTCTTAGGGTCCCTACGCGGCGTAGCCCATGCAGGAGCGACGGGTGAACGAAAAGCTTCGGTAAGCGCCTATCATTTGGCGCCGACTCAGTTGCGGATTGCAGATTTAGTCACGAGAGCGCCCGATGAGGAAACGGATGGACGGGGGCCTGAGATTGCCAGAATCAAAGATGAACGATTAATTGTAGAAGCGGCGGGAATGACTGGTTGGCGCAGCAAAGGCCGTTAAAAGAATAAGACTAAAGGGAAAGGCAGGTCTAAATATGGGTGAGGTAATCGTCGTAACTTCCGGCAAAGGGGGCGTAGGCAAGACAACAACATCCGCAAATATTGGCACAGGGCTGGCATCTGCCGGGCATAAAGTTGTACTCGTTGATACGGACATTGGTTTGCGCAACCTTGATGTAGTAATGGGGCTGGAAAACCGAATTGTCTATGACCTTGTGGATGTTACCAGTGGAAATTGCCGTCTTAAGCAAGCTTTGATTAAAGATAAACGATTTACCAATCTTTTTTTGCTTCCGGCAGCCCAAACGAAAGATAAAACCGCGGTCAGCCCGGAACAAATGAAGACCTTGTGTGAGGAATTAAAGGCAGAGTTTGATTTTGCCGTGATTGATTGTCCTGCCGGGATAGAACAAGGTTTTCGCAATGCTATCGCGGGAGCGGACCGGGCGGTGGTCGTATGTACGCCGGAGGTCAGCGCGGTCCGCGATGCCGATCGAATTATCGGTCTTTTAGAGGCGGCGGAACTTAGAAATCCCAAATTGATTATTAACCGCATTCGCCCCCAAATGGTGAAACGTGGGGACATGATGGATATCTCGGATATTCTGGATATCCTGGCGATTGATCTGATAGGGGTTGTCCCGGAAGACGAAAGTATTGTTATTTCCACGAACAAAGGCGAACCTTCTGTTCTGGACAGCAGCTCCAAGGCAGGAGAGGCCTATCGGCGGATTACGAAGCGGATTCAGGGCGAAGACGTTCCTTTGATGAATCTCGACGTGCCGGTGGGAATTATGGATAAGTTGAAAAAACTCGTCGGTTTGCGTTAACGTCTGGTACTGAGAGGAGGAATCGTCCTTGTTAGAATTTATCAGCCGAATGCTTGGCAAGGAAAATGCCTCAAGCAAGTCGGTAGCAAAAGAACGTCTGCGGCTTGTTTTAGTTCATGACCGTGCCAGTATCTCGCCGGCAATGTTGAACAGGTTAAGAGAAGACTTAGTTAAGGTCATCTCGAACTACATGGAAATTGACGAGGCAGCCCTTGAGTTCAACCTTTGTCAGGATGAACGCGAAGTGGCCCTGGTTGCTAACATCCCCGTCGTCAAGATGAAACGGGACTATGCAGCGAAGCTTTAATTAGGTAGTTTGCACGATTGTTAAAGAGGCTGTTGAAACCAACCAGTAATTTATAGAAGTTCAGAAGGAAATCAGCTAACAACAATAATTGGCAATTAAGGAGGGCCTCAGCGAATTGGAAGAGATTTGCTGAGGCTTTCCTGTCTGATCCTTGCTGTAATCTTTGGGAGGAATGTCGAGATGTGTTATAATATTTAAAGTACCTGTGATCCCGTTACGACATTAACTGAAGGGGACAGCTTTTGTGGATAAACGTTCATTAAAAAACTTAGATCTTTTATTTGTCATTTTTACCTTTCTTTTGTTGGCAGCCAGCTTGCTTATTTTAAGTACGGCTTCCATCAATGTTGACAAAGCAGATCCGATGCACTATGTGAAAGTTCAAGCGATTTGGATTCTAAGCGGGATTGTTATCGCTGCCGTCTTGGCAACTTTCGATTATCAGAAATGGCGTCATTTTCGCTGGTGGATTTACGGCTTAAACCTCGTGTTGCTCCTGGCGGTAGTTCTTTTCGGTTCCAGTGCCAAAGGAGCAACCCGTTGGATTCCCATTACCTCCAGTTTTAGTATCCAGCCTTCCGAATTCGCCAAGATTTTCATAATTATTACCCTTGCCGATTTTCTGGCGGACCGCCAAGGCAAACTGGATAATTTCAAGGACTTTATTTTGCCCTTTCTCTTTGTCCTGATCCCTATGCTGCTTATTTATAAGCAGCCGGACTTAGGAACCACCTTGGTTTTTGCGGCTATTTTTATCGGCATGATGTTTGTGGCCGGGGCGAATCCCTGGAAATTCGGAGGATTGCTGTTTGCCGGGATCGCTGTGATTGGAGTTGCTCTCTGGCTCCATTTTGCCACCAACTTGCCCTCTTGGCTGCATTGGGCTCAGGGGCTTCCTCTGCCGATGCAGGATTATCAGTTAAAACGTCTTGCCATTTTTGTCAATCCGGCCGCCGATACTTCAGGTGATGGCTATCATATTATTCAATCCATTTGGGCTATTGGCTCGGGAGGGTTTTGGGGCAAAGGCTATCGGATGGGTACCCAGGGTCAGCTGAATTTCCTGCCTGAACATCACACCGACTTTATTTTTTCCGTGGTAGGGGAAGAGTTTGGCTTTATCGGGACGGTGACTCTGCTCTTTATTTTTCTGATTTTTATTCTGCGCAGTGTCAGCATCGCCCTGAAAGCGCGGGACCCTTATGGGATGTTGATTGGAACGGGGATTATATCCATGTTTACTTTTCATGTACTGGTCAATGTCGGCATGACCTCAGGGATTATGCCCGTGACAGGTATTCCCCTGCCTCTGATTAGTTTCGGCGGCAGCGCCATGTGGGCGAATATGGCGGCGATAGGCTTGTTGTTGAGCGTAAATTTAAGGCGGCAAAGGCTAATGTTTTAAATGTCTTCTATAGACTTTGCCTAAATAAATAAGGACAATTGGGAAAACTAGATAGTTTGCCGCCCTATGGCTCCGAACACCGGAGCTTCGGAACTTCGATTTGGAGTTCTATTTTTTTTCCCTGTTCATAAACTATTAGAGAAACGTACGAGCTCGAAATAGGGTAAAAAGTGAGGCATTGAAAGATGAATCCTTTTGAACGTTGGGATGATTGGGAATGGGAACGAGCCATCCAAGAGGTGGGAAAAGAGCAGGGCCGGGGAAGACCGGCAGACCTTAGCCGCAATCCGGAACGCCATCGCCACGCGGCCAAAGGAAATTGGGGAAACTTCTTCAAGTACTGGAACGGGACTCAAAAGCAGACTCTCCTGGCGGCAACCTTATTTCTTTTGGTTTTCTTTAGTGCCAATGGTACTGACGGATTTTCTCAGGCGGTTCACGGTCTTTACCGCAGTGCTATGGATTCGGGAAATTATTATGACACGTTAAACGGCATGGCCAAGGATGCCCTGTCTCTTGGCGGGGTAAGCAATAAAAGTGTTCCCGTTGACGCCAAGATGCTCGGAACGTTTTTGCCTCCCATTTCCGGTCAGGTCATGGCCAAATTCGGAATAGTCGGCGAAGGGGGAAGCAACGCGGCAGGCTCGGTTCATCAAGGAATTGACGTAGGCAGCTCTTTGGGAACTCCGGTGCTGGCTCCGGCGAACGGTGTGATCACTTTTGTGGGGGAAGATCCCCAATTAGGAAACGTTGTCAAAGCCGATCTGGGTGATGGCTGGACCACAGTGCTCGGCAACCTGGGCAATGTTTCCGTCCAAAAAGGACAGCGCATCAATCAAGGAGCTATTATCGGGACAGTGGGGCTTTCTGCGCCCCTGAAAAAGCCCTGGCTGCATTTTGAATTGAGAAAAAATAACCAACCCGTTGATCCGATTCCCTATTTGATTCCTCCTCAGTCTAAAAATTGACGGCGGCTGCCTGAGGAACTGCGGAAAGAGGTGAAATACTGGTTTTAAAACCAGGCTGAAATGGAGCTATGCAAATTGTTCGGTGTGAGCCTGCGCATTCATCCGACGTTGTTGGTCGTTCTGGCTTTTTATGGGGTCCTGGGTTTCGCAGCCCAGGCTCTTCTCATCTTTTCCTTAGTATTAGGGCATGAGTTGGCTCATTTGCTTACGGCCCGGGTCTACGGTTTTAAAGTGGTTGGCTTGGAGCTTTTTCCTTTTGGTGGCGCGGCTTATTGCGATGATTTATTCGAAGGCAGAAAAATTGAGGAAAGTATGATGGCTTTGGCAGGCCCGGCCTTTAATATTGCTCTTTTGTTCGCGGCCCAAATTTTAAGATGGCAGGGAATCTGGACAAGTGAGCTTGCCGACAACTTTGTCCGCTATAATCTTTGGCTGGCAGCTTTTAACCTTCTCCCTGTTTTGCCTTTGGATGGCGGTCGGGCTTTGCGGGCTCTTTGTGTGGAAGGTTTTGGTTTTGTGCGCACTACGAAGTTTTTGGCCTGGGCTGGAAAAGGCCTGGGAGTCATCTCGGCGCTTTACGGGGTCCTTCTTTGGAGTAAAGGACAATTTGCGGAAGGCTCCCTTACCTTTATCGTGCTTGGAGGATTTTTTTGGCTGTCAGGAAATAAGGAGATTTCAGTGGCGCATATCACCTTTCTCCGCCAGTTGACCCGTAAAAAAGAGGAACTGATTAAAAAAGGATTAATGCGCAGCAAATGGCTTACGGTACAGCGCAATACGCCTTTAGTCCGCATCGTTGAAGAATTCACCCCGGATCGTTATACTTTGGTCACTCTCCCCAAAGAGGACAAGGGTCTGGAAAAGATCCTGACGGAAACAGATGTCCTGGAAGGAATGCTGAGAGAAGGAATTCGCTTCCCTGTCGGTAAACTGTTGACTAAGGAATGACGCGGCTAAGCATTAAGACAGCTTCCCGCCATAGGCGGAGGACTATGAGCATGACCGGAAGTGCCAAGGCAAAGCATTGGGTATTTATGTTATCTGTGATATAATGTAAGTTCACAAGGAGTACAAGGAGGCCTCACAGAAATCATGAGTGAACTTACCGCGGCGGAACTGCGCCGGCAGGTCGAAATGTTTTTACCTAAAGTTTTAAAGCCGAGCCGTTACCTGGGTTCTGAATGGAATGCCATAAAAAAAGACTGGGATAAAACAGATGTGCATATGGCCTTCGCTTTCCCTGATGTGTATGAGGTGGGTATGTCGCATTTGGGAACTAAGATTCTTTACCATTTAGTAAATACCTTTCCGGAATTTCTGTGCGAAAGAGTTTTCGCCCCCTGGGTGGATATGGAAGAAAAGCTGCGGCAAAGGAACCTGCCTTTATATACGCTCGAATCTTTTCAGCCTCTGAAGGCTTTTGATGTCATTGGCTTCACACTGCAGTATGAAATGAGTTTCACCAACATTCTCAATATGCTCGATTTAGCGGGAATTCCCCTGCACACAGAGGAGCGCGGAGCGGAGGACCCCTGGATTATTGCCGGCGGTCCTTGTGCCTTCAACCCTGAGCCTCTCGTCGGATTTGTTGATTTCTTCCTGCTGGGGGAAAGTGAAGAGCAGTTTCCGCAAGTGCTCCGCCTCATTGCCGAGCAAAAAAAGCACCCCCTTTCCCGCCGGGAGTTTTTAATCCGAGTCGCTCAAGTTCAGGGGGTTTATGTTCCGGATTTCTATCATGTTACTTATAAAGCGGACGGCCGGATCGAAGACATTAAAGCGGAGCCTGAGGTTCCGTCCGCGGTGGAGAAAGCCCTGGTGCAAGACTTCGATCAGGCCTTTTTTCCGACAAACCCTATTGTTCCCTATATGGAAATCGTCCATGACCGCATGATGCTGGAAGTGATGCGCGGCTGCTCACGGGGGTGCCGCTTTTGTCAAGCCGGAATGATTTACCGTCCCGTACGGGAGAGATCTCCGGAAACCCTTCTCAAACAGACCGAAGAACTTGTGCGTTCGACCGGGTACGATGAAATTGCCCTTACCTCCCTTTCCAGCGGAGACTACACCTGCATCCAGCCAATCATTCGAAGCATCATGGAGAAGCATAGCGCTGACGGAGTGGGGGTTTCCCTCCCTTCCTTGCGTGTCGATTCCTTTGATGTGGATCTTGCCGAGTCCATTCAAAAAGCCCGCAAATCCGGTTTGACCTTTGCGCCGGAAGCAGGGTCTCAGCGTTTGAGAAATGTGATCAATAAAGGGGTCACTGAAGAAAACCTTTTAGCCGCGGTGGGCGCCGCTTTTAAAAAAGGCTGGTCGAATATTAAGCTTTATTTTATGGTCGGCCTGCCTACGGAAACTCAGGAAGATATTGACGGAATTGCCGATTTGGCGAAAAAAGTGGCCAATTTGGGAACTCAGTTGGGCCGCCGGAATGTCAATGTCACGGTTTCTACGAGTATTTTTGTTCCCAAGGCTCATACCCCGTTTCAGTGGGAGCCTCAGGAATCTCACCTGTCGGTCGAACAAAAACAGAAATATCTTAAAGATAAATTAAGGGACCGCAGGATAAAATATAATTACCATGATATGAAGACAAGCTATTTGGAAGCTGTATTTGCCAAAGGAGACCGACGTTTGGCGCCGCTGCTGGAATGGGCGGTCAAACATGGCTGTCGCTTTGATGGCTGGTCTGAACATTTTGATCAAGAAACCTGGATGCAGGGCTTTAAGGAGTTAGGCATTGATCCTCACTTTTATGCCAACCGGGCTATGGATTACGACGACATCTTACCCTGGGAGCATTTAGAGAGTGGCGTGACCAAACGTTTCTTGGTGGAAGAACATCATCGGGCATTGCAGGAAGCCAGGACCATCGATTGTCGATATGATGTCTGCACCGGGTGCGGGATATGCCCGGGCAGGGGAGTTCAGATTGAGTTGAAAGGGTGAGTGCCGTGCGGCTAAGAATCGCCTATACCAAAGTGGAAGATGCTAAGTTTATAGCCCATCTTGATTTAACCCGGGTCTTTGAACGGGCGATCCGGCGGGCAGGAATTAAAATGTCCTATACGGAAGGTTTTAATCCCCGCCCTAAAATCTCTTTCGGTTTTGCCTTAGCGGTAGGGACGGAAGGAGAACGGGAATATGTGGACGTTGATCTCGAACAAGAGCCGGAATTAGGAGAGGTTTTAGGACGAATCCAAGAACAGCTGCCTCCCGGAATCCGTTTGCTCCAAGGACGTGTTTTGACTCTAGGCGCCAAGCCTTTAATGGCCGTGCTGAATGCGGCAAGTTACCGCATGCGCGTCGCTATGGCTCTGCCCATTCAGGAGGACCGCCTGCAGGAAGTCATAGCGGCTTGGTTGGCCAGGGAGCGCGTCACTTATTCCCGCTATTCGAAAAAGGGACCGACGGATAAAGATATCCGGCCTTGGGTTAAGAGCTTGGAGGGGAAAGTCCAAGGGGACGAAATCATCTTTGAATTGGACGTTGAGATGGGCAATGCCGGAAGCGTCCGTCCGGAGGAAGTGTTGGCCAGTTTGAGAGAACTGGAGAATCTGCCTTTGGATCTTGATGCCTTGCATATTAAGCGGACGGGTGTGCATGTCAGTTACCAGGGGAAAAAGAGCTCGCCTTTTGAAATGGCTGAATAAGAGTCAAACCGATGATAGCGTGAAGCGAGTGCTGTGACGCTTAGATCTTATTAGGGAGGAGGGTTAACCCGAATGAGGCTTGAAAGTTCGGCCTGTAAAAAGGAACTCGTCCTGCAAAGTCGCTCCCAGAAAATCCGGGCTGCCGTATTTGAATATGGAGAACTGATGGAAGTCTTTGAGGAAGAAGACGGCTCTTCCCATCTACTGGGAAATATCTATCGCGGGCGTGTGGAGAACATTCTGCCGGGAATGCAGGCTGCCTTTGTGGATATCGGGTTAGACAGGAATGCCTTTCTCTATGTCGGAGATGCTGTTCCCTCCCGTTATGATGAGGATGAGAGGAACTCCCCGGTTCCGCGCGAACGGATTGAACAGATCCTGAAACCGCGCCAGGAACTTTTAGTTCAGATTAACAAAGAACCGGTAGGTGCGAAAGGAGCGCGGATCAGCCTCAACCTTACCTTGCCGGGACGATATGTTGTTCTTCTTCCTCAAGTCGGTTATATTGGTATCTCGCGCAAAATTCAAAATGAGAATGAGCGGGAGCGATTAAAGAGTTTGGCGGAAAAAGCCAAACCTGTAGGCATGGGTGTGATTGTTCGTACCTTAGCCGAGGGAGTTGACGGAGAAGAGATTGCGGAGGATATTGCCCAGCTGGCGGAGAAATGGCGGAGCTTGCAGCCCAAAATTCCCCACGTTTCCGTGCCTGGTCTTGTCCATAAAGATGCGGATCTCGTTTCCCGCCTGGTTCGTGATTGGATTGATCAGGACGTGGAAAGGATCACTGTTGATCAGGAGGATGTCGCTCAAACTTTGCGTCTGGCTTTAAAAGAAATCGAACATCCGGCTGCGAAGCGAATTTTTGTTGTTTCGGAGGGAGACCTGTTTATAAAATACGGAGTCGATGACGGCATCCGCAAAGCCTTGCGCTCCAGGGTTTGGTTAAAAAGCGGCGGATATCTGGTCATCCAGCAGACGGAAGCTTTAATTGTGATTGATGTGAATACAGGAAAATATATCGGACAACGCTCTTTGGAAGAGACCGTAGTCCATACGAATCTCGAAGCGGCGCGGGAAATAGCCCGCCAACTGCGGCTGAGAAATTTAGGCGGGATTATAGTCATTGATTTCATCGACATGACTTCCAAGGAAGACCAGCAGCAAGTACTTGAGGCTTTGGCTACAGCCTGTTCCCGGGACAAGACAAAGTCACAGGTTTTGGGACTTACTCAGTTAGGGCTGGTGGAAATGACCCGCAAGAAAGTGGGGCAGACATTAGCGGTGAGATATACGTCACCCTGTCCGGCCTGTGATGGCAGCGGGAGGATACACCAATAGTCAGGCTGCCTGCGCATTAATAGGTTTCCCGAATAAAAATGAGGCTTCAGCCTCTTTTTATTTTCTCAGGTTTGGCAAAGGTTTCATTTCCGGAATTGTGCGTGTTGGGGTTTAAGGGTCCGTGAGTGAGGTGAGGATCAGTGAAGAAAGCGGAGTAACTAATTGATGAAAAATTTCCTTGACAGCATAATCATATAAACTTTACAATAGCTTATAAAGAAAAGTAACTAACTAGTTACATACTTTTACTTAACCGGGAGGCAGCATATGCAAAACTTTGAAAACCAACAGCAAAAAAGGGGGATGGTCGGGAACAACGCTCGGAAGAAAGCCGCGGACGGATCTTAAATTCAGCGACCAAGATCTTTGCCGAGAAGGGGCTTGATGGATCGCGGATTGATGAGATTGCTGAGGATGCGGGAATCAATAAACGGATGCTTTACCATTATTATGGCAGCAAGGAAGATCTCTATACCGAAGTCTTGCGTTTCAACTACGATAAAATCTACACGATGAGCAAAAATGCCTTCGTTCTGGCGGATGATCCAAAAGAGAATGTAACCCGGGCGATTCGGGCTTACTTCTATTTTTTGGCTAACAATGAGGCCTTTGTGCGTCTGATCAGTTGGGAAGCGCTTAATGGCGGCCGATTTGCCAAAAAGGTGATTCCTCAATTCTTTGAATTGGTGGAGCTGGAGTTTGACGGCATTATCAAGGATGGGATCAAGCGGAAGTTTATTCGGCCGGATATTGATATCCGGCAAGTGATTCTTAGTGTTCAGGCCCTATGCCTCGTCTATTTCAACCGGCGTGAGATTGTTCAGCCGCTTTGGCAGGAGGATATGCTGTCGGAGAAGATGCTCGAAGCTCGCTTGCAGCACATCTTGGGGTTAATTTTTGATGGGATTTTTATGTCTTAAGAGGAGGAAGAAAGTCGTGGATGCCTTAGCGAAAATCAATTTCAAAAAAATTGGCGTGTTTATCTTGTTCATGGCAATCATCGGAGGGAGCCTGTTTATTTTCAATCGTTATTTTTACCGACATCAGGTGGCTTTGGCTGATGAGCAGCAGAGTCTGACGGCGACAGGTACAATTGAAGCAACGAAAGTCATGGCATCCTTTAAAGTCCCCGGCAAGCTGGAGAAAACTCTTGTTGACGAAGGGGGTAAAGTAGATGCCGGGCAGGAAATAGCTTCTTTAGACGGTCAGGAAATCGGTTCCGATGTTGTCACCGCCCAGGGAGCTTACAGTGCGGCTGTGGAAGAGGCACAGCGGGCGGCGGATGCGGTGCCTTTGACAAGCCAGCAAGTGGAGAGCACGATAACCCAGGCTCAGGCTCAAGTGACTCAGGCTGAGATTGGGGTTAAGGACGCTAAGACCTCTCTTGACCGGGCTACGGCTTTATTTAACGGCCAGGCCGTACCGCAGAAAACCTTGGATGATGCCACGAACGCCTATGACTTGGCCCAAAGCAAGCTGCAGCAAGCTCAAGCCGCCCTGGAACAGGCTTTATCCGCCCGGACCAACGTAACTCTTGCTCAGGCACAATATCAGGCTGCTCAAGGGTCTGTCACTCAGGCCGGCGGTGCCGTGCAAAAAGCCACCGCTTATCTCAACGATACCCATTTGCTTTCTCCCATGTCCGGTTTTATAACTCAAAAGTATCTTCAAGCCGGTGAAATGTTAAATGCCGGTACTCCTGTCTTTGAAATTACGGATTTAGCACACCCTTATGTGAATGTTTACATAAGCGAGGCTAAAATTGGGCGCGTCCATCTGAATCAAGATGCGGAAGTAACTGTGGATGCTTTCCCAGGGAGAGTCTTTAAGGGCAAGGTGGTTTTGATTAACGGTGCCGGGGAATTTGCCGCAAAAAAGGCGATCAATGAACAGTACGAGCATGATCTTGAGAGTTTCCAGGTTAAGATTGATCTGCCGAATCAGGATTTAGCCCTGAAGACGGGAATGACCGCTCAGGCTAAAATCATAGAGGAGGCTAAATAGGGATGGAGCCTGTCATTAGGGTTAATAATCTGGTGCAGAAAATAGGGCGCAAGACACTTTTGCAAGGAATATCCTTTGAGGTCATGCCCGGAGAATGTTTGGGGATCTTTGGCACCCGTGGGGCGGGCAAGACATCCCTGGCGCATAGTTTAGCGGGGGTTGACCGTTTTACGTCGGGACAGGTGGAAATTCTGGGCTGGAACATCCGAAAAACCGAGAAGTTTAAGCAGAGCTTGGGGCTTGTGACTCAAGAGTGCAGCATGTTCCGGGATATGACGGCGATTGAAAATCTCGATTTTATTGGAGCCTTAAAGAAAGCTCCCCGGGCTAATATCCGGGAGATGATTGAACGCTATGAACTTCAGGAGTTCCTGTCCAGGCCGGCGGCAGCCTTGGAAATCGGAGCTCTGCAGAGGCTTTCTCTGGCCTGTGCCCAGCTTAACCGCCCGAAAGTATTAATTGTCGATGAGATTATTAAGGACATTGATCTCTATTCCCGCAGCCTTATCCTAAAGGAATTGAAGCAATTCCTGGCTGGAGGAGGAACTTGTGTCAGCACCTTCAGTGATTTTGGAGTTTGTGAGCATATAGACAAAGTAGCCTGGCTGGAGAACGGGGAACTGAGTCTTTATGAATTGGCAGCCGCCCGGACAGAGTGGGAGAGGCAGGAAAAATTTTACGCAGAACAGAGTGGATGTTGTCATGCTTAAACAATGCCGAGCAATTATGGAACGTGAACTGTTTTATATGTGGCGGGATAAGAGCCTGCGCCATATCCTGCTTATCGGGCCGCTGCTGGGAATGCTGCTTTTTGCCGGGGTCTACAGTTACCAGCGCCTCGGCGATATTTCCACCGGGGTTGTGGACCTGGATAAGAGCAGCGCCAGCCGGCAGGTTGTCACGGAGCTGAAGAATACGCAGAATTTACAGGTGGTTGCTTATTTTGACAGCTTTGCCGAGCTGGAGGAGTCCATCAAGAGGGGCGAGGTCATTGTTGGGGTTGTAATTCCGGACAATTACGGTCAGGACGTGGCTTTGCAGCGTCAAACGAAGGTAGCGGTGATGATTGACGGTATGAATATGGCTTATGCCACGAATGCCTCTAGTGCCGTATTGACGATTACTCGAACCCTGGGGGCGCAAGTAGGGATTCAAACGTTGATCGCTCAGGGAATTCAGGCCAATCAGGCTCAAGAGGCCTATCAGTCTATTGCCTTTCCGGAAGAGGCCTGGTTTAATCCCACGTTGAATTACGCTTATTTTATGGTGCTAGGTTTGGCCTTGAATGTCTGGCAGCAGTGCTTAACGCTGGCGTCCTGCATGACGGTCATCGGGGAAAATGGGCTGAGGAGCTGGCTCCAGATTAAGGTTTCCGGAATATCCTCCTTCAAACTTTTTTTCTGTAAGTCTCTTGTGCATATCGGCGTGTTTATGCTGGCAGTATTGCCTTTGTACTTCCTGGCTTTTGTAGTCTTTAAGCTCCCTTTGGCCTGCGGTTGGCCGGGCTTGCTGCTGTTTACCTTCTTATTTACCATTACCCTGCACAGTTTAGGCACAATGATGTCCAGCCTGGGCCGAAATGCCGTCAATGCCTCGCGCTATGGGATGATTATCGCTCTGCCTGCCTTTGTGATCTCCGGCTATACCTGGCCCTTGGAAGCTATGCCGCACTGGCTTCAGTCCGCGGCTTGGGTTCTGCCTCAAACTTGGTTCTTCCAGGGTGTTAATTACCTGACCTTTAAAAATCCGGGTTGGGGGTTTATGAGTCACTATTATCTGGCCTTGGGGCTGATGGCCGTTCTCTTCTACAGTGTGGCAGCTCTCCGTCTGATCTTAAGTGATGTTTCTCCTAAGGGGGGATTGATGTGAGGCAGATCCTGAATATCGCTCATTATGAGATTGTACATATATTAAAAGAGCGGGTTCTGTTTTTGATGATCTTTTTTGTGCCGCTTCTCTACGCCTCCTTGTTCGGGTCGGTCTATGTCTCCGCTATTCTGCAGCATGTGCCCCTGGGGATTGTGGACTTGGATCATTCTCAGGAAAGCCGGGCGGTGATTTCAGCCTTTGAGAATACCCCGAATTTCCGGGTGATCCCGGAAGTGGCGACTTATGCCGATTTAGAGGCGGGAATGAAAGACGGCAAGGTGCGGGCCGGAGTTGTGATTCCCAAAGACTATGCTCAAAAGTTGTCCCAACACCAGCTCACTCAAATTTTGACGATTTATGATGGCTCGAATCTGATTTATGGTTTCAATACACGCAAGTATTTTCAACAAGTTCTCAATACCTTTAGTGCGGATCACACTGCCGCCTACCTCAGTGGGCTGGGAATGACGCAACAGGAAATAATCAACGTGATGGATACGGTTTCTTTCAGTATGGAGGTTTGGTATAACCCGACGTTCAGCTATGCCACCTTTATCTTTATGGGCCTGGCTTTGATGATTTTTCAGCAGATTGGAATTTTAGGCATTGGTTTGACGGTTACCCGTGAAAAGGAGCAGAATTCCTGGCTTCAGTTTCTGAGCGCCGCGGTTCCATCATGGAAGATCTTCAGCGGCAAAGCTCTGCCTTATTTTATCGCCAACTTTTTTAATTACGGCTTGCTAATGTGGATCGCCGCGCGCTTCGTCCAGGTAAAGATCGAGGGCCCGGTAGCTCTGATTCTTCTGCTGGGGCTGCTCTTTGATCTCATCGTTGTTTCGGCAGGATTTATTATTTCCGTCTATACTCCCAATTCCTTGCTGGTGACCCGTTATCTGATGCTGATCTCGGTTCCCATTTTTGTCGCTTCCGGTTATTCCTGGCCCAGTACTCATATTCCCGCCGTCATTAACCGTCTGGTTCAGCTGATGCCCTATACCTGGATGGCCGAGGGGTTCCGGGTGGTTACGGTCAAAAACCTGGGGTTTGACTATATCGCCGATAAAATCATGGTTTTGCTAGTTATGGCTGCCGTAAGCTTGTTCTTTGCCCTGACTTTCTCGAAGCGCAGAAAACCACCGGCTCCAAGAGGAGTGGCGGTTAATGGAAGTATTGATTATCCCGATAAACAGTTTTTGCATTCATAATTTGTTGGAAGGATCATTGGACCTTCTCTCTTTTGCGAAGCCGAATATAATCATATAATTTCAGAGCCCGCTAAAATAACGAATAGTACTCTCCGGAAGAGGTCAAAAAACGTAGACACACTGGTGAGTTATCAAGTGCCTCAATCCCTTGATCACAAGGGATTGAGGCACTTCTCGTGTTTACAACTGTCGAATCTCAGTATTTTGAAAACTTTAAATTAAATAATTTATATGCGTATAATTATTATTGTTTCTTTTAATTTTACAAATATTAATGTAATAAATTTGAATATTTGTAAAAAATTAAAAACAATTTAACGACAAGTTTCGACATAAAATGCAATGGTTTGATGTTATTCTTTAATTAAAGATTATAAAATGTATTATCATAGAAGATTAAGGGAAATTTATGTTATCTAAATAATTATTAGTAATTTGTAACTATAATGAAATAATTTATTTGGTAATTGCAATACCGGGTCAGTAAAGACAGGCATAACTTTGTCTAGGGTAATACAGCTTCAGGTTCAAATAATGCTTATTGTAAAGGTTGTTCGATAGGCATAGCAAATATTGTTGCTGTAAACTAAAGAATAAAAGTTAATTGAATGCTGGAATTAAAAATAATGATAAATACTAATTAATTAATAAGTAATAAAATGATATAAGTCTTTAAATTAAAGTCGGCTCGCTTTATAGTCGGCTTCTTCTATTCGTATGCTTTTTTTGGGATAAAAAGAAAATTATTATAATAAAAAGCAAAAATTTTGGCGGATTAAATCTTTATGTGTAATTAATTTACTCATAAATAAGATTTATTATTTATTTTATTTAGGATTAGGAGGGATAAAATGAGGCGCTTATTTTTTAAGTTTAAGTTTAAACAGAAGGGATGTGCGTTTTTCAAAAGTTAATAAGGCGGAAGGCGTTTTGTGATGAGTTTTAAGTAAAATAATGAAGGGATTGGGTAGGATATGAAATTTAAGAAAACCTGGATGAGTTTATCGGTGTTAGTTACTCTGGCATTAATTATTTTTTTAACATTATTTCCATCAGAAAGTGTTACTAAAGTATTGGCATCTTCAACATTTGGTAATGCAACTGCCGCTAATATATTAAATGGTAAAACGGCCACTGTGGACGCAGGACAAATAACTGGGGTAATGGCCGATAGATCAGGGGGATTACACTTTTTAGCCACGGGTGCAATGGCAGGTGTAAAATCTGCAGGCGATTCCAATAATAATGCGTATTTGCAACCCCCCGCTGGTTATTATGATGGCACTTCTTGGGTTAAATCACCACAACCTGATTTAGTGTCAAGTAATATTCTAAGTGGTAAGAATATCTTAGGTGTCGCTGGAGGGATCACTAATATGGCAACGTCTAATCCTAATGGCTTAGGAGCTGGCAAGAGTTACGCTTTAGGATGGTCGACTGGCGGCAGTAGTAGTATCTATTTCAAACCGCAGGCCGGTTACTATGATGGAATAAATACATGGACAGAGTATACCGATCCAAATTTAATTCCGGCAAATATTCTGAGTGGCAAAAGCATTTTGGGAGTTTCGGGAACTGCTATTAATGGAGCAGGAAAAGCTGGGCATGCGACTGGAAGCGGTACAACAAATTCGAGTGGTTATGCAGTGATAAGCGGTTTAGGGTTTACTCCTACGTGTATTCAAATAAATTGCAATTATATAATTTGTCAATGGGACAGTTTTGTCAGTCCTTCTGAGTTTACGAGTAATGGCGGGAGATATAGTAATACTGTTTCAGTAAACTCAAGTGGATTCAGTATGTATGCTTGGTATTCAAATACAGGGTTTACTTACGAAGCTTTCGGGAATTAGGAGAAATTGATATTTGTAAGAAGTTCGATACAAGTCAAGGTCTTTGCGACCATCCTTAAATAACTGGGGAAATATTGAAAGTTTTTTCTTAATCCTAATAACATAAACTTCTTACTTGAGGGGGATAACTCATTGACTCTTAAGAAGGTATTAAAAAAAATTACTTGTGGTTCAGTGATTTTCAGTTTGATTTTTTCGTCGATACTCTGCTATTCATCGTTCATTTCGAAGGCAATGGCGGGACCAACGGAAAGTACAGCCATAAATTCAGTTCAACAAGATCAATCTAATGGAGACCTCGAAAATGTACCACAGTTAAACAACGAGTCTAAACAAACCAATCTTCCTAGTAGTGACAATGAACAGACTATTTTTCCTCAAGAACAGATTACCATCGAGGATCAAGAACCAGAGCAATTGCTAAAACCATCGCCTTCAGATCAAGAAACTGCGGGAATTAGCGAAGGGGATAACTTGCCAATCGATCGGTTTATTGTCAAATACAAAGATGAGAATCAAAAAGAAAGTACATTTTCTAAATTAAGAGGAAATCTAAAAGCAAGAAAACTAACCAGAAACAGGAGCTTTGATGTTTACATCACTTCGAAGAAAATGAAACGTGCTGAGTTCACCGCATTTTTGCAACAACAACAAGCCGATTCCAACATTGAATATATCCAGCCAGACTATATGATGACGCTAGCTTCTGCTGATCCTCCTCAATTAACGGAAAATCAACAGCAAACTCCGAGCACAGAACAAACAGAACAAACGGATAATGCTGCCGTGACTGATCCAAATCAAACGCAGACAAATGACCAACATCTACAATTATCGGCCGCTACTTTTGACGGTTTAAAAATCTCCTTGACCTATAATGAAACACTGAAACCCGAGCAAATTCCGGCAAAGAATGATTTTAAAATATCAACGAAAGATGGAAAAGATATCGTTATAAATGACATTGAACTTATGGACAACAACTTGATCCTTACACTCACAGCTCCCCTCACTGCGAATGAACCGGTAATTGCTAGTTATGCTCCTGGTAGTAGTCCAATCCAAGACCTTTCAGGGAATCTTGCTGAAGGTTTTAGCAACAAGGTTATTGCGAACCTAAGCGAGCCAATAAATAATCTTGCCCCCGTTCTTCAAACAGCAACAATCAAGGCAGATACGCTTGAACTAACGTTCAGCAAGCAGCTTAACGTAAATTCTCTCCCGGCAAAAGAAGATTTCAGCATTAATCTGAATTCAACTACGACTTCTCAGGCCATTAACACACTTACCCTTGATGCGAACAAAGTGACCATAACGTTAATGGAACCAGTTACAGCAAGCGACTCGGTCGAGGTGAGCTATACACCTAGTCAAACGCCATTAATGGATATAGATGGGAACGGCGTGCTAGAAGTTACACCGTTTATCGTCAAAAACATTACCGGAATCGAAGTGAATGATCCCCATTATGTGGAGCAATGGGGCCTAGAAGAAATTAAGGCAACGTCCGCAACGAATGCAGCGATGACAGTGGCAAATCAAGCTGATTCTGCAACAAATGCGGCACTATCGTCAGGAAACCAAGCAGGCATTACAACGGATACGCCAGCGGTTTCAATAAAAAATCAAGAAAAGGTTACAACCGGCGCGGCAAGTTCTATAGAGGATCAAGTGAAAGAGACAACTGGCACAACCATATCATCAGACAGGTCTGTCAATGTGACAACTAATAGCGCTATAACGATTGGAAGCGATGCGGTGAACGCCTGGCCAAAATCTGAGGGAGAGGGTGTTATTGTCGCCGTACTTGATACAGGTATAGATATCACCCAAGAAGACCTTGAGGACAATATCTGGACCAATACCAAGGAAACTGACAATAATGGCATAGATGATGATATGAATGGCTATTCTGATGACATTCATGGCTGGAACTTCGCCGATGATACCAATGCAGTGCACAACTTAACGAATTCATCCGATGAATGGCATGGAACCCATATCGCAGGAATAATTGCTGCGGCGATGGGTAACGGGAAAGGTATAGCTGGGGTAGCTCCAATGGCTAAAATTATGCCTCTGCAGGTATTTAAAAACGGTAAGGCCTATACCAGCGATATTATAAGTGCGATTGAATACGCTAAAGAAAATGGCGCCCGAATTGTCAACTGCAGTTGGGGAACAACTAGTGAAAATATAGCCTTAAAAGAAGCGATGGATGAGTCAGGCTTGCTCTTCATTTGTGCCGCAGGCAATAGCAATCAGGATATTGATGCGAACCCAGTGTATCCCGCCTCTTACACTTCAGATAACATCATTGCGGTTGCTTCTCTCAATAGAAACGGAAATTTATCCTGGTTTTCCAACTATGGGCTAAACTCAGTGGATGTAGCAGCACCCGGGGAGGAGATTGTCAGCACTACACCGGGAAATACCTATAGTTTTAGCGGCGGTACTTCTCAGGCGGCAGCTTTTGTTACCGGTGAAGCAGCTTTAATTCTAAGCAAATATCCTCAAGAGAATTGCAACGATGTCAAGGCCAGGATCATCGATTCCTGTGACAGATTGTCTTCTTTAACAGGGAAAACGGTTAGTGGCGGGATTATAAATTGTACCGCAGCCTTGAATGATCCAATAAGCACGAATGATACCATTATTCCAATACCTGCAGATCAAACCAAGCCTATCGGAACCATTATACCCAGTAATGGGGACTATAATCTTTACGCGGTTGACGGATGGGTTACTCGCGGCAACTTACAAACGGCAAGAATGGACTTTGGAACAGCGACCGTGAATGACAAGATCTATTGTATCGGCGGCAGCAATAACGGGAATTGTCTGAATAGTGTTGAAGCCTTTGACCCGGCAACCGGTACTAGTACCCTATTAAAGGACATGAACATCGCGAGATATGTTCCGGGTGTTGCCTCAGCTGATGGGAAGATATACGCAATCGGCGGCTATAATGGGGGGTGTCTGGACACTGCTGAAGAATATGATCCTGCAACTAATGTCTGGACAACCACAGCGAATATGCCAACGCCCAGATCATTTCTTGGTGCTGCCGCAGTAGACGGCAAAATTTATGCTATTGGTGGCTTAAACAATACCGGTCCCTTAAATACCGTGGAGGAATATGATCCTGCAACAAACACTTGGAGTACCAAGGCTGGTATGCCTACAGCACGATCGGCTCTAGGAGTTATTGCCGTGAACAATAAAATCTACGCTATTGGCGGTTCAGCGAACTGGAACTCCTTGAATACTTTAGAAGAGTACGATCCGCTTAGCAATACTTGGACAACGAAAGCAAGTATGCCCATAAGTATGCAAGTTTTTGGCGTAGCAACTTCGAATGGCAAGATTTACACAATGGGTGGATATAACACAGCGAGCCAAAAGGTTGTCTATGAGTATGATCCCAGTACCAATGTGTGGGGGAGAATGGCTGATCTTACCTTACCAAGGTATGGGGTGGGTTCAGCCGCCGCGGCAGGCAGACTTTATGCCCTTGGAGGGTATAACGGAAGCTATTTGAATTCAGTCGAAGAATCGGAGCTGCCACTTGTTCTCCAGGATTTGTCGGCGACGTCGGTCACTTCAACGTCAATTACCTTGAACTGGGGAGCGGTTAGAAATGCCACCGGGTATGATATTGAGGTCGATGGAACCGTTATAAATAATGGAACGAATACCTCCTATGTGCATAGTGGTTTATCACCTAATATAACCCATACCTATCGCTATAGAGCAAAAAATGGCAGCGTCGTCAGTGAATGGAGTGCGCTGTTAGCGGTCGCAACGCTTGCCCCTTCACAAGGAAACTCAGGAACCTTTGTTCCTAATAATATTAATGTTGGTGATACTTTTAATTTAGTCATTAACGGTTCTTATCTAACAACTCCGACTCGTACTATCACGATAACTTACAATGCCGGGGATGCTCAATTGCTCGACCTTTGCGGATTTACCAATCCTATGGAACTGACCTCCGGACCAATTTCCAATACAACAATTACAGTAAACCGGGTGTCTCCGGGAACGATTAGCTTTACAGTAAATCTTCCCATACCATCCGGGAAGTCATGGTCTGGGATCTTAAATGTGATTAAATTCAAAGCCAATGTTAGCAACCCAAGAATTTCTTATACTGCGTATTAATCTCATTCAAATGAAAAAAGAATGGATTAGAGTATGGAACAGGAAATTTCGGATTATTTGGGAGGGTATTTATGATCATCAATAAAATTCATCTCAAAGGGATTAAGATAATCGTCCTAATTATATTGAGCTTAATTATTGCTTCCTCGTCAGTCTACGCCCTAACCAATGCTGACACGAACGAAGCCGCTAAGAATACAGGAGCCACGTTAAATAGCGCAGGAACAATATCTAAAGGCGATGATGCGCAAAGCAGTTTATCAGAAAACAATGTCACGTATGATGAGTGGAAGGCCTCCATGGAGAGCGAAAATAAGCTCCCACGAGAGCAAGAACTTGCCTTGTATAATCAGGGATATGACTTTTCAGATATCCAGGAAGCGGAGGACCTAGCCGTATTATGCGGAAAGACTCCACAGGAATTGCTTGCCTTGAAAGGTAAAAGAACATACTCCACAGATGGAGGCAGTATTAAAGACATCAGCAAACCTTGGAGTGATGTTATCAAGGAACTGAATATAACAATTGAAGCTCCCACTCAAGCCTTGGGGATAACCGGTGATCAGATTAGTGACATGAAACAGCAGGGATTAAGTGATGCTGATATCGAGCAAGTAGCCGTTTTGACCTTCAATTATCATAAAAATTATAAAGAAATACTCAGCGCGCTAAAACAAGGGACAAGCGTTGAGGATTTAAAAAAACAGTATTGGCAAACAAGACACGATGAAGTCCAAAAGCAAGATGTTTCCAAAGACAAGGCGAGGGCAAACACCGAAAGACTTCTAAGAAAGCAATACAACATCACCGATGACGACATAAAAACATGCGGTACCTATGGAATTAACGACATTGTTGAAATAGCTCTTGCCAAGGATGTAGCGATAAAAAACAATATTGGGCTCAGTAAGGTGCTGCAACTAAAGAAAACTAAGAATAACTGGAAAGACGTCCGCAATGAAGCGGGAGGGAAGTAATCATGAAACACAAATCAATTTATATACTTTTACTTTCTTTCTTGTTTTTCATGGCCTTCGGATCGGCTCAAGCGTTAGCGGATGCTACTTCGGAGAACTATAATAATTACACTTATCCCATGTCCGTATATAAGAAGCCTGTTGTTCAGCCGTTTAGCACGGGAGGGGCATCAGGGCAGACAGAAAGCATCAATCCGGCCAACGGTAGCCTCGAAATAACCCAGACCGATTTAAGTTTAAAAGGGAAAAATGGCCTGGACTTTAATCTGACCAGAATTTATAGGACTTCCGATGCCTTGTTGTATGAACCAGGATGTGCATCAGATATTAATTATCAACCTGTTATACAGGGATATTATGTTACCGGTACCGAAACTAGAGAAACATATACAAATGGCATACTAACAGGTACGACAAATAGACAAGTGTACTTTTGTGCTCCATCCGGGAATATTCCTACAGACGATCCGTACGTAGTCATGCCGACAAATTATCCGGACTTTACCTATAGTTTCTATTGGCCTACCTCACAGAAGGCACAAACTATCGCCGACAATTTTAATGAAGGTGTATACGATACTTCCGTTACTACAACCTCAGGAAACGATACCATTTTAACGCTGACCAAATACAGCGACAAACAGGATTTTATGGTTCAAATGCGTATCTACCTTTACTCAGATGCAAATGGCAGTGTGGTAGAAGACAACGTTATTAATTATTATCGGAACGGTTACAATTATAATTCTATCAACGATAAATATTTTAATTTAGGTACAGGCTGGTCGTTTGATCTTCCCTATATCGAGCAACGGGGAAATACGGACTTTTACCTTGGCTTGGGTAAGCGAGGAGTCATTCATTTTACATGGGACATTAATTATTACGATACTTGGGTAGCAAACCATCAAAATGAGGCTATTAAGCCCTATAGCATTCCTCTAAATGACGTAGATGGATTTGGGGATTTGCAATTAAATTATGTCATTGACAAATCCGTTGACCCTATTCACCCGGATACGTTTGTTATGTACTTTGAACTTAAAGAGAAAGATGGAAAGACAATAACCTTTGCTCACGACGGCGTAATCTCTAAAATCTCGGATAAGTTTGGAAATAACATACAAATAGCCCATCATGATCCTAGGGTTTACAATAATAGCTATATTTCACAGATTATCGACAGCGTTGGCAGGACAATTAACATAACGTATGGATCAAACAACGTTACTATAGAGGTGAATGATGAGACTAATCCGTCGAACAACAGAGTAATTCATTATAATAAGGCACCATGCCCTTTTGATTCCAGTAAGTCTGTTTTATCGAGTGTCACGGATGCCGGCGGAAGGATAACTCAATATAACTATGATGAGAAATCCGGATATTTCAGTTTTTGGAAAAAGGACCCCTTTTATGATGGTAGTGGAGGAGTCTATCCAGACCACTATGAAATCCTGAGAAATGTCATTTACCCAACGGGCGGAAAGACAGAATACAGCTACAATGATGGCAAATATTCGTATATGAGCTTAGGAGTATCAGGCTGTCTGCAGTTTTATAAAGTGACAGAACGAGCTGATTATTCGAACGATGGGACTAAATATAAAGACAAAACTTATGTGTATCACAATTACTTCAACGGTGATGGGACGACCCTTGAGTATGATGGGTATCCCACCTATAACTCACAAGGTGTACCCGGTGGTTATAGTGTAAAAACCGACGTCACAGACCAAATCGGCAATATAGAAACCTATACCAATACTTATATCAATTATTCTCATAATGATCTGTTATGTACGGATATATTATCTATAGGCGCAAATCATAAAAAAGAAACCATCAATAGTTATGATGGCCCTACGAAACTATTAACACAAAGCATAAATAGAACATTTAACAAAACTACCGGAGCCTATATAGACAAAATAGAAAATTACAAATACGATAGTCTTAATAATGTCCTGAATTATTGGGATCCCCAGGCAAATGGCAATACGGCCGGTACTGAACATGAAACGGTCTACACCTATGGGCCGAATAGTATTATGACGAGTAAGACTTATAAGCAAGACGCCAACACTACAATCAAGGAACAGTATACCCTGTCCCCAGACGGCAAAACTGTCACACAAGCTCAGGTCTACAAGAACGGCGTGCTCCAGAAACAGACAGGATATGGTTACGATATGTACGGTAATGTCACGGAAGAGCGGGATTACCTCGGTAACTGGAGTAATTATATCTCCACTCACTATGATTATACGGACAATGACAGTGCCAGAAATGGCAAATTCAGCGGCTTATATCTGACAAGAAAATGGGTGGATGGAGTTAAGGATGCGGACGGCAACAGCGTCGCAGCAAAGAACGGAAATAATTCCGGAACCGTTGACGAAACATACAAGTACGACTGGTTTGGCGATATGGTCCAAAAGCAGGATGGTCAGGGAAACCTATGGAGTAAAACATACGATAAGCTCAACAGAGTAACCTCTGAGGTAAACCCTGACGCCACATCAAAAACCTATGGTTACAAAACCAATACCACTGAAAACAGCGTTCTTGAAACAGACGAAAGAGGAACACAGATCAAGTCCGGGTTTGATAATTTTGGCAATCTGATCTATACAATGGACATGGCCAGTGGTCAATATCTTACCCATTATACGTATGACAGTCTTTTCCGGCTCATAACGGAGGATAACAACAATACCAGTCACTATAGCAGGAATATTTCCTACTTGTACTACAGTGATGGCAGAAAAAAGCAGAACCTGGCAAAGGGCAATGATGGTAGGATCTTGAATGAAGAGGACTTTTCCTACGATGATGCTAATAGCAATGGAGCCTACAACAAGACGACGAAGACTGTTGCCGGAGACACCAACTCGCCGTCCATCACGACAGTCACCTATGCTAATAAGCTAGATAAAATTGAAAAACAGGGCACGGTCCATAACGGGGCTGAGCTGCTGTCCACTTTTCAATACGACTATCTTGGCAACAAAACACAGGAAAAGAGTGCCCGGGCCTACGCTGAAGGTTGGAGCCAGCCCTACACAACAAGCTATGACTACAACTCTGACGGGAAACCCGTCAAGGTCTACAACGTTAACGGTGATTATACTACGACCGAGTATGATCCTCTTGGTCGAATTATTAAGGTGACAGATATCAAGGGGAATAAGGCGTCAACCCCGTATTCGACGACCTATAGTTATGACAATCTGGGGAGGGTCATAGAAGAAGATATCCCCTTCCAGACTACGAATGGCACCATCTCTGACACCATCAAAAAGCACTATTATGACCGAAACGGCAATATAATCCTTGAAAAAGTCAGCAGCAATAAACCTGGGCAGACAGCGGCCTTTGACCAAACGGGATATGAATATAACAGCCGTAACCAACTCACGAAAGTCGTAACTTACACAAACGGCAGTCCTGTCAACTATACGCAGTATTATTATGATGCGGATGGAAATAAAGTGAGAATGTACACAGGTCTCAGCCAACCGCTGCAAATCAAGGGATTGGACAATGTGACGGCTTCCGGAGATCCAAATTATTCCGTTACGAAATATGATTACGATTGTTTTAACAGGCTTCAAACTATGACAGACCCCCTAGGCAAGCAGGAACAGTATGTCGATGATCTTAACGGTAATCTTGTGCAGAAAACAGACCGTAATGGCAGCATAACAACCATGACCTATGACGGACTGGGCCGGTTGCTGGCCAGAAATGCCTCCAATGCAGCTAACCCGCAGATGAACGCTTCTTATTCTTATACCTTTAGTATCACCGGGAACCGAACGGCTATGAGTGGTGGGGGGATAAATGCAGCTTATACTTATGACGACCAAGGCAGACTGATAAAAGAAACCGACGGAAGCTCAATTGAAAAGGATTATACCTATGATACCGCTAACAATAGGTTAGCGTTTATTCTGAAACAGAATGGTCAGGTTAAATCCAATACGACCTATAACTATGACCTTCTGAATAGGCTATGGCATGTCTATGAAAACAACAGTACAACTCCTACTGCAACCTATAGCTATGATGACAACGGCAATAGATCTTCTCTGGCATACTCCAACGGAGATACGTCGACTTATCAGTACAATCTTGCCAACGATTTGACCCAGCTTTCGAATAATAAAGGTGCAGCAGCCTTGGCACAGTACACATATGCCTATTACCTGGATGGCAATCAGGCCAATAAGACGGACAATACTGGGAAAACCAATGATTATGTTTATGACGGATTAGGTCGGCTAACCTCTGAAATAGAAACGGTAAGTGGAAATGCGACCTCGACTGTTTACAATTATGATGATGCGAATAATCGAAAGGCTATGATTGTAACAGGAGCAAATCCATATACTGTTAACTACGATTATGATCGTAACAATCGATTGAGCACAGAAAGTAAAGTATCAGGAGATGTCACTCAGAAGACCGGCTATGGTTATGATGATAATGGCAATCAGATCTGCAGTACGACAGAGACGACCCAACCTGCTTTGGCAGGCAAGCAAGAGATGTTTGGCACGTCTG
>NZ_JAVHUW010000042.1 GCF_030954495.1 Candidatus Desulfosporosinus nitrosoreducens | reverse complement strand
TGACTTTGCCGATTAAGGTTACATTCGCTGCTTTGACCATGGCATCGGCCGCTTCAATAGCCCCGACGACTCCCCGGGTTTCGACCATGCCTAAGGCAACGAGATCATCTCTTGTAGCCATTTTTTAGTCTCCTTTCTTTGTCTCGTCAATTTATGGACCTAAAAAAGAAAAATGGTTGCAAATTCTCCCACTTAAACAATGCAAAAACCGTGCCACTATTATAAAAGCTCTTAATCCTAAGCAAGCCTACCGCTAAGGCAAGACTTTATCCCTCCTTTACTTTCTTGATAAGTCAGCCTTGACTTCGTGTAAGTCAAAATTACCCTTGTGTTCTCGGCTAAAATTGTTTACTATGGCCTAAGGTGACGAACTATTATAAAAAATGACAAAAGTTTTACAAATAAGGAGGTCTTAATTTTAAAAAAACGGATTACTTCTCGCCAAGTCAAAAATGATTTGAATCAAGCCCTGTAATAACATAAAATAAAAGAAGATCTTGCCGCAGAACTATGTAGCACCGCGCACTATAAGGGGGTAAATACATGGATACAAAAGCAACTGAGCTTGATTTTGAGACCCTGAAAAAGATATTAGACAACTCCCACGATGAAATCTACGTCACAAATGCTGCGGGAATCGTTATTTATGTTAACAATGTCTGTGAAAAACACTACGGAGTCAAAGCCACGGAAATTATAGGCAAAAAATCAAGAGAAATTTCCGAAAAGAAATACTGGGGGCCCCGAATCAGCCCCATCGCAATAGATAAAAAGATGAGTATCACCCTTGAGCAAAAAACCTGCACAGGTAAGACTTTGCTTACAACCGCAACCCCCGTTTTTGACGCTCAGGGAGATATTGAACTGATTATTGAAAATTCGAGAGATGTTACAGAATCTGAAGGAATTAAACACGAACTTGAGAAGAGTATTCAACTCTTAAAACGTTATAAAAAAGAAGTTGCCGTCTTACGCAAATTAGAAACCAATATTCCTGACTTCATCTGCCAATGCCACAAAATGGAGGCTCTACTGGAATTAGTCAACCGCATCGCCCCTATTGATTCAACGGTATTGCTTTTAGGGGAATCCGGTTCGGGTAAAGGCCATATGGCAAAATATATACACAACCACAGCCCGCGCAAAGACGGTCCGTTCATAACAGTCAATTGTGCCTCCATTCCTTCCGAGCTCATGGAAGCCGAAATGTTCGGTTATTCCAAAGGAGCCTTCACAGGAGCCAATGCCAAAGGAAATATCGGTTTGATCGAGTTAGCTAACGAAGGAACCCTTTTCTTGGATGAAATCGCCGAACTTTCTCCACGTATGCAGGCTAAACTTCTGCAAGTACTTCACGAAAATCAATATTTTAAAGTAGGTGGCCGGGAGGTCCAGAAAGTCAATTGCCGAGTGATTGCAGCCACAAATCGCAACCTCCAGGAAATGATCAGAAAAGGTGATTTTCGTGAAGATTTGTACTATCGGCTCAATATTTTCGAACTTGTTCTTCCCCCTTTAAGGGAACGAAAAGAGGAAATTATTCCTTTAGCTCAATATATCCTCGCTAAGTTCAACAAAAAATATAAATTAGAACGTGAATTCAGTCAGAAATGCTATGAATTGTTTGAACAATATTCTTGGCCGGGAAACGTCCGGGAGATGGAAAACATTATTGAACGCTTAACAGTCGTGACCCAAGCAAAAATTATTGACGAGCAAGACCTTCCACAGTCTTTTCATACCAATGCAAATCATTCGCTGCCGCCGGTGTTAGCTTTAACAAATCGTCCCCTTTCGCTTGACGGCGCAGTCAGCGATGTGGAAAAAAACTTAATTACTCAAGCTTACGAGAAACTGGGAAGTTCTTATGAAGTGGCAAAATTTTTGGATATCAGCCAAAGCAAGGCAAGTCGTTTAATCCGCAAGTATTTACCGTCGGAAACTAGTGAATAACTTCTTAATGTTTAACGAAAAATGATATGTATCCTAAAGCCAGACAAATAATAATGCCGATAACATTCTCTATAAAAAACAGGACATTTAAACTTCCGGAAAACTCCGGCCGTATATTTTTTTTAAATCGCATAGTTATGACAATTGCAGCCATATTTATAACAAAAAACGGAATTAGAACTGTCCTTGCAAAATGAAGTGTTAACATCTCTAAGCCCTTCTCTCTTATGTCAAATTATACCGAGCCACTTATTTAATTCTAAAGGATATTATTATCCCCTTCAAGGATAAATCCGGATGTAATTCTAAATTAAACGGTCTGCAAGGCATCTTCACAGTTAATGTTTAAAAAATGGCTGGGAACCAAACTCCCAGCCATTTTTTTAGGATAGAAAACTTTTAAGACATTGCTTATCTTAAGCATTAATACCTGAGAAAAATTCTTCATTATTGTCGATAGGTTTATCGGCAATAGCGGAAAGTAATTCTTTGGAAGGGGGTTTGCCAACATACGTTCCCACCAATACTCCTACAATACCGCACACTAAGCCGATAACGCAATACCCTAAATAGGAATTGGCCATGGCACCTGCACCGAAGATTGAATCCCAAATGGGGGTATAGTAGGAATTTTTCCAAATCTTATTTTCTAAAATAAAGAAAATGAACGTTCCTAAAGTCCCGGCCAATCCACCCAACATAACTCCGAGCAGATTAGCACGTTTCCACCATAGGACATACAGCATCACGGAAATACCGGCAGTCAGCAGGCCTGAGGAGAGGAAGTAAGCATCATTCAGAGTCGCGCCGAAAACCGGGCTGTTATAGAGTTCAGCGAGAAGAATGTTGATAATAATCATGAAAACTGTAACCAAGCGTGCCCATTTGACAATCCTTTCATCCGTCCAGTTTCTCTTTTTGTAGATAAGCGGCTGCAAAACATCATAAGACAAGTTCATAGCACAAATATTGCTATAATTTGCTACTGTAGACATGGTGTGAGCTGACAGCAAGAAAATAAGCAACCCTTTAAGCAGGGGGGGCATATAGGAGTTAATATAGGTGGAGATGATATTATAGGCACCTTTATCTCCCAAAGCCGCAGCTGCGGATAACACCCCATCTTTGGTTTCCGGTGGAAAAACGATAAGCCCCAGTACCCCAATAATAGCTGCCGGAATGACAATGACAAAAGTGTTGAAAACAATACTGTAAATTCCACCCATCCGAGCTTCATGCGTGCTTCTGGCAGCTTGAGCTTTGAGCCAGAAATCTTCGGCCGAGGCCCAGCCGGGAACCAGTCCTAACATAACAATTAAGGGGAAAGATATGGAAACGTAAGCAAAAAAGCTGGCTGAATTTTGAGCATGATCTACAGGATAGGCGAGACTATTGACAATTGGCTGAGCTTTCAGCATGCTCCAAATTGTCGTATGATGAGCGGCAGCAATGCCATGTGACGTTATAAAAAGGGCGGCTGTGGTGACAATCAAAATGATGGCACCCATGAAGAATTGAACAACATTGGCATTGATAACAGACCGGAAGCCACCCATCCACATGTATAAAGCAATAGGTATTGCATAAACGATAATCATGGCTTCAATCGAAATTCCCAGGGCCGGAGCCATGATCAAAGATGCCGCATATAATTCTGCAGCTGACCAGATCGTGTAGGAGAAAATATTAATCGGAGCAGAAAGAATTCGTGCTGGTAGTCCAAAGCGATTTTGCAGCATCTGACACTGAGAAATAGCTTTAATCCTGCGTAAAGGACGGGCCATTAAAAATTGCCAGATATTTGATAAGAACCAGGGAATGGCCACAACCCACAGGCCTGATAAACCTAAATCATAAGTCGCCCAGGTCATCCAGGTAATCATACCTATCAGCATCCAGCCTGAAGCGACAGACATGCCCACCATGTAGGCTGGTTGACTACGGCCTGTGATCCAATAGTCATTACTCTCTTCCTCGGCACTTGCACTAGATTTCTGCTTTCTATAAGCATTCAACCCTACATAAATTAGAAATGCGATATACAGAAAAAACACGAACCAGTACCATAGCGGACTAACGTCGGAACCACCCATTCTTCGCTCACTCCTTCTTTTAACTGTGGCAGGTTGACAATGACAACTTGAGAATAGCAGGTTAATGGTACAACTTAAATAATAGCATCTTTAAAAATTAATAATATCCTTGCCTTGTTCTCGCTGGTTTTGATCCCTCCTTTTAAACTCCGCAGAGCTGTTATTTTATTGTTAAGGACGACGGATACCCTGCCCCGACGTCAAATTCAGCCAGTTTGATGCAACATGTTTCTGAATATTCATAATTGAGATATATGCAAAAACCTTGCCAACAACATATTAAGAAGGTTGAAGCGGGAATCCCACTGTTAGCCTGATTCCTAACCTGCGGAAAAGCAAGATTTACGAAGCCCTGAGTCAGTCATGACTTGAATTCAAGTCAATTTCAATTTGCTCTCCAAACTAACTGTTTACTTTCCTACTTTTGTTTTACTATAGTGTAAGAGCCGGTGCTGATCACCGGCTCTCGTTTATCAATTAAAATCTAGGCTTCCGGGGCCTCCTGCGGGCTTCTTTTTCTTTTGCTTTGATTTCTGTAGTTTCCGCTTCGGCTTCTGAGACAATCTCTTTCAACTGACGTTGAATATCTTCCGGAAGAGGGTTCTGATTTTGGTAGTTCTCAAGAATATCGATCGATTTCTCATAGGAAGTAGTGACAATATCCTTACTGCCGGCCGCTTCCCAATTTTCTCGATTCTTGCGATCTAACAATTCCGATTTTGAAAGCTCTTTGTAATGGGCGTAAGTGTGATCGCAGCTAATGAATTCTCCGCCGATACCTACCGAACGGACAACTTCCAAAGCCATTTTCTCATCACTTATCGGAATACCTTTAATGGTATGCAAAATCATCCGGGCCATTTCATTTTGCATCACCATTTGAGCATAGTCCCAAGTCAAGCCACCTTCGAGCATTCCCAAACCATATATCATGTTAGCGCCTGCTAACGCTGGTAATAAAGCGGTCAGGGTGAACTCATGAGCTGCTTGGGCATCCGGTACTTTGCTATCCGTCTACCCACCGGCCACCCAGACAGGAATATTATAGAATTGAGCCAGCTTGGCGCAAGCCGCGCTAAAGAGGGCCAGTTCGGGGGTGCCTACACAAGCCACCGTAGTCCGCAGGTCCATCATCGTTGTGGACGTTCCATAGACCATTGGATAACCCCTTTTAACAAGCTGACCTAACACGAACATACTTAAAATTTCTGCATTGTGGGTCACCAAAGTGCTGGCAAGATGAACGCAGGTTGTTCCGCCGGCCAGACCCATAGAATTGATTTTTGCCGGAACTCCTAAGCGAATCGCCTGCAGCAAGGTATCCGTTGCCCCTTTGGCATGTACGAGGGGAGCTACCGGATCTGTGCTTTGCGAAAATAACGGCCTCTCGCGGAATTTATCTTCCCCGCCGGAAACCACATAACCCATCTTGGCGGCAGCGCGCATATTTTCCGGACGGTTCATTCCTATATAGGCATGTTTGGTGGAATAGTTGAAAAAGGACTCCGCAATGTGAACCTGGGAAACGTCAGGATCAACCTCGGAGGGACCTAAAGCCCTTTCATAGACGATAATCTGATCCATTGCCTCACAGAAACGCGTTACATCATCAACATCTTTTTTAAATGGCTTGCGAAGTTGTTTCGTATAGGGGTCTATCATCCGAATGGCTTCACCAAAGTTAACAAAACCCGTGCGGTTTCCTTCGTTCAACCAGTCGTTTTCACGCTTTCTTCCACATGCCCGAAATGTTTTAGGGATTGAGCGGATGGCGTCTTCCACTAGATGCGCCGGAATTTTTACGACATTTGTTTCAGGGTTGACGATACAGCCATGGCTATAAAATATTTCACGTGCTTCTTCACTTTCGACTCTTACCCCAATATCCCAGAGCAAGTCTAATGTCGCCAAGTGGACATCATACAGCTCATCGTTGGTAAACATTTTCAATCCGATGCCATCCATTCGGCTGGAACCGGCATGTATACCTCTGAATGTCAAATAAATCACCTCCAAATAATTTGTCGCAATTGAAGAACTAACCAGAAATGAAGTCTGTTCTGTCACCTCCTTAAAAGGACTAAAGGCGTACTTCTGTTATTTAGCTTCTTTTTTATTTAGCTTCTTTTTCCGCCAGCAACTCTTTGCACAGAGCTACTGCAGAACCGGCATCAGGAGCATAGCCATCAGCGCCAATCGTATCTGCGTATTCTTTGGAAACAGGTGCTCCACCGATAATTACTTTTACTTGATCGCGCAGCCCTTCGTCTTCAAGGTATTCGATAACATCTTTCATAGCGGGCATTGTCGTTGTCAATAGTGCCGATAATGCTAAGATGTCCGGTTTATGTTCAATGACCGCATCAATGAAATCATCGGCTGAAACGTCGACACCCATGTTAATGACTTCCAGTCCGCCGCTTTCAATCAACATTCCTACAAGATTTTTGCCGATGTCATGGAGGTCCCCTTTAACAGTCCCCAGCACAATTTTTCCTTTCCCCTTTTGATCAGTCTCGGCAATTAACGGTTTTACAATTTCTAAACCACTGCTCATGCTTTTGGCGGACATTAAAACCTCAGGAACGTACATGTCTCCGGCCTTGAAGCGAACACCCACAACATTCATCCCCTGAATTAAACCCTCGTTAACAATCTCCAATGGGTTATTTCCTGCCGCGATAAGGCTATTGACTTGATCAATTACCAAATCCTTTTGTCCATTAATCACACTTTGAGCTAGTTCTGCATAGGTAGCCATTACTAAAAATCCTCCTTTTTAATTTACTAAATTCAACCTTAATGAGTAGAACCTTTGGGGGGTAAAATTTTTCATCTTTTAGGATTAATATAATAAAGCCTGCCTTTCACCCTGGAAGAAACAAGCAATATCTTCGAAAAAATACTCACAGATGAGAACCGTAGTTTTGATTGACAAAAGTAGAGGAATACTTTTCCAACTTCCAGGCGGGGATTTTACAGGTCGTACAGGCCTGAAAAAACAATTTATTGCGCAGGCAGCGAGCCGCGCGGCTGTGCCTGGAATTGTAGATCTGAAAAGTTTCATTACAATGAGTTGTAATTTCCGCAATGCTCCCCCGAATCGTTATACTTTTAATTCCGTGCAGAGTACCGCTTCTGGATGGCCAAAGCTTTATTTTCTCAACCAATTTAAAAAAATCAACGTTTTTGCGGTAATACCTTTTTTTAGAAGTCGCATCTGTTGCCATTCACCTCAACTCCTATCCCGGTAATGACCAAGTCTAAGACTAACCGAAGTCAATGCTCAAGTGGGATTTTCACAAAACTTCAAACATCATGACTGCTACCCCAATCTGCAAAGGATCGTGGAGTAAACGGGATGAAATTTGTTCAAGGCCTGCCGCTTCCAACCCCAAGGGTATTCCCGGCGCAGCAATCAGAGTATCCTCTCTCAGATGGTCCTGCCTAATAACGTTTTGCGCCGGACAGGCATCTACAATAAGCCGGTGATGCCGGAGGGCAAGATTTAAATCGCCTACTATGTTCAGAGAATAGCCAAATTTAGCAAATTCTTTTACTAAAGTCCGGCTTGCTCTTAAATCCGGATCAAATATGGAAACCTTGGCTCCATAGCGGGCCAGGAAAAATGCCGCGCTAGTGCCGACCGGGCCAACGCCAAGGACCAGTACCTCATTGCCTTTGAGGCCATTATTCATCCTTTCCAAACCCGCGGCATACCCTTTACCCGTAGCGGCTCCATTTTCCGAAACTGCTCTGGTGTGGAGATTCATCGCCATAAAACGTTGATCATCAGCCATAAAAAGAATGTCCGCCCCATTTTTCACCGCTTCAGCGACTCCGCCGGCATCCGGCAAATCAGTAACCCAAGCCCCAAACCCTAAATGATTAATGATACTGGCGACGGATTCCGCAAACCCTCCGATAACTCCTTGCCCACAAGTCAGCGGTATTACGGCCGTTTGTAAGAATTCATCATCAGGCCGGTTAATATCTTTCCCCACGGAATAAGCGGCAAGCTCACGAAGCCGGCAGCCGGTCTTTGCTAAAAGTTCTTGGTCATAATCGGAGAGAGTTGCTGAAATTTGCTCAATATCATCCTCTTTGAGTCGTGTCAAAATGATCAACTCCCAGTTCCATTTACTAAATTACTAATTCTTTGTTCCGGGCAACGATCTAAGTATTGGGCAATTCCCAACTCATGGCAAATTCTTTGGACAACTTCGCAGTGTTTAACCCAGGCTTCCTGACGGCTAGCGGCAGAAATAATCAGGGTTGCCGTCCATTCCGTTTGGCCTGGAGTAAAGTCCGTCAGTACTTCATCCGCACCAAAGAAGTTCGTATATAGTTTGAGAGGCCCTGCCTCAGATATGACATGTTCTCCGACAACCTCCAGCTTGTTCCCGGTGACCTGAATATGCTCAAAGACCACGCCCCTTTTTTCTTGAACCTGAAAGTCTGCCCAGGGCTTTTTTTCAACAAATGCCCTACCCAGAATTTCCAGCATATTAACACCGGTGGCATGGTAAACCGTAATCGGAGTCTGACTCGGCAGGCGGGCATCAATTTCTAAAACTTTTAAAGTATCCCGGTGTAAAATCGTCTCAATATCCATAATGCCATTTAGATTTAAAGTTCGCGCCAAACGCAACCCTAACTGCTCAAACTCCTCTCTCAATTTTCCAGGCAGATCCGGAGCCCCTAAAACTCGCTTGCAATCAAAAACTTCATCCATCTCCAGCTCCGTGATATGCAATACCTTATAAACTCCGGCATAGCCTATCACTTCCAGGGAATAGGATTGTCCCTCCAAATATTCTTCAATGACCCAATCGGTAAGCCCTTTTTCAAATAAACACTGGAACTCTTGAACACTGTTAATTTTAAAAACCCCTTCACTCCCGCTGGAGTCAGAAGGCTTTACGATGATTGGGAAACCACATTCCGGCCAGGGAATAGGTGCCGGTACGCCTGAGCGGGCAAACATTGCGTTGGACACTAGTTTCGAAGAGGAAATTTCATAAGCATCTCCGTCGAAAAGTAAAGGCACATTGGCATAATGCGCACTGCGTATCAAACTATTTAAGGCTTCTTTATTTTCTAAGGCGGGAATTATGAGGTCAATTCCCTTTAAAATAGGAAGCCACTCGACAATTTTTGTTACATCCTTGGCGTAAAATTGATCACAGAGTTCCAAAGCCGGAATCCTGTCATTCTTATCAATGAGAACGACTTCCCATCCCGCCTTCTTGGCTAAATAAGCCGCTTCAAGTCCTTGCAATTTCCCTCCCACTATTGCTACCCTCATGTCTCTGCCCCTCTCGTGTCTAGGAAAATGTTATTGACGTCGTTGCACCCAATCGTCATATTCGCAACGCTTTGCCAGCACCAGCCCATTTTGCTCTAAAACAGGCAAAATTCTGGGAATCGTTCTATTGCCATCGTCAATATCTAAAGAATGATTTGATACCCCTGCCAAACCTGATTGGGGCGGGATAATTGAGGTTACAACGTTTGCCCCGGAATTAAGGCGATCTGCCAATCCATTCAGCCCATCAACATCTAAAGACGCAGGGATCAGGCGATCCGGAAAAACAAGACGCATTACGGCAATTAATAATAATTCTCTGAAACGGGGTACCGAGCGGAAGTTCTGCATTGGCGTATTCTTTTGAGGAATGAAGCTCATAACTCGAATTTGATCAGCCTGTAACCGTTTCATTTCTGCAAGGGAATCTATTAAATCTTCTTTCGAATCGCCAACACCTGTAAGTAAACCCTCTTCAATGAGAAAACCCATGCTGCGAGCGGCGTATTTGCGCTTCATTCGTTCCGCATAGCTTTGACCAAGCCTAAGCTTACGATAAAGTTCGAGATTATGAGTTTCCTGATACGTAGCATACCAGTCGACCCCAGCTCTTCTGAATTTCTCAAGATCCTTTTCCGCAAGGACTCCCGCCGAAAGCATGATGCGAATTTTTGTTGTTTGTTTGATCCTCTCCACTAGCTCTATTAAAGGCTCAAAGCCCTTTGTAAAATACAACGGGTCTTCTCCCATGGTTAAATCAAGCAAGTGTACCCCGGACTCCACCAGGCTATGGGCTGTTTCCATTATCTCGGAGGGAGATTTTCTGTAACGCTCCAGAAATTGGTTGGATTTGCGATATAAGCAAAAAGCACACTCATTTTGACAGTACGTTGAAAAATAAACAAAACCATAAGCGAAGACTTTATTCTGAAAATAACGAGTCCGGAGATAGCGAGCTGTTTCAAACACCTTGGCAAGATCCTCTTCCTGAGACAACCCTAATAAAGTCATTAGTTCTTCTCTCTCTAAAGGGATTTCTTGGGTTGCCTTGGTCAGAATTCTCTCCAAATTTGTTGCCTGAGCCGTTTCCATCCAGCCACCTTCTTTATTAATAATCCGGAGATATTGTGTTTTGTTGCAAATTCTATGCCAGCAACAGTGACTTTAACTCCTATAAACTTTTAAGTCTTTACACAACTCCCAGGAACCGCCTAATTATAGGGCTCCCTTCCCCGTAGTTCATTAGGGGATTATTCATTTCTCCGTGACAAGTTTCCGGGGAGCTAGGGATCTTGGAAACTTTCAAGTCGGAGAAAACTTCTCTAAGTCGTAATTAACTCAGTGTCTCATTGCAAATGTTGTGAAGCATATTTTTCCAAGGATACTTTCTCAGGCACTTGCAATTTTCCTCCAGCAAATTCTCAAAAAGGGGCTTGTAACAAATCTCCAGATTGAACATGTTACAGCCCCTTTCTTCTCACCGTATATCCGGCAGCTACTATTGATTCACTCGAATTGAATGATCCAAGCTTCCATTGTGAATTAAAGCATAAGCTCTGTTATAACGGTTTAGACCATAAGGCCAATATTCGTCCCTGGATTTTCCCATGGCAATTTGCAGAACTGCCCAATAGGACCACAGGGCATCACAAAGAAATTTATTAATAATAAGAGAACCCCATTGTTTTTCAGTTAATTCTCCACCATAATATTCTTTTAAGAAAAAGCGTTCTTGCTCGTCGCTAAGTTCCGCTTCAATGGCGAGGGCTCCTAAATCAAACAAAGGATCGTTCATTCCGCCATACTCCCAATCAATGAGATAGAAATTCTTTTGATCATCCAGCCAATTTTCACACAGCGGATCATTATGACAAGGAGCTGACGGAGGCGGATTTTGCTCGAACAATTCTCTGATTTTCCCGATCTTTTCCTGCATCACAGCGGAGCCCTCGTAAAACTCGAAGTTTTTTTCCGCCAATAACTGAATATAGGCCTCAATCTCTTTTAAAGGATTGAATTCAGAAATAAATTCCTTTTGGCAAGCGTGGTATTTCCGGAAGACATGAGCTGCCATACTTAAATAATGATTTTCTTTGAAGTCCGGAATATGCAAAGTTTTACTATCGTCGATATACTTGCAAACTTGATTGCCAGTCGTTTCATCGTAATAAATGATCGGAGCGCTTATACCCAAGTCCGCCATCAACTGAGCGTTATGTTTTTCGGCGGGACGGTTCAAGTACTCCATTGTTCCTTCTCCAGCAAGTCTAACAGCATAAGTCACACCGCCGATTGTCAACTTGTAGTTGCTGTTCGTAAGCCCCCCGGGCAAGATCTCAATACTACTGATTCTACTATTTTGAAAAATGGGAACTTCGCTGATTAATTTGTATAACCGTCCAATATGCTCCAAGGAGATGGAAGGCTCGATCATAACTTGTTCATTCACACTGTTTTCCTCCTGTTTTGCTGGAATTTTTCGTCTTAAACTGCCCGAGGATTCTGGGTCTTATATCCTTAGATATTTAAGCGCACTCCATCAAGATAACTAAGGCTTCTACCGAAACTTTGGACATTTTGGGCATCCTCCCGGACTTTTAGCAAACGTTCCAAGCCAAAACCAATGCCGACCCAGGGATCAATAATCCCCCATTTATCGTCTAAGGGGTGTGGTCCCATCGCGCTGGAACCTAATTCAATCTCTTTGACAACATCCAAAGCGTCCCCGTATACCACCGAATTCGTCATTTCCAAAGCGTAATTCGTAATCCCGACTGTATTCATAACCAAGGCGGCGTATTCTTTTAAGCGGTCGAGTCTCTGCTCTTCAGGCAAGCCCAATTCTGTCAGATTAAGCATGGTAAATTCATTTAAATGGAGGGAACCTTGAGATTCTTTTCTATAGCACGTCCCAATCTCAAAAATCTTTATAGGTTTTTCCCATAGGCGCAGCAAATCTTTCCAAACCGTATATAAATTTGGAGCAAGCATTGGACGGAGGCAGCGTTTTGCATCCAGCCAAAACACCTGGGAAAAAAGCGGATGTTCATCCGAAACAGACATCTTAGCCAAGGCGCTCTTGGTAATAATCGTCGGAGTAACTACCTGCACAAAACCTTGTCGGGTTAAAGCTGTGACAAGCTCTTGCTCAAGAATGCATAAGGACGGCCTTCTTTTGAGATCACGCAGCTCTTGTAAACGCCGTTTTCCCTGCACAACCAATTGATGCTCTTGTTCCTGAAATTTACGATCACGGTCTTGTAGCGATGCAAAAAACATTTCCTGTTGGGCCTCACTGGCGTTAAGTTCTGATAATCTTTGTTTCTGAATCGGAGTCCAGGTAATCTTCACTGTACTTCCCCCCAGCTATTCTTCAATCCAGCGCTTCTCTTACAAGGGACGTATATCGGGCTTCGAAGGAAAAACGTTTCCAGCGAAGCCCCCCTATGTTTTGCTCTCCGCAAAACGAAGTTTCTGGCGAGGAGTACGGGAGTTTCACCCGTCTGCGCGGATTTAGAGTCCACGTGATCAATTCGATCTACCCCCCATGTGCATACTTCCCAACGGGATGACTAAAATAATATGCAAGTTTAATGCCAACTATCGCGACATTAATCGTCTATGCGCAATAACCCGCCTAAAGCTCATGTAAGGCCCTTTAAAAGAACTTAGTGGTTTTCCAATGCCTGGCGAAATTAAATATTTTCGCTTTTCTCCTCTCGCTCTCAAGTCATCATAGACTCTATTCAGTCACAAATAACTTATTTCTCTCGTTTATAAAGAAAAACTCAACAGCCAGTTACCGGATGTTGAGCAAGAGCAAGACTACGGTCGTTTCAAATTATTGCAAGTGCTTTCCTTTCGACATGTTCGCAGTAAAGGAGAGGCGATATACCTCAAGAATGGATATCACCCAAACGGCAAGTCCACCGGAAAGCCTTCCTGAAATTGAAATATTCTGAGACGTTAAGTGAAACGTAATATAGCCCAAAATAAGCATCCAAAAAATCATCATCAAGCCCCGCAGCGGTCGTGCGAGAAGAACATATCCTGACCCCGGTATTATGAACGAAGCTAAAACAGGAAGCCAGTTTGGCATAAACATCCTCCTTCGTAAACATTAATACCCACGCGGCCTCGGCCAACGATTAATACCTGCCTTAAGGAAGGCTTTTTCATCAACAAATTTATAGCGATGTAATGTAAACCAGAGCGAGGCAAGCAAGTAGAAAAGTAATCCGGCAAAAAGATTGACCCAATAGCCGAAATACATCCCCGCCAGGGTAGACAAAGTTAATACTAACAATAGTATCGCAGGCAAAGGATGCCAGGGAGCGACATAGCCGCGGCGAATCGTGCCTTGGGGATACATGGTTCGAAATTTAAACATCATATAACCCATAAAAAGATAGACTAATAAGGCAGAAAGTATGGAAAAAGTTATGACTTGGTCTAATAAGCCCGTAAACCCAAAGGCCATGGAAATTGGAAGCAAAAACAAAATCGCTCTATAGGGAGTTCTATACTTAGGATGAACCGCTGAAAAAGCCTTGGGAATCAAGGTATCCCGGGACATGGAAAACCAAGCCCTGCTGGCATCGTTGATACAACCGTTCGCACTGGCCATACAGGCAAGGATTGTTCCGCTAAACATAACTATGATTACCACAGGCATTTTGGTCGCCAGAGCGGCCTCGTAAAGCGGATAAACAGAGCTGCCAAGGGATGATGCATTGACAAGCCCGGAACAGACAAACCAAGTTATTGTAGCCCCAACCAATAAGGTAACCATTCCAATTAAAGTACCCATAGGCAAGGAACGTGCCGTAGATCGGCATTCTTCCGCCGCTAAAGCAGTTCCTTCAATCCCCAGAAAAAACCATATTCCAAATTGCAGTGCGGCGATAACTCCAATCCAACCATAGGGCAGGCCATTTGTCAGTTCTGAAAGCTTTAAAATACTTTGGGCGGGAATATTGAAATGAGTGGAAAACAGCAGTACAAAAATTGTAACAAAAGCAATTGCCGTTAGGACAAAGTTGAGGGTTAACGTGGCATAAACTCCCCGATAATTTAAATATGTTAAGAAAAGCAAGGTCAAGATAACATAAGGCAAGCTTTGAATTGCCGGATTCAACGACTGCAAAATAGCCCCCACGACAAGGGCGTCGGCAGCTTCAAGCATTACATATTCAAAGACAAGCATAAGACCCACGTTAAACGCGGCCAAAGGTCCGAGCAAATATTTAGCCATTGCGTATTGACCGCCTGCTTCGGGGATTACAGACCCAATTTCCGTATTGATCATGACCAAAGAAATATACAGGATGCCAATAACCCAGCAAGCGATAATGGCTCCCAGCGATCCCCCTTTAGCCACAGTAAAATTCCAGCCCATAAATTCACCAACAAGTACAATCCCTACACCTAACGCCCATATGTGCATCGGACCTAATACCTTTGATAAGTGCTGGTTTTCCTCAGGTTGATCAGCAATCATGTCTGCCAAGCTTCCGCCCTCCCCGCCGGCTTATTTCCACGCGCATAAAATCTTGCGCCAACAAAACCACTAACAGTCCACATAACCCCCAAGCAACCCAATTCATTACAGACCATAAATTCACAGCCATTCCCTCTTTTCAGATCTCTTTAGCCCACGTTCCGTCGAGTTTCATCATAAAGATATCTAATCATGACTTTTAACTCTTTATCCGAGCGGGAAATTACGTAAACCAGATAAATTCCCAAAATTAACATGAGCATTAAGAAAATCGGAAGGTTGAACGAGTAGTTGATTCCTCCTGCCGAGCCGGCACCCACAAGGACTTTACCCCGCATGATCATTGTTGACAGCAGGATCAAAAAACACAACAACATTATAAACACAACATCAAAGACTTCCAGCCAAGGTTTGTTCTGAGGTGTATTTTCCGAGGCTTGTTTCTGTGGTTTTTTGTGTTCCAAACAGCTCACTCCTTTTTGAAACCAAGTTTCGATTGGTGAAAATTAAGTCTTTTCTTAGCCTTGCTCATGATGACTTCCCGCATGACATAATTCCCCGTTGTATACAGCCTCCCTATTTTTCTTTAAATGAGCCAAAACTGCAATGAGTGAACTGGACACGAAAACGACAGCCAGCAAACCCGCCGCCAAAGCCACTTCCCTAATTTGGAAGGTTGCAGCCAGGCTGCTAACATTCACAAGTACATATCCCAAAACCAACCAGGAAAAGACTAAAAAAAGGAGAACCAACCCGATATCTTGCCAATACATCCGCCGCACTTTTGCTTTGTTAAACTCCATCCCTGTCACCTCGCACAGAATTGTTCAAGTATGGAATAAATGCAAAATCCATGCCAATCTCTGCAAAGATTGCGAGCTTTACTGAATTCTCTTTGAACTATCCGGAACACTGCCGTATCCAAAGGAATTCATGAGCTTATCGTTTTAGTCTTCTTCATTATTAAGATACTTTTCGAAAGTTGTTTGCGGAAAATATCCTCTAGCCCAAAACCTAAAATCTATTCCCGAGTCATTATTGACTTGTTTTTAGTCCCCTTCCGCGCATTACTATCCTCATAATTCTGAGCATAGACAATAAATGAGCAGTAACAGACTATCCTGCTGTTACTGCTCATGTTAATGAAGCCTTTGATTTAAAGACTAGTTTGAGTTAATTATTTTAAGCTAAGTCTAAGTTGAATCTTGGGTAATACTGGGGGCAACTACTTCTATAATTGCTAGATGAAAAACAACAATTGTTTATAATTCTCCAGCGTCATTCCATTCGACCAATGACCTGTTAACTTAGCAATTGCGATCCACAAAAACCAAATACCAACTATACCAAAGGCAAGAGCGCGATAGGAAAGTTTAGGCAAATTTTTAGGTGCTTTGAAGGTTAATGTGTTCTGGACCGGGCATTTTTGAACACAGTTTAAACACCCCGTACATTCGGGTGACCAAACGCGATCGGCTTTGGCAACGTCAATACGGTTGGGACAGCTTTTGGTACATTGGCCACATTGAATACATGTGTTCTGATTGCGGGTTATCTTTAGGGGACTAAGAAAACTGAAAAGTCCCAGGAGAGCACCGTAGGGACAGAGATAGCGGCACCAAAAATTCTCAAATAACAGGGAGAGCAGTGCTAAAATACTAAACACCGATATTCCGGTCACAGATAAATGTTCCATAAATTCCAGCATTATAACATCGGACATTTTATTATAAGGAGATTGTAAAAAATTAACGGCATCTGATCCACTCATGCCGAAAAAAATTGCCAAAAGGAAAACGGTAAGCAACAGATATTTCAGGGACCGCAAAATGATATCCAGCCAGGCTGGTATTTTAAAATTTCGCCCCCAAATCATTCGCCCAATTTTTCCCAATCCTTCAGAAAGAGTTCCGACCGGGCAGATCCAAGAACAAAAGGATCTTTTCAGTAACCAGGAAACAGTAATCGCCGCCAGAAAAATTATCAAACCGGCAGGATGAATCGAGTCAAATACCCCTGTTGCCAGCCATGCTCGCAAACCAACCAAAGCACTTAGAGGCAAAAAAGCTTCAACCCCGGCGGGCCTGCTGAAGGGTGCTGGAGACTGACTCGTTAATTGATTAACAAAGATTATAAATTCTATGCCAATGTAAACGGTTATCATGGCAAATAAGAATTGAACGCCATGTCTCCAGACGAGGAGTTTTTTAAGTTTTGAAAACATGGAATCCCTCATTTCTGTCCTTAGTTTTGTTATCTTCCGTGCTTAGTATATCAAAATTATCGCCGTCGCTATGTGATATGAGTCACTATCCTATTTATTTAACAGACTAAGCTTATATATCGCCATTGAATTTAATAAAACAAGCCATTCAGGCGGTGAATGACTTGTTTAGGCGGCTGTCGGTAAGCATTTTGCCAAGCTTACTAAATATAATTGAGACGTAAACTCAGAGTTGAAGTTGGGGTTAGGGTTAGCCTTAGATCTGAATCTGAATATGGATAACTTTATCAATAGAGTTGATTGATTGGCAGGTTGGTTGGCTGGCTGATAGTTAGTTATTAATAATTGTGCCCCCATTGATATGTAAGATCTGGCCGGAAATATAAGCAGAATCTTCAGAGGCCAAAAATACGTATGCAGGAGCTAAATCTTTAGGTTGACCCGCACGCTGCATCGGAGTTGTGCTTCCGAAGGTCACCACCTGATCTACTTGAAAGGTTGAGGGGATTAAAGGGGTCCAAATTGGACCGGGAGCAACGCCATTAACTCGAATTCCTAATTTACAGAGCGATTCCGAAAGAGAACGGGTGAAGGAAACAACAGCCCCTTTGCTGGCCGAGTAGTCAATAAGCTGGTCGTGCCCTTCGTAGGCTGTAATGGAAGTCGTGTTAATGATTGTACTTCCAGATTTAAGATGGGGCAGAACAGCTTTGCTGAGATGAAAACAGCCGAATATATTGGTGCGAAAAGTTCTTTCGAGCTGAAAACTGGTGATATCCAGAAGACTGTTTTGGGGATGCTGTTCCCCGGCATTGTTGACTAAAATATCAATTTTGGCAAAAGCTTGAAGGGTGTTCCGGACAACCACTGCGCAGAAGGCTTCATCACCAACATCTCCTGCTAATGTCAAGCAACGGTGTCCTAATTCTTCAATTCGCGCTTTTGTTTCATTGGCATCCGTATCTTCATTATAATAAACAATCACAACATCGGCGCCTTCTTTGGCATAAGCAATAGCAACCGCTCTTCCTATGCCACTGTCTCCTCCCGTTACTATCGCAACTTTTCCTTTTAACTTTTCACTTCCTTTATAGGCCGGGTCCTCAGCCAAAGGTTTCGGATTCATAAGTGTTTCCAGCCCTGGCTGCTGTTCTTGCTGTTGAGCTGGGAATGTAGGTTGCGCTTGTTTGGCCTGAGTCATATACACGGACTCCTTTCTTATATTGACTAGTGAAGTAAATCCATCATTGTTCACGCTTAATATTAAAATGACCTATTTTGGCGATTTGTACTCATTTGTCTAGAGGTTCACTAGAAAATAGGTAAATTTGCCCAACTTTGGATTACACGTAACGATAAAAATTTACTTGCCAAATGATATGAAAGTGATATCATATTAGTATCACCCAGGCTCACTTCTAGGCCGTTGCCTTAGGGAGATTCATTTAATGTAACAAATTAAGTTTATTATTTAAGGAGGTCTTTTCTCATGATTGAAAAGAAAGCTTGGGCTGTCAATGGCTATCTGGCCTTAATCTTCATGCTGGCACTCTTGATCGGAGGATTCGCTTTACTGTCTCAGAAAAATCTTCTGGGAATTCCCCTGCTTATCATCGCTATTATTCTAGGAACGGGAATCATCGTGGTTCAGCCCAATAAAGCTTATGCTCTCGTCTTTTTCGGCAGTTATTTAGGTACCATTCGCAAACCGGGCCTTTGGTTAAGTGTTCCTTTGGCCTTGCGCAAGGGAATTTCTCTGCGAGTCCGAAATTTTAACAGCAAAACATTAAAGGTTAATGATATCGAAGGGAATCCCGTAGAGATTGCAGCGGTGGTTGTTTTTCGTGTAGTTGATACTGCAAAAGCCATTTTTGACGTGGAAAAGTATGAACAGTTTGTCGAAATACAAAGTGAAACCGCTTTACGGCATATAGCAACGCGCTATGCTTATGACAACTTTGAGAGAAACGGAATTTCCCTGCGCGGAAATCCGGAAGAAGTATCCGCCGAGTTAATGAATGAACTCCAAGAACGTCTAATTCTGGCCGGAGTTGAAGTCAGCGAAACCCGATTAACTCATTTAGCCTATGCGACGGAAATTGCGGGAGCAATGTTGCAGCGCCAACAAGCTTCCGCTATCCTCTCAGCCCGTCAGATCATCGTCGAGGGTGCTGTCGGCATGGTTCAATTGGCGATTGAACGCATTGAAAAGGAGGGAGTTGTAAACCTTGACGACGAGCGCAAAGCCTCGATGGTCAATAATTTGCTTGTATCCATCGTTTCCGAACGAGCCACCCAACCTGTCATTAATACCGGGACAGTATATTCTTAATGTCTTAACCAATCTCTTAACCGAAAGTTAGCTTGCATCGGATGTGGAATATAGATGGTTAAAAAACAATTTCTGCTGCGAATGGACCCTAAACTCTACGCCGCCCTTGAGCGATGGGCCGCCGATGAATTTCGCAGTGTCAATGGCCATATAGAATATTTGCTCAAGGAAACTCTCCGCAAAGCGGGACGCTTAAAAGACCCTGCTAACCTTGCCGAGAAACCTCCTTTTGACGAGTAAACACGAATCAAATAACGGGATAGGCGGCCGAACAAATTTAAGTCACTCACCTGACTCACATTTGACTTAGAATCTATTAAAACCTATCTGAAACTAAACAGATTTAGCAAATGATAACTGTTTTATTTTTCCTTTAAGTAATAACGCAGAGCCTGCCATCACTATTAGAGTGATGGCAGGCTCTGCGTTTAACGGCAAAATTGTCAAACCTTAAAAATGGTTTTTGGCATACTCCACGCCTGTCTTCAAGGCTTTGGCATTTAACTCTGCCAGCTCAGGTTTTTTACCGGCTAGCTCCATTAGGGCTTTAATCAGAATATCATCCTCAACCGTCGGAGTTATGACTTGTATTACCCCTAGCATGACAATATTGGCAACTTTTGCTTCACCCATCTCATGGGCAATATCATTGACAGGAACACGTACAATCCGAATATCCTCTCTGCCCGGCAATTCCGGAACCATTGAAGAATTTACATACAAAGTTCCGCCCGGTACCACGCTGGCTAAAAATTTATGATAGGAGGCTTCGTTCATGACTAAGGCAATATCCGGCTTTCCTACCGTCGGAGACCCTATCCGTTTATCAGAAATAATTACGGAGCAGTTGGCGGTACCTCCGCGCATTTCCGGCCCATAGGCCGGAATCCAGGTAACTTGTCGTTTGGCAAGCATCCCCGCCTGAGCCATTACCTTTCCGATAAACAAAACTCCCTGACCGCCAAAACCGGCAAAGAGATATTTTGATACTGCAGAACTCATGCTCTGTCTCCTCCTTCGGACGAAGGAACTTTCAATTCGCCTAAGGCAAATTGCGGCTTCATCTTAGTATTCAACCACTCCAAAGCCTCAACGGGATTGACACCCCAGTTAGTTGGGCAGGTTGAAAGAATACTGACGAAAGAATATCCCAAACCGTCCAGCTGAATTTGAAAGGCCTTTCTAAGAGCTTTTTTGGCTTCTTTTATAGCTTGCGGACTCTCGACGGACACGGAGGCAACATAAACCGCGCCTTCGACCTGGGTCAAGACTTTGGGCAGATCCAGAGGAAAACCCATGGTCCCTGCATCGCGGCCATAAGGAGACGTTGATGTCCTCTGTCCTACCAAGGAGGTTGGGGCCATCTGTCCTCCTGTCATACCATAAATTGCATTATTAACAAAAATTGAAGTTATCTTTTCACCGCGAGCTGCGGCAGAAACCGTCTCGGCAAGCCCAATCGAAGCTCCATCGCCGTCACCCTGGTACGTGAAGATAAAGCGATCCGGACGTGCTCGTTTGGCACCTGTCGCCACGGCAACCGCCCGGCCGTGTGCGGCGCCGATCATGTCACAGGAAAAATAATTCTCACAAAAACCGGCACAGCCGACTGGGGCAACTCCGATCGTTTTTTCAACCAAGTCCATTTCTTCCAGCAGTTCTCCAATTAAGCGATGGATAATCCCGTGTGTGCATCCGGGACAATAATGAAAGGGGCGTTCAGTTAGACCCGAAGTCTTCGTAAAAATCGCTTTCATCCCTACACCCTCCCTAACAACTGTGCTTTAAAGGCAGCGACCACTTCTTCCGGTTCCGGCGTCATACCGCCTTGACGGCTACAAAAACCGACTGGAGCTTGTCCGTTAACGATAAGCTTCACGTCATCGACCATTTGTCCTGCGCTCAATTCCACGCTCATCCAACCCTTGATCTGAGATAAGCGCGCCGCCAGGCCTTTTTCAGGAAAGGGCCACAAGGTAACCGGCCGGAAAAGCCCGACTTTAACGCCCTCGTCCCGCAGCATATCCACAGCCGTTTCCGTAATTCGCGCACTGGTCCCAAAAGCTACAAAAGCATAGTCGGCGTCGTCCATCAGATACTCTGCATAACGTTGTTCCGTGTCTTTAATCAAGGACATTTTTTTGCCCCAGCGAATATTCTCGGCTTCTCCGAGATCCGGAGTGAGGTAATAACTGATCACGTTATTTTTAGGCCGTCCTTCAGCTCCACTTGCAGCCCAGGTTTTGGGTCCAAGTTTCCTGCCTTCATAAGGAGGAAACTCGACAGGTTCCATCATTTGCCCTAAGATCCCGTCCACCGCAATGATGACCAGATTGCGATAACAGTCCGCTATGTCAAAGGCTTCTTTCGTTAGATCAACCATTTCCTGTACGGAGGATGGAGCGAGAACTACACCATGGTAATCCCCATGACCGCCGCCTTTTGTCAATTGGAAATAGTCTGCTTGGGTAGGTCCCAATCCTCCCAAACCGGGGCCTCCTCTCATAACATCGACAATCACGCAAGGAATCTCAGCGGCAAACAAAAACGAAAGCCCTTCTTGCATTAAACTAAAACCCGGACTTGACGTGCCTGTCATAACCCTTTCCCCCACGGCACCTGCTCCATAGACCATATAAATCGCGGCCACTTCACTCTCCGCCTGAAGATACGTTCCGCCTGAGCTTTTCATTTTTTTAGACATGTACTCAGGTATTTCCGTTGACGGAGTGATCGGGTACCCATAAAAGAGACGGCAGCCGGCTTGAATCGCTGCCTCAGCAATTGCTTCATTCCCCTTCATTAATATTGCCATCTTAAGCTCACTCTCCTTTCTCTTCACGATAAACTTCCAAAACCAAATCCGGGCAGATCAAAGCGCAAAAAGCACAACCAATGCAGGCACTTTGATCTTTTACTTCCACAGAATAATAACCTTTGCTGTTAGCCGTCTCTCCGATACTTAAGATTTTTTTCGGACAGGCATGAACACAAAGTCCACAGCTTTTACAGCGTTCCGTGTTAATCGTAACAAAATTCTTCATCCCATGTTTCCTCCTCTACAATGCTTTTACTGGGTTTTTCCAGCCAAGACTCAAATGGCGCTGAACCGGAATCCAATCCGTTTCCCAGGCAAGCCCCGCTTTTTCAGCCCATTGCGGATTAACGCCACAGGCAACCTTCGGTATTCCGGTTTTAGCTACGAGGGCTTGAATGATCTCCTCCGCTTTCTGCCAGTCTTGCACCGTCGTCCAATCTTGCAGATTAGAGTTATTAATCCAACCGTCTACACTTAAATGCGATTTTCTCTCCATGTCCTGCCTAAGATTTTCTATTTCCTCAAGCGTACTAAAAGGACGAAAGACATTCACAACCTGAAGTACAGCTACATCGTCAGCTTGCAGCAAGGCATGATATCTGCCCACGATCGTAGCTCCCGCTTCATTGCCGCCGACATCGAGTATCACCCGCTTAGTAGAATCCCGCAAAGCTCCTTCAATTTGGGGTGTCAGTGACGGATTCTCGGCAAAGGCTAAATCTCCCTGGGGGCGAATTACTTCGACTCCCGCTTTTTCTAAAGGAACGGCAACTTCACGGGAACGGAAGTAAGGGTTGATTAAATCGAGGTCTACTAAAGCCACCCGTTGGCTGGTTTTTGCCCATTGATAAGCTAAGCTTATGGCTAATTGGGTTTTCCCGGCGCCATAGCCGCCTAATAAAACTAAGACTCTGCGATCAAGAAAATTGTCTTCAGACGTGTTGTTACCCTCCTTTGAAAATTAAGAATGCAGCGCTTTTTGTCCTAAAGCCGCCAAAGTTATGGCCATTAACTTGCTTCTGGGGGTATCATTTCTTGAGGTTAAAACGATAGGAACTTGAGCACCCAATACTATCCCCGCCATTGTTGCTCCGGCAAAGTAGACTAAAGCTTTGCCCAATACATTTCCAACTTCTATCGTGGAGACTAAAAATAAGTCAACATCCCCATTAATCTGACTGGGAATTCCTTTATGTTTCAGTGCAACGGCGCTGACTGCTCCATCGAGAGCCAGCGGCCCCTCCACAATTGCATTGGGAAATTCTCCTTTTTGATTCATTTCCATCAATGCCTTAGCATCCACCGTTGTTGGCATTTTAGGATTTACAACTTCGTTTGCCGCTAAAGCAATAACATTCACCGGGTCCATCCCAATATCCTTTAAAAATAACAGACTATTCTCCAGTATTTCCTTTTTCTGACCTAAATCCGGAGCAATATTCATTCCCCCGTCCGTTACAAAAAGAAGCCGGGAAAAACCGGGAATTTGGAAAGCGGCTAAATGACTAAGCAGACGTCCTGTTCTCAACCCTCGTTCCGAGCGTAAGACAGCTTTCAAAAAATCCGAACTATTGATTAACCCTTTCATGAGAAAATGGGCCTGTCCATCGACTACCGCGTCCACAGCTCTATGAGCGGCATCTATGGGATCGGGTACATGAATCAACTCCGTCCGCTCCAGGTTTAATCCAATTTCCAAAGATATTTGCTGAATTACATTAACGTCTCCAATAAGAACCGGCGTAACCAAATCTTCCATTTCGGCAAGCTTAATCGCTTCCAGAACTTCTTTATCTGCTGCAGCCGCAACTGCTACTTTAGCACGCCCCCTGCTTTTGGCTTTATCAAGTAGGGACTCAAACCCAGTATACCGAATTACAATCACCCCATTTTTAGCCCAAAGGCCTTATGCCTTGTAGAGCAACGCCTGCTCCTCACCGCGGAGAACCCTTAAAGCTCCTAAGGCTAACGCTTCCATTTCTTCTTCGCCTGGAACCAACTCAACCGGAGCTATAAACGATACCCGCCGACTGATTTCTCGGGTGATAAATTCCGAATAAGCGAGTCCACCCGTTAAAACGATTCGATCGACTTTGCCCGCCAATACTGTAGCCATAGCCCCAATTTCTTTCGCAACCTGGTAACAAAGTCCTTCCAAAACGAGCTTAGCTTTCGAATTTCCCTCGTTCATCCACTTTTCGACTAAACGAGCATCTTTAGTTTGCAGATAGGCAAACATGCCGCCTTCTTTGAGAATTTTTGCCAACATTTCTTCTTCGGAATATTTACCGGAATAACAAAGTTTAACAAGCTGATATACAGGTAAAGTACCGCATCGTTCCACGGAGAAAGGGCCTTCATTATTGGCGTTATTAACATCAATCATTCTGCCCTTCAAATGAGGAGCTACGGAAATCCCGCTGCCTAAATGGGCTACAATCAGTGTAACATCGCGATAAGTCCTTCCCAACTGACGGGCAACTTTGCGAGCTACCGCCTTCATATTCAAAGCGTGAGCTTGACTTATACGGGGCAATTCCGGGAGCCCGGAGAGCCGTGCAAGGGGTTCCAATTCGTCAACGGCGACAGGATCGACGATAAAAGCGGGAACCTGAATTTTTTGCCCCAAGTGATAGGCTATAATCCCGCCTAAATTAGAAGCATGCTCTCCGCCCGGCGCATTTTGTAACGTGCGGACAAGGTCGCCATCTACAAGATAAGTTCCCCCAACTAGAGGATTAAGCAAACCGCCTCGACCGACTATGGCGTCAAAGCTTTCCAGGGTGACATGCTTGATCCCAAGCACATTTAAAATGGAAGCTATTCTATAGTCATATTGATCTCCAACTCGGGCAAACTGCCCTATTGCATCGGCCGAATGATCAATTCCCTCTTTCCAAAGACAAGCTTCATTCTCATAAGCTGCTACCTTTGTGGAAGTTGAACCCGGATTTATGACGAGTACTCTCAAATACCCATCCCCTTTACTAAATTTCTTTTATTCCTCGGGCTGAATTCGAATCGGCATCTATAATGACATCAACAATATTTTACAAAAAAATCTATATTCTGCCTGCTTTTACCTCAAATTCAGGAATTAAAGGTCCTTTAAATTATAACATAAATCTAAAAAAAGTAATGCTTTCTGCATATCTAAAACTATTGCCTGGACCGGAGTTTAATTCCAAGGAATACTAGGCCCTAAGTTATTGATGGGGTTGCGACAAATTTTGTCAAAATTTGTCGCAACCCCATTTAAGTAAGGCGGTTCGCTGGGTGACACAAGGCATATTCCGCCACTATCTCAATATTAAATTTCCAGCAATGCAAAAGAACTTGAACTTATAATTTCGTTGCTAAAATTTCCAAGCGATAGGTTGTAATAAAGTCAGGTCCATAAGGATAGTGGCTTTTACAATCCTCAGATAGCTCATCAAGCAGGCAAAAGATTTCACGCCTGTTCCCCTGATCAGTGTCCATTCTGTCAAACCACTGCGGCAATTTATACTCTTCTCGGAGAAAAGAAAGGTCTTCAACCGCCAAAGGAAGCTCTTTCAGCAACTCCTTCCATTGGCGTGGTGAATAGGAGCATTGATGAGAACTGTCTCTTAAGAGTTCAAGCCGGTTAAATTCTCTTTCCGATTCTTCCCCATCATAAACCGAACAATCCAATACATAAAACTTACCACCCGGCTTTAAAACCCTGCACATCTCCTTTAAAGCCTTTTTCACATTCGAAAAGTGGTGAATTGCAAACCTGGAAACCACAATGTCAAATTGTTCATTAGAAAAACTCAGCAAGTGTATATCATTCATGACAAAATCGACATTATGCACTTGTAAAGACGCAGCAGCCTTTTTTGCTTCTGACAGCATCTCCGGAGTAATATCAATCGCCACCACTTTGTTAACGTATTTGGCCAGAGCTAGAGCTGTATGCCCTCCTCCAGTGGCAACGTCCAAAGCGACGGCATCGGAGGTTGGCTTCAGAAGCTGGATCATTCTTTCTAAATCCACAGGATTTCCATGTGTTGAACTAAGCCTGTAATCTGAAGCTCTTGGCCCGAAATTTTTAAGAATCTCGCTGTGATTATTCATATGCCTTTCCCTCCCGAATTAACAATTTGACCTGTTTCCTTGGCAAGTTAAAAACCTTTGAGATCCTAGAGGCAAGTAAATTGAAGAGCAGCTATAAACAAGTACGCCTTATAAACGACAAGTCATACCCTTCCGTAACTTGCCATTTACAAGGCGCTTTCACCTTATTGAGCTATTACACGTCGAGCGCCCAAGTAGCGGGACGACCAATATGAGTTTGTCATATCATCGTAAGAAACACCGCCGTTAGAGGAGTTAATCATGGTATTATTCCCGACATAGATTCCAACGTGAGAAGCATCTGAGGCATAAGTATGGAAGAATACTAAATCACCTGGCTGCAGATTTGAGCGGGAAACGGCCACACCGTTATTAAATTGCTGTTCAGACGTTCGACTTAAGGAAATACCAAAATGACGGTAGACGTATTGAACATACCCGGAACAATCAAATCCCGGGGAAGGAGTGGTCCCCCCCCAAACATAAGGAATGCCCAGAAATTGGGAAGCGTAACCTAAGACCTGTTTTGCTCCACCGGAAATGGCGACTGTCCCGCTCACTCCACCAGAATCTCCCCGTCCAATTGCTCCATTGTCCTTAGCTGCATTAGCCGCTTCTAACTCTTGTTGCTGAATTAATTGTTGAATCCGATTAACCTTTGCCTTGGTATTTAATGATTGATTAAGGGTTTCCTTTTCCGCTGAGCTTAACTGGGCAAGAATAACCTGCTGCTTGTCAAGCGCTTGCTGAACAGACTGCTGAGTCTGTGTTTTTTCTTGTAAGGTTGTCTGGATCGTCGCTTTCTTTTGATTAATTAATTTTTTCTGATCGTCTAAAGTACTGTTTAATGCGGCAAGATCATTCTGGAGCTTGCTGTAAGTTCCAACAATCATCTGAATCTTGTCCGCGCGGTCAATAAAATCAGATAGACTCGTAGCATCTAATAAAACTGCGATATAAGTTGATACACCGTCTTCATAATTGTTTTTTAAGAATTGCCCTAAGGCCTTGACATGCTCCTGACGCTGATCTTCCAATTTCGCCTGTTGATCTTCCAAATCCTTGAGGTGGCCTTGTTCCTGATTTAATAAAGTTTGTTCCCGGGCGATACTGCTGTTCAAAGCTTGAACAGATTGCTTTAACCCTAAGACTTGCGCCGTAGCAGTCGCCACTTTATCTTTTTGATCACTCAAGGTGCCATTTAATTGCTCAAGCTGTCGTTGGGATTGATTTAACTGGTCGTGCAAATCATCTGCCCGTACTGGAATTACTGAAGCTGTCAATAGGAAAACCCCAATTGTACTAATCACTGCCGATTTATATAAGAGTAAACCCTTTCTTATTCTCATGAACCAAACTCCTCATGAAACCTTTTCATAAAGAGTTCGCCATGAACCGCTAAAATCCTTGTCAAAAAATTTAGAATTTCTTACTTAGGCCTTTACTAATTCTCCATTTGACACAATAGTTGCTATTTTATTTAAATTCGCTTTTGAACTGGCGCTCTTTTGTAATGCGGGATAAGGCACAGTATGCTGTGTCATATCCCACACATTAAGCCTTTAAAGCTGCCCACAACCAACCCAAATTTCCATCGCATAATTGTGGTTTCTCCGGATCAAATAGGCTCGAATTGCTGATTTAAGCAACATCCAGGCTCTGAAAAGAAAAAAGTTTATTTAATATTGTACTTGGCATCACTCTTGCGTATATAAAGTTCGACAATAGTTCAGAGGAGTGTGTTTATGAACGTATTAAGAAAACCAATTAAAAAGACCTTTCTTTCCTTATCTCTCTTACTTTTAATGCTCATAGTTACTGGCAATGCCCTGGCAGCATCCGGCGGACTCGATCAAGACGCAGGCCCGTATCATGTTGCACTGCAAACCAATCCCGAAACCCTCGTAGCCAATCAACCGGCAACATTTACCCTAACCATTAAAGACAAGGCTACGGGCAAACCTATTACCGGAGCAAAAGTAATGATGAGCTCGCCAACCATGACCGGAAGCACTGGCATGAACGGCTCTGACAACAACATGGCCGGCATGGATATGTCTTCCAGCATGGATAAGCAAGGCGGAGCAGCCATGCAAGAACAATCTTCCATGGGGTCTATGAGCATGGACCCGGGCACGTATATGATGGAAGGCATGTCCTTCAACCAACCTGGCCAATGGAATCAAGAGGTTACCATTTCTTCACCTCTCGGAGACACCACTGTTGATTTTCCAATAACTGTCGCTAAATCAGGTCCTAATTTCCTTCTTATTGGAAGTGTAGCCGGGGTCGTGGTGATTGCCGGAATACTCGCCGCATTTTTAAGGAAAAAGAAACACTAAGAAAGTCGAGGACGTTGAAATGGATTCTAAAAAGCGACCCATAAACTTCCTTAATTACTCCGTGCTTAAACGTTTTTTGCAAAGTCCTTTCTACCCAAGAATTTTCCAGTGGATCACTGTTTTAGTATTTGGGGTGATTATGGTCGAAACCCTGGCAGGCCCCACAAATGTCGGGGTAAACTTTGGTTCTGCCGCCACTTGGGTTCTTTGGTGGCCACTTATTCCTTTTTTCTTCTTTTTGCTTGGCCGGTTTTGGTGCGGAATTTGCCCATTTGCCTGGGTTAGCGATTTGACACAAAAATTATTTGGAGCAAATCTGAAAGTACCAAAATTCATCCGCAAGTACGGCCTTTGGATCATTGATATAACCTTTATTTTGATTACCTGGTCCGATCACATTTGGGGAATTGTCGAATCTCCACGGGGATCAGGAACCCTCTTATTGCTGATTCTAGGCGGTGTCATGGTCAGCGCCTTGCTGTTCGAACGCCGTACTTGGTGCCGTTACCTATGTTTCCTCGGCAGTTTGTCCGGCAACTACTCCAGATCCGGCATGCTGGAACTGCGGGCCGACAAAGACACCTGCAAAACCTGTAAGACGAGGGATTGTTATAAAGGAGGTTCCAAAGCGCCGGGCTGTCCGATGTTTGAATTTCCGATGGCTATGGAGAACAACGCCAATTGTAATCTCTGCGGAAACTGCATTAAAAATTGCCCCCATGATTCGATCCGTCTGACCCCCCGTAAACCAACCAGCGAGTTTTGGTCCATGACCAGAGCACATTTTGAAGAATCTTTCTTAGCCATTGTCATCGTTGGGATTGTTTTTGTTCAAAACATTACAATGTTAGACTTTTATCCCTCCTTCCTTAAATGGACAGAACAAACTTTGGGTATTGCTAATCAGGATATCGCCTTTACGATTCTCTTTCTAATCGCCATGGCCACTCCTGTCTCACTTCTTTTTGCAGCAACCGCCATTTCTAAACGCTTTACCGGCGAGACACTGCGCAATGCCTTTGCTCGTTTTGGCTACGCAGTCATTCCCCTCGACCTGGCTTCTCATATGGCTCATAACCTCTTCCATCTTCTAGCGGAAGGAAAAGACACCTACTATACGTTTATGGGATTGTTCGGGGTGCATCTTGAAGGGTCGTCTTCTTTTGTTTCCGACCCAATCATCCAAGTTATGCAATACTTCTTAGTGATTGCCGGAACTCTCGGCTCCCTCTACACTGCCTATCGCATTGCTAGGACGAATTATGGTTTAAGCAAAGCACTTGCTGTTTCTCTGCCTTATCTTGCCGTCATTTTGCTCTTTGGTGTATTAAACTTTCTCACCTTTACGGTAAGAATGAGCATGCGTATGTAGTTTCATAGTTACTTGCCTGCCTCCTGGTCCGGATCATGACCGCTGCTTACCGGCAAACAATAATACAAAAAGTGCTAAGAACAATTCTCAGCACTTTTTGTATGTAGTATTCAGACCATCGGCTAAAATTTAGAAATTCATCATGCTATTTCCGGTACTCGTTGTACCATTCATCATTGTACTTTTAGAACCGGAATTACTGCTTCCCTTTATCGTCTTTCCTCCAAATTGACTCATAAATTGGTTCATTTTATTCAGGTTTTCTTCTCCCATGTAGGCTTTAAGATTAGTATCGGAATTCATGAGATCTTGCATGGTTTCAACATCCCCCGTTTGCATGGCTTGCTGCATTGCTGCTGAATTATGGATATTTTGCATAGCCGGCGAGTTCATTAACGTTTGGTGTTGGCCCGGTGAAAAGGTTTGCTGCATGAAACTCTGCATTTGATTCACCCATCCATTGCCTTGACCCGGAGCCGTTCCCGCTAAAACAGGTAAAGCCATAAGGCTTATTGCCATGGCTGTTGTTCCTATGATTGCCACGATTTTCTTGCTGAGTTTTTTCATTTAATATTCCCCCTAATTTTAATTTTTCTTTGGCTTGCTGCATTTAGCCGGGTAATTTTCTATGCCTTTAGTGTAACCTCCGCTTACGATCTTCTCATGAAAAAGTTATGAATTTCTCATGAACAAAGAGTCTAAGTCTCAATTCTATTTGCTAAAAATTCTATAAGCATATTGGCACTGAGAGACTTTTACCAAACTTAAGCGTTCATTCAGCTCAGATTAGATTAGAGTTAAGATACGATAAATTAAAAATATCCCCTACGTTCATGCTTTCACTTTTTTCGCGCATAAAAATACCGAAAGACTATCTCAACGATAGTCTTCCGGTTGTTACTCGCTTCTTTTGGCTTTCGCCCTATTCGGCATCTTTAAAGCGTATCATCGGACATTTTTTACAAGCATCGAGTCCAGGCCATTCGGTGCCGTTATAGGGGAAGGACGCGCCGCCCATTACTTCTGTGCGGTGAGCTAATTGACGTGCCACATCAAGTATCTGGTCGCCTGGGATAAAGACGTTTACTTCACCTTTTTCAGTTTTTCCGGAGGTATAACTTCCGGAACACATCGTGTTCATATTGGGTTTATGATTCATATAGGACCAAACGGCACCTCCGCAGACGGCGGAATTTACAGTATAATTGAACTGGAGCGGATGGACATGAAAAGCACCCACGAAATCATTCAAGATATGATACGCTTGCAGCGGATTGCAGACAAACATAACGACATCGGGTTCAACCGGAGTTTTGGCCAACGGGGCGGTCATAAATACCTTCAGTTCCCCCATCGACAGGCGTGGCTTGCTGGCCATCACCTCTTTGGCATATTCGTCATCGATCACATATTTAAAATGGCCTTTGGCTTCTTCATCCGAAGGTTCAGTATAGCCGAAACTGGTCAGGCAATTTTCACATAGAATATTACTGTCGTTACCTTTCAAAACATAATTGGCCATACGTGAGGCTGCTGTAAACTGACAAAACGTCATTTTGGCAGCTGCTTTTTTTTCGGCCGGATATTTTGCGGCCTCTTCCTCCGATTTAAAAAACTTAATTGCTACAGGATGATAATCCAGTTTCAACAAACGCTCGAAGAGCTCCTGGGCTTCTGGGTATGTCATGTTCGTATTCGGATTAAACACTTCAAACTTCTCCTTTCAAAACTAGAAGCAGAAGCTTATCTGCATCTAATCTCATGATTTACTTAATTAGGTTAGTATTAGATAATTCTTATTTAGATAATTCTTATTCCAGTAGCATGCTGGATTATCGGGCCAAATACATAGCCAATTCCAATGTAGGTGAGAACCACTGCCAAAAAGCCTTTCAGATAGACACCTTTAATATATTTGGAAAGGATAGGTCCAAGGTAAGAGCCAACTAAAACTCCAATCAGTTCAAAACCGACCAACGGCAAATCCAGCTGACTTCCCATGCGGAGGTAGTTACTGATACTTGTCAAAGAAGAAATTATGATCGACAAGCCTGAAGTACCTGCGACGATGAACATTGGAAAGCCAAGCACACTGCTCAGGAACGGCACGAGCAAGAAACCGCCGCCGACACCGAGTGCCGCTGAGATAATGGCGACAATAACTCCGGCTAAGAATGGCGCAAGGGTATTATATTTGAATGTTTCACCGGCAAACGTAAAGGTATTTTTAATGCCCATTTCAGTGAAATTAACGCCGATTTCTTTGATCTCATTAAGTTTTCCGGAAGCTTTCAGTTCTTTAACTTTATCTTCAAATACTTTCGTTGCTTTTTTTACTTTTTGTTGTTTTTCTCGGAATCCAGGGGTCATTTCATACCACAGACGAGCGGCGATAACAAAGGTAATTATACCGAAGAACCATTGATACGAGGTCATTTCTTTAAGATAAGTGTGGGAAAGCCAGGAACCGAGCAGCGCACCGACGATACCGCCTATACCCAAACTTATAGCCGCCGGAACGACAAGACGTTTTTCTTTTAAATATAAGGGAGAAGACATGATTGGGCTGACCACGGTGAGAATCTGGTTCATGGGTTTAATAACATTGGCTTTTTTCATCCCGAAGATGGTAATGTGTCCTACGCCGGCCAGAATCCCGCCGGCTGCTCCGATAGACGAAAACACAAACCCGACAAATGCCATCCAAATAATAACAACGATAGGATTAACTGTAACACCCGCAATATGAAAGAACATTTTATGCACCTCCAAAAAATCTAATCCGGTTTACCTAGTTACCGGATGAGCCGAAACATTGCCGGTATACCTGCGCAGCAACCGGCGACCAATATAATACATAATCATTACGAACGGATACCAGACAATCACATAAGCATGATTGTCAATCAAGGGTAAATTAAATGGCAGTGTAAAGTAGGGCAGCCACAAACTTATGAATCCCATGATAAAGAAGTGGGGGATTAGAAAACCAATTCCGTCCAAAAAAGACCAAGTCAAGTATTCACAGAGCATCTCGTTCAATTCCCTTTGCAATAAGGTGTACATGTCCTTATTATCATTTTCATAAGCTAAAGATGCTAATTCCCTGTATTCGGTCATCTTGGACATTATATTTTCCTGTTTTTTACGGTGAGGATGTAATATTTTATCAATAATTTCAAACCCAGCCAGCATAACTAATTCCTCACTTATTATTTTTTCTTCCCATAACTTTTATATGCTTGTTTAACATTTTTTACATTGACAACACCCTTCTCTCTTTAAAATTAGAATAAGACCTTGTGTATATTATGACAAATTTATAACGCTTATAGATGTCTGACAAGTGACCAAAAAGATGTTATCTTAACGACATTAATATTGTCGTGTAAACGACACCTTTTGTTGAAATATTTATTGCCTTTCGTGAGGCAAACTCCAGCAATGCGTTTCGAGATCTTTTCTCCCAACGCAAAAAGACTACCTAATGGTAGTTCCAACGAGTTCCGTTAGGTAGTTCAAAACAGAGAATCGCATTTAATTTTGCATTGATTTTATCATAAGTAAGCACAGTATTTAGAAATCATCCAGAAAATCAAAGATGAAGACCATTTTTTTTGCGATCTTCATCTTTTTTAGTCCGTATTGAATATCTCTTTTGCTTATACCTTTTTCTGCACATTTTAAGAATGTTGCGAATTGTAATCTTTCAATTATAGGAATAAATATCTCAAATAATGTTACTTTTAATATCAACATCTATGATCATCTTTTGGCAATCTCTACAATAATAAGTTTCCAATTCATTTAAGTCCCAAGCGTCTGTTAACTTTATACCTTTTTGGAATTGGCTTATGAACGGACCTTTATCTCTTGATTCTTCAATCCATTTTAATGCGGATCTGTGTCCATATATTACTCCTTTTTCCATCTTCTGATGACAATATGGGCATTCCACGATATTTCACCTCAACTTCACAATATGTTGGCTACGAAACATATTTATACAACCAAGTTCCTTTTCTTAATTGGTTCTTTTTCTTAATCGCAAACTCATTTGAGACAAAATATGTTACGAATGCATCATAGCTTTATATTTATTGATTACATATTATACCATAAGGAGTTGGGAATTCCTGTTTTAACACTTCATTTCTAAATAAAAATATATTATATCTCTGTATGAATACACTCTAGCAACGATACCCAATTGTTATTCAGGAATTAACGCCTATTTATAAATGTCTCAATCCTTCTATGATAAGAATTCACATGTTGAATCTGGTATAAACCATTAATCACATACTTCTTTTTACTCTGGATTCGCTCTACTTGCTTTATAAATACACAAAAAGGACTACCTTATGGTAGTCCTTTTTGCTTCTTACCTGGCGATGACCTGCTTTTCCAGGAGCTTGCGCCCCAAGTATCATCGGCCCTGGAGGTCTTAACTTCCGTGTTCGGGATGGGAACGGGTGGTACCCCTCCGGCATGATCACCAGATCTCTGAGATCCC
>NZ_JAVHUW010000033.1 GCF_030954495.1 Candidatus Desulfosporosinus nitrosoreducens | reverse complement strand
GTAAATCATGAACTGTTGCTCGAACTTGTTTGAAGGCTTTTTGATGAGCCTCTAGGGTCTGGATGTTTTTAGGATAACAAGAGTCCACCAATTCGATAAGGTCCTCCGCCTCACCGGCATGACCATGTTGGCTGAGATAATCATATAAGGGAAGAGCAAATTTAATCACGTCACTTTGAGTTTTAATCGTAAAAGACATTTAACAAACCTCCATTTCTCCTATTGGAAATGATTTAGCGGGCATCCTCAAATTGCTTAATTCAAAGGCCACTTTTTACTGTCCACGTACTTCCAATATATTTTTATCCAGATTCATCCAGGGGGAAATCAGTTGTTCTCGGCATACCTTGCTAAAATAGTTCCTATAAATAAGGCCCAGGCAGGGGCGCTAATATGAAAAAGCGAAATATTAGATGCGGAAATGACAAAGGCAAATCCTGCACTTATTTTCATCGTCGGTTTAGAAAAGCCTGTATATAAGCTATTTCCAAACACGCCAAGAAGTGCGAAACCTACCAAAATGGAATCAAATACCTTAGGTAATGACTGAATCACAGGCACTAGATACCAGGAAAACAAACCGAAAAATACACTAATAATGCCTGCAACAACTGATCCCATATACCTTTTTTCTCTAGGACCGGCCGCCTCATCTGAACAAATGGCCGACATCATTCCCGCAATATTAGCGGATTGACCCCCAAAAAAGTTTGCCAATAAAGAAAAAATCCCACTATATGTCACAACTCTATTAATGGGGGGCTTAAAGTCATTTTGTTCTAAAGCACCTAGCCCAACTGCCGCATCATTACTTAAGATAAGCAAGGCAAGAGGGATTGAGACGGTGAGAAAACTTAGCATATTAAATTCCGGCAACTGAATTGTGGGTAAGATAAAGGAAGTTTCTAAACTATTAACCTTTAAAGGTTGGGTCAAAAATAACAGCACAAACGCTACGGCTATTGCCGCAACCATAGGGGGGACTCTCCTATCCCATTTATTAAACACAAGATAGGCAACAAGAGCCAGACCGCCTATTATTGGTATCTGACTGATGGAAACAACGAAGTTTACCATATACTGAGTTATCATTCCCGCCAACATCGCAGCTATTATTTGTTTGGGAACATATTGAAGGAGTTTGGAAAAAATTCCGAAATATCCGGTCAAAAAAATGAGCAATGCCGCGAACATATAGGACCCAATAAGCTCATGGTAGCCAAACTGTGATGTAACTGTCGCTAGGAAAGCAACACCTGTAATGGAATGACCTGCGGTAATCGGCATCCGATAATACAGTGGCAGCAAAATACTAAGAATGCCCCCAAATACATAAACGGCAAACATCCAGTAGATGGTTTGTTCCACGGTAAAATTTCCTTTGGCGGCAGCCTCTAAAATAATGGCCGGTGGACCGGTCAGCACCAATAAAGCCGCTACAATTCCAGAAGCAATATTTTTATCGTTCAAATCCCTTAAAGGATTTGAATTTCTAACCCAAGCCCCCTGCTCCTCATATTTAAGCATTGTTATTTCTCCAGTTCATTGCAGAATTCTTTATTTTAGTTAACTATGGTGGTTAGGAAAAAACGAAAAACTTTACCAATCCTCTTCAGGGTAAAAGGGACACCTTCGGTGCCCCACCCCTTAGAACCTAATATGCGAATTTTTGCTCGTTAACAAGACAACTTACAAAAGCCCATTTCTTTTTTAAAGTTTAGTCAGAAGTCGTCAAAGGGTAATTCTAATCAAAGGCAAATCCTAAATATCCCAAATTGCCAGGAGGAATAATCCAATCAGATTTTATATGTCTTTTAAACATTCCGAAAGGTCGTAAGGTACCTCTTAAATGCTCGCCCAAGTATGGTGGCGTGCGAAAAATATATTCACTAGCGGCTGCAAATTGAAGTATCTGTTTTATAGCTAGATATATATAATCTTCAGGGAGTAAGAGTTCTTTAATCAGCACTTTATCCGGGCTAATTCTTTCAACCGCTAAGCACCCTTTAATATCTTCAATATCGATGGCATAAATATCCGCGCCAGATAATAGTGAGAGTTTCTTTTGATAGACAATGTCTTCATCCGGGTATGAAATATAGAACCTACCCTTTAGCTGGTTATTTCTGCGCCAGTTATACTCTTGAGGGGTTATTGATTTGATACTACAAGTGCACTGTCTGCTAACAGGCAGCCTATCCACATCATGGGAAGAAAGCTGAGTCTCTTTAATATAGAATCCACTGCGGTATCCCTGTCTGCGATAATAGTCAAAAAGCTGCGCGTTAGCTGGAACTAATACGGAAAGTTCAGTCTGACAGTCTCTAAGATATTGGTCGCTAAAATCTATTAATTGGGTCGCAAAACCTTTGTTCTGGTGTTGTGGATCTGTTGCGATTGCATATATCATGGAGGTTCTAAAGCTGCAGTTATCAGGCCTCACTGTTCTGACAGGCATCATTGTAAGCATGGCTGCAATCTCTCCTTTATGGAGCAATACAGCTGTTTCGGCATTCTTATACCGATTGGAATAGTAGAAATCAATATAACTGACAGGATCACCAAAACAAAGCTGCCATATCTCTTTTTGGCGATCTACGTCACCTTCTTGAGCCAGTCTTATTTCTTGCATCTTGTTTTCATTCCCACCTAACTCTTTACCCCTCAAAATAAGTTGCCATGTACTTTTCTTCCATTCTGTCGGGATGGTAGGATAATTTAGCTTTTCGCAGTCCTTCAATACCCATATCCTCCTCACGGTTTACATAAGTCAGATTAGGATAGTTCTTTTTAATAACTGAAGCAAATTCGTGATTGATCATTTGATAGGCGCCCACGATATCGCCAAAGGCTTTTTCAATATGTATGACGTAAGTATCCGAATTTAATTTTTCTCCCATAGTATAGGCAACCACTTTCCCCTCCATACGGAGAAGTCCACCCTCTAAACCCAGTTCGGGAAAATTCTCAAAACAGCGACGTACCGCGCAGTTTTCATGGGAACTACTGCCTTCATCACAAGGGTTGATTTTACACCACTCTTGATTCATTTCCCAACATTCCTGCAGATTGTCCAGGTCGATAAGTTCAAAACGCCATTCATGATGTTCTTTCATAAATCTATTGAGATAATTCCGTTTGGAGTGAAGTGAATTTCCTGACAGTGTAACAAGCTTGTCCAGAAAATAAACATAGTCAAAGCTGTCACGCATCTCTCTATATTCGAAGTGCTCAGGATACTCGCCATTTATTATCGAAATATTTTCGGGGGAAACTCCGGCTAGTACAAATTCATGCCCACAGGAAACTGCATCTTGCTTCATAATTTCAAACACGTTTTTGAGATTCCCTGAGCCCGCAGGATAAAAATAATAAGGGATATCATCAAGAACTCCCTTGACCACAAGAAAACCAGCCACCTGTGCGACACGATAGTTATAAATTTTTGACCAGGAAAAAATGTTTGTGAAATTTTGATGACTGCCGCGCATGTCGGCAATAGCAAGAAGGGGGGCCATCCATTTTTTGTCGTGAATTTCTATTTCTTTAAAGTCGATCATTTTTCTCCGCCTATCCATCTTTGTTTTTTCCCAGGTGATTACTACTTTTAGGACCGCACAACACGATTCCTTCCTTGAAACTTTGCCGTATAAAGAGCATTGTCACTTAGCTTATAGAGTATATCGACATTGGTATCTGAATTTGGAATTAGAGTAACTACGCCTATACTTATAGTATACTTTATTTCGGGTGCAATACTAACCGATGCAGCTTCGATTGTTTTTCTTAACCTTTCTGCAACTTCTATAGAATCTTCTTCATCAGTTCCTGGAAGCAATATGGCGAATTCTTCACCGCCGTATCTACCAAATAAATCATAGTCTCTTAATTGTGCCTTGATAGTCGCCGCAAACTCCTTTAAGACGATGTCCCCTATATAATGCCCGTGTACATCATTAATTAGTTTAAAGTGATCAATATCTATAAGCAAATATGAAATTTGCTCTTTTTTCCTCGCAAATAGAGAAATAAGCTCTTTCGCGTGCAATATAAAGGTTCTGCGGTTAAATATATCTGTTAACTCATCAAAGGAAGCAGCTTTGACTATTTCAAAATCCAATTTTTCTTTTGCTAACAGGATGAATCCTATACTACCTACAATCATTACAAGATACAACACAAGAAAGGACCAGGTGTTGAAAATATTTGTCGACCATAGTGTCATATCATGGGCCAAAGTTAATGCTGCGTAGGCCCTAGAAAGAAAAGAGATCATCGTAATAACGTAAAAAGTAGCTATTACCTTTTGTAATAGGGATGAATCTTTATGTTTGAATAATTTGTATACCGGAAAGACAATTAATACAGCTGTAATTAAGGAAGCAAAGACAATCCTAATATTTTCTGTTGCACCATATACCACTGCAACATTAAAAGTAAGTATGCATACAAAAATCAAGATATTATAATTTCTTTTTATAATTCTATTGTAACTATTTATTAAAGTTAAAAAGGAGATTAGTTCTAGGGCAGCACCAATAAATAATATAGAATTCGCTATCGATACTCCAATAATCTCGGGAATAACTTTTTTAAAGCCAAGCATAATCCAGGCAACCGATTGAAATAATTTAGACATTAGAAATATGTTGACTGATTTCTCCTTATTATGTTGAAATCTGTATGAAATTATAAGCACACCTGTCAGAACATGCCCTAAAACAAGTATAATCAGAATAGTTCCCATATCTATGCTAAAAACATTCATCCATATTCCTCGCTTTTAATTTTACAGTTAAAGCCAAAAAATATTTAAATTTTATCTAATTCATTTGTAAAAAACAAAATCAAATACCTTATCCGTATACGACAGTGCTCTTATACCTTACCTTTATTAGCGGCTAATTTCAACTTCGAAAACAGATTGATAGCCCGAAAATATCTTCATTATTGTAGGTCCAACGAATGCCCCTCGACTAAGAAGAGCAATGTTCTTTTAAAAACTGCAGAGTTCTATCAACTGGTTTGCTTACTATATTAAAATAAAAATACGTTGCCGAGAAGGCCTTTGTCTTCCCTACCAACGCATAATTACGTTATAATCCAAAAGTTCTATATAAGGAATAATATATTTACCGGTTTTTGTCTAACGCGACAAGTCCGTTAAAATTAATAACTTTTAATTATTTTACTTTTTAATTCTTTAAAGCAATCGCTCTCAGGGCTTCTCGGATATGCTAAATTTGCATCAAAGAATTCAGTATCGCTATTTCTATACTTCAACACTATTATTTTTTGGGCTAACATGATCGCTTCATCTACATTATGGGTAACATGGATAATTGTAAAATCTAATGACTTCCATAAAATTAATAAATCTTCTATAATACTTTTTTTAGTAATTGAATCCAGAGCTGAAAATGGCTCATCCAACAGTAGCAGTTCAGGTTCTGTCACCAATGCTCTGGCAACCGCTACTCGTTGTGCCAGTCCCCCCGAAAGTTTATACGGCATTTCGTTTTTATATGAACTTAATCCTAATTTATTAAGCATCTCATCAACTTTATAGTTTATTAATTCGGCATCATAGTTTCCTTTTAAGCCAAAACTTATATTCTCTTTAACTGAAAGCCAGGGAAATAATCTTGGTTCTTGGAATACCATGTTTACAGTTTTATTTTTTATTTTGTACTTACTGCCATTTATTAAAATTTGTCCCGATGTCGGATTCTCTAACCCTGATATCAATCTTAATAACGTAGTTTTGCCGCATCCACTCACACCTAATAAACAAACCAGTTCCCCTTTATCTACTGTTAAGGTTATGTCTTCTAAAACACTTATTAATTCATTTCCTATTTTAAAATGCTTACACACATTGTTGATTTCTAATAAACTCATCGCTTATTCCTCTTTATTGATATGCTTAAACCTAACCATTTTTTGCTCTATTCCTTTTGATAAATTATCAAACATCATACCTATTAAGCCTATAATTAACACTCCTAAAAACATTGTTTCGGGTTGAGCCAATTCTCTTCCTTGTTGTATTAAATATCCTAGCCCTTTAGATGCTCCCAGTAATTCAACGGCTACTAATGAACGCCAACAGTAACTTAACCCCAATCTCATTCCAACGAATAAGTTTGGCAGCATACTTGGCAGATACACTCTATAAGCTAATCCGATTCTTGATAATCCATTGATTTTAGCAACTTCTATAAGGTTTTTATCGGTTGTTTCTATTCCAATGACCGTATTTAATAAAATTGGGAATAGCGCAGAATAAGCTATAATAGCTATTTTTGAGCGTTCCTCTATCCCAAGCCAAAGTATAAATATTGGTATTAAAGCTATACCGGGAATTTGTTGAAAAAAATTCAACAGGGGGGTCAGTAAAACGTTTACCCTTTTATTTAACCCCAATATTATTCCTAATGGCAATGCCACTAATAAGGCTATTAAAAATCCTATGACAACCCTAATCATACTTGCTAATATGTTTAGTTGTAAATTTCCACTCTTAACCAACTGCATACAGCGTAAGGCAATATATAAGGGAGAGGGTAAAATATAGCTATTTACAAGTCCCTTGCTGCTGACTATCTGCCAGATAAGAATAATTGCAAGGGGCAAAATAACCCCTTGCAAACCAAATTTCACTTTTTTGAACATAATAGCTCCTATCTTCTAGCGAGGCATGAAGCTAGTATCTACTAAGTCATTTATAAGTTTCGTAGTATCCGTATTACTTGGTATCATGCCTTCCTTTTTAAGAAATTCTGCCGACTGAATTAAATCTTGCTTAGCTTCGTTAAGGCTCATAGCGAATGAAAATTCGGGATACATTTTTTTAACAGCTTTTATATCCATTTGATTTTTAGCTGCAGCAAGTTGAAGGGCCTGATCCAGATTGTTATTACTCCAATCTAGGGATTGCTTGTGAACGGCTAAAAATCGCTTTACGAGATCCGGATATTTTTGGGCGAAATCGCTTCTAACGGCAATTACGGATAATCCGGAAATTAACCCTTCCGCTGTCCGAAGTTTAATAGCTTTTCCTGAGGCCATTGCTTTGGAAAGCAATGGGTCCGGCAGAATTGTTGCATCAATTTGACCGCTCAATAAGGCTGTTAAAGCTGTTGATGAATCCATATTAACTAAGGTAACATCATTTTCTTTAAGGTTTGATTTAGCCAAATCTTCAACCAGCATTTGGTAGAGCATTGTACCGCTTTGAAGTCCAATTTTCTTTCCCTTAAGATCGGCATCCTTGCTTATGCCATCGTTTGCTCTAGCAACTAAGGCTATACCTTGGGGAAATGTCGAGTAGGAAGATATTACCTTAATGTCGTTGCCATTTGCATTGGCTAATATAGCCGAGAGATTATTGAGACTGTTTGCAAAATCTAAGGAACCAGAAGCAAGGGCTTCTAGCTGACTATCCGGTGTTGTCAAATCATGCCATTTAAATTGAATATTATCCTTAGCAAATTCTGTTTCAAACAATTTTTTATCTTGAGCTACAATTGATGGTACATTAATTGGTCTGGACACATATGAGGCATTAATAGTTTTCGGCAGCTCTGAACTTGTTTGTTGTTGATTGGCGGATGGGGATGAACAGCCGCTTAATAATAACGCAAATAAAACTGCCCCCAAAATCATTTTTGGACGAAACATTTTTGGCATACACTCCTTTTAAATCTAAGGTAATGCATTATATTTTCAACTAAGCATGTACTATTTTCCACCAAATGTTTCCTTTTAGCTGGTTTTCTCCTGACATTTAATTCTGATTGGCAACGTCTATTTAGGGTTATCTCCATTATTCGCAGACTGACTATTACTTGGATTTACTAATGTTGATTTTATTATACTCTTCCTCTCCATTAGTTGCACTCTTAAACTCTTTGATACCCTGACCTAAAGAACGCCCAAGCTCTGCAACGCCCCCCCATTTTGGGCTAAATAATCACTTTGCCGCTATTTTACGCAATAGACTCCTCAGAACCTATGTACTATCTAAAGAAAGCTTGGCAGGTAATGTTCAAGATTCAAATTCACTCGGAATATAACACCTCATTAGGATCGCTCATCACACAGGCCATACACAATGGCGGCTCTAAACCATCAAACACTTGCTTGCCACACCGAGAGCAAAAGCGCCGTTTTCCCTGGTATAAAAGAATTTTACCCGTCAATAAACGGTAAGATAATGATTTTATTTCCATCTTTAAAGCTTTAGAGCGGCATATACTGACACACCTTTGGCAGCGGGTGCATTTCATTGGTTCATAAATCAAGGTCAATTGTTCCCTATTTTCCTCTTTCGTCAAAGCTCCTTGCGGACAAATCTCTGGGCATTCACCGCAATTTGTACAGCTTTCACTCACATTTAATGCCGGTATAGGAAGTGCCTTAACTGCGGATTCTTGGGACTTCCAGGTTTCTCCCAAAAACTGCCGCGTCTTCGCAATAAGATACGCTTCACCAGCAGTGATCCCCGGTAATATTGCTTCAAACTTCTCACGACCGCTGTCCCGCCAACTTTTTTTCTCGTTCTGAAGTTGAGCAGACAGCGTTTCTTGGATCACTGTTTCGTTGTTCCCATTATCAGGGGCAACTTTAATTCTTAAGGGCGGATGGTCCTGCCAAGTGTTATGTATTTCTTTAAAAGTCTGTACGCTCATTCCACAAGCTTTTTTATCCGGACAATCTGCACATACTCCAGTATATATCGTCAATTCTTTCTCTCGGGCACGCAACATGAGGGTCATCCACAAATCCCGGTCGAGTATCCCCAGACAAGGAATTTCATAGCCAGCTGGAATTGCTTGGGGGCAGTTCAAAACAATTTTCTCTGAAGTTCGAAGATACTCATAGAGTTTGTCAAAGTCGCGATAGACAAATCCATCGCTCGGACAGACAGCCATGCAAATCCCGCATTCTGTGCAACGTTTGGCATCAAGTTCAAAATATAGGGAAATAGCCTGGTGTGGACATGAGTCAACACATAAACGGCAAATATTAACAAATGCTTTTTTGTTATTGAGACAATTAGCGTGATTAAATAAAATTTGACAATTAAAGATCATTAAGGACACCTCATTTGTGCCAACCGTTATGTTCGACATAGGGGCTGTTCAGCAGCCCCTATGTCGAATAACATCTAAAAAATGCCATAACAGTGAAACTCACAGACTTTCCCTGTTCCCATTCTCTGGGATCTATAGCCAACAAAGTACAACACACAGATTTATGACCATCAATACTTCTTCTAAGCTGGTTCTTAATTTTAGCAGAATCTGAAGCTTTATTTCGCTGTGAAGGCGTATTCGCCATTTTCATTCATTGTACCTTCAGCCAGCCCTGAACCTTGATGACCGATAATCCTGAAGTTTTCTACTATGAACAGATATGCTAAACAAGCTATTGAGACTAATCCTAAACTGACTATAAACTCTGTCCAAGCAGGAAAATAATGTCCGCCGTATTGATTGAGATATTTGCCCATCCCTGTGAACACTACATCAAACCTGTTGAGAACTACTCCGGCCACATCAAGTATGCCAAACCAAATCAAGCCTTTGCGGGTGCCTGACAGGGAACTGAAGGCTATGATTATCGGGATTATTACGCCAAAAACCAGTTCGATCAGGAACATGATACTGGGTAGATCAAAGGCAAAAACATTGGCAAAAGCTCCTTTTACCGCTATATCTACAATTTTTAAAATTAAATACAAGAGCATAGCCCCACCGGATATTCTAACCAGCCCTCTTAAGACAGGGATATCCACTTTATGAGCAAAAGCCTTCCCGGCTAGACTGCTTTCTACAACAATCATACCTGCCCCGACAAAAAAAGATGACAGCAAGAAAAACGGCGGCAAAAATACCGACCACCAAAGAACGTTTTCTTTGCCGACCATCAGGTAGAACAGTTCCCCCAATGATGATTGATGTAATGTCGGCAGGGTAATACCGATTACCAGCAATACCGGCATTGCTTTCTTAAGGTATTTATGCACCCCTTTAAATACTTTCTCCGTTGCTATTTCGCAGAATTCCAGAACCTGAATCAATGTATAGCATGAGACGCACCAGAAAACTTCAAATAATACGCTGGCATGTCCCCATGATACGTATGGTCTCCAGAAGTTGAACCATTGTCCTACTTCAATTAATAATCCAAGTACGACAACAATATAACCTAATAATGATGTCAGCATTGTACTTCTCGCTATTGGATAAAATTTATCCCGGCGTAGTACATATACTATAAGGCAGGTACCATAGCCGCCTCCTGCCAAGGCTACCCCTAACAGGACATCAAAAGCAATCCATAGTCCCCATGGCCACTGGTCGTTCAGGTTGGTCGTCGCGCCCAAGCCTGCTACAAAACGTACCAGGATTACTGCTATGGCTGCGACTGCTATGGCCATAAACACTAATCTCATAGGAGTTAACCTAAATCTCCATCTCACACTGTTCGGTTTCGCTCCTGCTTGTTTTACGAAAGTGGTAACAATATCCATACATTTCCCTCCATTCTGTTTTTGCTATTACTCTAGAGGTTCCTTGTCTTTATTGTTAAATAAATACAGCCCTGCTAATACAGCCGCCCAGGTACCTCCTATAAATGGTGTAAGTTTCATATATCCTTCTGTGTAGGAAGGCAGCGGCTTAGTTGTTACATCCGTTCTAAATTTCATCTGCTCAAACGGCGTGTCTGAGATATAAAGCCAGGATGTTCCCCCTGCTTCTTTTTCTCCAAATACTTTGTTTATATAACTGTTGTCCTTGATTCTTTTTTTAGCCTCCACCAACAATTGGTCTCTGTCCCCAAAGGTAATTGCTCCCGTCGGGCACACTGAAGTACATGCCGTTTCCTGGTTATTGACGACTCTTGTCGGGCACATCTGACATTTTCTTACTCCGGGAATGGCCTTATTCCATTCGTATCTCAGTATGTCAAACGGACAGGCCATCATACAGTAGCGGCAGCCTACGCACAGCTTCTGGTCATAGATGACCGGTCCCTGGGGAAGCTTTTGTAATGCTTTGGAGAAACATGCTGACACACAGGCAGGCTCTTCACAGTGGAAACATTGAGTTTTGACATACCTCCAGACTGAGGTGCCATTCTTCTGTACGTCATAACGATTTATAGATGTCCATTCTTCAGGCCATAAGCCTTTGTTAGGTTCCTTTGCCCGGTCTGCTGCAGTCTTGTTCTTTTCCTGCGGGTCCCATTCAAGTTCATTCCACAACTTGCAGGCTACCGAACAACTTTCACAACCTATACATTTTGGTATATCCACGAGTATCCCTTTTGCCATCTTCCTTCACCTCCTAAGCTCAAATTAATTGGCTTCCAGGTTTTTTAGCAACAAATTCTGCCGCCCTGGAAATATAATTGGTATGCAAAAGTTCTTCTGCTTTTTCGCTCATTGGAGTGCTTAAAAAATCCGTATAGATTTGTTTGATTTGGGGATTATCATGACTGTTGCGCAGTTTTGCCTTAGCATCAATTTGGTATAACGATGCAGCGCGCCTATTGCGAACTTCATCTGAAGGAGGAGAGGAAGCACGAGGTTGTCCGCCGCCATATTCGCAACCCCCGGGGCAAGCCATGACTTCAATAAAAACCCACGGAGCATTGCCGGCTCTAATCTGGTCCATAACCTTTCTGGCATTGGCCAGGCCGGAAATTACAGCTACTTTTATGTCGCCTATTCCCGGGATATTAACGGCCGCTTCTTTAACACCCTGCATTCCTCTGACAGGTGTTAACTCCCAAAGTGCTGAAGGCGGCTGTTGTCCAGTTATAAGATAATAGGCAGAACGAACCGCGGCTTCCATAACACCACCGGTGGTACCGAAAATTGCTCCCGCTCCTGTTCCGGAACCCATGAGCTGATCATACTGATCGTCAGAGAGAGAAGCAAAATTAAGGCCGGCCCTTTTGATCATTCTGGCCAGTTCTCTGGTGGTAAGGACTACATCCACATCAGGAGAAACCTTGCTGTCTTTTAATTCTTTTTGGGCTGAAACCATTTCAGGACGCTGACATTCAAATTTCTTTGCCGTACAAGGCATGATAGCCACCGAAAAAATCTTTTTAGGATCTGCATTGTTCTTTTCAGCATAATAGGTTTTCATCAAAGTCCCTTCCATCTGCTGAGGAGACTTGGCTGATGACAAATTAGGAATAAGATCGGGATAAAAGTATTCAACAAACTTAACCCAGCCCGGGCAACATGATGTGAGCTGCGGAATAGGCTTCTTCAATTCGCCTTTAACACGTTTAACAAGCTCAGTGCCTTCTTCCATGATTGTCAGGTCAGCTGTGAAATTAGTGTCAAAAACTACATCAAATCCTAATTTTCTCAAAGCCGCAACTTGTTTACCCTGAACATTAGTTCCGACCGGCATGCCAAATTCTTCACCAAGACCAATGCGAGTTGCCGGCGCCGTCTGTACGACAACCGTGATATTAGGATCCGCGATAGCTTTAAATACTTTATCAATATCATCTCGCTCTGAAATCGCTCCGGAGGGACACCACTGAACACACTGTCCACAATTTACACAAACAGTTTCGTTTTTAATCGGCAGTTCGTAGCTTCCGAACACCGATTGAACTTTCTCACATGCTTCAATACATTGACCGCAAAGAATACACTTTTGGTCATCTCTAATAATTGAAGGGTTTGTTGGGTCAATTGGAACGCGACCACGAACGTTGGTTGGCCAGCTGCCCGGCGCATTGTACTGGGTTGGCATCCAGCCATTTCCGCCAACAGCTTTATCAGGTGTAGCCACTTCGCCACAACCAGCCAAATTTAGCGGAACACCAACTAAACTTGCTCCTCCAACAAACTTAAGAAAAGAACGTCTGGACAATTTTTTTCCTTGTCCTGCTTTGCCTGCCATGGGTTTTACCACCTTTTTAGTAAACTCTCTTGCTAATTTCCGTTAAAACTTTAACCAAATTATTTACCATTTTTCTACAACTTGAGGTAATGTCATGAAAATTTAGAGTTGTACACCAAGTTAAAACCTTCACATATTTTTGTGAAGATTAGCACTATTTATTTCGCAATAAACTAAGATTTCGGAAAGTTAAATAGTTAAGTATTACTAGTTCTCCTTGAAAGTGAAAGCCTATACAAGTTGAACATAAAATGATTTGAAACTTAATTATGAATGAATAATAGCTTTTCAATAAGTGCTTGGAATCTTAAGATGACACTCCTTTCTTAAAGAATAGGGCGAACTAGCAACTTTTTTTAGTTTAATATCTAAAACGGCTATCTGTCACGTTTATGTAAATAAAAAAAGTTTTTTGTTCACAAAAATATTGGGGGGATTTTTTAAACTGTTAAGCAATTTTTTAAATTGAAGTTTAAAAAAGCCAAGAATTTATGGCTTTGATCTTTTAGGTTTTATAATCAAAAAAATAAAGACCCCATTTAGAACAAGAAAATCAGAAAGAAGAGTTCTAAATCCGGAACAAAAATGGTAAAATCAAACCTGAGGCCAAAACTAACACAGGCCAAATCCTTCCTATCCTCTACAATTATTGATCATGTCAATATTTAATTAATTGAACAATTTAGTAACGGAGAACTATTTTATGAACTACAATTTCAATAATGAGATGGCACAGAACGGGAGACTTAGGCTCATTCTATCTGATGAACAATTCCTCGCTAATTTAGCAATGGTTGCCGTAATAATATTCTGGGGAATTTCCTACGTTAGTATAAAAATAACGGTCATTGAAATTCCTCCTATCACGATGGCACTTCTGCGTTTTGCAATAGCATCCTTGATGCTTTGGGCTATTCTTCACAGAGTTGAACCTCAAACTAAACTTGAAAAATCAGACCTGCCCAAAATGGTTTTAGGCGGAATTTTTGGGATTGCAATATATTTTATTTTTGAAAATATCGGCGTCAAATTTTCTTCAGCAATAAATGCTTCGCTAATTGTTTCGCTTGTTCCAATTATAACTATAGTACTGGATGTACTCTTCTTTCATAGCAGACTATCATTTTTGAAACTATTGGGGGTTGTTGTTGCGGTAGGGGGCTCTTACCTTGCGGTAACTGCTAATGGAAAGGTTGAGTTGAGTTCCGGCCAATTTCTGGGAAATATTTTAATGATTTGCGCTATGATATCTTGGGCATTTTTTACACTGGTCAATAAATCTCTGCAAAAGAAATATTCGGGCTTATTTTTGACTACATATGAAACGATTTTTGGAACATTATGCTTTATCCCTTTATCTTTCCTGGAAAGCAAAGAATGGAAGTTTTTTTCTCCTATTGCTTTGGGGAATATTTTATTTCTGGCATTTTTTTGCTCAGTCGGTGGTTATTTGTTGTATACTTATGCTCTAAAACGTTTAGATGTGGCCCTAACAACAATTTATTTAAATCTTATTCCTGTTGTAGGAGTGCTCTGCGGTTACCTCATTCTGAAAGAAAGCGTTTTGCCTATCCAGCTTGTGGGCGGAACAATAACTCTGCTTGCGATAGTGCTAATCAATCTTGAATTAATGTTTAGAAAGCATTGAGAACAATTGCTGTCTTTCGCTATTTTGAATCCTGCTTCTTTGAAGCCGGACTTCGAACTGCTGCTTTGCTCATAGAGTATAGGGGATCTTCTGAACATCCACGCTTATTGACACTTCTCTCAAATCAAACAACGGCAGCCAAGGGCTGCCGTTTGTTGATACACTATACGAAATTCAGCTGGTTCCCGGACTTCCACTACACGGGGGATTTTAATTATTACCATTAGACTTTCAGCAGTAAAATAATAATGGAAAGCAAACTGAAGCATACACTGATTAAACTAATAAATGCCACCGTTTGTTTTTGGCTAAGTCCGGAAGACAACAGTCTGTGATGTATTTGGCCCGCATCAGCCTTATAAATAGGCTCACCTCTATAAAACCGCTTTGCGACAATAATCAAATTATCGAAAATAGGTACTCCCAAGGCCAGCACCGGAATTGAAAGGGAAATTAAAGTGGCTTGCTTAAAAGCCCCATCAAGAGCAATAATTCCTAAAATGAATCCCAAAAAGTTTGCCCCGGAATCACCCATAAATATTTGGGCAGGGTGCTTATTGTATCTTAGAAAACCTAAGGCTACGCCGACAACCAGAGCCGATAATAATGCCGAGCCGCTTTGACCCTTTGCTAAAGCAACAACAAATAACGTTGACCCTGCAATAGCCGACAAGATCCCGGCAAGACCATCAATGCCATCCGACCAATTTATAACTGTAGTTACTCCAACAATCCACATTATACTTAAAATAAACTGCAGAGCCGCCGGCAAGATTATATATTGATGCGTCACCGGATTTGTAAAGCCGTAAAATACTATGCCGGAGAAATAAACAATTATAGCCGCAATGGTATGTACCACAAGCCGAGGGAACGCCGGAAATTCTTTGCCAAGAGCTTTATACCAGTCGTCGAGAATTCCGATCAACAGAACTAACACAGAAGCGATGATTAAAGAGGCGGATTTATTGTCAATTGGTCTTATAAACGTGAAATAGCCACAAATGAATCCTAAAAATATACCGATGCCGCCCAATAAAGGAATGGGCTTCTGATGCTTTTTTCTCCCTGTTGGTTTATCCACAAAACCCCATTTAAAGGATAATGTCCTTAAATAAGGTATTATTAAATAAACAATTAGAAAAGCAAACACTAAAGCCAATAAATACTTCATTGCAAAGATGTACCCCCAAAGCTTCTTCTGCCAGACAAGCTTAATTTAAGCTTATTATAACACTTCCCCGTCTTTTGCATAACTATAATTGAAATTAGATTTTAGACCGAACCCTTTTATTGATAGCTAATAAAAACACTTCATGTCACTCACAGCGCTTCGCAATTCTTTCTTAAACCAGGCGTCAGTTCCACGATAGTATCTGACAGCTGGCACAGATGGGCATTCCAGCCGGCGGATATGATTATCTTGATCAAACCTTTACTTAAAACAACGGAGAGTCCCGTCAAAGGGATCTCTCCGCCATCAATTTAAAAATTCTCTTTTTCAAAAGCCATTAAGCTTGTGATCTACTAATCGGCTTATTTCAAGCACATTTTGTAAGGCATCCGATGAATTCTCCCGTTGACGTTCTTTCTCAGATAGCTTATGAACCTTGTCCATTAATCCCGCTAACGCTTCGTCAAGCGTTTTATTCAAAGCTTTATTCTGATCTGCCGTCGGCACCGTCTCGGTTGTCTCAACCGCTAATGGGGGGGCAGAAGTCAAAGGTTTCGAGCTGCGTGTCATGCCGCTTGCGTTCCATTGAAAAGTCTCTCCAAGCGACGGAATCAAAGGCTCTAAATCAATTTGGGCTTTAATCTTCTCCGCCAGAGTTGACTGCGCCTCTTCTTCGCCATGGACCAATATGATTCCCTGAGCAGGAGTTCCACTGCATCGAATCCAGTTAAGAAGGCCTCTTTGGTCCGCATGGGCCGAAAAACCGTCAATATTCTCAATCTTAGCTTTCACCGAAATTTCTTCCCCATGAATTGTTACCTTTTTTTCTCCGCTTAGGAGCCGACGGCCTAAAGTGCCTTCTGCCTGGTAACCTACAAACAATACTGTCGCTTCAGGACGCCAAAGGTTATGTTTAAGATGGTGTTTTATTCTTCCCGCGTCAGCCATGCCGCTTGCTGAAATGATAATTGCTTTCCCTTTAATCTCATTTAACGCTATAGAGTCTTTAGCTGTAAGACTAAAATGCAATCTGGGCAAGTTCAGCGGATTTTCACCTTGCTTGATTAAGTTTTGCGTTTCTTTATTAAAGTATTTTAAACTGTGTTGAAAGATTTTCGTAGCTTCCACGGCTAAAGGGCTGTCGATATACACATCTACTGAAGGAATATCTTTATTATCGTGCAAAATTTCCAGATAATAGAGAAGATCCTGGGTGCGTTCAATCGCAAAGGATGGAATCACTAAGTTTCCTCCTTTGGCAAAGGTCTCATTGATAACTTCTTTAAATTTATTTAGCCGGTCGCTTGTATCTCCATGTATGCGATTGCCGTAGGTTGACTCCATAATAATGTAGTCACTCTCGGGTATACAAGCCGGTTGTTCTAAATAAGGTTCCGGGGCGTTGCCAATGTCACCGGAAAATACAAATTTTAAAGTTTGTTCTCCTTCAGTAACCCATACTTCAATCATAGCAGACCCTAAAATATGACCGGCATCCTGAAAACAAACTTCCAAGCCTGGTAAAAGCTCTAATTTTTTCCTATACTCTACACCTTTAAAGTATTTCAAACAGCCTGCGGCTTCCTCTGAGGTATAAATAGGACTCAATAGCGGCAGCCCTGCTCGAGTTAATTTACGGTTTTTCCGCTCCACTTCCATCTCTTGAATATGACCACTATCCGGCAACATGATTTGACATAACTCAATCGTAGCATGTGTGGTATATACCGGCCCTTTATATCCGTTCTTATAGAGCTTGGGAATTAAGCCACTGTGATCAGTATGAGCGTGAGTAAGTAGAACTAAGGATATCTCTTGAGGAGAAAAGGGAAACTCATTGTAATTTTTATCTTTAATATGTTTATTTCCTTGAAACAAACCACAATCAATTAAAATTTTATGGCCCCCGGTTTCGAGTAGATAACACGAACCCGTAACCATCTGCGCTGCTCCCAAAAATGTCAGATTCAAAATAATCATTCCCCTCAATGTATTCAATAGGCGAGTCGTTAAAAGTACCTATAAGTTTACTACTTTACCACAAGTACCGGGCATTGAGTGTGACCGAGAACTCGCTGAGTTACACTTCCCAATACAGTGCCCGCGATAGGACCATAACCGCGGCTACCCATGACTACGAGATCAAAGTCCCTCTTAGCTTCTTCTATAATTGCCGCTGCGGGATGCCCTGAAACATGCTTTTTAGACAGGGAGATATCGCTCACGTCAATCCCTGTTAAAGCTGCCTCCAAGGCTGCTTCTCCGTTTTGGTCAATCTGCTCCTGAGACACGACAATACCATAAGACACTGTATAACCCCAATAAGCCTCAGGATTATAGGTAACGTGGAAAAGTTCCACTTCAGAGTTAAATTGCCTTGCCAGCTGTAGCGCCGTAAGAAAAGCCTTGCGTGAAGCCTCTGAAACATCGGTTGGTACCAAAATTCGTTTAAACATTGTCATCAGCCCTTCCTGTTTGTGGATTTAAGTATTATTGAAATGTTTCTACAGCGGAGCACCAAACCAACTTGGAAATTATGAAAGAAAGGATATAGTACCTACTATATCGATATCTTTATTTGCAGTAATTATATCATAATAATTATTGTTTTCAAACTGTGCTTAAGTTGTTTCCCCTATCCGTACCATGCTAAAAATTCGCACCCAATATCACAGCATTCATTACACCATTTTATCCCGGTCAATCCGAACTATCAACTAGCAGGACAAAGTCACTGCCGTTTTGGGGCACCTGGCTCCTATTTATTTTTAAAAAAACTCTCATCGCCGTTATTGATGAGAGTAAAATTTGAGAGAAGATATGTTTAAGCATGCTTAATCTGCCCAAGGTTTTGTTTATTATGCTGATATTTAATAAAAACCTCACATACCTTAGAACTTTAGAAAGCAAAGCGGATATATAAAGCTTTACCAATTCTTTCACCCGTTAGAATTGGTTATTCGTATTCCAAAGAACTTTCGAGGTAAATTTCCGGATCTGTTTTACTATTAATAGGGAATGTGGGAACAAATAAGCCATTGCCCAGAAGCGGCGTAAGAGTAAACGCTAACAGATTACGTAAGCAGATCAGTATTCAACAGCTCTTTTAAAGAATCCAAAGGAATAGCAAATTCCAGAACTCCATAGTAATCAGGCGTATAGACAGCCGGTTGGAAGTAAAGTACTAATGAGGTGCTTGTTATATAAAAATCCTGATTTCCACTTGGTTGCGGCAAAGCTTCAAAGAGGTTTAAATTCTTCTCTTTCACTTGTTTTTCCATATCCTGAAGAAGAATTGCCGAATATCCGCTATTAACCTTAAAAAGATTATCCAAGGTTAACTTTTCTCCTGTATTTAAATTGATCGTCACGGAACTGGTCATATTGGCCGGATGAGCAACCTTCTCAGCATTTATACTTTCAGTATAATAAACACTAAGAATATTCTTATCCTGATATTGAACTTTATATCGGCCATAAAAAGTTTTATCTTGCCACGGCAGCGTTGATTTGACAAACTCAGTTGCCTGATTTCTCAGTAAATTATTGACTGTGTTTTCTTTAGCCTGGTCATCCAATCCTGTGATCTGAGGGAAAGTAATGTCTTGGCTATTTTGCTTGATACTCTCTTCTGTAACCTGTAAATGGCTTGAAGAGTTTTGCTTACTTACATACTGGGAGACCTCCGGAGAGCAGCCAAAGACTTCGAGTAATAAGCATAACGATATTATAACCGGTAATTTTCTCAAAAAAAAGCATCTCCTTTATGTAGCAATTATTAGCTTATTTTTTCTCTATGCAGCTTTTCCCTATAAATAATCCCATATCCCGTCTGCTTAACTAATATTGTATCATAGTTTTAAAGTGATATATTTACAAAACATTTAACATTTCTTCCAAATAATACTATAGACATCTTTATTCGCTTAAAAGCAAATTTACCGCAAAACAATTTGCCAGCTCCAACGCCCCCCAGCAGACTTTCATCACCAATTAATTGCTTTGTTTGACGCACAAGAAGTGGGCGTGAAAAAACCATGGTTTTCACGCCCACTTCTTTAGGCCAATTTAGGCCAACGAATTTTTCATGCCATACGGATAGTTAACATGTGTCTAGTATCCCAGGCTCTTATGGCTATATAGCCAATGTTACTTATTCCCCGAGCTGTTCTTTGGCGCAGGCCAAGTAGTAGTGACGGCCATTAGCGCTTGGTTCCAGATGGGCAAGGCTGATAAGGCCTTGCGCTTTGTATTGTTTCGCTTGTTTATCGGTGCTATCCGCGGCGATTAAAATATCTGCAAGTTCAATGGCCCATTGAGCTTCTCCGTCGTTTAGAGCCTGGCTGACGGCAGAAAGGACGGACTCTTTACCACCCATTAAAGCAATAGTTTTTTCGGCACGAATTCGAGCCGGCAGTGGATTGAGCTTGGTCGGATTACCGTCAAACCACCCCACATAACCGGCATATATGCCGCGAACGGACCAGGCAACGGTACCATAGAATTCACCCAAATAAGGAAGCTTAGCCCACTTTTCAGGCAGCTTGACGGCTTCTGCCACCTCATCCATGGTCAGGCCTTGGTTCATGCCTTTCAAGGTTTCCGTAAGGACATAGTCAATAGCATCGCGAAAGTTCGTTAAGGTTACTTCGATTTCCGTTTTACCGCTGATAGGACGGGTGTGGCCTGGCAGAAGATAATCAGCCTGATAAGCGATCAATTTATCCAAAGTGTCTATCCAGGTGCTGATATCTCGATACTGACTGCCTCGTATGGGATATAGATTAGGCCAACAACTATAGTAATTATCACCACAGCAAAGTACCTTTTGCGCCGGCAGCCAGATGAGTATCTGATCATCGGATTCACCGGGAGCTGCAGCAAGTTCGAAGGTAATACCGTCAATATCGCGTATAACTTTTTCTTCATTATAAATAGTAGTCGGCGGCACAAAAGCCCTCTGCCCTTCGCCTTGAGCTATACCCTCGCGAATACCAATACCTTCGGAAATGACTTCTTCGTTGCTGAGTTCATAGCCAAATTGTCTGACACTGCGCCGATTGAGCACATCCTGCAAGGCATTCGTTCGCCCAAGGACCGGCTTGCACGAGGCGAAAGCGATAATTTCCGGTTCACTGTCCTGGAAAGCTCCGGCACCACCAAGGTGGTCTGGATGACTATGGGTATAGATGACCGTCTTGACCGGTTTGTCGGTATACCCGGCAATAATGGTCTTTAGAGCTTCGGCGCGATAATCAGTATCCAGCGTATCAATCAGTATGACGGAAGTTTCTCCAATGATAAAAACAGCATTGCTGATACTATACCCCATAACATGATAAATAAGGCCGGGAATAATTTCTGTCACTTGACGCGGGTATGCTGTCGCTGAAAATTCTTTTAATAATTGCTCTCCGTCTGATCGTAACATTGATAACACCTCTCATTTGCTTGGAATCGGACTTGGTTAAGTGTACCACATAATATAAATTGCCGTAATGCTTTAACCCCGCTAAAAGTCCGGTGACAAAACCCTGACAGCGACGGGGTCCTTTTCCTCAAATTACCGGGAGATATTACACCAGCTTATAGCCCACTCCGGGTTCCGTAATAATATGAATTGGTTCCGAAGGATCTTGTTCCAGTTTCTTTCTTAACTGCCCAACATATATCCTTAAATAGTGACTATTGGAATCTGTATGCGGTCCCCAAATCGTGCTCAGGAGTTGGTGGTGGGTAAGGATTTTTCCTTTGTTTTGGGCTAACAGGGTCAGTAGCTGATACTCCGTCGGCGTCAGCTTGACCTGGCTCCCATTGACTCTTACATCCCGGTTCTCCTGATCAACGGTTATGTTCCCGAATCTTAAAACTTCTTCCTCGCCGGCATCACTGCTATGCCTGAAAACATTGCGAATCCGGGCCAGAAGTTCCCCCATGCCAAAAGGCTTGGTCACATAATCGTCGGCTCCTAAGTCAAAAGCTAAGATCTTATCATTTTCATGCTCACGGGCAGTAAGGACAAGGACCGGGATTTTGGAAGATTCTCTCACTTTCGTCAGGACGTCAATACCATCGGAATCGGGCAGACCTAAATCTAAAATAATTAAATCCGGCTTCACCTGGTTCATCGTCACAAGACCTTCCCGGGCATTGCTGGCCTCATATACTTCGTAGCCGTGGACAGACAGCGAAACCTTTAAAAGCCGCTGAATTTGAGGCTCGTCATCGATAATAAGTATTTGCTTCCCTTTCTCATTCATGGCAATCTCCTATTCTGCAGGAATACTTGGGGGGATTTCCGTCAGGGGGATTGTAAAGAAAATAGTCACGCCTGCCGGCTCGCTGTTATTTTCAGCACGGATTGTTCCACCGTGAAGTTCGACAATTCCTTTGGAAATCGCCAGGCCTAAACCTGTACCGCTAATCTGGCGGGGGGAACGAACCCTGTAAAACTTATCAAAAATGTGTTCTAAATCCTCCGCGGGAATCGGTAAACCCCAGTCCCGAACCGAGACCTCCACTTGTTTTTGATTATTTCTCACACTGATTAGAATTTGGCTGTCCGGCTGAGAATACTTCAGCGCATTATCCAAAAGATTGGCAAGAACTTGTTTCATCAAAATAAAGTCTACGTTAACTAATAACTCCTTGTTGGCAATCTCACAGAGGATTTCCCGCTTGTTCCCCAGACTTTCCTCAAAATATTTGACAGCTTCTTTGATAATTTCACTGATCTCACACCATTCCTTGTTTAATTTTAGCATATCACTTTCCAAACGGGCCATATCAAGCAAGTTATTTACCAACTTATTCATGCGCAGAGCACCGATTTTAATAGTCTGCAGAAGATCCAGCCGGGAGGTTTCATTGAAGAGCTGATCATTCTCTAACAGACTGGTTACAGCCCCGATCATTGACGCCAGCGGTGTTCGCAAATCATGGGAGATAGAGTTGAGCAATGCTGTCCGGAGTTTTTCCGATTCATTTAACAGTTGGGCCTCACGGGCTTTTTCTACCAGCGATATTCTGGCGATGGCCAAGGCCGTTAAACTCGCAAAAGCGTCAACCAAACGCCTTTTTTCTGCCTGCAAATACTTCTCCGAGCTTTGCAGTTGTACTCCAAGTACTCCGCAAATTCCCTGTTCGGAGACTAAAGGCAGGTAAAATCCTTGGGCTCCGCCTAAAGTATCCGTACCTTTGCCTGCTATTTGATTATGTTCAAAGACCCAGGTGGCTACCGCCCTTTCGTTTTCCTCAAAAGGAATTTTCGAGTTTGAGGAAGCGCGCAAGGCTAACTGCCCATTTGCTTCCGGGACTAAGATGACAACCTCACCGGCAATTATATCCGCAACTTTTTTTACTACACTTGCCAATACGATATCTAAATTAGAAACGGCTGCAATCTCGCGGCTTAAGGAATAGAGGGCCGCCGTTTGCGACTCACGCTGCCGGGAATTAATAAGTTGTATTCTTAACCGTGTCGATAAATTACCGAGATAATAGCCTATAAGAATCATAATGGCAAAACTGATCAGATACCTCAAATCCGCAATGGTAAAGGTCAGAACCGGCGGAATTGTAAAAAAGTCATAAGTAATCAGGGAGACAATCGCCGTAAAAACTCCGGCCTTTTTACCATAACGCCCGGCACTTAAAAGTACGGGCAGTAAATAGAGCATCGCCGTGTTGACAAGGCCTAAATCGGAACCGCCCAGCCAGGCTATGACCGTAATAACGGAGAGCGCTGCCAGAGGAACTAAATAAGGAACAAGATCGTTGGCCTTCCGGAGGCCAATCTTTTTTGCTTCCTGATCGTCCTTAGTCTTCGGGCCATCGCCCGGTATGACATGGACACTAATGTTTTGGCTTTGTCTGAGAACCTTTTCGACGATGGAGCCGAAAAAGCGCTCTTGTAGTTTAAGCTTGCCGGGTTTGCCAATAATGATTTGAGTGACATTGCGGTTTTGGGCCACCTCAAGCAGCTCTTCGACAACATCATGACCACTTAAGGATATTACTTCAGCGTTCAATTCTTGGGCCAAATGCAAGCTTTTGGCCAGTTGATCCTTTTGCTTTTCACTTTTCAAGGAATTCGAAGGGGTCTCAATGTAGACGACAAGAAGTTCGGCTTTCATGCCTTCCGCAATCCGTCTGCCCATGCGAATCAAACGTTCACCGAAAGGGTTGGAACTGATACAAACCATAACCCGTTCACTGGCAGGCCACGGTCCCGCTATGCCATGAACCCGCATATAGGATTCCAATTGGCGATCCACTCTCTGCGCGGCAAAACGCATGGACAGCTCACGCAAAGCATTGATATTACCCGGTCGGAAAAACTTGTCCAGGGCATGTTTAGCCTGATGGGGAACATAAATTTTCCCTTCTTCCAAGCGCTGGATAAGCGCTTCCGTGGGAATATCGATGAGTTGTAATCTCGCATGTTCTAAAATAGAATCGGGAACCGTCTCCCGCACTGTAACACCCGTTATTTTAGCAACAATATCCTTAAAGCTTTCCAGATGCTGAATGTTAACCGTGGTATAAACGTTAATTCCTGCCGCCAGGAGCTCCTCAATATCCTGGTAACGTTTTAGATGCCGGGAACCGGGGACATTGGTATGAGCAAGCTCATCCACTAAGACAATTTCAGGGCGGATCGCTAAAATCGCGTCAAGGTCCATCTCTTGCAAGACTCTGCCGTGATACTCAAGGTCTTTAGGGGCAACCTTAGGAATCCCCTCCAGCAAGGCCATGGTTTCGGGACGCGCGTGCGGTTCAACCCATCCCGCCACAAGATTTATCCCTTCGGAAAGTCTCTCCCGGGCAACTTCCAGCATGGCGTAAGTTTTGCCGACACCGGCGGCCGCACCTAAAAAAACCGTCAATTTGCCCTTGGACTGATCCTGTATATCCGCTAAAAGTTCGTCGGGATCAACCCGTCTTTTCTCGTTCATGGTATCCTCCCTCTAAAATAAAAAAAACTTGCTTGGCGCAGGTGACACCCAGCCGCCCTTATATTGAAAGAAACCAGGACAAACGAAATTTATCCTCCCTGGTAGTACAAGCCAGCCAAGCCATTGAATAAATCAATGGCTTGGCTGGTAAGTTATTTCATCAGACTATCAAGATCCAGGTTCAGGCGCAGGACATTGACTCGCGGCTCACCGAACAGACCCAACTGCCGTGGGGTTGTATCTCTCTGTACGAGATTTTGGACTGTTTCAAGAGGAAGATTTCTTAATTTCGCGATCCTGGGAACCTGAAGCATAGCCCCCTCCGGGGTAATATCAGGGTCGAGGCCACTGGCCGAAGCAGTCACTAAATCCGCGGGAACAGCCTGATTGGGACTTAAGCCATTGGCTTGCCGAATAGTGGCGGCACGTTCGGCCACGTCCTGAAGAAGGTCTTGATTCGTCGGCCCTAAATTAGAGCCGCTTGAAGCTGTGGCATCGTAACCGTCTTTCCCCGCGTCCGAGGGCCTGGACTGAAAGTACTTGGAAGCGGAGAAATTCTGGCCGATAACTTGGGACCCGACTGCCTGCCCGTTGTTATAAACAACAGATCCGTTCGCCTGGCGAGGGAAAAACAACTGAGCAAGGCCTGTTACGACCAAGGGATAAGCAATCCCGGTCAGAACTGTCAGCACAAGCAGCATGGCAAAACCTTTAATAAATTGCTTTAGCATTCGTGACACCCCCTTCTTAAGCCCAGCCTAGAGCAGAAATCAGCAAATCAATCATTTTAATCCCGATAAAGGGAACAAGCAAACCTCCTAAACCATAAAACAAAAGATTTTTTCTGAGGATGATGTTAGCTCCAAGAGGCTGATACTTGACGCCCCGCAAAGCGAGAGGCACCAGGGCAATGATAATTAAGGCGTTGAAGATGACCGCTGACAGGATGGCGCTTTGGGGTGTGGCGAGATGCATAATGTTTAAGACCTTTAATTGCGGATAGGTGGCAAAAAAGAGGGCCGGAATGATGGCAAAGTATTTAGCCACATCATTGGCAATACTGAAGGTTGTCAGCGACCCTCTGGTCATTAAAAGCTGTTTGCCGATTTCCACAACCTCAATAAGTTTCGTGGGGTTGCTGTCTAAGTCAACCATATTTCCCGCTTCTTTGGCAGCCTGAGTCCCGCTGTTCATGGCTACCCCCACGTCCGCCTGAGCAAGGGCCGGCGCGTCGTTGGTCCCATCCCCTGTCATCGCCACGAGGTGCCCTTTACTTTGGTAGTCCCTGATCAGCTTAAGCTTTGCTTCGGGAGTGGCCTCAGCGAGAAAATCATCGACTCCTGCCTCTGCCGCAATAGCAGCCGCCGTCAGGGGATTGTCGCCTGTGATCATCACGGTTTTTATGCCCATTTTCCGCAGTTGGGCAAATCGCTCTTTAATCCCGCCTTTTACCACGTCTTTGAGATAAATAACCCCTAAAGCCTGGGCTCCTTCGGCGACAACCAAGGGGGTACCTCCTTTTTTCGCAATATCTTCGACAGTGGCAATAACCTCGGGATGCATAATCCCGCCTTGTTCACGGACGTATTTCTCGATAGCATCCGTCGCCCCTTTGCGGATTTCCCGTCCCTCCAGGTTGACGCCGCTCATTCTTGTGTGGGCGCTAAAGGGGAGAAAGGTGGCTCCCAGGCTGTGAATATCACGTTCCCGTAAATTGTATTTCTCCTTGGCTAAGATAACAATGCTGCGCCCTTCCGGGGTTTCATCAGCCAGAGAGGAGATTTGAGCGGCATCCGCCAGTTTTTCGGCAGCTACCCCCGGCGCTGGAATAAATTCTGTCGCCATTCTGTTACCCAAGGTGATTGTTCCCGTTTTATCGAGCAACAAAACGTTAACGTCACCGGCTGCTTCTACGGCCCGTCCGGACATCGCCAACACATTGCGTTTTAATAAACGATCCATTCCGGCAATTCCTATGGCGCTAAGCAGGCCGCCAATGGTCGTGGGGATCAGGCAGACTAACAGGGCTGCAAGTACGGGGACGGCTACGATGGTCCCTGAATAGATGGCATAGGGTTCAAGGGTGGCAACGGCAAGTAAGAAGATAATAGTCAACCCTAACAGCAGGATTGTCAAAGCGATTTCGTTCGGTGTTTTTTGCCGTTGGGCTCCTTCCACCAAATGAATCATGCGGTCTAAGAAGGTTTCCCCCGGGTTAGCCGTTATTTTCACTTTAATCCAATCGGATAAAACCTTAGTTCCACCCGTAACAGAGCTTCGATCACCGCCGGATTCACGAATGACGGGAGCCGACTCTCCTGTAACAGCACTTTCGTCAACCGAGGCAATTCCTTCAACAACTTCGCCGTCACCGGGAATAACGTCCCCGGCTTCCACCAGAACAACATCCCCTTTGCGCAAATCCGGGGCAGGAACAGGCACCGGTTTTTCTCCGTCGAGCTTTTTGGCTAAGGTTTCACTTCTCGTTTTCCGCAGGGCTGAGGCCTGGGCCTTGCCTCTTCCCTCGGCGATAGCCTCGGAAAAATTGGCAAATATCACGGTTACCCATAGCCAAAGGGCAATTTGGCTGTTAAACCCTAAGGTCTTAGCGCCGCTCAACAAATCCCTCAGCACGAAAAAGGTACTTAACACAGCCACTATTTCTACGACAAACATAACGGGATTGCGCCACATCAGAGAGGGCTTTAATTTTTTAAAAGCGTCTTTGACTGCTTCTACGAGCATTGCTGAGTTAATACTCCCAGAGGAAGTCTTCCTAGCCTCATGGCTCACATTTTCTTGCATGGTATAGCCTCCAAGTCACCGCTCAAGTTATTTTCCGATCATGATCAAATGTTCAACAATTGGCCCTAAGGCAAGGGCCGGGAAGAAGGTCAAGGCACTGACAATAAGCACAATCCCCGCCAGTAAACCTCCAAAGAGAACACCTGTTGTCTGAAACGTACCGGGTCCTTCCGGCACAGCCTTCTTTTTTGCCATGCCGCCAGCAATGGCCAGAACTGGAAGAATAATCCCATAGCGTCCGAGAAGGATCACCAGGCCGGTGGCGATGTTATAAAACGGCGTATTGGCATTTAAGCCCGCAAAGGCGCTCCCGTTGTTGGATGCAGCGGAGGTAAAGGCATAGAGGATCTCAGTTAAACCATGGGGACCGGGATTTAAGATTGACGAAGTCCCAGCTTTCGTAACACTGGCCAGAGCACTTCCGACTAAGATAGAAACAGCCGGTATAAGAATAGCAATGGTTGCCATTTTCATTTCCCAGGACTCAATCTTTTTACCCAAATATTCCGGAGTACGCCCCACCATTAGCCCCACTATAAAAACCGTCAAAATCACGAAGATCAGCATACCGTAGAGTCCGGCGCCGACTCCGCCAAAAACCACTTCCCCCAGCATCATTTGCAGCAAGGGAATCATGCCGCCGAGGGGTGTCAGACTGTCGTGCAGCGAATTCACCGCCCCGCAGGAGGCCGCTGTCGTAATGGTGGCAAAGAGGGCGGAATTGCCGATGCCAAAACGAACTTCTTTGCCTTCCATTGCCGACGGGCCACTGATCCCCAGGGCCGTCACATTGGGATTGCCAAAGATTTCGCTGGAATAGGTTACCCCCAGGAAAATAAGGAATAAGACAAGCATGGTGACAAAAATGACTCTTCCTTGTTTGGGCTTGCCGACCATTCGACCGAAGGTAAAGGGTAAAGCCGCCGGAATAAGCAGTATAAAGAGCATTTCCAAAAAGTTGGTTAGGGGTGTAGGGTTCTCGAAGGGATGCGCCGAGTTGGCATTGAAAAAACCTCCGCCATTTGTGCCGAACATTTTGATGGCCTCTTGGGAAGCAACCGGCCCCATAGCCAGAGTTTGTTTACCGCCTGCGAGGGTTGTCAGGTGCAAATAGGAGCTGAAATTTTGAATGACACCCTGTTGCGTTAAAATAAGCGCGCCAATTATTGACAAGGGAAGCAAAACCCAGAGGATTGAGCGAGTTAGATCCACCCAAAAGTTTCCGATGGTCGAGGCGCTTTTTCTGGCCAGCCCTCTTGTCAGTGCAATCACTACAGCTAAGCCTGTGGCGGCGGAGACAAAGTTCTGAACGGTTAAGCCGGCCATTTGCACGAAATACCCCATGGTTGATTCACCGGAGTAAGCCTGCCAGTTTGTATTCGTAACAAAGCTGGCGGCGGTATTAAAGGCTAAATCAGGGGACAATGCTCCGAAGCCTTGAGGGTTAAAAGGAAGATGCCCTTGCCATAACTGGAGCAAAAAAAGAAGGATAAAACCGCAGAAGTTGAAGATAAGAAGAGACCCGGCATAGTGTTTCCAGCCCATCTCCTTCTGTTCCTCAGTAGCGGTGAAGCGGTAGATGAGTTTTTCAAGGGGTCGGAAGAGCGGGTCTGCCCAAGTTTTTTCGCCGCTGAATACCTTAGCCATATATCGGCCTAAGGGAACAGCTAAGACTGTCAGAATCAGGACATAAAGAGCTATTTGTACAATATCCGTCGTTCTCATCAGGTGATCCTCCATTTTTAACAGCAATGGGTTATTTTCCGTTTAGCCGTTCCTTTAAATCATAGACACCGTCTAGATGTTTTCGGCGTTAATCAGAGCGTAACTTAAATAAGCCAAAAGGCCGAGTGTAACAAGGGCGCCTAAAATCAGGTCAACCATTTATATTCCTCCTTGAAGTATAACTTCTCCTTAGCTGCTTTTAAGAGTAAATAAGCCCAACTTATAAAAATATCTCTTAAAATATAAGTTCATGTACTCTCCTCCTTTTGATAAACTTTATGATAAATTATTCTGTTATAAAAAAGCTGTAAATAATCGCTTAATAGCGTAAAGAAAACATAAAAGTTTTGTCTGCCTATTAACCTTTTTTGTTAAAATAAACTTTCCTCACAATAACTTTGCTTGACAAAGGATAATCCCGCACTTCCGGTTCACTACTATTTTTCAGTTCTGTTCGCCGATGTATTTTATTTAGTAAATTTATAAATTTATCAGTTAGCATATCCTTTCCAGTTATGAACCTCAATTTTTCCAAAACAGTAAACAAAAGAACTGACAGTAAGCCTAAAAAACAAAATAAAGATAAGCTGTTTATTGCTTGCATCCCCTCTCAAATTTTAATTTTTAACTAATTAATTCCGCTTCTATTTTTCATAAGATGTTTCTTTAATTTAACGTTAGTATAATTCCATGTTCTGTAAAATTGCCATTAAAAATAATCCTTAATCCATAAATAAAAAGTAAAAATTTTGTAAAATACAATCTCATACCTGCGCTTGCATTAATAAAAGAAAAACATTTACAGCTAACGCTATCCAAGAGGTTTAACCAGCCATAAACTAATCTTTTAAGAGTTCAATAAAAATAAGAAAGACTAGGAGATTAGTCCTAGCCTACTTTAATGTTTGTCTATTCATTTGTTCCACTCCACTCTTAGTTTAGTTATTTATCCTCTTTATTAATCCATTCCTGACACCTATGTTCTTTGCAAATATCCGGACGCTTCTCCCAGGCAATTATGCAGCCGTCTTCCTTCGTCCAGTAAGCACAATAACCTATATTGATGCCCCGGTCATCCAGTTCTTTAAGATATCTCAGGGCCCGTATTTTCCTGACTGAACAGTCATCGTAAATGTAAGTATCGATCCAAGCACTATAAGCCTCAAGAACATCATATCGCGGTTCTATGTTAAACCGGTCTTTTTGTAAATACCAGACACTGTTTTGGAAGTAATGGGAAAAATTTTCGGAACCGTCCAGAATATTATCATTGGAATAGTTGATGTAATCGGGCATTTGTCCACCCTCACACTTTTTTATGTAAAGACGGCAACATTTGCCTGCGCATAATGTACATCTAACAGCATCTCTGTACTCCACTGGCATAACTCATCCATTCCACACTCTATAGCCGGCAAAACATATAGAGGCCTTCTCATTTAGACATAACCCGTTTTGGCTAGTCAGAAGCTAATATTAGACTAAGCCTGGTAAAAAAAGAGTAAATATTTCCCCGTTTCCAATAACTATATCCCTAAACAATTGCAAAATATAGCGAAAAAAGGCACTATTAAAAATTTCCCCATGATTCGGTAAATTTCTGCCCTGATTATAAGACTCTTGTATTTGAGGGGTAACTCAAATTTGGAATTCTTTCTAAACAAATGTTAACAAAACGACCTCCCTTTGTTGAGACCAGCAAAGAGAAGTCGTTTGATTATAGGCTTTAAACATTTCCTGTTCTTTTGGGAAATCCACGTAAAAGCAAAATACGGCAAACTGAGGATATGGACAGTCTGGACAAAAAATGTGAAGGTTTACAAAAACGCGCTTTTTACTCCTTAGATTACATCAAAAAGACTTAATTGATCACTTTCAGGAAGACCTTTTAAACAACCAAACCCTCTAAGCATATCTATAGCAGAATTCCCTATTTTAGCCCGTTTCTTTATATCCTCTACTGAATTGAAAGGCTTTTCCTGGGCAGCGCTGAATACACCTTCTGCCGCGACGGTTCCCATTCCGGATATACTGTTTATGGGCGGTCTTAACCCATCCTCTTCAACTTGGAACTTTGTGGCGTGAGATTTGTATAAATCGATAGGCAGGAATTTGAAGCCCCTTTCGTACATTTCCACAACCAGTTCCAAGTCTTCATACATATCCTTATCCTTAGGAGTGGCCTGGTTTCCCAGCATTTCAATTTCTTTCATCTTTGCTCTAACCTTTTCTTTGCCAAATATCATAAATTCGGCGTCAAAAGCCTTTGCTCTGATGGTGAAGTAGGCCGCGTAATAAGCTTTAGGTATGTGCACCTTAAACCAGGCAATTCTGAAAGCCATCATTACGTAAGCCGCAGCATGAGCCTTGGGAAACATGTATTTAATTTTTCTGCAGGAATCAATATACCATTCCGGTACATCATGCTTTCTCATCACTGCTTCATATTCAGCCCATTTTTCAGGGTCCTTTAAAGCCTTTCCTTTGCGAACCAGCTCCATAATCTTAAACGCAGTGTTGGGCGGCAACCCTTTTTTAATAAGGTAAATCATAATATCATCTCGGGTACATACTGCTTCACTTAAAGTAACTGTTCCCGCATCAATTAAGTCTTTGGCATTCCCCAGCCAAACATCCGTACCATGGGAAAGTCCCGATATGCATATTAAATCGGTGAAAGCCGTGGGCCTTGTATCTAAAAGCATTCCCCTTACAAACTTAGTACCAAACTCGGGAATCCCAAAGGTTCCTACTTTAGAATTTATCTGCTCTGGAGTTACCCCTAGGACTTCCGTGGCTGAAAATATTGACATCGTCTCTTTATCATCCATAGGGATCTTTTGAGGGTCTACTCCTGTGATATCCTGAAGCATTCTTATAACCGTAGGATCATCATGACCCAGGATATCCAGCTTTAAAAGATTCTGATCAATAGAGTGATAGTCAAAATGTGTTGTTATGATATCCGAATTGGAATCATCCGCCGGATGCTGTACCGGGCAAAATTCAAAAATTTCCCGCCCTTTCGGCACTACGATGATCCCACCCGGATGTTGTCCTGTAGTTCTTTTAATACCTGTGCAGCCTTTAGAGATTCTGATAACTTCGGCTTTATTGGTTGTACGGTTCTTCTCCTCAAAATACTTTTTTACGTAGCCAAAGGCTGTCTTTTCAGCGATGGTACCTATAGTTCCGGCTTTAAACGTTGTACCTTTGCCGAAGATAACTTCCGTATATTTATGGGCTTTGGCCTGATACTCTCCCGAGAAATTTAAGTCGATATCCGGCTCCTTATCACCATTGAAGCCTAAAAAGGTTTCAAAAGGAATATCTATGCCATCCTTAGCCAGCTTTTCTCCGCAAACAGGGCAAACCTTATCCGGCAAGTCAAAGCCGATTTTATAGCCACAATCGGAAAAATCCGAGTACTTACAGTTGGGGCACCTGTAATGAGCGGGCAAAGCGTTTACTTCCGTTATACCGGTCATATAAGCTACGACAGAGGAACCAACAGAACCCCTGGAGCCAACCAGATAGCCATCCTCATTAGATTTCCACACTAGCTTTTGCGCAATGATATACATTACGGAAAAACCGTTTTTAATGATGGAATCCAGTTCCTTATCAAGCCTTTGCTGGACAATTTCCGGCAAAGGATCTCCATAAAGCTCATGGGCCTTGCCAAAGGCAATGTCCTTAATGGTTTGTTCGCAGCCTTCGATATGGGGCGGGCATTTTTCCGATGAAATAGGACTGATAGGTTCACACATATCAGATATCAAATTGGTGTTTGTTACTACTACCTCATAGGCTTTTCCTTCTCCTAAATAGGAAAATTCCCTAAGCATCTCCTCTGTCGTTTTTAAATATAGAGGCGCCTGATTATCCGCATCTTTAAATCCTTGGCCGGCTTCCAGGATGCGCCTGTAGATCTCATCTTCCGGGTCCATGAAGTGAACATCTCCTGTGGCTACTACCGGCTTGTTTAGCTTTTCACCAAGAGCAACAATTTTTTTATTAATTTCTTTTAAATAGTCTTTACCCGGCACCTGCTCTGTTCTTACTAAATAATCATTATTGCCCAAAGGCTGGATCTCTAAATAATCATATTCTTCAGCAATAGCCTCGATTTCTTCATCAGATTTGCCGAGTAATATTGCTTGGTAAAGCTCTCCCTCACTACAGGCGCTGCCAAGAATTAAACCTTCAGAGTATTTTTTATAAAGACTTTTTAATATGCGTGGTTTTTTATAAAAATAATCCAAGTGGGAATAGGAAACCAGTTTATATAAATTCTTTAAGCCCGCATAGTCTTTGGCCAATATTATGGCGTGATAGGTTTTAAGCTTTTTATATGCTTCCTTCTTGGCTTGTTCATCGTGGCTGTATCGGTCTATATCCTCAAGGACTTCCGCGCCTCTTTGCTTTAGCTTTTCCAGCATGACCTTAAAGACCTTAACAGTGGTATCTACGTCATCTAACGCTCTGTGGGCAACCTCTACCTTTATCCCAAGATTTTTGGCTATTCTCCCTAATTTATATGTTTTAAAATCAGGGAAAAGCTCCTTGGCCAAGGACAAGGTATCCAAATAAGTGTAATCGAAGTCATAGCCCAAAACCTTAGCATTGTGCTTTAAGAAGCCCATATCAAATTCCGCATTATGAGCAACCAGCACACTTCCTTCAATAAAATCCAGTATTTTAGGAAATACATGTTCTATAATTTCAGAGCCTTTTACCATCTCATCGGTTATATTGGTAACCTCTACAACCCTTGCGGGAATAGGCTTTTCAGGGTCTACAAAGCAGCTGAATTGATCGATTACCTTTCCATCTTTAAGTTTCATGATTCCTATTTCAGTAATTTTCTCTGTAACAGGTGAAAACCCCGTAGTTTCTAAATCCAATACACAATAAGTGGTATCAATGCTCTGTCCCTTGGAATTTGTCACGGACGGTCTTTTATCCGGCGCCAGATAGGCCTCTATTCCATATATAATTTTCATGTTAGGATTATCTCTGCCAACGAGCTTATAGGCCTCAGGAAAGGACTGCACCACTCCGTGATCCGTTATGGCAATAGACTTCATCCCCCAGCTCATGGCTCGTTTAATTAAATCGGTAGCACTGGTCATAGCATCCATCTGACTCATCTGGGTATGCATGTGCAATTCTACCCGCTTTACCTCAGCCTTATCCAGCCTCTTAGTCTTCCTCATGCCTTCTGTTTCCACTATAGTATTGGCAATAAGTTCAACTTCCCCGGAAAACTTGCTGTACCCGGCATTTCCTGAAAGCCTGACTCCCTTGGCCTTTTTAAGCCTGGCTAATACTTCACTATCTTCACCGGCTTTGATGAAAGTCTTACAGGTCAGAGAACTTGAGCCGTCATATAAATCAAAGGAAATTAATATTTTGCCGCTTCTTAATTCCTTGGACTCTATATTGGATAATTCGCCTTCCAGAGCCACCTTACCCTCATCGGGAGTAATATCGGTAATTTTAATAACGTGGTCCTTAATGTTAGCGTTTCTTCCTAATATTAAGGAGGCATTGTCCCTTTTTCCGTCAGTTTTTGCTTTAATTTCTTGCGTTGTCTCTCGAACTTCTTCAGGCACTCTAGGGATGTTATTACTTTGAGGCTCCCTAATTTCCTTTTGCAGAAGCAACATTTCCTTGAGATATGTATCCTCTTGTAGTCTTATTGACTCTTCACCGCTAACATCATCAACAAAATTTATTTGATACGATGTACCATAAAGGCTTTTTATGGTATCGTGAATTAGCTTGTCATAACCTTTAGCTTTTAACAAGTAAGCAATTCCTATTTTAAATTTAAAATCTATTGTATTACCTTTGGTTATTTCATACTCGCTGTTATTCAGAGCTGACTTTAACACCGGATTTTTATCCGCCAGCAAAACTATAATAGTTTTAAGTTCTTCCTCTATTGGTTTTCTTATAGTCTCCATTGTATACTTTATTGTAATTATTGAATCGTTTAGGGCCAGCCTTTCTTTTATAAAGCTGTTAATGCTATCGATCTCTTTAATTTCTATATATTTATCAGAGCTGATTTTCATCTCTAAAGTTTTTGTGTGTTTGTTCAAAACCACAGCTTCCACAATCGCAGTATTTATATTGCCCCTTGCCTCATAATCGCTAAAAATTTCATTTATTCTTTTCATATTATCCCAAGTTCTCCCCGAAATTTTTTTGCTAATCGAATCATCTCATAAGAGGACCTATAATCGCAGGCAATTATAGGCCATTAGCCTAATGGACCTTAAGGTACTATTATACCAACTAACGGTGTTTTTTTCATTATTCCAGTTTTCACTTGAATCAATTGCTATACTAATAGTCTGTCACAGAAACTTTATCACATTTCCAGGTTCAAATAAAAGGTCGCAGATGAAAAATATAATAGCCCCCTGCTTAAACGTATAATTATTAACACAACGACCTCCCTTTGCCGAAGTAGCAAAGGGAGGTTATAGTCGGTGGGGCTGGATAGATAATGAACAGTTTATAGGCAAATGGTATTTGGTGCAGGGCTTGTCGGACTAATGTTTTACATCAATTTTAGAGGCAACAGTTTAGTCCTTCATATCCTGTGAAAGTATCTCCGGATACAATTCTTCATGTCGTTTCAGCCAAGTATTGGCGTAAGAACACGTCGCCGAAGCTTTCAGACCGTTTTTCTTTAAATACTCGGCTACTACAGCCATCATTTTACCAGCCAGGCCCTGTCCTCTCATATTTGGATTCACATAAGTATGATCAATATTTAATTCTCCGTCTTCCTTCCGAACAAAAGTAGTTTCGCACAGTAGTTCACCGTTTTCATCGGCACAGTATATACGCCTATTTTCATAATTCCAATTCATATTTGTCTCCCATCCTAATTATTTTAGTAAGTTCCCTTATCATGTACCGCCCAAAGTTCTTCCCTTATTGTTACCCACAATGAATATTCCTCAAACACTTAAAAATTCCTCTTTACCAGCGTTATTGCCTTCCTTATTTTTAAGTGGTCCAAGGAACATTCACAGGCACTTTACTTCAAAATGCCAGAATCATCAGCCTCACCGCCCTAAAGCAAGAAAAAACGTGAGGGGAATTAATGATCTTCTTTCGGCTTAGATAAACCTCGCAAGGACTCTTTAGCTCTAAGTCACAACATCTGCTACTAAATTATCATAATCTTTCTTGCGAAGTAAGGTGAAAGATGTCAGCCGAAAAAAAATCCACTTGCCATAATGACAAAAAGTTTTCTTTATTTAACTATCAGCAGTCGCTTAAAACGTACTTTTTAAATCCGGGGAGGCCCCCAGCGGCAAAAACCACTGCGGACCCCTTAGTTCTTAATCCTTTTCAGACATGTTTAAAAGCATTTCCTGATAATCATCTAAAACAGCATCCAAATCTTGACTCGCAGCTAAGACTTCCGGATCTGAAAATGCTTTGCCCTCTTTTATCCTAATCATCTTCAACCGTAATTCCTCGATGCGTTTTAATAGTTCTTCTATTTCAGACTTCAATAATCCCATCCCTCCAATCGCTAAAGTGGGTGGAATAGCGAGTCTAAAAAGTAAGCCCTCGGCCAAACCGAGGACTTTATGTTATATTCTTATGATTGAGAAATACATCAAAAAATAAACACGAAGAAGAACCCCCGGGCCCTTTTCCGATATTATCTTGTTTGTTTTTTATTTGACATTAATTTCATTAGTTAACTTTAACCTCCTTTCTCAACCATTCCCTTTGAAAGGTTCTTTTCAAAGCCCCAACATCCCGGTAAAATCGGTTTAATTCTCTCTATACTTCTCTCAGGCTGCAATACTTTCTCTTTTCAGAGCTACACTATCCACTATCTCCGTAATATACCATATTCCGAGCATAAAAAAGGCCCTTCGCTATCTGAAGGGCCTTTTTTATGCAGCAATCAATAATCCATCGGACATCAAACAACTGTTTATTCAAACTCAGTTATAAGAGAAATTCATGAACTGACTTCTATAATTAAGCAGGCGATTAAAATAAACGTCAGTTTGCCGGCGAATCCAGTCAATTCACAGCCTTTGGCTGCTAAGCAATTCCGTCTTCAATCTTAGCCACGGAAAGTTTAGCGTTTATCTTTTTAGCTTCTGTTGACCTTAAGCTCGCAATATTAATCAATTGCTCCATGGTATTCCATGGGTCATCAGCACGCTCTTCATGCCGGCGTCCCCCAATCACCCCGGCAGAAACGCTAATTATGATGTCATGAACATAACTATGATTGTCTATGATGTTCGCTAGGCGATAAGCTAAACCTGTGCCGTCATCCAAGTGTGCCGGCAATAAAACCGCAAATTCATCTCCACCAAAACGGCACAGAAAAGCTTTCGAAGGAATATTTTCTTTTAACAATCTGCTCACTTCGACTAAAATGATGTCTCCAACCGTATGACCATAGGTTTTATCAATAAAGCCAAAATTGTTGATATCAAAAAAAATGATACAAATTTCCTGCTTTTTTTCCAGAAGCCGTACACCGTGATAATATATATAATCACTTCTATAAAGCCCTGTCAGCAAATCAATATGGGACCCCAGCTGTATTTTGAGCATGTTCCGAGTTAATATACCGGATAACCTGCCTTCATCTTCTACTATAAAGACATCCAGCCTGGTCTTCTCATCAAAAAGTTCTTTCGCCTGCCAAAGTGGCATTTCAGCAGGAACAATAATGGGTTCTTCTCCAATCACGTCGGCAATGATTCGATTAGGATGCGTTCTTAGCAGATCCTTGTATGTAATTATGCCAACAAGATTCCCTTCATCCATAACCGGAAAACAGCCATGGTCCATTTCCGATAATAATGATCTTGCCTTGGAGACCCCATCCAAAACATTCACCGCAAAAAATTCCTTAGAATAAATATTGGCAACTCGTTTTATATTTATCATAAGTCGATAGATTTGCTAACATGCACAGTTATATTGACATGAGCTTTGATGATTGTGCTTGCATCAACAATCTTTTCCCCCTCATCTAAAATAAAATCCCGTAGTTTTTCTTCAGGAATCATATTCATAAGAGCATTGCGTATCACCAAAGCCTCAATGATCGGATGGTCAACCTTAATAATCTTGTATTGATCCGGACTAAGAACATCAACCATCCTTTTCAAGGCTTCCGGGCCTATAGGTGCATTACGACCTACGATGACAACATCTTGCATAGGTGGCATTTCAAATTCAGTCAAATGCATTTGTATTTCTGCTTTTTTGGCTTCCTTCATAACGTTCACAAGTGAACCTCCATTTTGGTGTGATTAGTTAATCCGCCAGTCCTACGGTTAGATTTGATTGCCCCGTTCCAATAACCAATTCATTGATTAGCCCCCTCTTTGTTCGCATATACTACAATAAATTGTTGCTTAGAGTAGCAATTCTGTCGGTCTTAAAAGAGTTTTCCCAAACCCCCCGTTTTCATTGGAGGCAAATAAACAATCCTCATGAAAATTGCCTAAAAAGGCAAAAAACAACATCATTTAGCTAATTCTAACACTATAAGTCATACTTTTCAACGACGCTGTAAAACTCACGGTTTATTCGCTGACTAATCCGCTCTAAGACTCCCGCTTCGGCAAGCGGTGAGTTAAGAGCGGATTAGTCCCTGGATAAGTGCGACTAAGATTCAGATGGAGTTAAAACTCCACCTGAATCAAGTCTTCTTTATGATTATAGCAAGAATGATCTTACAGTCCTTACAAGAGGAGCTTATAAATGGAAATAATCAAACGTAGAGTAAGTACGAACTTAAAATATTACAGGAACTTAAAAGGATTAACCCAAGAGAAACTGGCTGAGAAAATTGCTGTAAGTTCAATTTATATCAGCTACCTAGAGCGTGGTTTAAAAATACCCTCTTTAACCATATTGGCAAAAATTTCAGCTGCTCTGAATATTGACCCATCTTTATTCTAATACCGGATAATAATTCTAAAAGTATGGAGATCAGGAAGCTTACGCTAATAGCATCCAGTCTGGAAAAACCAACAATTCAGTTGATAAATGAGATGATTACTGCTTTTATAAGGTTTAAAAGCTCTTAACCCAGCTCATGAAAGCTAGGTTATTTTCCTTAAACTAGCCACCAGCAAAAGTAATGAAGGTATTCCTAACTCAACAGGTAAGGAGAAAATGGGCCAAATATTGCTCAAAAAATCCACCATTTGGGGCACTGTACTAAATGAGTATAGCCCCAATAGGTTCATGATGATTACAAGAGGCAAAATAAATGGCTTATGGTCATTTGTCTTGAACAAACGGGCACTCCCAATTGCGCATATGTATGTATAAAATGAGATTTTTAAAATTACGGCAAGTAAGCTGCTTAGTACAAAGAGGGTATCAACTCTTTCCAGAATTCCTCCCAAAGTAATGAGGCGAGCCATGTGATAAAAAGGCAAATTAATCATTTTTCGTTCAACCCCAAAAACCATTGTATGGGCTGTTTCTGTGACAACTCCCAGCAAGCTGACAAGTAAAAGCATGCCAATCAACGTTTTACCAGTCTTATTCGGGCTTGTGAAATTTGGAAAAACAAATAATAGTATTACAGTTTCACCTGTATAAGCTAGGAGTGCCGGCAAGCCTAAAAGAATGTTTCTCCAGCCATCACTTAAGATTGGTAAAAGCTCTTCAAATCGATATTCAGGAAATAGCAGTGCATAGATAAGTGTAATAGAAAAAAAAATGATATAAAACAGAAAATCGGCCATACGCCCAATAACTTCAAGCCCTTTATAGACAGCATAGGTACTAGGAACACTCACAAGAATCATGATGATGGCAAAAGGAGTGCTGCCCAAAAGTGTCGTGTCGGTAAACTCACTTGCTTCACGATAAACTATGCTTGTCGTATGAATCGTCCATGCTAAAAGGATGACGGTACAAAGCAAACCAAGCCATTTGCCTAAAATGCGCTGACTATATTCAACGATGGTTTGGCTGGGAAATTTGCTGCCTAGTTTGGCGGTCAGCCAAGCCACAAGCAAAGCAAAAGGCAAAAATAGGATTGCATCCAGCCAAGCGTCCCGAGGAGCATTTTTCCCTAAAATGACCGGCAGAGTTAAAACTGCAGTGGACATTATACTATAAAACATTAGATAAAATACTTGGCGGTTGTTAATTATTTTAGCCGTTAGGTATCACCTGCTTAATTTACTTTTGAAAGGGCTAGTTGCCAATCCGCCTTTGCGAATGCTGAAATTCACTTTAATATCAGGCTGCAATGAAGCATAGATTCGAGGCCATTCACCCTCAATACTGTCCCAATAGTTTCTGTCGGCAATTTCTAGTTTTCTTCCGATCCCCAAAATATCCGCTTGAGTTGATTGCGTACGGTGAAAAATATCGGTAAGCTGCTCCTGAAGATCTTGAGCCAAAGAATTCTTAATATCGGAGTAGTCAGCTGCAATCTGATCGTCGCCGGACGACTCGCTGACATCGGCTTTTACATCAACGGTTATAGTAATTTCAGGATGTTCTCGAACAGACACCAGAATCTTTGATTTTACGCTTAATAATTCAAGGCCTATGACCTTGCCTTGAGTTTCCAACGAATATTGCCCGCCTTTGAATTTATTCATCATGAGCATTAAGGGCATGGTGTCTGAGGAGCTCAGCGTGTCTACTAAGCGATCGTTATGATAGATAACTAAACCGCTGCTCTGCAAAATTGCCTCTTCGCCTGAAGCTCTGCCTTTGGTAACACTAACCATAGGAGCCCAAGCATCCTCTCCTGGAGTAAGCATCGCTAAACTAAAATCTCTTAAGTCAGTTATTGCTATTTGCGGGGCAACTTCTTGGCCTTCGTACAGCAAATTGGAAATTTCAGTAGACACATCTTGCTCAAAAATGTTCGGGCATTTAATAATGGCACTCGCGTTAGATTTGGCGACAACAATTAGACAACTCATACGAACCTGAGTAGACCTGATGAGATAATCCATAACCTCATCAAGCTTTTGAGCGCCAACCTCTCGGCCCAGAACAATAACTTCAGTATGCGTAAGATATACCTTACGGGGAAAGGAAAAACTAAGATTATGGACCGCTTCGGTTATTGTCGTTCCTTCACTGGTAAGCGTTATATTCTGAGAGTTACCGCTATTATTATTGACAACTTTTCCAGGCTGAATGACACTTGCCGTGATCTGATAGATTTGTTTATTTTCTCTGGACACACTGTCAATTCCCAGCGCTGTGACAATCGCAAGAGTTTGCGTCTCTTGATTGTTCCAACATCCACTGAGGGGGATGATAAGAAAAACCGACAGAAGTAAGACTACACATCGATAACACATCATCATTCCACACTTTTGAAGCCATTTAATGTTCGGATTTCGGTGGCTCTCCTTTATTATTGTTAGCTTGTCTAACTTGATTATGCTTAGCTAATTGCATTGGCCGCTTCGATAAAAGCCAGTGTGGCGCGCGAATAAAAGAATCTTTTAGGTCGGAGAAGGCCGTAGGCGCCAGTGGCGCAAGATAAGGAATCCCAAAAGATCGAATTGAAGCCAAATGGGCCAATATAACAATGAGAGATACGACAATACCCATCAAGCCAAAAAAAGTAGCGGCCAGCATAAGTACAAATCTGGTAAGGCGAATGCTATTAGCTCCTGCAATTGTTGGAATCGTTAAGTTAGCAATTGCCGTTGAAGCAACAACCATTACTGTAACAGGTGATACCAATCCGGCTTTAATTGCCGCATCACCGATAACCAGAGCACCAACAATACTCACTGCAGATCCCACTTGCCGCGGAAGACGAACCCCTGCTTCTCGGATCATTTCAAAAATAAATTCCAGCATAAAGACTTCCAGGGCAAGTGGCAGCGGCAGCTCTTCTCTAGTCCGGGCAAAAGAAATTAACAATTTAGTCGGAAGAATATCCTGGTGAAAGCTTCCGACAGCAATGTAAAAAGCAGGTAGGATCAATGATATATTAAGAGTTATATACCGCAGCAAACGGATGAACGATGTATAAACAAAACGCTCATAATAGTCTTCCGCAGATTGGATCAGATAAGGAAAGGTTACGGGGACGATCAGAACGTAAGGAGTGTTATCAACCAAGATGGCTCCTCTGCCGCTGAGTAAAGCCTCCGCTACACGATCAGGGCGCTCAGTGGGCATTATCTGCGGAAACAAGGAAGCTGGGGTATCTTCTATAAACTCCTCAAGGTATCCCGATTCAAGAATACCATCGATAATAATTCTTTGCAGGCGCCGCTTAATTTCTTCAACTATGCCTAAATCTACAATACCTTCAATATAGGCTACAGAAACTGAAGTTTCTGTCAACTCACCAACGGTTAACTGCTGAAACTTCAGCTTTGGTGATTTAATCCTGCGACGTATCAAATTTGTATTTGTACGAATGTCTTCAACAAAACCATCACGTGGGCCGCGAATCACCGATTCGCTGGGGGCTTCTTCAATTGAGCGCCCACTCGGACCTTTGAGTGTAACACAAGCTATACCCTCTGATTTTGCTGTCAGAACAACAACTTTGCCGCCGGCGATTTCCTTAGCCGCCAGGTTTAAATCATTAAATTTTTCTACTTTACCCATAGACAATATAGTTTGCATGACATCTTCAGGCTTCAATTGACCTGCTTTCTGGCGAAGCTGAACCGCTTTCGACATCATATGGCTCAAAGAGTCTCTATCAACCATACTATCCAAATAGAGAAAGCAACAATCTAATTTTCCCGGGTCATCTATTTCCAGATACTGAACGGAAAAATCACTGTCATTAGTGAAGAGCTGCTGAATATAGGCTAGATCCGCCGCCAGATTTCCGGTCGGGGTCAGTTGAGAACTATTTTCTTCGCTGCAATGCCTCAACTGTGAGTCAGGCTGAAAATACCTAAGGGTTTGGCGCATGAACGTTACCCAGAAAGACAAGTGCAGGCACTTCCTCTATAATTTAAGATTTTCTTTAGGGTTCCCTTGTTTAGAAAAGGAATTCATTACCTTTACAATATTTTTATTAAAGATACATCTGCTCTCCTGGCAAAGAGATTTCAGCTTATTTTTAGAAATGTCTCAAAGTCTAACGGCCCTAAAAACCCCATTAAAATTGCAATTTAAAGCTCTTTTATATGTTTGTCCGCACAAAGAGACTAGATTGTACATAACTTATAGTGATAAATGATCCGAAAACTTTTTGAAAGGAAGAATTAATTTGACAAATGTCTATAAATGTCATTGCCCCCATCAATGGTGTCAAACATCAACATTCGTCCCGAATTGGGTTCTAACAATGCCTGCTCCGTCTCCCCCGCCAAACATTCAGCCTGTAACTCCTAATCCGGTTTTCCCTAATACTGCAACTTTGCCGACATGTACTCCTTTACAATTAATCCAAACAAGCCCAACTACGGCATTAGTAACGGTGTCTATCCCCGCCGAAGCGGTGTTTACCCTGCCGACAAAAGCTCTGGAAATTAAAATGATTAGGAAAAACCTCAAGTTAACCCAGTGCCGCTTCTTTAACTATTCTCCCCCAATAATTTGCAAACCCCAAGACACACCTAAATTGTTTCTAGGAGGTTTTGTACGCAAGGACATTCAATATTCCGAAGCTACCCGGCAAACCGCCACTACGATAGAAGGAGTTATCAAAGATTTTGTTATTGATGTGCCTTGGGCTTGTGTTGTTGACCTCGGTAACACCCTTATAATCCCCCCGACCTTCTTTAATCAACAGCATGAATATGAGTTTTTCAGCAGCACATCACTGCCCTCCGGATTCTCGACCAAAGATAAATTGATGTCTGGCGATCTTTCCGAGCTTAATGTAGTAAGCACTGAATTTTTTAACCCTTTACCAACTTGCACACTGGTCTACAGCCAAATTAACGCGATGGATGACGCGCTTGACCGCGTAGCAATGTCAAATACCCTTATCGGAGAAGGCCAATTCAGCAGAGTTCAGGAAAAAATGGTTATTTTAATTCAACTGCAGTTGAACATCCCCGCTGCAATTGATACGGGAACCATTTGCTGTCAACGATAGATAGATATAAGGAGCAAAAGAACCGAGGCTTTCCAGCTCGGTTCTTTTGCTGCCAAAACAGTCGTTTTAGTTGTTATTTGAAGTTTGAGAAAATCAAAGGCTAGCTCACATCACTCTTAAACTTCATTTTTTGCCTCAGCTTGTTCACAAAGAATCTTTAATCAAGCATAATTATGAAATTGCCGGGTTTTCCACAAATAGGGCTGTAAAATGAAGCCCAACATTTTTAAGAGATTGAAATTCTGACTGGTAATCAGAGAGTTAACCAATTCTGAGTCACATAATCTAACCAGGACATCTAATTTATGGTTATCCAACTGTTCCATGGCACGTCGAACGGCAAGAGAATATCTATAACTCTGCTTTAGAGGCTTTAGCGATTCGTTATAATTACCAAGTCCACATAAATCGTCGGCAACGAAAATGCCTGATAATATTGAGGCAAGTTGACCGAAACCAAAGGCAGGCATCATTGCTCCAACACAGTTGCCGGCAAAAAAAGTATTGCCAATGCGAGGGTTCCGACAAGTTCCAAACATATAGCGTGTTACCTCAAAATTGTCTGTTATGCGCAATTCTTGATGCAAATCTTTACACACTCTTCGATAGAATTTTTGCCATAGGGTTTCAAGATCATACCTCTGATTGTGAGGGTAATCCGGATACCCCAAAGTAATGGTGGCTTCTTTCTCCGAAAAAGGAAGTAAGTAGCCATAGCCTTGGGGCGCAAAATTATTATTAAGCCAGATTCCCACATGACGTTTGTCAAAGCTTCCTTCTATCGTTGCTCCTTTAAGCGTCACTGTAAGATCTTGCTGAAAGTCTTGAATTTTAGCCGTATAAGCGGCATCACCTGTTGCCAGCACAACATGAGTGAAATCCTGTAATAAAGTTTCGTAGGGAATCTGAGAGTTAAAGTTTATCTCCGATTTAACTTGTCTGGATAATTGACATTCCAGTGAATCATGGTCTCTTCCCCTTATATTTAAAAAACCTAAATGGCCATGTAACGTGGCCTTGTTAGTCTCTGAAAGTAGGGTTATTTTTTTTATATTGCTAACCGGATGCAAATTAATACCGTGTTTTTCAGCTAAATAAGCATAGCAGTCGTTAATAGGTCTGTTTAAAGCAGGTAAGAATGCTTCTCCGTTAACAAAACGATCACCAACCCGGCTTCTTTTTTCAAAAAGAATTGGCTTTATACCATACTTCTCTAAAGTAATTGCACACGCTAAGCCAGATAAGCCTGCTCCCATTATTGCGATTTCCAAATAATGTTCCCCCCATATTGAATAGAATTATGCAAAAGGACCCTAGATAAAGTATCTGCAGCACAATCATAAAATATGAGCTTGCCGCAATCAGCCTAAACCCTCATACCTCAACTTAATATTGATGGATTTAACCTGAATTGATTAACTCTACTCCTGATGTGTACAAATAAACCTGCCTCTAAAGAAGCAGGTTCAGGTTTAAAGTGTTTGTTTTTTGTCTAGGTGCTTATCGCACCTTTATTTACAATTCTTTGTTCCAATTTAGTATTAACCAAAGAATAGACCACAGGTATAACTATAAACGTCAGGAAAGTGGCTGTTAAAAGCCCAAACATGATAGTCACAGACATCGGCCCAAACAAGGTGCTTTTAGATAGGGCAAGGGGGATAAGTCCTGTGATAGTTGCGGTGGAACTTAAAATAATAGGTCTGAAGCGCTGACTTACGGCGTGCATACAAGCTTCATCAATTGAAAGCCCCTCCTCTCTGCCGCCGTTTATATATTCGATAAGCAATATGGCATTTCTTATGACAACTCCAATAAGGCTTATGATTCCCATTACAGCCGTTAGGGATAAAGGCATTCTAAACACCATAAGCCCTATAACTACACCCATTAAAGACAAAGGAAGAGAACACATAATGATTAAAGGTTGGACAAAAGACTTAAATTGGATAAACAAAAGTACATAAATGATGAGTATCGTCAGTACCCCTGCTAAGGCAAGGCTGGTAAAGTTTTTTTGTATCTGATTTTTTTCACCGTCGTATAGAACACTTACCCCATTTAAATCCAAGTTATTAATTTGTTCATTAAGGGTATTCTCTATATCAACTGAGTTATACCCGGTTTTTACATCACTGTACACTGTTACGGTTTTTTCCTTATTGTAATGCTTAACCTGATCCAGTTCTGAACTGAGATTAATGGATGCAACTTCAGACAAGAGTACCTTATTGTCCGTAACGCTTGATTTAATTTGCAGATTTTTAAGATCATTTACGGAAGAAATATTCGTTTTAACTAAAATATCATAGTCACTGCCGTTTTTTCGGTAGACAGAACTGCTGGAACCGTTGAGGGCGATATTTATCTGTTTAAGGATATCGGATTTCAGCAAACCGTGCAGTGAGGCTTTCGTATCATCAATATTTATTTCATACTCATAAGATTTTTTAGCGGCATCATCTCTGACATTTAAAGTTCCGGGGATATTGATTAATTTTGCCTGAATTTTTTCTGAAGCACTATATAGTTTAGCTAAATCGTCTCCGGTAAGTCTCAGGCGAATAGGTGCCCCGATAGGCTGAGCCTGCTCTAACTGCTTAACTGTTGCGGTACCTTCACTAATTTGACTGTCCAGCAGGCTTTGGATATGTTCGGCAAGTTCTTGTCTTGTTTTGAACTGTTTCGTTTTATTAAGGTCTACTCTCACCATGATTTGCGCCGTATCTTTTGAACCTGCAACTGACGCTAAAGTAATGTAGAATTTAGGCAGTCCCCCTCCGATAGCCGAGGTGTACCCTGTCACATCTTTTTCTTCTTTGAGAACACCTTCAACTTGTTTGACTAAATTAGCCGTATTGTCAATATCCTCAATTTTTTCATTGGCAATATCTATATATAATATATTTTTATCAGCATAAGGAAAAAACTGCATCCCAAGAGTTTTCATTAGCCCAACTGCAGCCAGGAATATTCCCAAAGCTGCTACAACAATAGTTATTTTATGCTTGAGTCCGTAGGTTAAAAGATTCCTGAACATTTTGCGGACTATACTTTCTTTATCAAAATTTTTACTTTTCCTGAAAAACAGTGACGACATGGCAGGCGTTACAAATAACGCTGAAATGTAGGAACAGGTAACACAGATCATCACAACTTGAGGCAAGGTTCTTAAGAATTCTCCAACAGCCCCAGGGATCGTGAGAAGGGGAGCGAAAGCACCGACAATAATTAACGTGGAAGTAAACACAGGAATAAAGAGCTTTTTAATCCCTCGAAACGCTGCTTCATTGCCGGACAGCCCTTTATCTATCCCAACCTGAATAACATCTCCTATGACAATGGCATCATCCACGAGTATGCCAAGAGCTATGATAAGAGCTGTAGTTGACATCTGCTGCACTTTAATCCCCAGAACGTACATAACCAAAAAGGACATAGAAATGGATATTGGAATAACCGCAGACACCACCATGGCATTTCTCAGACTCATGCCAATAAGTACGGTGACAATAACCAGAATTATTCCTTCCCTAAGATTTTTCATGAAGAAGGACACCGAATCACTGACGTCTTTAGGCTGGAAGGTTACTTCATCAATAGTCAAATCATCCGGCAGCTGCTTCTTCAGGTCAGCTAACTTTTTTTGAACATCATTGCCAATAAGTACTATGTTTTTATTATCTTGAAAGTATCCTGCAAGCAGTACTGCATTATCTCCGTTATCGGTAAATTTGAGGTTGGAATCATCATCATAATCCATATATACTTTTGCTATATCTTTGATTCTTACGGTTTCTCCGGTCGTAGTTGAAACCCCGATAATCGTATTTTCTATATCCTGAAGGGACGTAAAGGTTCCCGGTGTTTCAACCTTTATTTTGCCTGTTTTTAAGTTCAAAGATCCTGAAGGAATATTGATGTTCTGAGCTTTAAGTACATTGCACACGTCTTCCAGAGAAACACCGTATTTATTAATTTCAGCCCAATCAACCTCGACTTTTACCTGCTTATCTTGCTTCCCTTTGACATCAAAGCGGGAAATGCCCTCAACTTTACTTAACTCTTTTTTGATGTCGTCCGCATAATTTCCCAATTGCTCATAAGAATAGTTCTTACCGGAAATACTTAAAATCATCCCGGCAGTCTCTGTCAGATCCGTATCGATAGTGCTGTCTTGACATCCATCCGGAAGATCTGATTTCAAATCGTTTATTTTATCCCTTAAATCCCTCCACGCTTTATCTTTATCGGTATCATTGCTCAAATAAACAATAACAATTGAAGCAATGTTTTTGGAATAGGATTCAACATAATCATAACCATTTATTTCTTCAACTTTGTCTTCAATCTTTTTGGTGACAAGTGTTTCGATGTCACTGGCAGAAGCTCCGGGGTATATTGTCGTAATCATGGCCGCCGGCGAAGAAACATCCGGGCTTTCTTGCTTGGGGATTACATAGTAACTGTAAAATCCGCCAATTATAGCGATAACTACTAAAAACAGCACTACTTTTTTGTTTTCTATGGCTGTCTTAATTAGGCCCATAATATAATGTCACCTCACTTTTCGATTACCTGATAGCCTGCTTTTATATTTTTCATTCCCTCAATAACTAATTTATCCCCGGCCTTTAACCCCTCCACTGCAACTTTATCTTCCTGGGCATCGCCCAAAGTGACATTTTTCCTAACGGCACGTCCACTTTCCACTACATAAACATAATCTTCGCCATCATTTAAAATGCTGCTGATAGGAATCCATAAAGAAGTTTTTTCGCCGACACTTATGTAAACTTTCACATTTTCACCAATAAAAAACTTATTGTTAGCGATAGGACTTAAAAGCTTGATTTCCGCACTGTAGGTTCCTGATTGCATATCCGCCATTTGCACAATATTGGTGATTTCTCCCTCGGTCGTGAGATCGTCAATTTTCACCTGTGCTTTGGTGCCAATCCCTATTTTTTTCACATCGTTATCCGACAACCCTACCGTAACCACTTGATTTTCACTTCTCAATAAAATAACCGGATTGCCCGCAGCCTGAAGTTCCCCTTCTTTGCAGAGAACATCTACAACATAACCAGCCGTATCGGCAACTAAGGAAGCATCCTGCAATAGATTCCTTTTCGCATTATAGTCTGTCGTTGTAGCATTCAGCTGGGCTAAAAGTGCCTGTTTATCTTCTTCTCTCGTTCCGTTCTTAAGCTGCTGCAAACTCTGCTGCGCACTATTCAGGGCTGCTTCACTGCTGTCCAATTGAAGTTTGGCGCCATCCAATGCTTGTTTGGAAATTGCCGAACTATTGTAAAGCGAAACATTTTTCTCATATAAATCTTTATAATAACTATAATTATTTTGGGCATTGTTAACGGCAATCTCAGCCTTATTGATATCCTCTTGCTGAGCACCGTTAACCGCTTTATTGTATTGAGCAGAAGCCGCATCCATTTGGGCTTTAGAGGCTTCCATGGCAAAGTTCAGGTCTGTTTTATCCAGATCTACTAAAGGATCACCTTTTTTAACAGCCTGCCCTTTAGGAACATATATTTTAGCTATCTTTGCGGTACTTTTAAAGGATAATTTTCTTACTTCACTTCCTCCGGTTATCCCCTCATATTCCAGAGAGACGGGGCGGCTCTCTTCTTTGAGCCCTAGCGTTTTAACCGGATATGTCTTCAGACTAGACTTGTTTGAATCATTATTACTGCCACATCCACCCAACATAACCACGCCCAAGATTAATGAAAAAATAAGCACTGCTTGTTTTTTCATACTTTTACCCCCTTATTTATACGCTTTCACTTTTTAATAATCCCTTTGCCAATACCTTAGAAGCGCTTTGACATAATCTTTCAATTTCCACGGGAATAAGTTCGCCATCTAACCTATTTTGTACGATGAAAAGGCCAATCAAAGATTCTACATACATTAAAGAAATAGTAAAAAAATCGCTTTTTACAAGTATTCCTTCCTCGTATAAAGCTTGAAGTTTTCTCTCCAGGACTTCGACGACAGACTTAAACGTGCTTGTTACATTTGTAACGAGTTCTGATCTCTTTTTCGATTCAATAATTGCAACTATTAAAAGACCCTTGCTTTCAACAATTCTCCTATACAATTCCATTCCAAATTCGCAGAGCAGCTCTTCCAGGGAGATGTCACTTTCTATAATGTTCACAAGCCTTGAATTGCCGTATTTGCCTATCTCCTTTGAGATCGCCAAGAAAACGCCCTCTTTATTTTGGAAGTGCCTAAACAGCGTTGCCTCATTGACCCTTGCTTTTTCTGCAATCATTTTAGTTGTTGTCCCCTTAAACCCATAATCCATAAATAATTGCTTAGCTGCTTCAATAATTCTAAAGCTTAAATCATTGCCAATATCTTTCATACAATCGCACCATCCAATACCGTTTTGCATGCAAGTACTTACTTGCTTTATTGTAATTTATTTTGCCGGAGAGTGCAAGTAAGTACTTGCACTCTCCGGCAAAATAAATTCATCACCCTAGCCAAACTTATTTCCGATAATAAAAACTAAACCTGTGTCAAAACGATAGCTAATGTCTGAATTGAATTATTCGGTCTTGGAAACCGGAAGCATTGCGGGAGGGGTTAAAGCTACGATAATTTTAGCCGGAATCTCCGAAGCATTTTGGCATAAATGAGGACAACTGCCATCCCAATGAATACTGTCTCCAACTTCTAAAATTGCCGAAAAATCACCTTGAGTCACTTTAACTTGTCCTGAAAGTACCATAACCCATTCTTCGCCTTCATGGGTATGCGCACAATTCCCAGCCTGATATCCAGGAGGCAGTTCCGTCATCAGAACCTGTAACTGGCGGCCGAAGGGGGAAGACAAAATTTCGACTTCCGGTTCGTCTCCCAATTTGAGGCGGGGACGTCCGTTTTTTTTGACCAGCTCCGGCGGGAAGGAAAGATTAGTCAAAAAGTCCTTTACGGGAACCTTGAGCGCTGAAGCAATCTTCTGCAAGCTCTCTAAAGAAACGGATACCTTATCATTTTCAACCTGACTGATGAACCCTTTAGAAAGTCCGGCGATATCAGCTAATTGAGGGATTGTAAGATTCAATTTTTGACGGTTTGTTTTTATCTTAATTCCAATCGACATAAAAGCACCTCTAGAAAGTTTTGTGTAGATAAAATAATATTGACAACACTAATAACAGCATTTATCATAATAATGAATTCACTATAGCTAATATAATGTTCTCTTTACTAAAATGCAAGCTGAAGAACCGCAATTCAGTAAATCAATGCACAGGCTATCTTAAAAATTTTAGCGTGTAACCCAATTAATAATTGGAGGGTGATAAAAATGACTGAGTCAGAACAAGGTAATGAACAACTAATCAAAGCTTTTGAGATGATGTGGGGTAAGTTTCCGGAACCTGTAATGCTGATTCACCGGGACAGAACTATTTTAGCGGTCAATAAATTTTGTAAGGATTTAGGCGGCCTACCAGGAACTAAATGTAATGCCGTTCAACCTGAAAATCATAAGGGCTGCAAGGCAAACCAAGCTCTGGATACTAATGAAGCAGTTACCGTAAATTCTAAAATAGGAGAAACTCCCATCAGCGGTTATTGGATTCCCGTTGCAGGGGTACCAAATTATTTCATTCATTTCGGCATCGGGATCTTAAAGGCCCAAAAGGCAATGCAAACATCTCCGGAATAATTGTACGTACCGACAGCAAGACCTATCAAGCATTTAACTCGATAGGTCTTGCTGTTTCTGATCAAAAGAGGATTGACAGAAACCAATTTTCAGCAATCCTAGAGGCTCGCCAGTCTAGCTCCCATATCAAAGGCCTTTTGGCAGTCTAGCGGAAACCGTTCAGCTCTCACTTGAAACTTATGTTTTTCGTCAAACATAGAGGCTTCATAGTTGGCATAATCATCGAACTGGTAAGTATCCGTAGAGATCATGAATTCAGTGCTTCCCTGGAATCTTTGCAGCAAATTTATGTTTTGCTGAAATAAAGCTTCATAGTTAACCTTTTTTACAAACTCTTCCGGAACATTCATCGTATAGATGAAACCTGAGGATAGCTTGCCTTGAAAGACAGACGGATGGCCTTCGTTATAGGAAAGGTTGGAAAATAGCAAGCGTTCTAAAAATGAACGCATTTCTCCTGTAACATTGCCGAAATAGATAGGGGAACCTAATAGAAGGACATCAGATTCCAAAATCCTGTTCAGAACATTCGTCAGATCATCCCGCATAGCACAGTGCCCGGCATGTTTGGCGTTTTTCCTTTTACAGGCAAAACAACTAATACAACCTTTAAAATTCAAGTCGTATAAATGTACGGTTTCTGTTTGAGCTCCCACAGATTTAGCCCCGTCAAGAGCTTTTTGCAATAAGGTATCGGTATTCCAGTTTTTCCTCGGACTCCCATTGACGGCGATTGCTTTCATAGTAATATTCATCTCCCGCTATAGTATTTTGTGAATTTACTTTTGCTGTCACTAAATTATACTAGCGAGGAACAAATATACAAGTACGCACTTTTTTGTGCCTTAAATTTGCTCAAAGTACTCATTAATTAATTTTCCACATCTTTTGAAAAAGCCTTACCTAGCTCAATCACCTATTTTTGACGCAGGAAATCGAACGAAGAAAGTAGTTCCATCAGAACCGGTCTTAACATCTATGAAGGCATTATGCTTGGCGGCAATTTTATAACACATCGGAAGGCCTAAACCCGTACCGTTTTCTTTCGTCGTAAAAAATGGAGTTCCAAGTTTCGACAAATGTTCTTCACTAATGCCTTTGCCTTCATCTTTTACACTCAGGACTATGTTCTGGTCATCCATAAAGGTTTTAATTGTAAGACACCCGTCAAGCGGCATTGCTTCAAGCCCATTCCGCGCTAAATTTAAAACAAGCTGAGTAATTTCATTAGAAACCATCTCAAATTCCATTACTTTTCCCGGCTCAAAAACACACTTTTTGCCTTGAGTATAAGCATCGGCTTGCATTAGCGGAAATAGGTCATCCAACAATTTATTCAAGCATAGTCGTTTGAGCTCAACTGGTTTATCTTTAGCCAAAGACAAGTAATCCGTGATGATTAAATTTGCCCGATCAAGTTCTTCGATCATTAACTCGAAATAGTTCTTGTATGTGTGCAAGTCAGTTTTACTCTGAAGCATTTGGAGAAATCCTCGTATTGTTGTCATCGGATTTCTAATTTCATGGCCTAAGCCAGCTGCCAATTGACCGATCATATTAAGACGCCCTAATTTAGTTATTTCATTCTCGGAATATTCCCTCTTTTCTGTTTCCAATTTTAATTTCTCAGTCAGCGCCTCCAACTTTTGCTGAAGGTTTCGCCGTTGTTCTTTCACCTTTATTAATTCTTGTTTAATATCCACAAATTTTTCCCAATCTTCAATACTATAAAATCTTGCTGCAGCCAATTTTGAAACTCCTCCGTCACAATATATTTCTCTTAGTACTCGGAGGTGGCAGATTTTTGCCATCTACCAGGGTTTTGCTGGATTTGGAATTTAAACAATGAAGTCTTCCCCCCTCTAAAAAGTAGCCTTTGCCCTCCTTCCAAAACATATTAAAGCTATATGTTTATTAATATATAACACTTCGATGGCCTAGGGGGAAATCCCTTCTGAATAATAACGTTTATTTATTAACGAAATAGAAGTTTTTTATAATTTGGCACTGACAGAACGCCAAACGGCCCCCATCTTACCGACGAGAGCTTGATAAGCAACTATAAACAAAGAACGCCCTAATTAACTAGAGCCATCCTTGTTTTTGAGTAATTCATCAATTGGAATATTCAAGCCGGCCGCTAATTGGGCAAGCTCACTTATCCGAGGAATCCTTGATCCAGCCTCTATTTCGCTAAGATGATCGAAACGAACCCCAACCTTAGCCGCCAATTCTTCTTGAGTCAGTTTACTGTTTCTCCTATAAAGGGAGATGCGTTTGCAAACTGATTTATTGATAATGATCAATAGAACGTCTCGCCTTCTTTCCTGACGCCTCCGGGCTTTATTCCTATCGCATTTTTCTGCACAAATAATCATAATCCTCTATTTGTTTTTAAAAACAGGAAAAAAGTCCTACGACCAATGCTTTGACAAAATAACCCCTGTACAGCTAAAACTATACAGGGACTAGTGGCAAAAAAGCAAGTTTAATCGTATAAAGAAGACTTGATTCAGGTGAAGTTTTAACTCCATCTGAATCTTAGTCGCACTTATCCAGGGACTTAGCCACTCTTAACTCATCGCTTGTAGAAGCGGGAGTCTTAGAACAGATTAGTCAGCGGATAAATTAAACTCTAAATATATTTACCGCACTTTGCAGATCCCGAGCCATTTCAGCCAGGCTTTCACTGGAGGCCGCAATCTCTTCAACGGATGCAGAGTGCTCCTCTGTAGTAGCCGATACAGTTTGGGTTTGGCCGGAAGCGTCTTTAGCAATCTTATCAATTTCGCGCATTGAAACTACCATATCTTGACTCCGGCCGGCTATTTGTTGAATTGAGGCCGAAATTTCTTTGACCTGGTCCGAAACCTGGACAATAAGCGCCGCTATTTCATTAAACGCTTGACCTGCCGCCGTTACTACCTCAGTTCCGACCTTAACTTCCGTAGTTCCTGTCCCCATGACAGATACCGCATTATTCGTATCACCTTGAACCTCGTCAATCAATTCAGCGATTTTATTGGCCGCATCTGAGGATTGTTCGGCCAGCTTTCTTACTTCTTCAGCAACAACTGCGAAACCGCGCCCTTGTTCACCTGCCCGAGCGGCCTCAATGGCAGCATTCAAGGCCAGAAGGTTAGTCTGTCCGGCAATCCCCGATATTGTGGCAACAATCTCCCCTATCTCATTAGAGCGCTCCCCTAGTTTGGTAATTATCTCCGCGGAATAGGTAACGGTTTTCTCAATGCTCTTCATCTGTTCAATAGCTGTCGTAATTGCCTTACCGCCATCATGAGAGGCATTAGCGGTTTTAGTGGCCGATTCCAGTACCGTAGCTGTGTTTACGGCAATCTGTTGGATTCCCGCCGACATTTGTTCTACGATCGCCGAAGTCTCATCAATCGCAGTTACTTGCTGCTCGGCGCCGGAAGCTATTTCGTTAATCGATACCGCAATCTGAGAAGTACTCTGCGCCGACTGTTCAGCAGTGGAAGTAAGCTCTCCCGCAGAGGTCGCTACTTGTATTGCTAATTCCGATACTTTTTCGATAAGAGTTCGTAGATTATCAGTCATAGCATTTAACGCCATGCCTAACGATCCGACTTCATCTTTAGATTTAATCTCAACTTTCTTAATCGCCAGGTTGCCATTGGCAACTTCCTGAACATTTGCCACCATTTCAGCCATCGGATTAGCGATCATCAGAGCTATAAACCAGCCTAGAACCAAGGCTAGAATTATGATGCCTATGCTAAATATCGAAACCCACAAATATGCCGACTTGGCATTGGCAACTGAGTTTTTGGAATCCACGAGCCCAGCATTGTTATTGAAAGCAATAATATCCGTGACTGATGTATTGGCTTGGGTCCATAAAGGATCCGCATTATCAATCATTTCCTTAGCGAGCACGGTATTATTGGATTTGATGGCCTCCTTAATTGCTAAAATCTTGGCTGTATAGAGCTCCCAATCCTTCTTAAATGAATCGAATAGCTTCTGTTCCTCCGGACCACTAATCATACCTTTTTGATAGACCTGAAGTTTTTGATTTATCTCTTGGAGCAACTTCGTTTGCTGATCGTCGAGCTTAGCTTCCGCCGCAGTATCGCTCTCAGAAACCATAGCCAGGTTCAAGCGAGCGACATTAGAAACGGCACCATTAAACCAGCCCATCATTTCTATGCTAGGCAACCATTTACTATCAATCGCCTTAGCTTTACTTTCCATATCGGCAATTTTAAAAAGAGCAAAACCACAAACTGCTGAAAATAAGACCACAATAAGCAAAAAACCTATAATTAATCTTTTCTTTATGTTCAATACTTATCTCCCCTTTTAATTTATTAATATAGGCAGATCCTATTGCTTTCCCTTTTGAATATTTTGCAACAAACTTACTTAGCATTTGTCTTTTGCAGAGGTTTTTACGCCTTTGTTCCCCGGAACATGTTCTCTGCTATATTAGGGTCTTTATAAACAAAAAAATATTTTTTAGTTCTAGTGCCTCCGGGTTTATGATCTACTGAAAATATAATGATTAAATAAATTTATTGTTGAACTATATCCAAGTCTTGATTAAATATAACATATTATAGAATAGGAAGGCCATTATTTATCATATTTATTATACATGACTTATGATAACTATTAATATGAGGTTTTTTACTTATATTGTAAACTCAAAGGCGGTTTTAGACCGCCTTTGTCAAAATTACTGCTTCTTCTGGTATTCTCTTAAAGTTGCCAAGCCTTCAGACACTTCATCCATTGGCAAATTCCCTTTTTCCAGATCATCCGGATCTTTATTGATTAACCTTTCATAAAAGTCAATTCCTTTAGTTAAAATATCCTGATTTACTTCAGTTGTTTTAATTAAATCAAAAAGCACATCTTCAGCTTTTGCATATTTATTAGTAAGTTCATAATATTGAAACAGCGACAATTTACTTTCATTGGGTAAATTAAACCATCCGATTTTTTCTATCAGCTCGTCAATCCTGCTTTTATCTTCTTCTGAGGCAAGAGCGTCACCACACAAAAAAATATTAATCAAGATATTCAGGCTCTTCCAATATAAATTTTTCGCCCTGGATTTTTCTCCCTTAATTTCAAAAATATCTGCTTGTTGTATCAATAACTCGCCAAGCATAAGATGCTTCCCGGTATTGAATAATCTGTTTCCGCTTACTTTATGGATTAAAATATCATACGGGAGCGCCTCTATTACTTCGATATTTAGTTCAGTAACATATTTTAAGGTATCGTTGAGAGCTTCTTGACTCTCTTCTATCTTATTTTCAGCTTTTAGTCCCATAATTTTACCAAGAGATATTGTGAATTCTTTGATCATTTTCATTAAATAATCTTTATCTTCAAACATGCCTTACCCACCGTTCCTGAATTTTATGGACTCTAACGCAATATCTTTAACTCATAACTCTTTGCTTCCATGATTACATAAGTATTATACCCCTGAAAAAGCTGCCAAACGCCAACCTTTAAATTTTTAATTGCACTTTCGCCCTGAAAAGCTTCATTACTCTTGGTAAAAGAGGCAAAAGAAACAGTGCCAACGGGTGACGCTCACTATCCTTATCAGGCGTCCCTTGGTATTTGCCTCCTTTGACAAGGTTGAGATCAAGTAATAAAATAATAGTATTATCAAGAGTACTTCATTTAATAGTACTTGTCACAAACCGTTAGGTTCATCTGAGTATTACGTTAATCTTTACACATAAGAACCTAGGCAATCCTTCCAGGATCAGAATTAACTACCGCTGTGATGATCTCTTACTTTATACCCATTTCCTTATTTAAGACACCCAAAAAGTTAAAGACAGCTGAAGTAAAAGCAAATTTCAAAAGAATCCAAGGAAAACTTAGGAAATGAGTGACACAGAGCATGTTGACAAAACTTAAGGAAACATATCCCGCTTTAACTCAGCGCAATTTCCGCTACTTTTGGTTTGGCCAATGTATTTCCTTGATTGGCACCTGGATGGATACTACGGGCCAACAATGGCTAGTCTACACCTTAACTAAATCCGCGCTTTTGCTAGGTCTGCTCGGGGTGGCTCAATTCGGCCCCGTTATGTGTTTATCACTTTTTGCCGGAGTATTTATCGATCGTTATCCCAAAAAAAACATATTAATTCTCACTCAGATTTGTCTGATGCTTATCGCTTTCGCTTTGGCCTTTTTTGTTCTGTCTGGTCATGTCACTTACTGGCATGTCTTTGGTTTAGCCATTTTGCTCGGTCTGGTTAATACTCTTGATCAACCGACACGTCAATCCTTTATGCCGGATTTAGTAGAAAGAAAAGATTTGAGAAGCGCCATTGGCCTTAATTCGTCGGTCTTTAATGTAGCCAGAATGGTCGGACCGGCTCTGGCAGGGATATTAATGGCCAAATACGGAGCCGGTCCATTGTTTTTACTGAACGGAATCAGCTTTATTCCGGTAATAATTGCCATCAATTTAATCAGGACAGAACCCCATGAATATAAAAGAGTACCCAAGAAAGTACTCGTGGAGATACACGAAGGGCTTAAATATGTCAAGCACTCGGTTCCCCTGCGCAGTACAGTTTTATGTACATTGGCTGTCGGTACTTTTGTCATGAATTATAATGTAATTATTCCTTTATACGCCGGAGATGTGCTTAAACAAGGGGTAGGAGGATATAGCTTTCTTTTGTCTTGCAGCGGCGCCGGCTCTCTGGTCGGGGCGCTCATGGTGGCCTCCTGGGCTAAGGGCAAGCCGAGACTGCGTTTGCTTTTTGGCAGCGCATTTACCGTATCAACTTTTCTCACCTTACTTTACCTGGTACATTTTTTGCCTTTAGCCGCTGTGATGTTGGCGATTATCGGCTTCTCTAATATCCTGTTCATGACAACTGCTAATTCAACAATGCAGTTTAATTCCGACACTGAGTTTCGTGGTCGAGTAATGAGTATTTATTCCTTTGCTTTTCTCGGTACAACTCCTATTGGAAATCTTTTCGTCGGCGGCATTTCCCAAAAATGGGGGGCAGGTATAGGAGTCCTGATTTGCGGATCAATATCAGCTGTCTTAATTGGATTGATCATTATCAATACCATCATAAAAAATCGCACATTACAGCCCGGCCTTTAAACAGAGTCGATTTCATTGGATTTTTATTTTTGAAGCAAAGATGGCTTGTAAAGCAGATGAGTTGATCCGTGATCTTAGCTGGCATGGATGTCAGGATTTTAGGGGATTGTTAGAATAACGGTTGAATTTGTAAATAGCATTAGCTTCCTGCATTTCAAACTGAATCTTGCGCGCACAGAATTCACAAATATAGGTAAAATTGGGGTTTTGTTTAACCGAGAGAAAATCTTTATGGCTTGGAGCGATCTCTCCAAGCGCCCCACAGAGTTTACAGCGAATATTCATACCCTGTCTCCTTTCATTGCCGATAAGTCTTTGCAATTGATATAGCATATGTTGCTGAGACAAACCTTGATGAAAGAATTTTAAAAGGAATATCTGAGTTAAGAGCGCTAAGTCCCTGGATAAGTGCGACTAAGATTCAGATGGAGTTAAAACTCCACCTGAATCTTAGTCTGCTTTATCTTCCTATAATTATTGGCTTCTTAAATATTTCCCACATAGCTATGGGTTCTATTAGGAAAGAGGATCTTACCATTTCTGCTGTACTTTGCAAATAACTTTTGCAAGCCATCTATAAATTCCTTATAGTTAGAATCGTTTTCACCTGGAGCATATGATGCCGACAAGCTGGCTCCAATATAAGCTTCTAATCCTAATTGCCTATTGTTTTCAAAAACCCGGTACTCACATAATCCATCTCTAAAAAAATCATGAAATGCCTCAGGTTTATAGCTGATTCCACCAGCAAAACCCTTAAATTCAGGACAAACACGTTTACACAGGTCAGCGTTTTCTATAATAAAAGGCTCTTCCTCCGCTCGGCGATTCCAAATAAGAATTACCTTGCCATTTGGTTGGAGTATCCGTTGAAACTCCAGCTTGGCTTTATTTCTATCAAACCAATGGAAGGCCTGTGCAGTGATAATATAATCCACTGAATGATTAAGTAAGCCGGTTTTCTCCGCACTTCCGTCAAGAACGGCAATATTGTTCAATTCTTTGCAATAATCCTTGCAGGCTGAACGCATATTATGATTGGGCTCAACTGCCCATATTTTTTTGACCTTATCCGCAAGCAATTTTGTAAAAATCCCCGTCCCGGCTCCGATTTCAGCAATAACGGCATTTGTGGAAATACCTACTTCCCGGAGGAGATAATTTACCAACTCCTTGGGATATGTCGGGCGATATTTCCCATAATTTAATACTTTGCTGGAAAATCTTTCTTTACTGTTCATTTTTAGCTCCTAACTATTCGCTAGCAAATATCTTTTGAGCCTCGGCAAAGGCCTTGGCAAAGGTTTTTTCAGCAAGGGTAAATTCACGCAAATAACGGTCGAAATAGCGCCAGGAATCCTCTTCTCCTAAAATAGTGTCCTCTGCATCAATACGAGTTACTACGGAAGAAAACATACCGGTTCTCATATGCTTGCTGCCAAACAGTCTTAAGGATACATCCTTCCCGTTGGGCCTAGGATAACAAGTACATTGCAAGTCATTTGTCTCAATTCCTTTAAGCATCATTTGCTGTATGGTTGATTTCTTGATTAAAGACATAAAGATTTGCAGCTTGCTGTTGGGAACCGGCACTGAATTGCGACACCAAAAATGATAGCCATGTCCCGACTTGAGGATCAGGGGAGCAATTCCAACTTTCAATAAACTGTCGGCCATGTACAGGGCCGCTATCTTTATTTTATCTTTCCATTCGCTTTTCGAATCTAAATTAAAGGCAAATAAGCTGCTTTCCTTATCGCGGAAGTATGCACACAAATTACTTTTCTTGTCAAGATGATCCTTTAGTAATTCTCGATAAAAGTCTTGACTAACTCCAGATAGCTTATATTTATAAACTTTACCGCTAAGCTCGCAGTACTCTAGCTTAGCCTTAGCAGATAATTCCTTAAGATAATCCAAACTATGCAATTTTGTTTCAATTTTAACTTGTTCTTGATCAAGTCCGGTATAAAATTCATAAAGCATCATAACTTTTCTATCCATTGTCCGACTTCCTCAAAATAATAAAACTCGTAGAGCCCATCTCTCAAATTCTTCTTGTCTGATCCGGCAGGAGAAAAGACTGTCAGATTCGCAACCTGAAACGGCTGCGCACTGATCAAACACTGTATTTTCATATCTTGGCAGAAATTAATGATATTATCGACAGAAAACAGATAGTCATACTGTATTTGATGATCATTTAACCATTTTATCGTCTGATCGTAAGCAAAACGCAAATCCCGATACGTAAAAAGTATGATCGTCCACCCTCTTTCAGAAAGCCAACGAAGAAATACCACACTGTCGTCACGGGCCACTGCCGATTCCATTACCTTTTCCGCAGTTGGGGTTAAGCCTCCTTCTTCCAACTTATAGAGGCACTTCTTTAAAAGCGGATCGGCAATTGAGTGCAGTCTGGCATCATAAATAATACCCATTTCATTCATCATAGAAGCAAAATTATTAAGAACATCATCAATTTCCACAGCAATAATCTTTGCCAATTTCTTCACCTGCTTTGTCTTTTAAAGCCCAGCAATAATCTATCGGGTAGAATTCGAATTCCCTTCATCCGAAATCAAAGCTAACAATTCCTCGTAATGTTCTTTAACGAGATTAACCCCTTGTTCGCTTATTGCTTGAGCCGCGACAAGCTTGTTCAAGATAGCTAAACATTCTTGTTTATTGACTCCTTGGCGATATGGCCTGTCTTCCGTCAAGGCTGTAAAAATATCGGCGACCGCCATCAATCTTGACCCCAGCGGGAGCTCATCCTTTGTCAGGTGGAAAGGGTAGCCGCTGCCATCAAGTCTTTCGTGATGGTGAGCCCCCCAAGCCGCCACGTTTTCAAAGCCTGTAATTGTTTTCAGCAGATAATATGAATAGTAAGTATGCCTTCTCACAATCGCCGCTTCTTCCCGGGTCAGTTTTGCCGGCTTATCCAAAATCGAATTAGGTATGGATATTTTTCCTAAATCGTGAAGATAACCGGCAATTTTAATCAGGCTTAGTTCGGAATCAGAAAAACCTACTTTTTGAGCCAAAAACTCAACGACTAGAGCTACCCTTCGAGAATGATTCCTGGTAAAATGGCTCTTATTATCGATAATTCTCGAAAAACACTTCACTAAATCAACAAGTTCTTCCACTGATATCCGCATATAGTGCCGAGGCCGTCTTGATTGAACGAACTCCATTAGGAATTCAGACTGAATGTCAAGCCAAAAAGATTCCTTTTTCGAGGTTTTCTGAAAAGCTTCCACGACAGCAGGATTAAAAACAGTTCCGGATTTTTGCGAGATAGTATTAAGGATATCTTCGCGTAAATTCAGGATATAGCCCTTGGAATTTTCCGTTAACACCGAAACCCGATCAGCCAAGTAAATAATATTACTGGCTAATGCGATTGAGCTTTCACACAAGCCCGAAGCATTCACTGCTTTCCAGCGGTCATGGTGATGAAGTATTATCATGGCAACTTTATCTGTTAATTTACTGTGGCAAAAAATTTCATACCCTCTTTGGCAATGATCAAAAGAATTTATATCTTCAAACGGCAAAATGTCCCGGAGCTCTTCCTCAGGCGCCATACCAGCGTCATGAACCAAGGCGCTATAAAAAATCAGCCGCTGCTCTTCTTCAGGCATATTAAGCTCATCGGCAATGGCTTTAGAAATTAAAGCTACCGTCTTATGATGATTGGAAATTCCATACAATGATAGATCAAGAGCTTTGGAAAACGAACAAAATATTTCACCTAAATCGATGTCGATCAAGAGATTCTCCTCCTCACCCTGTTTATCTAAATTCGGCAAGTTGTTAGTTATTCCTTTAAGCGCTCTAAACTTCTTGTTCTTTTCCGCAAGAAAAAGCCAAAGAGACTAGGGCCAAACGAATACTTATAGTTTTCCTGAAATTAAAAACCATGCATTATAGGTGGATTTTACCCACGATCTATGCATGGTTTTGTTCTCTCTAAATAAAGGCTTTAGGAAAATCAAATGAGGATTCTCTAAAATTTAATTTACCGGAGCTGAATTAGGAGTACTATCCTTTTATCCGCTGACTAATCCGCTCTAAGACTCCCGCTTCTGCAAGCAGTGAGTTAAGAGCGGCTAAGTCCCCGGCTAAGTGCGACTAAGATTCAGATGGAGTTAAAACTCCACCTGAATCAAGTCTTCTTTATAAGGACTCATTAGCCAGAAGATGGATAATTTTCAAACCCATCTCGATCTCTAAGCGGTGTTCATTAGCCTCTAAATCCATCCCAGTGATCTCTTTAATACGCTCTAAACGATAAAGCATCGTTTTGTAGTGTATGAACAGCTCCTTAGCCGCTTTGCTGGCATTGCCATTACATTCTAAGAAGACTTCCAGTGTTTTCAGGAGGAACGTTTCATTAATTTTATCATGCTCAATTAGCTTGAGCAGAGGTTTGGGAACAAAGTTTTGTAATTCATTCCGTTCAGCAAATTTACAAAGAATGCGAAATACTCCCAATTCGGAAAAAGCCTCTATCACATGTTGACCCTGAATCATCCGGCCAAAAGTAATGGCATCACGAGCTTCCTTGAAACTTCTGGGAATCTCCTCAACATTTAAGGCGACATCTCCAATTCCTATGGCAACTGAGACTTTCTTAACCTTCTTTTTAATTTGTTCTTGAATTTCTTGGCCAGTATTCTTAATCAATTTCAAGAGACCGCTTTGATCCTTGGGCGAAGGCCACAGCAGAATAATGGCATCATTTTTAGTTCCCAGGATATAATTTTTAGTATGCCTTCTCACTGCATTCGTAATTATGGCAACGACATCAGATTTTAACCCCTGCAGCATCGTATCCGGGCTATGCTTGCTTTTGGCTAAAATCCCATCGATGTTGTCAATATCAAAAAGAACAATCGTATAGGACTTGGATAGGTCCCAGCCGATCAGCGCCGCTCGTTCAAGGGTATTATTTAAGGCTGTATTCCCGCTTATCAAATTCTCTATAAGATCATTTTGGAATTTCTGTTCAATTTCCTGTACAGCTACTTTTTTGACCAGGTCAAGAGTTACTACGGTCGCTGCATGTTCTAAACAGATCAAATCCATTTCTTGCAGTTTTTTATTCATTTCCACCACCGTAAGGTAGGCTTTGACCTGACTGAAGGCCTGGATCGGTACGACAACCTGGGAAACAGGTTCCTCTCCTAAAGCCGGAAATCGTACTATCTGACGATAAAAAGAAAGCTTATCATTTAGGCCCTCACGCTGGAACAGATCGGCCACTTCAGTGAACTTTTCAAGACAAGGATTTGTGGTACACAGGCATTTAAAATTGCGGTCATAGGCGGCGACAGGGTTGCCAATTAGCTCCTCCAGGGTTTTAATGATCGTCTCTAACCCCTGACAATGAAGAGCTAAGGTTGTAAAACGCTCTTGAATAACTTTATAATAATTTAACTTAACCACCTGATTATTAAAAAGTTCAGCCATGATAGGGTACATTACATCAACAAAACGCACCTTGGCGTCAAGGGCCAAAATAGGCAAGCCGTACTGATTGGCTGCCTCGATCATATCCTCAGGAACACTTTCGACAAAACGGCCAACTTTAATAGCAATGGCTGCCACACCTTTTTCGGCAAGCTTTTTAACGAAGTCCTCATAGTTTAGACTCCCGACAGGCGCGGAATATAAACTGGTAAGCAGCAATTCACCGCCGGCGAGCCAATTGACAATATCCGGAGCTTCCATGATGGTAACACCTTTAACTACATTGTCCAACTTATGATGCCCGGCGATCGTTTTCGACGTACTCAAAGGACCGATTTTCAAAGCATCCTTCACCGTAATCTCCAGTGTTACCATCTCCCTAAGTTAAGAAATCTATTAGAGTTCGATTTTCATAATTCGGGCTATCTGTTAGCTGATTCCATTTTACAACTCAATGTCGCGATTGCAATCCTTAGTGTAAATATAGGTTGAAGGTGTTCTTCCCGCACCGTAGTATGCTTGCGGTACGTAAGGGCCAAACCAGATGAAATCTTCCGGTTTTACCGGAATCCACTTATCATCAATTAAGTAGACTCCTTCACCCTCCAGAAAATAGAGTCCGTGTTCCTGAACGTGAGTTTCCACAAAAGGGTGACAGCCACCGGGATAGAAACTTAAGGTATGAAAATTAACATCAAAGCCTAACTCGGTAGGTAAAATGTTTTTGATCCGCACATTTTCCATGCCATCGTAGGCCTCATCGGGGATATCATTTAAATTGCCCGCGACAACTCTCGCTTCATAACCGGCTAACGGCCGATAGCGTTGTTTATAAAGGAGAAGCTTCCAAGGCTGATCACTTGTGTTTTTGAGGCCTACCCCGCAGGAAACCGGTGCGAAGACAAAGCCTCCTTCTGTAAGTTCGTAAGCTTTCCCTTCTACGTTTACTGTCCCAACACCTCCCAGGCAATAAACAAAGGTTTCAATCCCATCTTCCTTAAAATCATTGCCGGTACCGCCATTAGGCAGGACTTCAATCGTATACATGGCAAATTTCGGCCCTAGCTCAGGAGACGCAATGATGCTGGTATTGCAATTCTCCAGATTAGGAATAACATTTTTAACTCGTCCCTCAGGCGGAATTAGTGCATATCTGCCGTGTTTAACAATCGCTCTCGTAGACAGCGGTCCATTTGGATAACCCATGGATAACCTCTCCTTCCAAATCTGATAAAATATTAATATTTTTCTTATATTCGTGACCAAACTTAAGGCTACCTTTAGCCTAAATGGTTAAAAGATCTCTTGTCCAAATATCATTCTTGGATAAATTAACATCCTAAATTATCAACATGCCAATGCTCAGGTCAAGTTAGTTATACCCTAATTAGAAGATTAGGATAAACATTTCGTGGCGGTATCATCAAATATAGCAAAAGGATTAGACTAGAAAATGAGTAATTATATATCAAAGCATGTCAACATGCACTCTTAACATGAAAGGGGACATTTTCGGAATGAATCGCCTAATTAAAGTCGAACCTTTTTCCAAAGAAGCTTTCGCACCTTACGGCCATGTACTTTTACGTGAGCCTGGAGTTCCTCCTATTAAATCTATACCCCCGGTTTTTGCTGACAGAATACCTTTTGAAGTCGATGATGGCCCGGCCGAATTCGTTTACGCGTTACTTAAGCGCAAAGAATTTAAATTCACATCCTTAGAACGCCACTTAAAAGTTACTCAAGGATTCTTTCCCCTTTTTGGGGGCCCCGCTATTATCAGTGTCGCTCCGGCAACGGATCCTGATGACCTTGAGGCTCTTCCTTCGCCCGACTCTGTACGCTGTTTCTTACTCGAAAGCTATACCGCCTTTGTCATTCATCGCGGAATATGGCACGGAACGATTCTTCCCCTTGAAGAATCGTTTGGTTATATTCTGGCAACACGTAAGGCCACTACCGATGATTCTATCAACCCGCTCTACGATGGTGATTGTCAGATTCGCGATCTGGGCGTGACTTTTGAAATTCAGCTGTAAGACGCTTGCTTAGATATAAATATCACTCAAAAATAAGAATTAAATTATAACAAGAGCCGATTCTCCATATGAGGGAATCGGCTCTTGTTCAGACTGGGCAGATTTATGGTTATTGCTCAAAAATCGTGCCTTTTTTAAATTTAGAACCCTTAAAGGCAAACTTCATGAGCAGAAGATAAACTATTCCTGCCACAACAACGCCGATAATCCAAGCCAGGTCTACTTTGAGAAAGGCGGCACCGGCTCCGATCAGCATTGCCAGGATAGCGGCCGGATTATAACCGGCGAATTGACCGTCTTCTTTATATAACTCCGCGACATCTACATGTTGCTTTCTCAATACATAATATTCAATTAACAAAATTGAAACAATTGGACCTAAAAAGGCGGAATAGATAAGAATAAACATTCCCAGACCCTTAGCCGAGGAATCCTGCACCAGCACCCAGGGAAATGAACATAGAGCAAGCAATCCGGTTATGGTAACAGCCACTTTGTATTTCAACTTTGTAAGCAAGGTAATAACATACGTAGGCGGGATAATATTAGCAACCATGTTTGTGGCAACTGCCCCCAGAATGATAAATGCCGACACAAAAACAGTGATATAAGAATTATCAACCACAATGGCAAATGCCTTCACAGGATTGGAAATACCAGTTGCGCAAGCAAGCATCGCACCAATGCAAATAACGGAACCGTAGGCAATTAAAATAGGCAGAAAGTACAAAGAGCCACGTTTAACATTTCTAATCCCGGGTTTTAACTCTCTTGAATAGTCTGCCGCACTCAAGAAAATAGCAGCGTAATTTCCCATAAATACCATAATAAATCCGAAGAAGGGCAGACCCCACGAGCCACTGGCGTGAACCCATTTTTGGGCAACAACTGCGCTGTGGGATGTCAGAAGAACACCAAACACATAAGCAAAAGCCACTATAATAACAACTGATGTTAAAGATTCTACCCATTTAATAGCATGGAAACCGTACAAGGAAAGCCCGATTTGAACTAACTGAAGCACCACGAAGCATACGGCAATATTGTCAAAAGCCCCGCCCGTGAGGATCTTTACGATTTCATTTAAGGCAGTCCCTCCAATCCAGCTTTGAAAGCCGTACCAGATGATGGCGGGAATACCGCGTAAAAGTGATGATACAACGGAACCTTTCAGGCCAAAAGACATTCTAAGCTGAACAACGTACGGTATTCCCGTTTTATATCCGAGCCTGTCGTTTAAAGAAAAAACGGCTGAAATAATGCCAATGGCTATAATGGCTGCGGCAAAGGTCTGAAAGATGTTTAACGTTGCGATGCCCGCTACAACTAAACTAGCTCCCAGAGTCATATTGCCTAAATTAACACCGTCGCCAATCCACATAAACATGTAATGAAAGGGGCCAACATTTCTGCCTTCTGCAGTCCTCGGTTTTAGCGACTCATCCAGCCCTGAATTTTGTTGGATCTGCGTTTCTTTGCTAATTTGACTTTCCGAATTTATCGACATAAACCCAACTCCTTTTTCACTGTTTGCTCTAGCTCTGAAAATTTTGTTTTATAAATTGGGCTTTAGATGTTTGCCAATAGGCTCGGAGACAATCTTCCCATCTTTAAAAACAGTCGTCCCTCTGAGTATTGTTTGTCTTACCATTCCGGAGAATTTGTTGCCGACATAAGGGCTCACCTTATGCTTATAGAAAAGATCCTCCGCCTGCAAAGTGAATTCTTGCGCCAAGTCTACAAGGGCAAAATCTGCATCGTAGCCAAGGGCAATTTTCCCCTTGCCGGGGATTTTGAATATCTCGTTGACATTTTGCGACGTCAGTTTGGCAATATCCCCTAACGGTACTTTTCTATCCTGGTAGGCATGGGTAAGCAGAGCCGGAAGAGTTGTTTGACAGGCTGAGATTCCGCCCCAAACTTTTAAAAATTCCCCATCTTTAAGTTGCGGATCGCAGGGTGAATGATCGGAGGAAACAAAGGCTATCTCACTGTTGAATAACTTGGCCCACATTTTCATTTGATTTTCCTTATCCCGTATGGGAGGCGAGCATTTGGCCACTGTTCCTAATCTTTCAACATCGTCATCTATAAGAATTAAATAATGCCCAATCGTTTCACAGCAGACGTCTACTCCTCTGCTTCTGGCCTGCGTGACAAGCTCGACCGCTTTTGCCGTACTGATATGAGCAATGATTAATTTACAACCGGTCTCTTCTGCAAAAGAAATCATGCGCGAAACATTCTCTATTTCCGTGATTGGCGGCCGGGCGGCAAAATAGTCCCGCACTGTTGTTTTATTATTTGCCAGGGCAATTGCCGTTAAATCTCTTGTAATTTCAGCATTCTCGCAATGCACCATGAGAGGCAGTCCGAGCTTTGCCAACTTTTCCATACCCACATAAGCCGTATAATCATCCATTCTTTCGAATTCATCAATACCGCTGGCGCAGGAAAAGGCTTTAAACCCGATAACACCGCACTCTGCAAGCTCTTCCAGCTTATCTAAATTGCGGGGAGTAAGGCCTCCCCAAAATCCATAATCAACCAAGGAATCCTTCCGGGCCACAGCAAGCTTGGCGTTAAAGTTTTTGGCATCAAGCGTACAAGGGCTGCAATTAAGAGGCATATCAAAATACGCAACCCCGCCGCCTGCCGCAAGAGCGCTGCTTCCGGTCATGATTGTTTCCCACTCGGTTCTGCCCGGATCATTAAAATGCACATGACCGTCTGTTGTTCCCGGAAATACATAATTCCCTGCTGCGTCAATGGTTTCTTTGCTCCCGCCTGATATCTCTTCACTTATTTTCACGATCTTTTCATCAGCAACTGCAATATCCGCCTTTTTCAGGCCATCCGGGCAAACGAGGATTCCGTTGCGAATGATTACATCATAGTTTGTGCTCACAGTGATTCCCTCCAATTTGCTGTAATTTAGCATTTGGCCATTCCTCTCCACCTCCCGCGGTTGCCGGACGGCGATCTCTGAGAGGTGGAAGAGTTAAAACAACCCCTGAGATGTGATGTGCCTTTAAGGGAAAGCTTATAATAAAAGTAAGCAGACAAGGAGCCTACTTATTCAGTTTTTTGACAAGTTTGCCAAAACCTTTGGGCCCTACTAATTGGCCCTCCCGGGCAACAACTTGCCCCCTTACCAAGGTGCATATCGGCAAACCCATACCTTTTAAACCTACGAAAGCTGAAATTTTATTTTTATAATATAAAGAATCCGGGGTGATTTCCCATTCTCTTTCAGGATCTAAAATGACAAGATCAGCATCAAAACCGATTTCAATTGCACCTTTTTTGCCGAAGATTCCGAAAGTTCTAGCCGGACCTGCACTTAAGGATCTCGCCAGTAACGTCGGACTGTAGCCTCTCTTAACTACCCCTTCACTAAATAGAACCTGCATAACATTTTGAATTCCGCTAATACCGCCCCAAGCTCCGAAAATACCATGCTTTTCCTCGCTTTTCTCACTCAACTCACAGGGAGAATGATCGGAACCGACACAGCATAAGGTGCCATTGTTAACATACTCCCACATTTCTTCGACAGCAGCCGCTTCTCTCAGAGGGGGAGCACACTTAAACAGGCTGCCATTCTGCAGGACATCTTGATCATTAAACGTTAAATAGTGCCCGCAAGTCTCCGCCGTGACATCCAAGCCTTCCAACTGAGCGTCCTGTATGACTTTGGCAACTCTCGGGTGGCTTACATGACAAATGTGAACTTTGGCCTCAAGTTCTCTGGCCAACTCAATTATATTTTGCGTCGCAATTAATTCGGCGATGACGGGTCTGGAATTTAAGAAGTCCTGCCAATCGTTATGTTCTTTTCGTCGAGCCCTGGCCTCTTCCCACTTGATGATAGAATAATCTTCACAATGAAACCCTGCCCGAGCATCGCACTCTTTTAAGATTTCCAGCGCTTCTTTAGCCTGCCCGATCGTCAAAGACACGTAATCCGGAGAAACAGGGCCAATAAATGATTTAAACGCCACGCATCCTTTTTGATCCAATTCCTTTAATTGGTCCAAATTATAGTCTACCAGGCCACCCCAGAAGCAATAGTCGACATAAGCGTTGGGGGAAACAATATCCTCTTTTCTGTCAAAGAGATTACCATCCGTCATAGCAGGTTCATTTTGCAGAGGCATATCGACAATTGTCGTAATCCCTCCAACCCCTGCTGCAGCCGTTCCGTGGGCATAATCCTCTCTCCAGCAATAGCCGGGGTCATTTAAATGTGCGTGGCTGTCAATAGCCCCGGGGAACACATAGTTTCCTTTAGCATCTATGACTTCTTCAGCTTCCAATGAAGTTCCGGCTTCGACAATTGCTGCGATTCTACCCTGATTCACACAAATAGAGGCTTCGAAAATTCTGTCGTTTGTTACAACCTTACCATTTTTAATAACTAGGTTAAACACAGTCATGTCCCCTCTTATTTTAAAATTAATAATCAAAGGCCCGCCAAATTTAGAAGCGTATGGTAAAGAACATTGGCTCCATCAGCACAATCCTCCGGCGAGCTCCACTCGGCGGGATTATGGCTGATTCCATCCTTGGATCGAACGAAAATCATACCTATCGGACAGATATTGACAAGCTGCATAGCATCATGACCGGCACCGCTGGGAAGATAAAAGGGCTCAAAACCCAAATGCTTAAAAGCATCAGCAGCGGCCCCTTGGAATGTTTCCGAACATGGTGCGGGCGGTATGCGCTGCAAAACCTCGGTGTGCAGTTCCAAACTTCGTTCCCGGCAAATTCTCTTTGCTTCTTGGAAAATGCAATCTTCTACCCGATCACTAACTTCTTGGTTAATATCTCTTAAATCAAGGGTGAACTCTACCGAGCCGGGGATGATGTTAATCCCCCCGGGAAAAACACTCATTTTCCCGACTGTGGCCACCGCTGTCCCTGTTTTCTTAGCTTCTCTTTCAACTATTTGGACAAACTCGGCAGCCGCAACTAAAGCGTCATGTCTCATGGTCATCGGGGTAGCCCCTGCATGCCCTGCTTCCCCCTTAAAGGTACACTTAAGCCATAACTCATTGACAATTCCGGTGACAATACCTACGGACCGATTATTTGTCTCCAGCACTTTACCTTGCTCGATATGCAATTCGACAAAAGCTTTTATGCTTCCCTTAGTTCGAGCAGCGCAGCGGATAAGCGTAGGTTCTAAATCTTGAGCCTTCATAGCAGCGGCAATGGAGATGCCTTCCTTATCCTTGAGTTCCAAATCTTCCGGCTTCAGGCTGCCGATTACCCCCCTGCTCCCCAGCATACTGTAACTAAAACGGGCTCCCTCTTCATCGTTAAAAGCAATAACCTCCATAGGGTATTCACTTTTGATCCCCTGCTCCTGCATCGTTTGCAGCACTTCGATTCCTCCCAGAATCCCCAAAGCGCCGTCGAAGATTCCTCCACTATACACAGAATCAATATGGGAACCCGTAAGGATCACAGGAGCCTCCGGATTGCGGCCTTCCAAACGTCCAATAATATTGCCGACCGCATCTTCACGAACAATTAAGCCGGCTTCTTTCATAAAGGAAGCGACAAGATTTTTGGCGGCGCGGTCTTCCGGCGTAAATGCCAGCCGGGTGATTCCTCCGGCTTTTTGTTTCCCTATCTCCCCTAACTCCATCAAGCGATTGTATAGTCGTTTTTTGTTAATCACGTTGCCACCTCTTAAAACTATTTAATTTCCAAATCTCCTTTCTCAGATTTTTTAACTTACACTGATATTTTCGCCAATTTTTCTTCTCCCGTCTTCTCACAATCAAGATAAATATGGTCATACCCAACTATCCTTATAAGATAAATCACAATAGTCAGAAGCTTATTTTAGTTTTGTAAGTTAGGATTGAATCCCTATTTTTCTAAGCTAAGTATTTTTTGCTGAGATCCAGATATTGATATTGACCATAAAGAAAATATAGGAGTATTATAAGTATAGATAATCAATCTTTACCTCGTACTGCCAAAGGTTTGTTCGTTTCTATTTCAGTTAACAAGTGTAAAATATCACAAAAATATGTGAATTATTTCACTCGTCTGACAACTTAATTTTAGGAAAGGGGTAACCGCCTAGTGATATACAGTTGAAACACAAAATTCCTTTTTAAAACCCAATGCCTCATGCCTTGGTCAAGGCTGAGAGTCTATCTAAAATGGAGGGATTTCTATGCGTCCGGCTTGGCTTATCATTTTCTTAGTCCTTGCTATTGCTTCAGTCTGGTCCTTTTGCTACGCCTTAAGGAAAAAAATC
>NZ_JAVHUW010000018.1 GCF_030954495.1 Candidatus Desulfosporosinus nitrosoreducens | reverse complement strand
TTATCTACTTATTGAAATAATACCGGTAATAGTCCCTGTAGCCGCTTGCTTGAACCGGTTCGTTGCCGTTTTGATAGTGATTGATACTAAAAGCCACAAACTCCCGCACAAAGGGCGAAGCTCTAAACAATTGTTCATTAATTCGGCTTTGCGACGCCGGCCGGCTTTTATTCCCATTTCCCTCAAAGGTTTCGCTGACTGCGTATAGACTCAAGCCAATTTCATCGGCGGCATTTTTAGTAGCGGCAAAGATTTCGTCCAAATCCCTTAAGGTATTAAAACCTGCTCCAACACTATCTTGTAAGGCAATAATATCGATCCCCGTATCCTTTAAAACATGCCGGACCGCATGGGACCAAAAGGTTAAAGTCACAGGCCCTGACACCCGGGCATTATAATACGGAGCTATCATAATCGATTTTGTACTGCTCAATTTGATAGTGCCGGCAATTTTTTGCAAAAAGCCATTTAAGTGTGTTTGCTGATCATGGGTCAGCACCATCAAAGGATTAAATTCATAAGGGATATACCAGCCTGTAAAGGATTGATGTCCGCCGTACATCATCATAACTTCCGTAATGATCAGGCTGTTAGCTTCCGCTTCACGTGCCAGCCATTTTCCGTCCTGGTTTTCAACCGACCACCAGTCATCATTAAACCCCAAACCGATGCGGACATTCATGCCTGTTCTGTCAGCCGCGGATAAAGCTGTTTCCAGCATATCCACGTTATGACTTGAATATCCTTTCATGTTCGTCTGATAGACTGCGAAATGGGATTTGGTATCAGAGATGCTCTGCAGGATTACTTCCTGTATACCTATAGCCTGCAACATTCGGTACTCTTCAAGCCAACGGTCATAGTCCCAATTCCGGCAATACCAGGATTGAATAAAAGAACTGCTGAACTTCGGCCGAATCCGCATAGTTTGAGGAAACCGCCGTAAGAAGACAATAATTTTTTCATACCAGCTGTGAAGCCCCTGCCCAATGTTCATCTCATAAATCCTTTATGCTGTTAATGGCTTTATTAACAGCATGTCAAAATTTCATCTCAGGGTAGTCTCTCCCCTTTCTCCATTGTATGAATACCTTGTCAGTCTTGTTAAACTGCTCGTCTCTCTTTGGTGCGCAGCAAAACAAGAGCAATCGTTATCCCTGTCAGCACGATTCCAAAGGCGGCGGCAATACTGTGCGTGACAATTGTGACCGGAATGTAGAAGGACTTCAGCCCTGAGGATGTTTTATAACCCACGCCAAAGAAAAGGGAATGAATGCCTGGAATAAGCGCCATTTGATACATAATATGTCCGGCCAGGACAAGTGGGGTCAGGGCAAAAACCAGTTTAACACGCAGCGAAGCGGCCTTTGTCTTAAAAGGTTTGGCGATTTTCCCGGCAAGCAAGCCGCCTATTAGACCTGCTCCCCAATAGCATAGGCTGAACCAAACTTTCCAGGTCAGGGGATTCCATAGTTTTTCCACCCCCTCGAAGTAGTTAAGCGGCAGCAAAATACTGAGCATTACCCCAATAAAGACCACAAACCCTTGGTTAACACGAACCAAATGCCAGACCTCGCGGCCCGCAAGTCTTAAATTAACCTGTACCGAACCATTCGGACAATTTCGAACGCAGTTAAAGCAAAGCTTGCAATCTAAATTATTGTCCAGGAAGGGCAGGTGTTGGGACATGGGACAGCCTGGGACCTTTCCCTTCCCGACATAGCAATCGAAGGTCGTGCATTTATTCAGACAAACTGAAGCATCGGCCCGGACTTCCAGCATGGAGCCTATGGAAGCGGTTCCGATAAACCCTCCCAGGGGGCAAAAATGCCGGCACCAGGTATGGCGGGGATAGAGGACCGCGATAAATACGGCACTGGCTTGAATAGATATTAGCAAGATGGCCGTGTAAATTGGATGAGAGCGCATGTCAGTAAGCACTTCAATCCAGAAAATCAGCAAAAACAAGAAACTGACAATGAGGTAATCGTACTTAATGATAGCTTCCGGGATTGCCCGGTTCTTATGCACCCTTTTTTGAACAAAATCCATAATTGTCGAAAATGGACAAAGGGTACACCATAATCGGCCTAAAAACGGAGAGACAAGCGCCAGGACCGGCCACCACAGCCCCCACACCAAGGTGAAAATTTTAGTAGAAACCGCTATTTGAGGGGTAAGCAGTAAGCATAATACCAGACCGATGAACAGAATTGCGGCCACCTGTCTTAAGCTGTTGATAAGCGTTCCTTTTACCAAGGTATTTTTTAGCTTCGGCCAAGTCAGCAGATTAATTCTATGACCGCTTTGTTCCGCTGTGGGACCAAAGAAGATTTGCTCCAAACCAATGACATCCTGCTCCGCTATATAAAATGCCCTTTCAATGACTTGAATCAGTTCTGAGACATTTCCCTGCTGATAATTGTGCGAGAGCAGTAATTTGATCGCTTCCTGATTTAGAACAGGCACCTTGCGCTGATCCTTCTGAGCCAGCTTCTCCAAAAATCCCTGGGCTAACACGGGAATATCGCGCTTGCGTTTGCGCAAAGGGGGAATTTCATAGGTATGGGCAAAGCATTCCCGCAATTCCGGAATAATGTCCTTAGCCAAAGCCTTGTCATTGGCTTTAGTGTTTAAACTGCCGATGACGAAGCATTTTTTGTTTTGAAAGTTCATAGCTTGGGCAAGCAGCACCTGCGTATGAGGAGATATCAGATTTATTTCCCGTATAAATAAAGTTCCACCTTCAGCAATATCGAAGAGATTGAGGGTATTGACAGCGGATTCTTCCAGGCTGACGGGCTCCGCGATTAAATCCTTCCACTGCTGATCGAAACGTCTTCCGTCTACAACGACGAAGGGAGCTTCAGCGCCGGATTGGCGCTGGTGGACATACCAGGCCATCATTTGGCGTCCGGTCCCCCGCTCTCCGCTTAAAAGCAAGTGCCCTTTCGGATGAACAAGCTCTTCCAGTTTCCCTTCAACCTCTGCAGTCGTACGAGCGCCTCCCCAAATACCATAAAATTTATCTTTATATTGAGTTAGCTGAAGGGCGGAACGGAGAACTTCCCTATATCTGGCCTCCGATAAAATGAGATTGGCATCGTTTAGATTTTCGGTCAGGCGGCCGACAAAGGTTTGGTAAAGCCTTGGCCAGCGCAAAAGCATCCGGGCAAAACCTTCCGAATCCAACGCTAAAACCTGGCATTTTTCCTGACAAAGAATCGTTGTTGCCGCGGGTTTGCCGCTGAGCAAGGAAAATTCGCCAAAAGTATCCCCCGGGGCCACGGACCTGACACGCCTCAGGCGGTATCCTGCCTTGCGAAACAGGACATCCGCTTTGCCTTTGACCAGAATATAAAAAGCATGTTTTTCCTGGCCTTGCTTAATAATCTCGGAACCCTCTTCATAGCTCTCCCATTGAAAGTCACGAGCCAGTTCATCCAGTTCGGCGGGTGACAAATCCGAAAGCAGCTCTATATTCGATAGGCTATAAGCTTTATCGTCAATCATAAGGCCCTCCGAAAAATTAGATTTAATCCAAAAATATACCTAATATTCATAAAAATATAACTTATATAAATGCCTATGACAATATAAACTTTTTTCCATTTTCCCAGACTAAACACTTAAACTAGGCAAGGCTTAAATAGCTATCGTATTTGTAAAAGCTCTACCGGCAGGTTGCAAAGAATTTGCAGAGAGAAAAAATAAAACTCCGCCAGAAACCTTAACTACCCAAAATAGTTGGAGAACTTTTAAACAAGCACAGGCTTATGCCTATATCAAGCCCTGAGTTTAGTATATACTGGTAATGGAAACAGGCGTAACCTGGGGGCTGAGAAAAGGAGAGGGGTAACTATTGGGCTATATATCCGCAAAAAAGAAATCAACGGTTCCTTCAGGGGGCTGGACCGATCTTTGGAGGCAGGAAGACTATTGGGCTATGTGGCTGGGTCTGACCATTGTTCTGCTGGCAGTTTTATTTTGGAGCAGCGGCAATAACTTCATGAATTGGATTGTGCTAAAAATCCCAAACTACAGCGACTATCGGACGGCGCTAAACTATATCGGCGGTCATAAGGGCGCCCTTCTGGCACTTTATTTGTTCTTTCTCGTCTTATTTTCCATCGCAGTTAAGGCCCTTACCGGAGAGGTTAAACGTTTTTTGCTGGGATTCACGTTTCTCTTTTTCATGAGCTTGCTAGTTTCGGCCTGGGGCTCCTGGGATGTTATGAAAAGGTACAATTTTGAAACTCCTCTTCTCGCACTTGTCGTGGGACTCATAATCAGCAATTTTTTTAAGATTCCCTATTGGCTGAGTACCGCACTCCAAACCCAATTCTACGTCAAGCTTGGGATTGTTTTAATGGGCGCTTCCTTGCCGGTTACTCTAATCGTCCAAGCCGGTTCGACAGCTTTTGCCCAGGCAACGATTATTGCGGTGGCTACTTTCCTCACCATATATTGGACCGGAACGCGAATTTTTGCTCTGGACAAGCGCTTTGCCGCCACGCTGGCCGCCGGAGGCTCGATCTGCGGGGTTTCTGCTTCCATCGCTATTGGTGGTACTGTAAAAGCGGAAAAACAGCACGTGTCAATTGCAATTTCCCTGGTTATCTTTTGCTCCATCATCATGATTTTTGTCCTTCCTTTAGCAATAAAAACCTTAAATATTCTCCCCGGCCCGGCAGGTGCCTGGATCGGCACGGCAGAATTTGCCGATGCTCCCGGTATGGCCGCAGCAGCCGCAATCAATGAACAGGCCATCAAAACCTTCATTCTCATGAAAGTTGTAGGCCGGGATATGTTTATTGGAATCTGGTGTTTTATCATGGCTCTGACCTCAATTACCAGATGGGATAAACGGTATATAGGCACCAATCCCAACGCCCTTGACATCTGGATTCGCTTTCCGAAATTCGTTTTAGGGTTCATTATAGCCTCGGTTATCATAACCTTCCTAGCCGCTTCCGCTAATGTAACTACCTCTATCGCCATCAACAACAACCTGATTAACCCCATCATCGAGTTAAGAAATTGGGCCTTTATCTTTACGTTTCTTTCCATTGGTTTATCCAGTCGTTTGAAAGAACTGGCTTCAGTCGGCTGGAAGCCCTTTGCCGCTTTCACTGCAGGTGTACTGATTAATATACCGCTTGGCTACTTGCTGTCTGTTGTCATTATGGGCAACTATTGGACAACAATCAAGTAAGTTTTTTTAGACAAAAGCCTTAAATGCTGAAGCAGGTTTAAAGGAACCCGGCCGGCGCCCGGGCGCTTTTAGGCGCCGCCAAAGATGCCCGGTGTTCTGAGAATCAAGGATGGCGGGAAAGGACCTGCAGAAGTAGTAATAAAGTCACACTTTCTGAGAGTAAAGGAGAAAACTATGCGGCGGGATAATGAGACTTGCATTCAACGAACCAGACTTTTCTTCAATTTTTTTGAGAAGTCCAAAGAAAAAGCCCCTTTTGAGGGTATCATTAAAGTCAAAAAAGTAACACCTGAGGCAGTTCGCAATTTAAATAAGTTTTTGTCTTCCAGATTAGAGCGGATCGCCGCCATGATGGAATTACTGGCGGAAATTCACACTGACTGGGCAATCACCGGCAAAAAGGATTATATTCTCATGGAGACGGAAACTCTGGACTTTAATGATATTGTCAGGACTTTGCGGGAGCACGGCTTCGACGACAATGAATTTATTTTAAAAGTTGAATATACACGTAAATGGGGAATCCTTTAATTTTCTTTTACCATCTCTCTGCAGGCTTAAGGCAGAGAGTTTTTTTATGCCCGTTAAGAAGTCTAAACTCCCCTTGCCTGCTCTCCTCCAAGATAATTCAGCCGGACAGCCGCCTGTCCAAACTTGGGGACAGGACATTTTGGCAGGACATTTTGGCATAAGTGACAAATTGTCTTGCCCTCTTCATTCCTGAGACCTCTTCGCTAAAGCCTGAAACCTTATACTTGCGCTGTTTTGTCCAAATTCAGAGACCTGGCATAGTTATTGCTTATGTAATTATATAAGAATAGAAATAATGGACGAGATAGGTCAGGGAGGAGTGATATTATGCCCGCAGTTTGCCCCTAGGCAGTCGGAAAGCAGCGACGAAGTTATACTTTCTGACTGTGGAACAAAGTGCGGCCCCAAAATTTCAGGCTCACAGGGCAAATCGGTCTTTCAGGGAGGTGAGGGCTAAAAGCTAAATAAAACCTGGTTTTCTCGGAGTACCTATTATTAAGATTAAAAGGAGTGGAAAAACCAATGAGCACTAGTATGCCTACCCGGACAAAATCGTCTGGCGGACTTGGTGATCTGTTTAAAAAGGAAGATTACTGGGCAGTGTGGCTTGGACTCGGACTTGTCGTCTTATCTCTTATTTTATGGTCTTTGGGCAGTAACTTTTTTACAGCCATTTCCGTTAATTTTCCCGGAAACTGGACAGATTTCGGGAAGATCCTGGCCTTTATTTCTGCTAATCTTACAAATCTCTTTCTCTTGTGGCTGGTCTTTACCGTTCTTTTTACCGTTGCCATCAAGACCTTAGGTCACAAAGTCGGGCAATTTATCGGTGGTTTTACGATTCTTTTTATTGCCAGTATCATCATTTATATTCTTGGGGCCAGCAAGTTCTCCAACCACTATAATTTGGAGTCCCCCCTCTGGGCCTTGGTTATCGGCATGGTTGTGGCAAACCTGTTTAAGCTGCCGGAATGGTTTAATACAGCGCTCAGAACAGAATTTTATGTCAAGATAGGAATCGTTCTCTTAGGAGCAACTCTTCCTTTTACCATGATTGTTCAAGCAGGACCGGCGGCATTTTTACAAGCTACAATTATTGCCGTCAGCACTTTTCTAACGATTTATTTTGTTGCCACGAGAATTTTAAAACTTGATCATCGCTTTGCCGCTACTCTCGCCGCCGGCGGGTCCATCTGCGGAGTTTCCGCTTCCATTGCTATCGGCAGCTCGGTCAAATCTGAGAAACAGCACGTTTCTGTGGCTATTTCCTTAGTTGTGGTCTGGGCTATTGTCATGGTTATCGCCTTACCTTTCGTCATTAAAGCTTTGGGGGTTCCCGATGGTCCCGGCGGAGCCTGGATTGGAACTTCCGAATTTGCCGATGCCGCCGGTATGGCCGCTGCCGCCGCGATCAGCGAACAAGCCATCAGAACCTTTACCCTGATGAAAGTCGTCGGCCGGGACATGTGGATTGGAATTTGGTGTTTCATCATGGCTCTGATTTCCGTAACCAAATGGGAAAGAGACGAAAGTGGCGCCAAACCCCAAGCCGGTGAAATCTGGTACCGTTTCCCCAAGTTTGTCATTGGCTTCTTTATTGCTTCCATTTTGTTGACAATTATCGTTGCCTCTTCCAGCCCTGCAACAGCCTCTTCCGTTTCGGCAAATGTCATGGGGCCCATGAAAGTGCTGAGAAGCTGGACCTTTATCTTTACGTTCCTCTCCATTGGCCTGACAACGCGTTTCAGAGACTTGACATCCGTAGGCTGGAAACCTTTTGCCGCTTTTACGGCCGGCGTATGTGTCAACGTTCCTTTAGGCTTTATTTTCTCGACCATTATTCTCGGTGGTTTTTGGCAATTAGTGAAATAAGCTTAACCGGACCCAAAGCTTTGACGAAAGCTTTGGGTCCCAGCCCCTTTTGGTATAACAGCCGTCCGGAAAATAACGTTTGTTTGTAGGTTTAGCTTATGACTAAGCGATTTAAGGATAAGGAGTAAAAACCTATGAATAGCAGCAATGAAACTTGTGTCCAGAGAGTCATCGTCTACTTATATCACCAAAACTTCCATGGACTGAAAAACAAAGAAAATAAACCCCTGACAGAGGTAACGCTGGGGAAAAATATTAAGCCTGAAAACGTCAGAGAATGGAAGAACTATTTGGCCAACCGGTTAGAACGGATTGCTCAAATAATGGAGGTTCTGCTCCAAGTTCATGAGGATTGGGCAGTAACCGGAAGAAAAGGATTTGTTCAGCTGGAGACACAGTCTTTAGATTTCAATAAGGTTATCGAGGTCTTAAGCGAACAGGGTTTTCAGAAAGACGAGTACATTATAAAATTAGATTATACAAGAAAATGGGGAGTCCTTTAAGCTTCATAGAACGCTTCCTGCGCTTGAGCAGGTGTGTTGCAGACCCGGGGTGTTGGCTGGTTAAAAAGTCCGCATCCTTTTTTCGTCCAATCTGCGGCAGCAGCTAAGTGGGTATGCGGAGATATTGAAATCCCATAGCAGAAGTTTTCTTTAGGAAAAGTCCTTTTAGGACAACAAAAATTCCTGAGCTCATGCTACACTAGGTTAGAGGACATTGTTGGCGAAGACAAAGGCAAAAACATTGGATGGGGGCCAAATAATTGGGAAAAAGCTCAATTCCCTGGTGGATGCGCATTAAAGTTCATTTTCTTTTGTTTGGGGTGACCATGTCCATTTTTCCTTTGTTCTTTCTCGGCTATTTGGGTTTTACCTCTGTGCGGCTAAATCTGCAAAAAGATATTTACGAGCAAAAATTCGAGCATGTAACAACCTTGGCCAACGAAATTCAAGACTATGTCTCGAACCTGGAAAACAGCTTAAAACTTACCAAAGCCGCGAGCGCCCGGGCTCTGGTCGGCAGCGATAAAACTTCACGTCAAATTGTTTTGGAAACCCTTTTGCAAAGAGACTCTGCCATCGAAGAGCTTAAAGTCGCGGACATAAATTACAGAGTGCTTGATCAGATTACCCCTCGTCAGACAGGAATTTTTTCCTCTGCGGTCAAGCTGGAAAACCCTTTGCCCGGAAAAAACCCTTCGGCTTTGAGCACGGTATTTTTTTCGTCGGACAGGAGCCCAAAGATCTATTTAACCGTAGCTCTGCAAGATCCTTCAACCGGAGAGAGAATCGGTTATTTACAAGCTAAAATTGACTTAAAAGGGATCATCAACCGCTATATCAATTTTCACCTGGACGCAAGCGAGTACGTTTTTTTAGTTGACCAAGCCGGCAATTTAATCGGCAATACCAACTCCGGTCTCGGTTTACATCCAGAGGAGATCCGGCAAAACCCCGCGGTTCACAGCTTCTTGGAAGGTGAGAGTTTTTCCGCGGGAAACGACTATAAACGTTTTGACGGACTGACAGTTATCGGGGCCTTTACCTCCCTGGACACCCCCAAGTGGGCGGTCTTTATCGAGCAGCCGGCCCAGGAAGCCAACAAGCAGATTTTTGAATTTGCTTTGCGTTTAATCGCAATTGCCATTCTAATTATGGCCCTTGTCATGATTTTAAGCATCGCCTTCGGTTTAAAAGTAGTTCACCCCATTGAAAATCTCGAAGGTCAGGTCCGGCGGATTATTTCAACGGGAGACTTGGAATCCCATATTCCCATGGAAAGCTGGGATGAAATCGGCAGGCTCGTCAAATCCTTTAACCAGCTGCTGAATTCCCTCGACCAGAAAAATGAAAACTTAAAAGACGAAAAAGAACTCCTTACCACCGTCGTTGACGGGGTTGGCGCAGGAATGGTTCTTTTAAGCCTGGATAAAAAAATCACCTGGTGTAATTCCAAATTCTCCGCATGGTTTGGCCATCATTTGGAGAATCTTCCTTATGCTCAAGTTCTTAAGGAAGAAGGCGCGGAAGGATTTTACCTGGAAAATGGCCGTACGATTTCTGTTTGGCTGAATGAAGAGCGCCGGCATTTTCGTCAGATGTTTTATGAGTTGTCACCGGACAATCCGGAGAATGCAGCTTACCTGCTCTTACTTGACGACGTCACTCAGGAAGTTGAAATGGAGGCCCGCATGATTGAAACGGATAAAATGGCGGCCATTGGACTTTTGGCCTCGGGAGTGGCTCACGAGATTAACAATCCTTTGGCTATCGTCGCGGCTCATAGTGAGGACTTACTGGACCGCTTGAATGAAGAAGACCCGGGACTGACCCGGGGAGAAATCAAAGCCGGATTTAAAGTTGTCTTGGAACAAATTGTTCGCTGCAAACAAATTACGGATCGTTTACTGGGTTTTGCCCGCAAGCGAGTTAACGAAAACGACCTGATTGATATTGGCGCGGCCAGCGCCCAGACACTTGGACTTATAGAACACAAAGCCAAACAAAAACATCTTAAAATCGAACTCCAGCTGGAAAACAGCCTTTTTGCCCTGGGCAATGAAAATGAGTGGCAGCAAGTAGTTCTTAATCTAGTCACCAACGCCTTAGATGCATCTGCTGAAGGAGGAGTGATTGAGATTGCGGGCTACCGTGAAGAAAGTAAAATTCATTTCAGCGTGCGGGATTATGGAGAGGGAATCTCCCAAAGCAATTTGAAGAAAGCTTTCGACCCGTTTTTCACCACGAAATCCGCAGGTCAGGGAACCGGTTTGGGCCTGTATGTGAGTTACGGAATTATTCAGAAGATGCAAGGTGAGATGGCCTTGGAAAGTACGGAAGGCCAAGGAACCCGTGTTAAGGTAACCTTGCCTTTCCATAAGGCAGGAGATTAAAGCCAATGAAACACTTGCAAAAAATTCTAATCTTAGACGATGAAGAAGCTCTGCGTTCGATTATTGCCCAGCGCTTGAAGCGTAAAAACTATGAAATAGTGGAAGCCGGCACCGTCGCAGAAGGAGTAACCCTCCTCAAGGATACTTTACTGGACGCCGTCCTGCTGGATATCAAGCTCCCGGACGGTGACGGAATTGCCCTTTTACCTCTGCTTAAGCAGCTGCAACCGGATCTCCAAGTCGTCATGCTAACCGGAAACGGCACCATTGAATCGGCAATCGAGGCCATGAAACTGGGAGCGTATGATTATCTGACTAAACCCTGCAATTTGTCCGAACTTGAAATTACTTTGCAGAAAGCTCTGGAAAAACGAAAGCTGCTGTTGGAAAATAAGGGGCTCAGGCAAGTCGTAAACCGCCAAACACAGGAGTTAACAATCATAGCCCAAAGCACACCTATGAAAGCTCTTCTGGAGATGACCCATAAGGTCGCTCAGACGGACACATCCGTTCTCATCCAGGGAGAAAGCGGCGTAGGCAAAGAGTTGATTGCCCAGGCGATCCATCTTTGCAGTTCCCGCGTCAACCGCCCCTGTATTCCCGTAAACGCCGGGGCAATTCCCGAAGCTTTGATCGAAAGCGAGCTTTTCGGACATGAGAAAGGAGCGTTCACCGGAGCGGGAACACAAAAAATCGGCCTCGTGGAAATGGCTGACAACGGCACCCTCTTTCTCGATGAAATCGGCGAGATGCCCTTAGCTCTCCAAGTGAAGCTCCTCCGTTTCTTAGAAAGCGGCGAATTCCGACGCGTTGGCGATACCCGGCTTCGCCGGGTGGATGTTCGCATTATCGCCGCGACAAATAGAGACCTTCAGCAGGAGATTAATCGCGGAAAGTTTCGCGAGGACTTGTTTTACCGCCTAAACGGCTTAACCCTGATCGTCCCCCCTTTGCGTGAACGGCGCGAGGATATCATCCCTCTAGCGGAACATTTCCTGGAAATCCAGAGCAAACAAACTCCCTTTTCTCACGATTATGGTTTGCTGCCGGAGACGAGGGAACTGCTGCTGAATTACGATTTCCCCGGCAATGTCCGTGAGCTTTGCCATCTTATTGAGCGCGGCTTAATTTTGTCTATTGACGGCAAAATCAGACCGAACGATATCTGGGTAAACTACAAACAAGCCCCCAAAACACCTCCTGCCTCTGATCCTGTCAACGAGTTTTTCGATATTTTCCACAATCACCGGCAGCCTTCCTTGGAAGATGTGGAAAAGCATTACATTTTGGCCATTTTGCAAAAGGTTAAGGGAAACAAGACCCAGGCAGCCCATCTGCTGGGCATCAGTGTCCGGAATCTCTACCGGAAGCTGCAAAATTACGGCATGGGAGAATAAAGGTATTGACTGGCCGAAGGTCCCTGAAGCCAGGGATGGCGTGAAAGAATTTCAGAAAATATAACCCAAGTTTATGCTTTCTGATAGTAGAGCAAAAACCGGGAATACTAAGCACGATTCTTCAAAGGAGGTATCGTGATGACTACTGATAAGTCGAAGGAAAAATTCCCCGCAAACCCAGTGGAAAGACATGACACGGCAGCCTGGCGCGGACATATCGAAAGTGTCAAACCCCAATCAAATGTTCCTATTCCCAGTGAAGAATCCGTGCACAACGCTAAGGAATGGGTAGATACAAATTCCTTATCCTGAAAATGGCCGGAACTCAGCAAAATAACTCCCGCTCCGCTATGGTACGGGAGTTATTTTGTTAAGGCTGATAAAGGCATGTCAGATTCAATCTCTGATATGCTTTTATCAGCCTTAACCATTCATAACTATGATCATAATTTTTCCTTAAAATTTAAGCACTGCTGCTATTGAAGACTTCAAGCAATTTTCCGGTCACACCGGGCGCGTTACAAACCACCGGATACGGAATCCAAGACGCATTTGTATACTGCACGCGGTTTGTGAGGTATGCAAACTTACTCTTTTGCTTGCATTTTTTTCTTAGCTAGTCTGTTTTTCATAGCCTTTTCAGACAATTCCACAATGGACATATCTTCGTAAAGAGGTTCCTGCCATTTGGTATAATCAAAAGGCTCTTTTATAATCAAAGATATGAATCTTTCGGCTTCAACATTTCCGAAGTTATCGATAAGACATTTCATTGCCGATTTCTGTAAAACAGCTTCATTCATTTTAAATGCCCTCCTTTTTCATTACAAAATCAACTGGATTTATAATTTTTATTCGCGTATCATTAAGTTTCAAAAGCCTACTATCTGTTGATATAAAGTAATCACAGTTTGCTGCTATTGCGCTTGCAATATGCAAAGCATCTTTCGTTTTTACACCTGTTTCCTTTATCTCCTCCGCAATTTTCAAAAGATGGGAACTTTCGCTGATATCCTCCTTTGCATACTTAAAAAAATCTTGGATAGCCAATTTTCTTATCTCAAAAGGATTATCGTCATTTTCAAGTTCTAAGATGTATGAAATAACCAAATCAACCTTTCCATTGACAATAAGCGCCTGTATAAACAGCTTTGCCTTTGTTTCCAACTCGATCTTAAGCTGATTTTGGTCGTCATAAGGTCTATTAAAACAGCAGTTGTCTAAATATATCTTTATTTTACTCAATTTTTCACCTGATTTCTTATGCAATTTCATTATAGCATAAATTAAATTTGTTCGAAATTATTCCTGTATGTCCATTTATTTACAATCATTGTGAAAAACAAAAGGACCAAAACCACGAGGGTTCAAATCCTTTTACTTCATTTCTTCATTGGTGGAGATGATAGGACTAAAACCCTCGACCTCTTACATGCGAAGCCAGCGCTCTGCCGAACTATGCGCAAAGCACTTCAATACCGAATAATATTTTATTGCTCCGCTGAGATCATTTGCGGCTGCGGATAAATTTTAAAAAGGATTGAACCTGTTTATCCAAATAGGATAAGCTCGCAGTGAGCTCCAGTTTTCCGTCCTTATTCACCTGCTGCAACGCATTCGGTATAGTCAGACGAGGGACGTTCATGACATCCATATTCAGGAAACTGATTAGAGTCACCAGATGATCCTGTGCCAGCCCTGTCCCAGACATGCCGGGAGTAATACCGCTGATCGCGGCCGGTTTTCCAGCCAGCACTTGCGGTTCGCTGTCGCTAACGGGCCGGGACAGCCAGTCAAGAAGATTTTTCAGCACCCCGGGGAAAAAATGATTGTATTCCGGCGTAAAAAACCAGATGCCGTCCGCTGCTTTGACTTCGACGCGCACCCGCTTTACTGCCTCCGGCGCCGGAAATTCAATATCCTGATTCAACAACGGGACATTAGTAAAGTCAAGCAGTTGGAATTCCGCCTGATCACCGACTAACTTTTGGGCCGTCAGAGCTAACTGGCGGTTATAGGAATCTTTTCTGAGGGAACCCACAATAGCGATTATTTTTAGCTTTTCCATCTTTTCACTCCATTATTTTAATAGTGTCCGGTATTTTAAGAGTTTCCGGTTGGTGATATCTCTCACCGCTAATTACTTTCTTTTATTATACCGCATTTTACTTAATTTTTACTAAAATTTAAGCAGTGACTTATCGACGTTATCTTATATAAGAAATGCGCAAACCCGCACAAATACAAGGCTCGGGCATAAGAAAAGACGGTATGAATCTTTCCATTCCATAAAAATGGCCAGATATCATACCGTCGTTCATTTCTGGTGGAAATGAAGGGGCTCGAACCCTCGACTTTTTACATGCGAAACAGCGCTCTGCCACCCCGTACGCCGGCGGTGTCTTCGGGCGCCGGCCAAGTTTTTTTATCCGGGACAACTTTACCGTCAGCAATCAATACTGCATCTCCGCAAGACGTTTTAAGGTCTGGTACTTATCCCGGGCGTGCCCTTCTGCCACATCGAACATTTCTTGAGCAAATTCCGGAAAGACGGTCATGAGGGAGGAATAACGGATTTCTCCTTTTAAGAAGTCTTGGAAAGAAGCGGTGGGCTCTTTGGAGTCCAACATGAAAGGGTTCTTTCCCTGATCTTTAAGACGGGGGTCAAAGCGCCAGAGATGCCAGTATCCTGATTCCACAGCCTTTTTCTGTTCTAAAATACTCGTGCCCATCCCGGACTTGATCCCGTGGTTGACGCAGGAAGCATAAGCGATGATAATGGATGGCCCATGATAGCTTTCTGCTTCGGCGATGGCTTTAATCGTCTGGTTCATATTGGCTCCCATAGCTATTTGCGCCACGTAGACATAGCCATAGGTCGTGGCAATAAGCCCCAGGTCCTTCTTGCGGACTCTCTTCCCGGCTGCCGCGAACTTGGCGATAGCTGCGGTCTGAGTAGCCTTGGAGGATTGTCCGCCCGTGTTGGAATAGACCTCGGTATCCATGACCAGGATGTTGACATCGTCTCCACTGGCAATGACATGGTCAATCCCATTATAGCCAATATCATAGGCAAAACCGTCGCCGCCAAAAATCCAGACCGAAGGTTTAATCAGGTAATCTTTTTTCTCCTTAATTTCGCAGAGAAGAGGATCGCCGGCGGCATCTTCCTTATTGATCGCTTCCAAAAGGCGGGCCGCAGCTCTTTTGGACCCTTCTCCATCGTCCATATTGTCCAGCCATTCCCGGAAGGCCTCTTGGAGATTGCCGCTGAGGGAGCTTTCCAAGCCTTGCCGCATCAGTTGAGCAAGTTTAGCCCGGATTTGCTTGGAACCTAAATAGAGGCCGTAGCCAAACTCGGCATTGTCTTCAAAAAGCGGATTCATCCAGGCCGGCCCTTTGCCCTCGGCATTCACCGTATAAGGAACTGAAGGCGCGCTGCCTCCCCAGATGGAGGAACACCCTGTGGCGTTGGCAATGATCATGCGGTCGCCATACAGCTGGGTTATCAGGCGGGCATAAGGTGTCTCGCCACAGCCTGGGCAAGCTCCGTGGAACTCCAGCAAAGGCCGGGCGAATTGGCTTCCTTTTAAGCTCTTAACATCCATCAGGTTCCGTTTTTCGCTGACTTTATTGATCGCATATTCCCAGTTCTCCGCTTCCATTTCAATCTCCTGATCCGCCGGCTGCATGACAATTGCCTTGCCGGGAGCCGGGCAAACGTCGGCGCAGTTTCCGCACCCGGTACAATCAAGAGGCGCAACCTGGATACGGTAATGGTATCCTTCCAGCCCTTTCCCGACAGGTTTCTTCGTCTTGAAGGCGGCCGGAGCTTTTTCCAGCTCAGAATCACTCAGGAGGAAAGGCCGTATTGTGGCATGGGGGCAAACATAGGCACACTGGTTGCATTGAATGCATTTGTCAATTTGCCATTGCGGCAAATAAACCGCGATGCCCCGCTTTTCGTAGCGTGTTGTACTTAAGGGGAAGGTGCCATCCTCGACTCCGACAAAAGCACTGGTGGGCAAGTCTTCACCTTCGTGACGGGCCATAGGCCTTTGAATCCTTTTGACAAACTCCGGCTCATCCCGTACAGGCATCTCCTCATCAGGGGCTTCGGCCCAGGAGGCGGGAACTTTCACTTTATGTAAAGCTTCGATGCCCCGATCAACAGCCTTGTAATTCATCTCGACAATATTAGAGCCTTTCTTGCCATAGACCTTCTGAATAGAATCTTTTAAGTATTGAATGGCCTCTTCGACGGGAATAACCTTGGCCAGCTTAAAGAAAGCAGCCTGCATGACCATATTGATGCGTCCGCCCAGCCCGATTTCCCCGGCAATGGAAATAGCGTCAATGATATAGAAGTTAATATCGTTCTTGGCAATATAGCGCTTTAAAGCAGCCGGCAGATGATCTTCCAATTCATCGGCATTCCACGGGCAATTCAAAACAAAAGTTCCGCCTTTTTTTAAGCCCTTCAGGATTTCATAGTGGTGAATAAAGGACCTGTTATGACAAGCGATATAATCCGCATCAAAGACCAGATAGGACGACTTAATTGGCTTCTTGCCAAAACGCAGGTGGGAAATGGTCGTTCCGCCGGATTTCTTACTGTCATATTCAAAATAACCTTGAACGTTGAGGTCGGTATTATCCCCGATAATTTTAATCGCGCTTTTATTCGCCCCAACCGTACCGTCAGAACCGAGCCCCCAAAACTTACAGCGGATCGTTCCTTCAGGCGAGGTATCGACAGTCTCCTCCAGGGGCAAGGACGTGTGGCTGACATCGTCAACAATGCCGATGGTGAAGCGGTCTTTGGGCTGGTCCTTTTGCAAATTCCGGTAAACGGCCAGGATCTGGGACGGCGTCGTATCCTTGGAGCCTAAACCGTAACGCCCCCCAACAATGATCGGTTTCGCCGTCTCGTGGTTAAATATTTGCAATACATCAAGGTATAAAGGCTCACCCGTGGAACCGGGCTCCTTCGTGCGGTCCAGGACCGCAATCTTCTTGACGGATTTAGGTAAAACGTCAAAGAAAAACTTTTTAGTGAAGGGGCGATAGAGGTGTACTTTAATCAGTCCAACCTTTTCCCCCCGCTGGGCCATAAAATCAATAGTTTCTTCGATGGTATTGCAGGCCGAGCCCATGGCAACAATGATATTCTCGGCCTGAGGATCACCGTAATATTGGAAGGGATGATACTCACGTCCGGTAATTTTCTTAATCTCTTTGAAGTAGTCTTCCACGATATCCGGCACAGCGTCGAAAAAGGGGTTGGAAACCTCACGTCCTTGGAAATAAATATCCGGGTTTTGGGCAGTCCCTCTCAGGACGGGATGGTTGGGGTTCAAAGCCCGGTTGCGAAATTCCTGAATCTTTTCCCCATCTACGAGCTTAGCAATTTCATCATAACTTGTAGTCTCGATCTTTTGAATTTCATGGGAGGTTCTAAAGCCATCAAAAAAATGCAGCACCGGAACCCGGGATTTGATAGCTGCAAGATGGGCCACAAAGCCCAAGTCCATCGCTTCCTGAACATTATTGGAACAAATCATGGTAAATCCTGTCTGCCGGGCAGCATTAATATCCTGATGATCGCCAAAAATGGATAAGGCTTGGGTTGCCAAAGCCCTGGCACTGACATGGAATACTGCCGGCACGAGGTTGCCGGCCATTTTATACATCTCAGGAATCATGAGCAGCAACCCTTGGGAAGCCGTGTAGGTTGTTGTCAAAGCCCCGGCCTGGAGGGAACCGTGGGTTGCCGCCGCAGCTCCGGACTCAGACTGCATCTCCACAACTCTCACCGGCTGATTGAATATATTCTTTTTACCATGCGCCGCCCATTCGTCAACTCCCTCGGCCATCGGAGATGAAGGTGTGATCGGAAAGATCGTCGCAACTTCAGTCAGAGCATAAGACGCCTCTGCCGCCGCCTGGTTCCCATCCATTGTTTTCATTTTCTTTGCCACACTAAGAGCCTCCTCTAATAGAACTTGGAATCTTAAGTTTGCATTAGTATTCGTCATTGGAAAACTCTCATACATCGTTTTAGCAAAAAAGACAACGCAATCACTTGCTTCCTCCGCAAATTCCTTGACCCACAGGAACATGTTCTCGCTTAAGCCAATATATTAAACTTAGATGACCCAAGAGATGGTTGCTGTTTCATGGAGGGTTAGAGATGAATTATTTAAAACGTATTGCCAAAATCTTCGCCTCCGCCGAAGAAATTCTTTTTGACGACTCCTCCAGGATTATTTTAATGAGTGACGTTCACAGAGGCGACGGCAGCTGGGCCGATGACTTTTCCAAAAATCAAAATCTTTATTTTGCCGCTTTAAGCCATTATTACAAGGAAGATTACACCTACATTGAGATCGGTGACGGCGATGAACTTTGGAAGAACAAAAAACTTGCCGACATTATCAATGTACATAGCGATGCCTTTGGACTCCTGGTCAAATTCTTTAACGCAGGGAGATTTTATTTAATTTTCGGCAACCACGACATGGTCAAAAAAAATGATAACTTTGTCAGAAATAATTTGTACCGCTACTTTAATGAAGAAGAGAAAAAATATATACCCCTATTTGAAAACATCAAAGTTCATGAGGGATTGGTTTTAAAACACAAGGCAACAAAGCAAAAACTGCTCTTGCTGCACGGACATCAGGTGAGTTTCATCGATTACGATCTCTGGCAATTGTCGCGCTTTCTCGTAAGGTATTTATGGCGGCCGCTGGAGTCATTCGGTGTCAATGATCCAACAAGTACAGCTAAAAATTATCATAAAAAAGATACGGTGGAAAAAAGACTAACAGAGTGGGTGGAACGCGAAAAACATATACTTATCGCCGGCCATACCCATAGGCCGATGTTCCCCGAAATAGGCAAGCCCCAATATTTCAATGACGGAAGCAGTGTCCATCCCCGCAGTATAACGGGTATAGAAATTGCAGACGGCTGTATTGCACTTGTCAAATGGAACGTAAAAACCAGGGATGACGGCACATTATTCATAGGCAGGGACATTCTGGCGGAGCCCGTAGAATTAAAAAATTTCTTTTATCCGACGACTAATCCGCTCTAAGACTCCCGCTTCGGCAAGCGGTGAGTTAAGAGCGGCTAAGTCCCTGGCTAAGTGCGACTAAAATTCAGCTGAAGTTAAAAACTCCACCTGAATCAAGTCTGTTTTATCAGGAATAGGCCAGAAGGGCTCCCTATACTGGGAGCCCTTCTGGCAACGAATATATCACATGCCTAAACCTTTAGGCTATTTGCGGCAACCTGGGTGATCGCCGCAGTGTTGTCTTTACCCTTATATTTAGCGAGAGTTGCCGTAACGATGGGAACTAAAATCGCCGTGACGATAACCGAGGCGGCAACTTGGGCGGTAGCCGTCCCTTGAATGGCTTTAATAAAGGTCGGATCAGCCATGGCCACGGCCAGAGGGGTAGCGACGGCATTGCCGGCTGTCGTGGCAGCGGCGACTCCGGCTACACCGGTTCCTTTAAAGAGGTGGTCGACAATCAAACAGTCCGCCGCCTGTTATGAGCAGCGTGAAAAACCCTGAATTAGTAGGTTGGCGCAATTTTGTAAATCCCGAACTCCTTGTGGCCGAGACTTTCGGCTTTGGGCATATGCCCGTTGGCGACGTCCGCAACCATATCTAAAATCCGTTTTCCAACTTGTTCTATGGTTTCCTCTCCGGAAATAATCGTCGAAGCATCGATGTCCATATTGTCTTCCATCATTTTAAAAGTCCGCTCGTTGCCGGTAATCTTAATGACAGGAGCCAGCGGACAGCCGGTTGGAGTTCCTCTTCCGGTGGTGAAAATAACCACCGTAGCCCCGCCTGCAACCATTCCGGTAATCGATTCAATGTCCTGCCCTGGCGAATCCATAACGTATAAGCCCTTTCCGCCGGGAACTTCGCCATACGCCAGAACATCCTGAATTGGGGCATGTCCCGCCTTATGAATGCACCCTAAAGATTTTTCTTCAATAGAGCTGATCCCCCCGGCAATGTTGCCCGGAGTAGGTTGTCCGCCGCGAATGTCCACATTCAAAAGCTTGGCCCGTTCTTCGCAGTCACGAACATAGCGAATTAACTTTTCGGCGATTTCCGGAGTCTTGCAGCGGCGGGCCAGCACATGCTCCGCACCGATAAATTCCGTGGTTTCGGAGAGCATGGACGTACCGCCGGCGACGACGAGCAAGTCAGAGGCGATGCCGCAAGCAGGATTGGAAGCCAAACCTGAAGTAAAATCGGAACCTCCGCATTCAATAGCCAGCACAACTTCGCTGATATCCATTTTTTCAGGCTGCAAATGAGCAACTTTGCGGGCAAGCTCAGCGGCCTTGCGCAGTCCTTCGGCCGTGGCTTTAAGGGTCCCTCCGACTTCCTGAATAACAATAACCTCAACGGGTTTTCCCGTGGCGGCAATTTCTTCCGCGACCTGGCGAATAGGAACACCTTCACAACCGAGTCCAATCACTAAAACCGCACCCACATTGGGGTTCTTGCCCAAGCCAATCAAGGTCCGAACCGTTTGCTCGTGATCAGCCCCAATTTGACAGCAGCCGTGCTGATTAGGAAGGGCAACGGCTCCGGGAACTTGAGCCGCAATATTGGCTGCAACCGTACTGGAACAAACAGCCGTAGGAATAATGGCAATATGATTGCGGATTCCTACCTGACCATTCGGACGTCTATATCCCAAAATCTCCATATAAATTCCTCCTGTTTCTTACTTATCTCCCCGGCCGCGCAGGCTTTCCATGTTATGAACATGAACATGCTGGCCGACTTTAATATCTGAGGTCGCGCCGCCAAGACTTTCCCCGTATTTGATAACCTCTTCTCCCTTTTTGATCTCACGAATAGCCACTTTGTGACCCAGGGGGATATCTTGCAGAAGAGTAACCGCTTGCTCTTGTTCACCCAAAAAATAATGAATTTCAGTACCTGATGTGAAATCATCCACTAAAGTAGCCACATTGTCGTGAACATTGATGACAACAGCTTGCTTTTTCAAAGAAATTCACCTCCTAAATTATTACGCTTACTAGGAATAGGCAAAAATCATGCCAACTTTTAAAACCTTTGTGAAAATATTAGCCTGAACAGCGGAAAGACGGCCTAGAGAAGGCTATTCAAGCTCTAAAACTTGCTTAACAAATTTGACGAAAAAAATGTACCGGTTTTTAAAACTTAAAACGTTGCATTTCGCTACAGACTGATATGTTTTAATATGCAACGTGTGTTTAATTGCAACGCTCTGCCGCCGGCTCTAACCTTGCTGCAGCCCTCATTCAGGGCCTTTTTGGCAGCCGCTGCCCCATCGCCCATATCCGCCACAATTACGCGGCAGGGTTTTTTCAGTTCGGCGACGGTTTTTCCGGCCTCTTCCGCCAGTTCGGAATAAGGAGCGATAACTAGAATGCGCGAATAATCCATAAGACCTCCAGAGTATCTAAACTTCATTGTAAGTAACGGCTCAAAACTGACCGGGTATCCAAAGCAAGCACTTATTTCCGAGTCATAAAAGCCAATTGCCCGCTTGAGAAATCCATGAGAGATCCGTGCCGTTTATTAATATCCTTTGTGTTTATTATGGCACCATCGTTCTCGCTTGAGAATAACTATTTTCCTGCCATTTTTCTGGTCATGGGCATCTATACCTCTTTGGAATAATATGGTAAAATTAGCTATACAAATTTATAAAGGGGTTGTCGTCAATGGCTAGACATTCTAAAACTACTAATATTGCTAAGCTTGCGCGAATTATTGCTGTTGCCTCCCAAAAAGGCGGGGTAGGCAAGACAGCGACCGTCACCAACATGGCTGTAGGGTTAGTTAGTCTCGGATATAAGACCGCTATTATTGACATGGATGCTCAGGGACACATTGCCTTTTCCTTCGGAATCAAGAAGCACAACCTGAGGAAAACGATTTATGACGTCTTACTGGGCGAGGCAAAAATGAGAGATATCAAACAAAGCGCTTTCGGAGTTGATCTGTACTTATCGAACAATTCCCTTTCCTCTTTCAGCAGCAGCGTACTGGCTCCTGCCAACAACAAGCAATTCCCCGCTCCTAAGTACCTTTTAAAAAACGCCGTCGGCCAGATCAAAGCTCAATACGATTACATTCTCATCGACACTTCTCCCAGCAATGACATATTGACTCTGAATTCTCTGTTAGCCTCCACGGATATTATTATTCCCGCCTTGCCCGAAGGGCTATCCGTTGACGGCATCTACGACACACTTTCCCTCATAAAAAATATTCAGCAGCAAGGTGCGAAGATCAATATTTTAGGCATCCTGCCAACTATGGTTCAAGACCATACCAACCTTCACAATGTGATGCTCCAGGATCTAAGGAAACGCTTTGCCGAAACTCCCGACATTAAAGTCTTTGACACGGTCATTAAGCGGGCCATCCGCCATGGCTTAGCCCAGACTCAAGGTGAGCCCGACATCAGCAAAGCGCCTGAATACCTTTCTTTTGTCAAAGAGGTACTGTCCATCGCCTGAAGAGGAGGAAAAGAAGACCCGGTCTAGACGCTACTTTTTCTAGACCGGGTCTTCTCTGCCGTCAAGATTTTTCCCAACTGATCTGAAAGCCGATATCCCCGGCAACCACCTGGATCAGGATGTGAATACCTTGCCAAAACTCTCTTGACATCTGCTCTGTAATGCTATACGACATTAGTAGCTTCAGTTTTATCAAGATACGAAAGGTAACGAGCGCTATGGAAGAAGTCGAAATACTCATAATAGGAGCAGGCGTTATTGGCTTAGCCATTGCCGCGGAGCTCGCCAAACAATCCGAGGACCGCTCTCTGTTCCTGCTTGAACGCCATGACAAGTTTGGTCAGGAAACTTCCAGCCGCAACAGCGAAGTAATTCATGCCGGCATTTATTATCCCGCCGGAAGTCTTAAAGCAAACTTATGCGTCGAGGGCAATCGGCGTCTTTACGAGTTTTGCCGGCAGTGGAACATTCCCCATGAGCGGATCGGGAAATTGATTATTGCCCGCAATGAGGAGGAAATTCCGGTCTTGGACTCACTCCTGGCACAAGGGAGAAGCAACGGTGTTACAGACCTGGAGCTTTTAACCCAAAATCAGGTTACAGCTTTGGAACCTAATATCAAGGCAGTCGCCGCCTTATTTTCCCCCTCCACCGGGATTATTGATTCCCACCAATTAATGCTGCGGCTGGAGTGGCTGGCTCTTGAGCAGGGAGCCGTCATAGCCTACCGCCATGAAGTCGTCGGAGTTGATTTTCAAAACCCCGGCTATAAAGTGACTTACCGCAATCCGGCCGGTCAATTGGAAGCGATTCACTGCCGCTGGCTGATTAACTGCGCGGGCTTAAACTCCGATCACATCGCTTCTTTGCTGGGAATTGACCTTGACGACAGCGGCTACCGCCTATATCCCTGTAAAGGAGAATATTTCAGTGTCGCCAATTCCAAATCTGCCTTAGTGTCAAGGCTGATTTATCCCCCGCCCTTAAAAGAACTGAAAGGCTTGGGCATTCACGCCACCAAATCACTGGATGGCCGCTTGCGGTTTGGCCCCAATGCCATCTACTCGGAAAGGTTGGATTATGATGTCAATGCAGATCATGCCCAAGAGTTTTATAATGCCGTCAGTACCTATATGCCCTTTTTAAAGATTACGGATTTTTCTCCGGATATGGCCGGCATTCGACCGAAGGTTCAAGCTCCGGGCGGTCCTTTCCGCGATTTCATTGTCTGTCATGAGACTGAGCGCGGATTTGCGGGACTGATAAATCTGATCGGCATCGAGTCCCCCGGCCTAACATCCTCGCTTTCCTTAGCCGAGATGGTCAAGGGGTTAATCGCTTGATAAAGCAGACTTGATTCAGGTGGAGTTTTAACTCCATCTGAATCTTAGTCCCACTTATCCAAGGACTAATCCGCTCTTAACTCACCGCTTGCCGAAGCGAGAGTCTTAGAGCGGATTAGTCAGCGGATCAAAATATTACCTTTTTATCATAGGTATACCCGGCGAAATCCAAAAAATTAGCGACTTGGGCTTTAGGCCCTAAATCGACGTCTTTTAACAGCTCATCCCTGAAGACAGGGTAACCTGTTCTGTCCAGGATATAGCCTACGTGCTCTTTAGGAAGAGAACGGTCAATGTAGTTATCAATATAAGCATAGAGGTTGGCACATAACTTCAAGACCGCTTCCCGCTCCGCCCATTCCAAAAACGGGGCGGCCAGGCGGGGATTCTTTTTCCCCGTTCTCCCCATAACCACGACACGATAGTATTGCCCGCCCCGTGTCCAGGCGGCTGTCGGACATTGCAGGACACATTCACCGCAGCCGATACAGCGTGAGGCATCCCGCTTTACTTTATTGTTAACCAAGGTAAGCGCACCGGTGGAAACTTTGCTGCAATTTTTGACACAAGCTTGGCAGCCTATGCAGCGCTGGGCCTCGTAGAGAGGCTCAACCTGGCCCAGAATCCCCAGATCATGCATATGAACTTTTACGCAGTCATTCGGGCAGCCGGTGACTGCGATTTTAACATGGGGATTGTGGGGATAGATTATTTTTTCAATATCCCGCGCTAAAGCTGTCGTATCAAAGACAGCGTTCGTACAAACCCTGTTGCCAATACATGCTACAACATTCCGGGTCCCTGCTGAAGGATAGCCCAGAGCAGGCTGGTCCAGAGAAACTCCAAACTTGATTTCCAGCTCCTCAAGAAGCGGCGTCAGCAAGGCATTGATTTCTGTCATGTGCTCAAAGGGAATTCCGGGAATTTCAAACCCCTGCCTCGTGGTGAGATGCACTGTCCCATTGCCGAAGCTTTCGGCAATCTCTTGGATAAGCGGAAGCAGCTTTACCGGCAAATGGCCGCCGGGCACCCTGATACGCAGGCAAGTCAGCTTTCTGTCTTTGGTGATCCGCCAGGCATTTTTCATAACCTTTTTCGTATTAATCGTCATCATGATCCCCCTAACTAATCCAAGAGAGTTTGAGCTTTGGCAAAATTAAACACAGGACCTTCCAGGCAGACATAAGTTTCATCAATCTTGCAGTGCCCGCATTTGCCCAGCCCACAGGACATTTTTCGTTCAAAGGAAACCCAGATGTTTTCCTTCTCCAGCCCCCGGCACAGGAATTCCTGGGCAGTGAATTTCATCATGACCGGCGGTCCGACGATAATAACCCGCACATCCTCAAGGGCAGACAACTGAACATCCGGGATTAAGCCGGTAATGAGTCCGGTTTTGCGCGTGCAGGAATTGGCGATAACCTCAAGGTTGCCGGCTTCGTCCAATTTATCTACGGTAACTTCAACTCTGAAAGTCTGCGCCCATCTGTCTAAATCTTCGGGGAACAAAACATCCCCGGGAGTTTTAAAGCCGGTTAAAATATCGCACCGTTGCAAAAGTTCAGGCCGAGCATAGAAATGATTGATAACACTTTTAAGCGGGGCGAGGCCTGTCCCACCGGCGGCGATAATCAAATGCTTGCCGTAAAACTCCTCCAGCGGAAATCCGTTGCCGTAGGGACCGCGCAAAAAAAGATAATCCCCCGGAGCCAGTTTATCAATCCCTTCCGTCACCTTGCCAACCTTGCGGATCGTCATTTCCAGGTAACCTTCCCCAAAATCACTGATGGAAATAGGGCACTCGCCAACTCCGGGAAGGGAAACCTCCATAAACTGTCCGGAGACCGGTCGTATTGAGGATTCTAAGCGGTAGGTCCAATCCAGTTCGGTCTGCCGGTATTTTGCCAGGATCTTAGCCCTAAAAGGCAAATAATTGTTCTCAGCCACGGTTTTCCGCCTCCTCTTTGCCCAAGCGGTCGATACAGTGAGCCAGGGAAATATATTCGGGACAGGCATTGTCGCAACGTCCACATCCTACACACATGGGCACGCCAAATCTCTGTTTGAAGTCCTTAAGCTTGTGCATCACTTTAAAACGCATACGCTCCCCATTGCTGCGGCGAAAACTGTGCCCGCCGGCCATATCCGTGAAGCCGTCAATATGGCAGCTGGCCCAGACTCTCCGCCGCTCCCCGCATCGGGGATTATCTTCATAGAAGATATCCTGCATCGTATAACAGCTGCAGCTGGGACAAACGACAGTACACCGTCCGCAGGCAATACAGCGGGCGCCATACTCCTCCCAGATCGGATTCAGGTCCGCCGACTCCAGCTTTAGATTTTGGGGAACCTGAACTTCCTGATGATTGCTTTCTACAAATTGAGGCGACACATCCGCCGGCTCACCGTAAAGAGCAAATAGGCCCTCAATATCTTCCCTGACAGAGCTGAGATAAAAGCCGTTCTCATAACGCAGGGAGGCACTGTAATTCTCAGTGGTATTCGTCCCCATGCTGACGCAAAAACAATGCTCGAAACTCTCCGGACAATCCATCAGGATAAATTTAAGGTTTTTTCTCAGCCGTTCATAATAATAATCCGGAAAGGGACCATTTTCCAGCATGATTTTGTCCAGACGCTCTACCGCTTGTATGTCACAAGCGCGCAAAAAAACGACAATACCTTTTTCAGCGGCAGCCGTTTCCCTAAACTCATGTTCATTAAAATAGAAAAGAGTCTGGGTAATGGGGTAAAAGGTTTCTTTGGGAGAGAAATAGGATTTTTGCTTAAAGACGACATCTTCAATTTGCAGGATTTCACCATAGCCGACTAAATCAGTATCTGAAAATTTTCCTTTGCCCTTCAACAGGACCGGAGCATAGACCCGGTGCTTTTCCTTTAAAGACTCAAGAAGCTGATTGAACCCGGCCGCTGTATATCGATAGCCCAAATTTCACACTTCCTCTGATTTTCTTAATTCCTCCAGCTAAGTATAAAACAAAACGCTCTTTTGGAGATGTGATTTTTATCACATAAATAAAACTCAAATTTTAAAGCTTTTGTGATTCAGGGTACCCCAACAATAGGCCGCAGCGCAAAAATTATGGTTAAAAAAACTCACCAAAGCTTATATAATAAGAGTGATGAAGAGCAAACTTTGTTTAAGGAGTTGTCGCCTGATGGCCAGCATTTTTGACAAAATTGTTGAGGATAGAATTCAAGAGGCTTTTAGAAACGGTGAATTCGACAACCTCCCCTCGCAAGGCAAACCCATAAATCTTGACTATTGGGCGAGTCTCCCGGAAAGTATCCGTGCCGGATATATGTTGTTAAAAAATAACGGTTTTGTACCGGAAGAAGTGCAGCTGTTAAAGGACATTGATGAATTGCGGGACCGCCTGGCAGGCTGCTCTGACCCGGAAGAAAAAGCCAAACTTCAAAAAAAGCTCGAAGAAACCAAATTAAAGTACAATTTAATAGCCGAACTAAAAAAACGCTCCCCAAAATAATCTGTTTGTTCCTTGATCCGGTCGCCAAACGGGGGATTTTTATAGATATTAACGCTAGACAAAAGGCTCAGCTCAAAGAATTAACTTTGCAGGCTGAGCCTTTTGTCTGTTGGCTTTTGGCGGATAATTAGTGCATTCTGTGACATAGCAGGATTTCAGAAAATTATAAAGAATACGTTTAGGATAAAAAAGAAATTTTGCTCGTTTTTTGGGAATTTTTATTCCTTAATTGAGATTACAGCACATTTTCAGAGACTTTGGCTTAGCCCTGCTAAATAGTGCCGGAGCAAAGGGGATAGAGTATGAGGAAACACACAAGTCGAAACTATTTTTTATTTTGGCTTTTAAGTTTAGTAGTTATGCTTATTTGCCCCGTTCAAGTCAATGCTTCCCCGCCTGAAATAAAAACGCTCAGCGTAGTATTAGACGACAACTACCCCCCTTATTCTTTTCGCAACAGTCAAGGCGATTTGCAAGGAATAACAATCGACCAATGGAAACTGTTTGCGCAAAAGACCGGGATCAAAGTGTCTGTCACCGGGATGACTTGGCTTAAGGCCTATGAAAGCATGCGGCAAGGCGACTTTGACGTCATTGATACGATCTCCTACAGTGCCGACAGAACCAAGATCTTTGATTATTCCCAGCCCTATGCGACAATTGAGGTCCCGATTTTTTTCCGGAAAAACATCTCCGGAATTACTGACGTCAACTCTTTAAAGGGTTTTACGGTAGCTGCCAAAAGAGGAGACTACTGCATTGATGTGCTCAAGGGACAGGGAATCACGGATATCGACGAATACGATAACGCCGAAGCTGTCGTACAAGCGGCAAAAGATCGCCAGGCCGTAATTTTCGTCATGGGAAAACCCCCCGCCCTCTATTATCTTTATAAAATGGGGATTCAAGATAACTTTAATTATTCGGATACTTCCGTCTACACCAGCCAGTTTTACAGAGCCGTAAAAAAGGGGCAGTCAGGGTATCTGTCCGCGATTAATAACGGATTTGCCAAGATTTCCGAGAGCGAATATGAAGCAATTAACCAAAAGTGGTTTGGGGTTGAAACCGACCCCTTTTATGAACTGCCCTTCTTTAGAGGGATGGTCATCATCGGAGCCGCCGTTTCTCTGATCGTCTTAGTGATGTTCTTTTGGAACAGAACCCTGCGGCGAATGGTCAAACAAAAAACCGTCGAGCTTTGGCAGGCGCTCAAAGCCAGAGAACACGCCGAAACGGAAATTCGGGCCTTAAATACTCAGCTGGAAAGCAAAGTCATGGAGAGAACAGCGCAGTTGGAAGACCTGAACAGTGAACTTGAAGAAAGCAACGCCATGCTTGAAGAAGAGATCGGCAAACGAGAAAACGCTGAAGAAGACCTGCGGAACTTAAACGCGGAACTTGAGCATAAGATAGAAATGCGCACAAGTCAGCTGGATGAGCTCAACACAGTTTTGGAACAACAAAATGCCTTATTAAGTGAATCGCAAAAAGTCGCACGTTTAGGAAGCTATGTCATGGATCTCCGGACAAAAGGATGGCAGTGCTCTCCTGAGCTGCATGAAATTTTCGGCATTGATCCGAACTATCCCCATACAGTGGAAGGATTGCTGAAGATTATTCATCCGGATTGGCGGGATGTATCCTACGATTATCTCCGGCAGGTGGAAAGTGAACAGGAACGTTTCGACTATGAATTTAAGATTGTCCGTATTGGCGACGGAGAAGAACGCTGGGTACATGGTCTCGGCAAAATCGAATTTGATCAGCGGATCAGCACCCTTCGTTTAATCGGCATGATTCAAGACGTGACGGACCGCAAGCTGACCGAGGAAAAAATCATTTATCTCAGTTTCCATGACCGGCTGACCGGCCTCTATAACCGCCGCTTTTTTGAAGAAGAAGTAAAGAGGCTTGATGTCGCGAGAAATTATCCTTTAACTCTTGTGATGGCCGATGTCAATGGGCTTAAACTGATCAATGATTCCTTTGGCCATGCCATTGGTGATGAACTCCTTATCAACGTTGCCGAAGTTCTGCGCAAAGGCTGCCGCAGAGATGACATCATCGCCCGACTCGGAGGAGACGAATTCGTCATCCTCCTGCCCAAAACAGATACCATGGAAACGGAGAAAATCCTCAAGCGCATCAATGCGCTGGCTTTACAGGAAAAGGTAGGCTCAATTGAAATATCAATTTCTTTCGGCTATGAAACAAAACGCTACACCGGAGAGGATATTCTGGAGCTATTTAAAAAAGCCGAAGACCATATGTACAAGAGAAAACTCTTTGAGGGACCAAGTATGCGGGGAAAAACCATCGAAACGATTATCAGAACCCTTCACGAAAAGAATAAACGCGAAGAACAACACTCCCACCGTGTCTCCGCGCTCTGCGAGAGTATGGGGCAAGCTCTTGGTTTGCCCGAGGGAGAAATCCAGGAACTGAAAAACGTTGGCCTGCTTCATGATATCGGCAAAATTGCCATCGACGAAAATATTTTAAATAAGCCCGGGAAACTGACCAACAACGAATGGGAAGAAATCAAGCGTCATCCGGAAATCGGTTATCGTATCCTCAGCACGGTCAACGGCATGTCCGAAACGGCCGAATATGTCTTAACTCATCATGAACGGTGGGACGGCCTAGGCTATCCCAGAGGGCTGAAGGGCGAGGAACTCCCCCTTCAGTCCAGAATTATCGCTATTGCGGATGCTTACGACGCTATGACAAGTGCCAGAAGCTACAGAGAGGCTTTACCCGATGCCGTGGCCGTTGCCGAACTTCGGAAAAATGCCGGCATTCAGTTTGATCCCGATTTGGTGAAACTGTTCATAGACAAAGTTATCCATTCACAGCTTTAAGGTTCTTTCCCCTGGCTTTAAGGCCAGACAAACAGATGCCGGTCAAGACCTTGACCGGTGTCTATTCTTTCTCATCTTTTTTCAGCAGCATTTCTTGATACTTGTCTAAGACATCATCCAGCTCCTGGCTTGCAGCTAAAACCACCGGATCTGTATAAGCTCTTCCCTCTTGGACTTTAATCATGTTCAAGCGCAATTCTTCGATTCGCTTTATTAATTCCTTGATTTCAGACATACTATTCTCCGTCAATTTTTATTTGGGGATAAGTGCGCCCAAAAATCAAGCCCCCGGCAACACCGGGGACTCTATTACGTCTCATAGCTGAGAGAAAAATAAACAAACCAGGGCAGAGCTTAAGACAGTCCGCCTTCAACATTTTTAAGTTCTTCATCATTTTGACTCCATTAACTCCAGTATAAGCAATACATGCTTAATTTAGGCTGGGTTGAGTTTAGTTTAAACTGCAAGACTTTTGCTTTGGCGTGTAATTCTTCATTATTTAAAAAAAAGAGTCCAATCAAACATTAAAACACTACTAAGCTTTTTAGCGGTTTTGACACCAGGGTTTTTGTTGCCTGACTCTAATTCTGCATAATATGATCTGCTTATTCCTGCTTTATTTGCAACTTGCTGCTGTGTTAAATTCCCACGGCATTTTATTAGCCACAGCCTCGGCTTGCCAAATTCAGCCACAATTCCCCCCCTTTATCTCGTTGCACAACGCGACTTAAATCACCTTAATAATACAGTTGCAATTCGCGACTGTCAATACTTTTGTTGAGAATCGCGACAGTTATTTTAATTGTCGCTCATTGCGACTATACTATATACGAGAGGAGGTGACGCATGTCATGTTAGGGAAAAGGCTGCTATATCTAAGAAATAAGCACAGACTCACCCAAGAGGAACTGGCCAAAATCCTGTGTATGTCGCGAAGTACCTATGCCCAGTATGAAGTTGACAGGCGCAAACCTGATTATGACACTCTGCAAAGAATAGCGGATTATTTCAAAGTCTCTACTGATTTCTTGTTAGGACGGACAGAAGATCTTATAATTGAAGAAGATAATTTTCCCGACAGGCTAAGGATGATACGTGAACTAAACGGCATCTCAGAAGAACAATTAGCGGAAAATCTTAATATGACTCCAAGCGACGTAGCGCAATTTGAAACAGGTGAAAACTACCCCGCCCCCTCTACTTTGAAAGCCTTGGCAGACAGTCTCAATTGTTCCGTTGACTTTCTTCTCGGCCGCATCACCGACCCGAGACCGTATATACTGGAAAGCCAGCAAAGTTACAGCGCTTTTCCTCCCTGCCCTTCGGACGACCCTATAGAGGAGCTGCCTGAAGAAGCGAGAAAATCCCTCGCAGAATTCAAAGAATTTATTCTTTACAAATATCGCAAGGGCAATAAGACATGATAATTTCTCCGCCTGGCCGGAAAACTTTTGGCGATTATTTAAAAGGCAACCTCCCCAAACCCACCGCCCTATTTAGAGTGGCAATACCAAGGAAAATACGCTATAATTATATCATCATTTATTGAGAATTATAATCATAATCATTACTATAGCGTTAACACTGCAAGGTTAACGTTTTTTACGTTTATGAGCTTGGCTGAGGAGAAAAGAGACATGAAACAACAATTGTTGGACGAATTCCCCTATGCCATAATCCGAGTTGACGCGGAACATCGGGTCTTACTCACGAATCTTCAAGGACAGGAATTATTAAAAAAAGTCGGCGCGGATTTCTTTTCCCTAATTCTTGAGGATTATTCGGGTCCGCCTTTAGTAGAGTCCAGAATTCTGCCCTCCGGTGAGATTTTATTTATTCAAGTCTTCGTAGTCAACGGCACGGACAACCGACTTGTTTTAATTGGTAACAAACCGGACTTTCTTACTCATCTCCCCAACACCTTTGAACAGATCCTGGAGAATTTCACGGCCGATCCCAGTGTTGTAAATCAACGTATAGCAAGTCTTGTGCAAAAAGCGGTAACCTTCGAACGCTTTGATCTGATGAGGGTGGACCCGGCCCTCCGCAAATATAATTATGAATATTCCATCGGGTTGGAAGTTGAAGGGACCTTACATACCGCCTACCGTTCCATAATAAATCTCGGTCTGGGGTGGATTGTGCAAAATGAGGCAGCGCAGCTGGTAGAAACCTTGTCTCCGGACAAGTTCTCTTTCCGCGAAGATCCCCAGCTTTACCGGACCGGACTCCGCTCCATTCTCCGGGTTCCAATTATCTTTGATCACGAGGTAATCGGAGCGGTTCTTTTGGCCAGCTCGGAACCCGGCCAGTTTCAAATTGAAGACGCCATGTTTTTGGACCTTCTCTCCAAATTAATAGCCCCGTCTTTTTTCTACGCCGGCGTCCGGCTGCAGCACGATTTTCAAACCTTGTGTACCTCGACACTGCTGCAAACCATAACCTTTTCCGCCTCATATCCTTCGCTGCTTGATTTTCTCAATCAATATTGCACCCAATTAGGCCTAAACTCTAAAATAGACCGCATAGGAATTTGTCTTATCAACCAGGAACAAGGAGACTGTTCTTGCATTGCCGGAGTATGCAAAAGTTCTTATGGTCAGGGCAAATGCACGACTCTGACCAATATTGGAATCAGAGAAATGATCAAATCAAAGAGTATCGTCGCTTTCAACCTGGCAGATCCACGTTTTCAGACCATCGAGCTTGGCATAGCCGGTCAAGGTATAACAGCAGTTTTGTATGCGCCTATCGAAAATCAAGAAGGAAAAATTATCGCCGCTCTTACGGGAGTAACTTCGGATGAGTTCGCTTTATCCTTAACCGCCGCAGGCATTTTTAAATTTGCTTCGGACCATCTTGCCCTTATTCTCACGAATCTCCCCCTTGATTTACAGCTTGAACCCAATCCGCAGAGAATCCAAATTTCCTCTGTTCCCAAGGGATTTGAACAGATTATCGGTTCGTCGGAAATTATGCGCAATACAGTCCACCAGGCTGCCGTGGCTGCGAAATACGATTTTCCCATCTTGATCACCGGGGAGACCGGCACGGGAAAAGAGCTGTTTGCCAAGGCAATTCATCAGTCCGGTCCTTCCTCCAGTGGTCCGTTTATTGTGGTTAACTCTACGGCAATCCCTCCTAATCTTTTAGAATCTGAGCTTTTTGGTTACACGGAAGGCGCTTTTACGGGAGGGTTAAAGGGCGGCAAAAAGGGAAAGTTCCTGTTAGCGGATAAGGGAACTGTTTTTCTCGATGAAATCGGCGAGCTGTCACCGGAATTACAGGCAAAACTTTTGCGAGTGATTCAGGAACAAGAAGTGGAGCCTTTAGGAGCAAGCAAGCCTATACCGGTGCATGTGCGAATTATCTCCGCCACCCACCGCGACCTCCGAACCATGGTCCAGCAAGGTGAATTTCGCGAAGATCTATTGTACCGTTTGAATGCCATAGAAATACAGCTTCCGCCTTTACGGCTGCGCGGTATGGATATTCTTGATTTGGCTGAAAGCATGCTGCACTTTTTAGCCAGAACACATGGCACGCCTGTCAAACGCCTCTCACCCGAGGCAAGAGCCCAGTTTCTGCGATATGCCTGGCCGGGGAATGTCCGGCAGCTGCAAAATGTGATCAACCGGCTGTTTGTCTTCACAGAAGATCAAGTGATACAGGCCCGGGATCTTCCCCCTGAATTTTTTTATACTCAAGCCAGCGATGAAATGGAGACGGAGTACCAAAGGATTAAACGCTTGTTAAGCGAATTTGACGGAAATAAGACGGCCTTGGCCCAGTATTTAGGGATTACACGCACGGGTCTGTGGAAAAAACTAAAGCGGCTTGGCCTGCAAACATAAAGAAGACTAAGATTTAGGTGGAGTTTTAACTCCATCTGAATCTTAGTCGCACTTATCCAGGGACTTAGCCGCTCTTAACTCACCGCTTGCCGAAGCGGGAGTCTTAGAGCGGATTAGTCAGCGGCTAAAAGTTTGACCGTTGAAAAAGCAATTCAAATCTAGGA
>NZ_JAVHUW010000030.1 GCF_030954495.1 Candidatus Desulfosporosinus nitrosoreducens | reverse complement strand
CAGAACCTATAACCCTTATTAATAATGATTCTCCGGCAAATACGAGAAGTTACTATCAGCAAAGAGTTGCCAATGCAAGCCATGTCTATGTATTTGGCGGAACGGGGATTATTCCCGATTCTGTAATAACTGATCTGAATTCGCCCAATACAACGAATGGAGATAGCCTAACTAAAACGTATAAGACTCTGAGGTTAAGCAATCTCACCAAAGTTGGGACAACTACTGCAACCTTTAAGTACCAGGTACTTGATGGAACGGGGCAAGACATTACGTCAAGCGTCCCGGCTACCCAGTTATCGGCCGTTGCCTCAGTAAGGTCATCAGTTACCCTAGATCCGAGCAAAGGCATAGGTACGATAACTTATAATTCTTCTTCAGATACTGATAAACCGGTTATTATTACGCTTGTTGACTTAACCACCGGCATAGTTGTAAGTCTTGATTCTTCTTCCGGCTCAGGCTCTTCCAGTTATACTGCTCCCATTACTGATCCGACACTTGAAAGCCCAAGCTCCAGTCAAACTTCAGATCAAAAGGTCAGTAAAATTACGATAAACTCAACTAAATTGGCGGTAGTCCCCTCTAATGGAACAGACAGGATGGGTTATGCAACATATATTGTGAATGATCAATACGGTGCTGATATTACAAGGTCATCTCTTGCCAATAATATTCAATTCAGTTCAAGTGTAGGCACAATTACAACAGAGCAAGGTATACTCAAATTGAAATTTTACCCAAACATTAATCCTGAATCACTTGCCAAAGTTACAATAACCGGTGTTGACTTAAATAGTGGAGTTGCAACAATTCAAACGTTACCTCTATAGAGAATATTAAGTTTTACATCCGTTAAGATTCGTTAACACAATTATAATTAAAGATCAGTAGATGTCGCCGGGCTTCAAAAATGGTTCTTTCTTTAATGGCCAGTACAATAGCAACTTCTCTAAAGACCCAGTTAGTCAGAAAAAACGGCTTAAAATAAGGCCGTTTTTTCTTTTCTTGTGCGCCCGGCACGGGCGAAGTCTAATGGGTGAAGGTCCCGAGTGCGGGTTGATAGTGCCAAGCACATAGCCAAAAGCAAGAGCGTCCAGCGCGGGGTGGAGTTTAGCTAAAAGCAGGAGTGATGGAAAACGGCGTAGTAACCGTGAAACGAGGAAGGAAGCCCATAAGGAGGACCTATTAGTCCCATTCTGGCTAATATTTTTTTGCATGCATTACGTTTTAAATCTATGGCTAAGGTGCGATATGGAGAGAAAACGAAACGTTCGATTGTCATAGATGAAAGGTTTTTATCCTGACAACGTATAAAAAACAAAACCCTGCCGGTCTTGCGATCAACAGGGTTTTGCTCTTGCAAGTCGCAAGTTCATCAAATGTCGGTTAGATTGTCTGTATTGCGTGATTGACGGTGATCTCTAAAACTGCCCTAATCCAGACAAACTTGTTCTTCATCATTTCAAACTCTTCACCATCTTTAATAAACCTGGCAGTACCCTTTATGAGAAATCCCGTACCCTTATTCATCTTGCCTTGGACTTCCCTGTTTCCAATCGTAAGTTGTACCTTATTATTTGCGGCAATGTTTTTTTCAGTTTTATGCATGAATCCGGCGGGGATTAACAATTTGTCATCTGAAGTCACGTGTACGTAACTGTTCCAGGTATTAACGACGTGAGGCTCATCTGCTCCTTGAGTTACTATCGCCACAACCCCGTCGGCAGGGTGCGATAATACTTCCAATAGTGTTTCGTTGATCATTTAGGATTGCCTCCTCTTTCAATTTTTGATTCCCATAAATAAGATATTACAGATAACTATTATCCACAATATAGATATTAACTTATGTTTGTATGCAAGTCAACAGAAATCTTGTCTAAAATATCTAAAGCGTGTATAGTCAATTTAATTAAACTATGTGGTTATCGGGGGAGGCAAGCACTTTGCAATTTAGCATAGGTGTGGAATATGCGTTACATTCTTTGTTTTACATGGTAGACCTACCCTTAGGGAAGGCCATTGGAGTTAGAGAATTAGCAACATTACAAGGAATATCTGAAACATATCTTTCTAAGGTTTTTACAAAATTGAGGAAAGCCGGCATCGTAAGAGCAATGCCAGGTGTTAATGGGGGCTATGAATTAGCTCGTAATTCGGAGGCAATTTCCCTATGGGATATTGTAGAAGCAGTTGAAGGTGCATCGCCAATATTCCAGTGTGCGGAAATCAGGCAGAACAATATCTTAGTTGACAAAAATGCAGCGCAGAATAACTTTGAAAAATGTCCTTGTCTAATAAAAGTTATCATGCTGGAAGCCGAGGAGCAAATGAGAAGATATTTAGCTGAAAGATCTTTAGCATGGTTAAATGAAGAAGCGAAGAAAGAATTCACGGAGGAAAAGAAGAAAGCAATCAATGCTTGGCTTAAGAATATTATATCAAAATAGTTAGCGGCATTATTTGATGTCTGAAAGAATGCAAACAACCTTTGAAATTCTTTGAGGGCTGAAAAGTAACCTAAGCTTAAACGAATAATACCGGGCAATTTCACAGTCTGCTTTCACATACCTGACTTAAATTATTGACATGCAAAAGGTCTGGGAACAGTTTCATCCATAGAATTGCAACAATTACTGTACCAATTCCTCCAATCAAAACAGCAGGAACAACTCCAAACCAAGCGGCCGTTAACCCTGATTCAAATTCGCCAAGCTGATTCGATGTACCTATAAACAGCATATTTATGGCACTTACTCTGCCTCGCATATGATCCGGGGTTTGCAATGGGATTAATGTAAAACGAACGACTCCGCTTACGACATCAGATGCCCCCAGTATTAAAAGTGCTGAAAGTGATAATACAAAGGAACTGGATATGGCAAAAATTGTGGTGGAAATTCCAAAAATGATTACCGCCATAAACATAATATATCCTTCATTTCTCTTTAAAGGCTTTTGAGCCAGGATGACGGACATTATCAAGGCTCCTGCGGCAGGTGCTGAACGCAATAAACCTAATCCCAAGGGTCCGATTTTCAAAATATTGCTGGCGTAAACAGGTAATAAAGCTGTTGCACCGCCGAATAATACGGCAAAAAGGTCAAGAGATATGGCCCCAAGTATAGCGGGTTTGCTTTTAATGAAAGATATTCCCCCAAAGATTGACCTTATAGTTACTGGTTCAGGTTTGGACGGTTCCTTTCTTATTGAAATGAAGAAAATAATCACACTTGTCGCCAAGGACAATAGGCCAACTATTGAATACATAACTGTGGGGCTTAGTACATAAAGGGCTCCCCCAATGGCCGGCCCTAGAATGATGGCCAATTGAGATATGGAGGTTGCTAAAGCAGCTACCCGTGGAAAAAGCTCCTTGCTGACAACATTAGGGAGCAAAGCTTGCATTGGCGGGCCTTGAAAGGCATTGGCAATACCGATAAAAAAGACAATACCGAGAATAGTCTCTTTAGTAAGCCAGCCGTTATGACTTCCGAAAGCAAGCAGGAAAATCCCTATGCTTTCTGCAATTTGGCTTAAACATATTATAAGCTTTCGATCATAACGGTCTGCGACATAACCGGCTACAAGAGTCAGCAAAAACATGGGCAAGAACTGGACTAATCCCACAAGTCCGAGATAAAAAGGTGTGTGAGTAAGTGAATACATTTGCCACCCTACGGCAACGGTCAGCATTTGAAAGGCAATAGTGGTCGAGGTACGGGCAATCAATAAAAGAGTTACGGATTTATTTTGCAATATAAGAGGAGCTTTGAAAGAGAACATGGTATTATTCACGCTCCTCCCGTTTGCTTTTCTTTAAAAACTCCGAGTAATATTCCTGTATGTCCGGATGGCTATCTTTATGGCGAATGTCATTATTGCGCATGTCCGCTTTAGGCACATACATTGCCTCCATAGTGGCACATAACTTTTCTGTGATTACAAGCATTTGTTCTTTTTCCTCCTCCGTCAAGGAGATGAAAATAGAATTTATAAAATCGCTTGTGGTGCCGACTAATGGCTCGGCAGCTTTTCTACCAGCCTCGGTCAGGTAAATACGCATGACACGTTGATCTTTTTCATCTTGTCTGCGGGTAATCAGTCCGGCTTGCTCCATTTTCGTGACCATTTCTGTCAAAGAAGACGGGCGAATGTCCAACTGTTCCACCAACTCTCTTTGACTGGCTCCATTATTCTTTAAAATTAAAAGGAGCAAATTAGCCTGTCCGCGGTAAAGCTCATGCTTTCCATGCATTTCAAGATGTACCAGACGAAACATCTGCCGGTACAATCTAAATAAAGCTTGGTATAAATCGTTTGAATCTGTTGATGACATATAGAAATTCCCCCTGTTAAAATAATTCTCAATTTATTTAGGAACCTAACTAATTTGAAGTATATTGCTCTTGTCTGGGGATGTCAAGGATTTATTTAGGGACCTAATAAAAAAGAGCAGTAGAATGCCGCGGTTCACCGCAGCATCCTACTGCTCTTTTAAAGCTCATAGTTTAGTAAATATCCTTTTGACGAATTAGAGACCAAGTTGTTGTACCGATAAAACGACTCCGAAAATTGCGGTCAATAAAGTCACTTGATTAAGACCTATAATGTTCAGTTATCCATTCCTGTTCGGAATCACCGTATCTGGTTTCAGTAGATATTTGTAACCTGATATCGGCTAATTCCTGAATCAAACCCCGGAACGAATTATTCGGAATGCCGAAGCTCTAATAAAGATTTAGCTTTTTCCGGGTCATTCATCAAAGCCATTCTGTATTCCAACATCCAGTTAAGGGTCCCAAGGATCTGATCCAATTTATCCTTCTTACCTTCGATCTCACTCATCTTGTGCTGAATCCATTCAATAACCTGCTCTTCGCTGCGCGTATTGGCGTCATGTTCCTGTAAAATTTCTTTCAGTTCGACTAGCGAACAGCCTACGCCCTGCAACTTTTTTATGAATTTCAGACGTTCGCTAGTCCCCTCTGAATAGTTGCGATAGTTATTTTTTTCTCTCCGGACGTGCCGGCTGTCCAACAAGCCTTCTTTTTCATAAAAACGAATTGTGTAGGCAGTTAAACCTGTCTTTTCCGCTAATTCACGAATCTTCATGTAAATCTCTCCCCGATATGACTTGCCTTACAGTTCACTCTATAGTTTATACTGCAATTGTTCAAGAAATAAGGCGATTATATAATGTAATTGTTAAGGAGGATATCCTATGCGTGTTTTCGTAACGGGAGCAACAGGCTACATCGGTTCTGTCGTTGTCCGCGAACTCATTGATGCCGGTCATAAGGTTACCGGTCTGGCCCGCTCAGACAATGGTGCTGCGGCACTGAAAGAGGCCGGGGCCGAGATGCACCGCGGTACTCTTGACGACCTCGACGCCCTTCACAACGCCGCTGCAGCAGCGGAGGGTGTCATTCACCTGGCATTTAAACACGACTTCTCAGATTTTGCCGGCGCACTTTCAACCGATCTGCGCGCTGTCCAGGCGATGGGTACGGCACTTGAAGGCTCCGGCAAGCCCTTCGTGATCACCGCCCACGCAAACGGAACGGCAGCGGAGAACGCGGCGATGGTGCTGACCGGGCGCGGGGTGCGGGCAGCCATCGTGGAGCTTTCTCCGTCCTTGCACGGCGAGGGCGATAAGGGCTTCGTACCGAGACTGATCACCATTGCCCGCGACAAGGGCGTCTCTGCCTATATCGGCGATGGGGCTAACCGTTGGCCGGCCGTACATCGTCTCGATGCCGCGCGCCTTTTCCGCTTAGCGCTGGAAGCCGCCCCGGCAGGGTCACGGCTGCAGGGGGCAGGTGACGAGGGCATACCCTTCCGCGACATCGCCGGTGTCATCGGTCGTCATCTGAACTTGCCGGTCGTCAGCATTTCACGCCAGGAAGCAGACGCCCACTTCGGCTTTATCGGCACCATTGCGGCGCTCGACATCCCGAGGTCAAGCGTAAAGACTCAGGAACTTTTGGGGTGGCGGCCAGTACACCCCGGATTAATCCCGGATCTTGAACAAGGCCACTATTTCAACAGTTAAGAAGAGGCTTCGGGGCATGCTCGTGACAAGCAAACGTTGAAGCAGGGTACATCCGCAACGGTCACGGATGTGTGGATAGTTGATTATCTGCGCTAGTAGAAGACAAAACTTGATTTAAGTGTATGAAAATGATAAACTACTTTTTAATATTATTAATAGTGATTAAAAGCGATGACAGAGAAGAGTAACTATTTAGGAAGCGTCAGAGAGCTGATGGCTGGTGAGAATCAGTGTGGACTAAATATTGAATGGCCTCTTGAGCAGCAACCCCGAAATGTTAGTAGGAGTTGACGTGATTACCCGCACGTTACAAAAGGTGCCGTATTATTTAGTACGGAAAAAGTGATTTAATATTATGCAATGTTAAATAAGTATGGGTGGTACCACGGTCCAATCGTCCCTTTGAGGATGATTGGGCTTTTTATTTTAGTTTAAAGGAGCGTTAGTTATGTCTATAATTTTTTCAGGTGTGCAGCCTAGTGGAACGATCACTTTAGGAAATTATCTTGGAGCCATGAGAAACTTTACAAACTATCAAAATGAGCATGAGTGCTACTTTTGTATTGTCAATCAACATGCAATTACGGTTTTTCAAGAACCAAATCAACTTAGGGAAAACATAAGAAATTTAGCCGCATTGTATTTGGCAATCGGTTTGGACCCTGACAAAGTAACCTTATTTATTCAATCCGAAGTACCTGAACATGTCAAATTGGGCTGGATTATGACTACCTTGTCAACTATTGGCGAGCTTGAACGGATGACTCAATATAAAGATAAATCGCAACGCCATGGAAATGGCGATTCCATCCCTGCGGGTTTGCTTACTTACCCGCCGCTAATGGCTGCGGATATACTGCTTTACCAAACTGACTATGTTCCGGTAGGAGATGACCAGAAACAACACATTGAAATAACCAGGGATTTGGCACAACGTTTTAACAGTCGTTATGGAGAAGCGTTTAAAATTCCTGCTATTCAGACTCAAGAAGTGGGAGCGCGAATTATGTCCTTACAAGAGCCAAAGAAAAAGATGAGTAAATCGGATGACAATTCCCTGGCTACTCTTTATTTGCTTGACGAACCTGAAATGGTTCTAAAAAAGATAAAGAAAGCTCAAACCGATTCGGAAAACAAAATCTACTACGATAAAGAGTTGAAGGCAGGCCTGGCGAATCTCATGGCTATATATGCTTTAATTACCAATAAGTCAACTGATGAAATCGAGCGACAATATGCCGGCAAGGGTTACGGACAATTTAAAAACGACGTAGCCGAAGCAATTATTGAAACGATACGTCCCATTCAAACCAGATATAAGGAATTTGTTAATAGTGACTACCTTGATCAAGTATTAACTGCCGGCGCGGCTAAAGCTTCTCAAAAAGCGGCGGCGACCCTTAATAAAGTTGAAGATCTAATGGGTTTATCAAGGAAATTTTGAGTTGGAAGACCAAGCTTTTTGACAGGGCCAGGCGCACTGGAGGTAGCGGAATGGACTTATATAAAGGCAAAGATACCATAGCCGCAGGTCGTCGTCATACCGTTGGTCTTAAATCTGACGGCACGGTGACGGCTGTGGGTGATAACAATTATGGCCAATGTGGTGTAAGCGGTTGGTGCGATATTGTGGCAGTCGCGGCTGGTAATGTTCATATGGCGACGAACACGGGTAGTGCTCATACCATCGGACTTAAATCGGACGGCACTGTGGCGGCCGTGGGTTGGAATAAGCATGGCCAATGCGATGTAAACGACTGGCGCGATATTATAGCGGTTGCGGTGGGTTGGCGCCGCACCATCGGGCTTAAATCAGATGGTACAGTGGTTGCTGCGGGTCGAAACAATGAAGGTGAATGCAATGTAAGCAGCTGGCGGGATATTGTGGCGGTTGCTGCGGGTGACTGGCATACTATCGCTCTTAAATTGGACGGCACGGTGACAGCAGCGGGTAATAATCGGTATCAACAATGCAATGTAAGCGGCTGGCGCGATATCGTGGCGCTTGGGGCGGGTTACCTGCATACTGTTGGGCTTAAATCGGACGGCACGGTGGTGGCTGTTGGCCGCAATAAGCAAGGAGAATGCGATGTAAGCGGCTGGCGCGGTATTGTGGCGATAGCGGCGGGTAGTCATCATACCATCGGCCTTAAGTCGGACGGTACTGTGGCGGCTGTGGGTTGGAATGAGCATGGACAATGTCATGTAAACGACTGGCGCGATATTGTGGCGGTCGCAGCGGGATGCGCTCATACTCTCGGTCTTAAATCGGACGGCACGATGGTTGCTGTGGGTGATAATGAATATGGCCAATGCGATGTAAGCGGCTGGCGTGGTATCCAGCTGCCCGGCAATTAGTTTCAATTTCTAGACTTATAGAACTAATAGAGTTACTATTAAGATAGTAAAATATTGGTTATACAGAGAAGGTGCATACTTTGCAAAAGAAGCTCATTGTTTTGGTCACTACGATAGCTATTTGCTGTATTTTCATAGGGTATGCCGCATCCCGGGCTTATAACGCCCCGCAAATGGCCATAAGAACCTATTTGTTTCTATCGGAGCACCCAATTACTGCTTTGACCACAGGAATTGTTGAAAATCAGTTTCAAGAAGAACTGGACAGAAATAGTCTGGAACTGCAAAACGCCAAAATTTATTACTTTACCAGACCTCCACTGTATGCTTCGGGCAATTATTTAATTAATTGTAAGGTAATAAAAAGAGGCTCTCAATACTATGTAGAGCCTTATGGTGAAGCATGATTCACTTTCACTTGCTTTAGGTGATGGTGCAGCAAGCAACATAAATACCAGTGCATCAGAATCTATCCCTGGGTCTGCCTTCAAACGATTTTAAACAGCTTGCGAATTTGGGAGGTAGGGCTACGGCTGTAGGGATAGTAAAAATTTGCAAATAAAGTAATCTATTTGAGTAAAGGTGTAAATAGCATGGGGAAGTTTAAACTTGTTTGTTTTGATTTGGACGATACACTGATTAGAGAAATCCATTCCGTTATGTTGCCTTGTATTTTAAACGGGAAAGAAAAAGAGCAATCTCTCATTCAAGAACAGGAAGACAAAGGCATCCTTAACTATAAATCAGCGGATTACCTTAGAGCAGAATTACTTTTAGGTCTTGAAGAATGTAAAATTGCTCAATCTTTTTTAAAGATTGCAAAGCCTTTAAAGAATATTAAGAGTGTTGTTAAGGCATTGCATGAACAGGATATTAAATGCCTTGTTATTACTGTTGGCCCAAAGCAAGTAGCCAAGGTTGTATGTAATATTTGGGGATTTGATCATTACTATGGCAGTGATTACGAAGTAGTTGAAGGAGTATTTACCGGAAAAATTCTTAATTACATTGGAGCTGAAGAAAAAATCTCGTGTTTACAAGATTTTTGTAAACATAACAGCATAAAACCTGAAGAATGTATTGCCGTGGGTGATGGCTTAACAGACATTCCGGTTTTTGGATACTGCGGAAAATCTATCGCTATCAATAGTCCATTAAAAGTTCGGGAGAGTTCGATGCATGCAGTTGATACGGACGATCTAAAGGATATTCTTAAATATATAGTGGTATAATCCTAAAATTTGTTATGAGGACGTATAATCAACCTGTCTGTACTTTGGACATTAAGTGTGGCAGCTCATTAGTTACTTGACTTATACTTAGACTTGCGAGGGGCTAGAGATGTAACAAGCCTGGAAGCTTTAAAGAGAAGAGTCGTCTGATTCATGAAAAGGTACAAGTTGTGCAAAGTCCCACAGGTACTTTTTTAAATCCACGCAGCCGTTTTCTTTTAAAGGAATACCTTCGCCGGCCAGGAGTTGTTTTTGCTCTGTCCATCCCGGGACTAAGCGGCCCTGGTGATTTACAACCCGATGGCAGGGAAGAGCGGGAAAATCCGGAGCATGATGCAGGGCCTGTCCCACCATTCTTGAACATTGCGGGTAACCTGTTAAAAAGGCAATCAATCCGTAGGTTGCCACTTTACCGCAAGGGATTTCCCTGACGATCCCATAAACTTTATTGGAGAAATCTTTCTTATTCAATCTTAAATCACCTAGCCAATCTTATTAAACCAGTTTGGATATCTATAGTTTACTCCAGTCACTGCCTGATGGGATATTGCCGCGTTCGTTGGGAAGGGTAACTTTAAGAACCCTTAACGCCGGTAAACCTGTGCGGCAGTGGTGGGACGCTGTCCCGCTAACCTATTCATGCTATAATAGAGTGGTTTTAAGAAGGATTGAGGAGGATTGCAAATGGACAATAATGACATCCTGATCAGATTAAGATATGCCCTCAACATAAGAAACACGGAAATGGTGGAAATATTTAAGCTTGGCGGTCTTGAGCTGACGGAGGAAATGGTGGGAAAGCTGCTTATAAAATCAAAAGATACTTACCGTCGTCTCACTGAAACCGGCGATCCCAATGAGACAGAGGGCGAAAATGAGAGGATACGATGCAAAAACAGTATGCTGGAGTCCTTTCTAAATGGTCTTATTACATATAAGAGAGGACAGCAGGATACCAAACCGGAGACGCCTGAAGGGCCGACACTTAAAAATAATGAAAACCCCAATAATATGTTGCTTAAGAAATTAAAAATAGCTCTCTCCCTCACCAGTGAAGATATCATAAATATCTTCGCGGAAACGGGAATCAACGTAACAAAAGGGGAGTTGAGCGCCCTGTTGCGCAAGGAAGGCCATAAAAATTATAAAGAGTGCGGCGATAAGTACGCCAGAAATTTCTTAAAAGGATTAACTAAAAAGTACAGGGGATAAGACTTTACCTGATATGCTAAGAGACTTTTCATTGAGGCGGAAGCATCCGTTACCAAAAACTATAACATGGTTCAATTGTCTTTAAAAGGCGCGAGCATCAGCCAAACCCGAACCGGCAGTAACTCTATTCCCGGATAATCAGTCTCTTGTTAGTGATATAATGAGTGAAAGCAGTGTCTTGCTTGAACCGGATGTTTTAGATTTTGGGGACAGGAGGAGACGTCATGATTCATAATGAAGTGCTTGACTGTATTCGTTCGCGGAGAAGTACACGTCATTTTCAGGAACAGCAGATTAAAGAGGAAGAGTTGGAAATCCTGCTGGAAGCCGCTATATGGGCGCCTAGCGGAGGCAACAGTCAAAGCTGGCTGTTTACCGCGGTTCAGAACCCGCAAGCTCTGGCCAAAATCAACGAATTGCTGAAAGCGGGATTTCAGCACTGGATTCCAGATGACGACTATCCCGGCAAGCTTGGTGCCAAAGCTTTGGCGCAAAAAGAAGACTGTCATTTTTTCCACCATGCACCAACGCTCATCATTGCTTCCAATCGCCCCAATTACGAAAATGCTATGGCCGACTGTGCCCTGGCCCTGGAGAACCTTTTCTTAGCGGCAAACTCCTTGGGATTAGGCAGTTGTTATATTAATCAGCTGCATTGGCTGCGCAATGATCCCGGGCTGCGTGATTATCTTTTGGAATTGGGAATTCCCAGAGAACATACTATCTGCTCTTCGGCAGTCGTTGGGTATATTGCCAAGGAATCCGGTGTTCCGCCGCGCAAAGAGGGTACCAGGCGTATTATCAAGTAAGTATGAATAAACTTTTCGTTGACCATTCAGGAAATCTCTGTCCGGAATGGTCTTTTCCTTATGATCTTTAGAAGGAATCAAGTCACCGGTAAAGAATTCTTTTAAAGGCTTGCAACAAGGTGTAAAAAAGAGCTGTCTTGCCAGGACATTGGAGGAGAATGGAAATGAGGATTCCTGAAACTGTCAGGGTTTTGAATCTGCGTTTAAAAGGCATTCCTTGCTTTGTGGTCTCAGACCGCAGCGCAGGTGAAGCTCTAAAAACCATAATTTATTACCACGGTTGGTCTTCCACCAAGGAGAATACCTATCTTTTTTCATCAATTCTGGCTCATTGGAGATATCGGGTTATAATTCCGGAAGTTATATATCACGGAGAAAGGGGAACTTTAGATTATAATGATCCGGGGGTTATAGGAGAGTATTTTTGGACAACCGTTGTCCAAAGTGTAGATGAATTTAAGGGACTCCTTGAAGCGGTCATTGATCATTTTAATTTGGACCCGCGGGCTATTGCGGTTGCGGGAAATTCCATGGGGGCCTTCATTGCTTCCGGGGCTTTTTCATTGAACAAAAACGTCGGAACCCTTGTAAGCATCAACGGGTCCTGCGCGTGGAAAAAAGCCGGAGAGGTTTTCCAGGTTGCCGATTTATTAGGATCAGATAAAATACTCAAGATAATAGAACAATATGATCCAATCGGAGATATTGCTTCTCTCGCGAGCCGGCCAATGCTTTTAATACACGGCAGTGCAGATACAACGGTTCCCATCGAGTGTCAGCGCTTTTTCTATGAACAGTTGGTCTCATATTGCGGCCAACAGCCTCCCAACGTTAAGTTTGTGGAGGTTCAGAACCTGAACCACCAAATAACTTTGGGCGTAATGGAAGAAATTATTGATTGGCTGGAAGTATTTTTGAAGTAAGCGGCAATTTCAGGAACGACAGGCCGTGCTTTTAAAATTGTTGCGTGGTGGAGGCAGGAGATAATCTAGAGTTTGGAGGAATTATGATGAGTGAAATAATGAGTCAATTTAAGGAAGTCCCGACAACTTGCATTTCGGATGCCCTGAAGGGCTTAAATACGATGGATTTTTCCCTTAAACCGCTGCAAGAACATTATAAAATTGCGGGCAGGGCCTTTACTGTTAAAATGCCCCCAGGGGAAAATCTTGCTGTATTACGGGCCATCCGGGAAGCAAGGCCGGGAGAAATTTTAGTCATTGACGCCCAAGGAGATACCTGTCGGGCCATAGCGGGAGATTTCATAATTGGCATGGCCCAAACAATGGGACTGGCCGGAATTGTAGTCGATGGGGCAATTCGAGATATTCTGGGCATTAAAGCTTTGGATTTCCCGGTTTTCTGCAAAGGAACGACCGTAGCGGCTGGCAGCAAGCATGCCCGGGGCGAGATTGATGTCCCTATCTCCTGTGGCGGAACAGTGGTTTGTCCTGGAGACCTTATTGTCGGTGATGTCGATGGCGTTGTAGTCATTCCTCAGGCTTGTGAGGAAGAGATCCTAAAAAAATCCCTGGACAAACTTATTAAGGACCAGGAACGCTCGGAACGGATTTCGGGCAATCCGGATAACGTCAGAAAGTACCTGGATGATTTAATTGACGATCATTAAATCCCCCGGGTGATGGCTGGTGAAAGGTTAATAGTAATTTAGGGACTAAAATAGGCTCAGCGGTACAAACCGCTGGGCCTATTATTGCGCCTGAAAATGAGGTTCTGCTCATTTGATACTATCCTAAGTGCATCTTAAAAGTCAGTAGACCCGAAAGGCAGCTTCTCCTGTAGGAGTAAAAAATTTTATGAAAAGACGGTACAGCCCACAAAACTTTCGTAGAGAAGGGTAGCCACTAAGTTTAAAACTAAGGATTGATAAAAGCCCTCGGTGTTTCTCTTTTTCCGCTTGCAGGCTGATTTTGATGGTAGAAACTAAGCAAAGTGGTCTTGACATTCCGGGGGTAAAGAAAGATAATATAATTACACATTGTGTAATTATATAATATGTGTAATTACACAATATTAACTAGGGGTGCAGACCCGGGAGGCGCAGTGATGGAATCAAAGGATGTATCGGCAGAAGGCAGGACGGAAAGAAAGAAGAAAGAAACAAGGCAGAAAATCGTTAACGTAGCGCTGGATTTATTTCAACGCCAGGGGTTCGGCAACACAACGATGGAGCAGATAGCTGAAGAAACTGATATCGCCAGGAAAACTTTGTACAATCACTTCTCTGTCAAGGAAGCTATCGTTGATGAATATGTCAAGGGTATTTCCCGGCAGGGTGCCCATGAGACTTTAGAAACATTGCGAAGTCTGCCTAATACAAGACTGCGCTTACAGTATACCTTTGACAAATTATATGAATGGGTGGAAATAAACCCGGAGATTATTGGAATTTCCCTGGGCTACCGCCTGAAAAACATGTATCAGGGGGCAGGCTACAGTGGCGGCGGGAGTCAGAGCCTGATTGAGGAGATTATCAGGTTAGGCCGGCAAGCAGGTGAAATTAGACAGGATATCCCGGCCAAACTGCTGGTGAAACAGTTAGATACTCTCAGAATGACTGTGGTACTGGATTGGTTGAATGATACGTCAGGTTTAGAGCTGCGCAAAGAAATGGCTAAGCTGGTCGACCTGTTTTTGACCGGAGCCATGGCTCGGGAAGATGGCTCAAACTAATAATTCGCTTGAGGGAAAATGAGGAAGAGGTGGTTCTTATGATGAAACCCGCAGGAAGCTACTTTCTAACCTGGGATGAGGCCCTGCAGTCCGGAGTGCAGCAAGTTGGCGGCAAAGGCTGGAATTTGGGACGACTGGCTCAGTATGGATTTAAGATTCCCTTGGGAGGAGTCCTTACTACCCTGGCCTATGAGGAATTTATCAGGCACAACGGCTTAAAGGCTGAGGTTGAGAGCATTTCGCAATCTGTGACAGCCGCAAACATCGACGAGGCTGCTAATCAGGAGAGATTAAGACGGCTAAGGGAAATGATCGGGCGGGGCTCCCTGCCGGAGCCAATCAGAGAAGAATTAAGAACGACGCTTCTCACCTGGGACATCCTTAAAAAACCGGTGGCCGTGAGATCTTCCGCCGCGGCCGAAGATTCGGTCCGAGCATCCTTTGCGGGTATCCATGAATCCTTTCTCAATGTCTGTGGCTTGGATAACATAGTGGCATCTGTGCAAGGATGCTATGCTTCCCTTTGGTCGAATCAGGCGGTGGTCTATCGCCGGAAACTAAACATCAGTGACGCTGAGGTAGTTCCCGGAGTGGTAGTCATGGAAATGGTGGATGCTCAGGCCGCCGGAGTGGGATTTACCTGCGACCCTCAGACAGGACGCCGGGACCTGCTGGTCATTAACGCCAATTTCGGTCTGGGTGAAAGCGTTGTTACAGGCGCCATTGAGCCTGACACATACTATCTCGACTCCGGTCCCTGGAGCGCGCTACCCTGGTTGATTGAACGGAAAGCCGGGCGAAAGGAAGGAGTGACGCGCCTTAAGGAGGGTGGAGGAACTCAATTTGTACGGACCGCGGAATATTCTGCCCGCCGGGTGCTGTCTGATGAGAATCTTGAAAGGTTGGGGCTGCTTCTTTTAAGAGTTTTCGAAGCTCTGGGGGATTGCGACCAGCACCAGGATGTGGAATGGGTTTTTGATGGCCGGGATTTTATTCTGGTCCAGGCCAGGCCGGTTACAGCCTTACCCCGGAGGACGTTTGCCGCCTTAACGAACCATTCCGATATCTGGTCCAACGGCAACTACAGGGATGCCGTGCCCATGGTTCTGTCCCCCCTCAGCCGTCGTTTGGCGATTAATACAATCGACGCAATTCTTAAATACAATTTCTCGGAAGTCGGCTATCAGCTGCCGGAAGGGTTACAGTTCTCCAGATTTTTCAACGGCCGGCTTTATTGTAATCTATCGGCACTGCAATGGGCCATGTTTGATGCCGTGGGCTTATTGCCCAGTGGCTTTAATAGGGGGTTTGGAGGGCATCAGCCGGAAATTGAAATAAAGGACCCCCAACCCTTTAAAGGATTGAGGGGGAAGAAACGGTTATGGCGGGGAATAAGGTACGCCATGACAGTTAAGCAGGCTGTTAAAAGGGCCGGCAAAACCAGGGCAGGTGTCTTATCCTCCCTGGAGAGTCTGACGGAAAAAGAATTCAGTCACTTGAGCGATTCGGAGTTTATTCGTTTATATGATGAATTCGGCCGGCTGCAATTTGAATTTGCCCGGGAATTTACCTATTTAAGCGCCGCGGCTTCTTTACCCATGGGAAAACTATTAAACGTTCTAACTAAATATTTTGCCGGCAAGGCTCCTATAGTATTCAATGCTTTAATGGTAGGGGGGACGGCGGGTATAACCAGTGCGGATCACGGCTACCGGCTTGTCGAGCTGGCTGAGATTGCCCGTCAGGATAATGAAGCCGCGCGCATTATTGCCGACCCGTCTTTTGATCCGGTTCAGTGGCAGGAGGAGTTGCCTGAAGGGTCAGCGTTCAAAAAGGCATTTCGGGAGTTTATCAAAGAATATGGGCACCGGGCAGTCTACGAGCTGGATATGATCAACCCGCGCTGGAGGGAGGACCCTTCCTATCTGTTCGGCATTATACGCAGTACTGTGGATACCGCTGATCTTGGCAAGTTGAAAGCTGGGCAAAAAGAAAAGTTTGAACAGGCCTGGTTGGAAATCAAGAATAAAGTACCTGCCAACAAGCATTCGGCGATCAAGAAGCTAATTGCTGAAGTCCAGGAAGGAGCGGCCGTCAAAGAAGAGACTAAATCAGTCGAAGCGTTGGTGATAGGGGCATTTAGGCTGGTAGCTCAGGAGTTGGGTTCCCGTTTTTGTACACGGGCTATGATTGCAGAACAAAATGACATTTACTTCTGTACCTGGCCAGAACTGGTTGCGATCTTAAGGGGAGAATGGGATGGCCAGGGGCTTCGGGGGCTGATCACTGAACGAAAAGCTTTGATGCGTGAAAGGAACGCCATTGCCCCGCCGGATCTGATCATGGACGATGTTCCTAAGTACTCAGAACCTGCCGCCAGAGCTTCGGGAAATTTCCTGACAGGCATGCCGGTTGCCGCAGGCAGGGCCTCCGGTCTAGCGCGGCTGCTCAGCCATCCGGATGAAGGAAACAGGCTGCAGCCGGGTGAGGTACTGGTAGCGCCTTCCACTGATCCCGGCTGGACCCCGCTGTTTTTAAAAGCCAGTGCGGTAATCGTGGAAACGGGAGGTTTTTTGTCCCATGGGGCTATTGTAGCCCGGGAATACGGGATTCCCGCTGTAGTGAACATTCCCGGCGTCATGCAAGTCATTAAAGAGGGAATGCAGGTTGAAGTTGACGGATACCAGGGGAAAATATTCCTTCATTAAAAAATAACAGGTATCCTGGACATGAAGCTGCCGGGCTTGGCCTCAGACTCTGCTTAGGAGGATTTTAAGCATGTCGATTTAATAATTTAAGGGGCGTTTTGTCGGAAACAGCAAACAAAACGTCCCTTAGATGTCTTATCCTAGTCCATAACTGCACATTAAAGTAAAGTTAAACCACCGTCTACTTGCAGAGAAACTCCGGTTATGAACGATGATGCGTTTGAACATAATCCTAAGATGGCTTGTGCTACTTCGTCGGGGTCTGCCAGTCGGCCGATAGGTTCGCGTGCAATTAACTGTTCTTCTACTCCTGGGTGCGAATTAATAATCGTTTCCAGCATAGGTGTTCTGATAAATCCCGGACACACTGCATTAATCCTGATATGCTGTTTAGCAAACTCCAAGGCAGAGGCTTTTGTCAACCCAACAACTCCATGCTTACTTGCTGTATAGGCCGCTGTCCCCGCACTTCCGATTAAACCAGCGGCAGATGATACATTGACGATTGCTCCGCTTTTTTGCTTTTGCATTTCCGGTAATTCATACTTCATGCAAAGCCATACACCTTTCAAGTTTATATCAATAACTCTATCCCATATCTCTTCAGTGTGGTCTATAGTACCTGCATGAGCGCCTTCAACTCCTGCGTTGTTTACGGCGAAATGCAAACTACCATATACTTTTATTGTATTCGAAATCATTTCCTCTACTTCTTTTGCAATTGTAACGTCGCACTTTACTGCTGTTGCCTCACCGCCCATGCTTTTGATCTGTGAAACAACTTCCTGGCACTTTTCAATTTGCAAATCTGCAACTGTCACTTTTGCTCCTTCATTAGCAAATGCCAGGGCGGTGGCACGGCCTATTCCAGATCCCGCACCGGTAATCAAGGCCACTTTATCGCCAAATCGATTGTTCATTTTTAGTTCCCCCTTTTTTATTGGTTATTTAACCAAACGTTTGTTGAATTAAAAATAAAAATTTTTAGCTAAGAATTTTTATAGCCATACTGCTACACTTTACAATTACTTATTATTAATAATAAGTTAACCAAGTTTAGTAAACTATTATTTAAAGATTTTTAGTTACCTCGACCATAATTCCACTGTAAAATCAATTATTTTTTGAGTATCTTGAAGATACGCCTGACTGTTAAAATTAGGCTCATACATAATCTGTTGCAAGGCAACTAACCCTATATGACACATAAATTGAGAAACGGCAATACCAAAATCCATTTTGCGAATTTGTCCTTCAGCAGCACGTTGTGATAAAAATTTAATCAAAGAACTAAGGAATTGCTGACCACCTAATGATAAAAGATTCCATTGCTCTTTGTTAATCAGATTTCTTTCTTGTATCATGATTTGAATAAATTCTTTATCTTTAACAAAGCGTTCGGACATTTTTTTTGCCAAAAGAAGCAAGGCTTCACTGAGTGACGTTTTATCATTAAATGCTTTTATAGATTGATCGATATCGTTTGCCCTTTCTTCTTCCACTTCTTGAATAATTGTGTGGAAGATTTCCAGCTTTCCACCGGGAAAATAATGATATGTTAATGCTTCGGACATTCCAACCTCTTTATTAATAGTTCGCATTGAAGTCGCATGATATCCGTTAGCCGCAAATAGTTTTTTTGCGGTTTCTAAAATCTGCTTTCTTCTTTCTTTGGCTTGAATATCACGGCTAGTCATTTTTTCTGTTAGCCTAACTTTAGGCACTATTGCCACCTCATTGTACTCAATAATTTAATAATATTAGACTGACTAAACGATCGGTTAGTAAAGATTAGCACACAATTTTAAGTATGTCAATGTCATGGGCTGAACACCGGTGAAGCTTGTTCAGCCCATGACATTGATCCCGGCGGCCTTTGGCCCGTTTGCAATCCCCTTGCAAACGGGCCCACTCCGACGCTGCTGCCCAGGGAGGAGTCCACCGGTGCCGCTGGGCTATTAATAAAAGCCATGCCTATATGTGGACTTGGCCACTATTAGGCATGGCTTTTATTTTATTTAAGGTGTTTTCAGACCTTTGGCAACCGTTAGCCTACACCATTCCCTGTTACCGGATGGTAATCCCAACTTCCATCGTAGCCATTCGGGAAGTATTGATAGGCAGCCGCTTCTTTGTTTTCGCCGGTTAAGCGAACGGCGAAAGCCGAGCCGTCAGATAAATTGCCAACAACCGTGACGCCGGTTTCCGGAGTTGCGGCAACAACCTTGCTGCCGGTTATGGAGACATTTTCCGGCAGCAATTTAGTGATATCCTCTTCAGCCGTATTTTTCCAGGCAGGGTCCTGCAGATTTTGACTGTTCTCCGGTGCATAAGCGAGATCGTACATATTGGCATCAAGCATTGTCCCGTTTACAGAGTTTACACTGGCGAGATACCGTTTGGAATTTTTATCTTCTTGGGGAGCATGGAAGATAACTGTCCAGTTGTCGGAGTTGGGCACAGAGTTGCGCGAAAAGCTTGCCTCGGCGGTATACCCTTTAAAATCCACTCCATAAGCCTTTTTTAGGATCGCAGCGGCATATGCGGCCGCCTGATTGGCGGAAATATCTTTTTCACCGGGAATAGTAGCGGCAATAATGGCCTTGTATTTTTCCTCAATCTGCTCAGGAGTGATGCCTTTGATCAGGCTTAGCTTGTCTTTAAGTGCTTTGGTTCGTTCTGCGCTGGGCGCACTGGTGGACAGATCGACAACTGAGTATTCGGCGGTGCCGTTGATGTTGGAGCTTTGAGACTGCTGAGCTTCTTTTGAGGCGGTTGCCGAGGAAACTACTTTTGAGGAGGCGTTTTCCGGTATGTTGTTATTGAGGGCATAAGCCATTGTGGAACTGCTGGCAATAATAATTGCGGCGGCCGCGCCAAAAATCCAGACTTTCCGTAGTTGCGGCATGATCTTAAACATTGGCAAAAACTCCTTTAAATTAATAGTTTGTAGCTACATGCTCATCATACATCCTCAGGTATCAGGAGGTTTTCAGGAAGCTGTAAAGGAGTTGTAAAAAGGACTTGTACCGTAGTTCCTTTTCCGGGATATGAACTGATTCTCAGTTCTCCGCCATGCAGCCTGGCAATCTCGCGGCAAAGGGATAATCCCAGACCGACGCCGCCTGAGCTCCTTGAACGTGCTTTATCCACTCTGTAAAAGGGTTCACAGACTAAAGCAGTTTGTTCGGCATCCATGCCGCAGCCTGAGTCTTTGACTTCGAGGATGGGGCAGGCGGCAAAGAAGGCTGAAAGGCTGATGGTTGAATTCTCCGCCGAAGCTTTTGCCGCGTTGTCGATAAGGTTCAGAAGCAGTGACTGCAGAAGATCGGAGTCTCCGATAAGGGTCTTTAAGCTGGAGTGGATAGCCAGCCGCTGGCCTTTCTCTTTTAATTTTGGTTCCGAGGCGGCGCCGACTTGAGTCAGCAAGGCGGAGGGGACTATCTCCTGAAGATCCGGCTTGCTGTTTCTTACCAGAGCTAAATCCAATAGCTTAAAGGCTAAGTTCTTCATTCTGTCAATTTCACGAATAATATGGCCGGTTGCTTTTATCCGGTTCTGCTCACTGGTATTGGCGCTCTGCAGATACTCGGCATAGCCGCGAATCGCCGTAAGCGGGGTTCTTAATTCATGGGCTAAATTATCGATAAGACGCTGCTTATCCTGGGCGTTTTTGTCGAGCTCGTTGATCTTTTCCTGGATGCTTAGAGCCATTTGATTGAAGTTTTCGGCCAGATCATGAAATTCGTCCTTGCTGGGTATGCAGATGCGCTCGTTATACACTCCGCCGGCAATCTTCCGCGTAGCTTTTTGCATGATTCTTATAGGATGCGTGAGCCTTCTCAGCAAGAGGACCAATACCAGGGCCAGTACTGTTTCGACCAGGGCACTGACGGTAATTAAGTAGCGGGTGAGCAGAGCGTGGGCGCTATATAATTCGGATAGGTCACGCACATAAGTAAAAGTATAGTCGCTGAACTGACCGCCGACATTTCCGGTGATAGATAGGTAGTGAATACCGTTGTTTTGCAGCACCTTCAGAGCATAGGCGTTCTTTGTCAGCCCTTCTGTGTTGAGATCGGCTTGGAAATTGGAAGGAATATTGGTGAATAGGATTGCGCCTGACTGTTTAAATTCAAAGAAGACGTTTTGCTGTTTATAGTAGTCGGCATATGAGCGCATGAGACTTGCGATGGATGCAGGCGCCGGCAAGGTTTGATCGCGGTAGTAAATACTGTTCATCGTCTCGGAAATGCCATTGATGATAAAGTGATATTCCCCTAATGACCGGTCCGTATCACGCCTCATATTCAGAGAGAAACTGTAATTGGAAGTCAGATATAGACAACTATTTATGGCAATTATGAAGACCACCAAAATCCCTAAAAAAGCTTTTTGCCAGAATTTCAAGCGTCCACCTCCAGGCGGTACCCTAATTTATAGACGGTCTTGATCCGGTTTTCCCAATTCAGTTTCTTGCGCAGTTTCTGAATGTGTACGTCCACTGTCCGTGTTTCTCCTAAATAGTCATAATTCCAGGCCAGTTTAAGCAGTTTTTCCCGCGAGAGCGCTATATTTTTGTTCCTGATCAGTATCTCCAACAGCTCGTATTCGCGCAGAGTAAGTTCAATTTCCTGACCGTTCACAGAGACGACCCTGCTTTCCAAATTAACCACCGTATCGTCCAGGGTAAACATGCTGGTTGAGCGATGGGAGCGCCGGAGCACCGCTTCAATGCGCGCCAGCAGTTCAATCGTTTCAAAGGGCTTTACGATATAATCGTCCGCCCCTAACTTAAGCCCTTTTACCCGGTCCGCAAGGTTGCCCAGGGCGGTGAGAAAAATTACGGGCGTATTTTCAGGGACATGCTCCATCAGGGCAAAGCCGTCGAGCCCCGGAAGCATGATATCCATAATGATCAGTGAATAGACAGTCTGCTTTAAATAATCAAGGGCCTCGCCGCCGTCAAAGGCCTGTTGGCTGGTATGCCCGACTAATTCCAGATTCATTGCAATCAGATCATTGATCGACTTTTCATCCTCGACGATGAGAATGTGTGCCATAAAACCACCTCAACTCTTATTTTAACATGCCCCTTAAGCCGGCAATGTAATAGAGTTGTAAATTCGGAGCGTTTCCGGCGGCTGCATGATCGTGGAACGAAACAAAACAAAATAGAAGAAAACAAACAAAAACAAAACCCCTCGAAAGTCCGGTTCGAGAGGTTTGCATCTGTTCGTATTAAGCAAAGACTTCAGGAAGTTCTATTGTGAGATCGTTAAATAGCCCCACTTTGACGGAATCTCTTTCAGTGTACACTTCCGGGCGGCTGTATTTGCCTTCCGTCGTAAGATTAAAGACGCACAAGGTATTTTCCTCCGGATAAACGATCCAGTACTCCTGAACCCCGACTTTTTCATAGAGAAGAAATTTGTCCTTCAAATCTTTTTGAAACGTTGAGGGTGAAGTAATTTCCACAACCAGGTCGGGGCTTCCCTGGCAGCCGCGCTGGTCTAATTTGGTTTTATCACATACTATAACAAGATCCGGCTGAACAACCGTTGAAGCTTGTTCAGCGCTCTCTGGAGGCTGGGGCAAACGGACATCGAAGGGGGCTGCATAAACCCTGCAGGTTTTTCCTTTTAAATAGTTGTTGAAGAGAGTAAGCAGTTGTCCGGAAATTTCCTGATGCCTGCGCGAAGGAGCCGGAGTCATATTATAAGGCCGTCCATTAAGCAGCTCCCAGCGCTCATTTTCGGGCCAGGTAAGGTAGTCTTGGTATGTGAACAATTGTTCAGAATGATGGGCACTTTCACTCAAGGGTTTAGCCTCCTTCGTAACAGTTATTCCCTTTTGGATAAGGTTAGCACATCGTTTTGCTTGGGACAAGGGCCGGACTTGGTTATTTTTGCCATAACTTGTCGTTTTTCTGGACCTTATTTAGATTTTGTTCTTAATCGCTAATGTAGTCTAGAGGAAATGAATTGTTTTTTAAGGCCGATGAGGTTATCTATCAGATTTTTGAGGAGGCCGGATTTACTCTCAAGGTTACGTTTGAGGGGAAAAGATTGGAATGGTTTGCCGGACTGGTTGCTGCCAAGCTGGGAATAGTCCTTATTTCAACGTCAGGGATTTAACAAAGTACATTGAGCAAAGCTGATTTCATAATGAGTAAGTTATTTATTCTCCTGAATTAAAAACAAGTTATTAATAATCATTAATAATTCAGAGCTGTCAAATGGTTTACTTAACATGAAATTGACTCCGGATTGATAGGCTCTGAGCTTATTTTGCCGGTCATAAAAGGCGCTTAAAACGATAATGGGGATATGTTTTGTATCTGGGTTTTGTCTAATATATTGAGCTACCATAAAACCATTTTGTTCTGGCAGTCGCAAATCAAGTAAAACTATGTCTGCTTTTTCTTGATTAATTCTTTGTTCTGCAGCGAGTCCGGTGATCTCACAGATTACTGTGTAGCCATGAGCAGTTAAGAGGTCAAATAACAATTTAGAACTATTAGGATCGTCTTCTACTACAAGTATGCTAGTATCGTTGTTCTTCATATCTTTTGCTCCACATTAGTTATTTTTGAGAAATGACAAAAGCTGTTTAGGTAATGTTCTGGTATTAATAGGCTTTACAATATAACCTGCACATCCCGCCTCAAAAGCATCTTCTTTAACTTGTTCTATGGCATGAGCAGATAAAGCGATTATAGGAATATCTTTAGTTTTATTGTTTCGTTTAAGTTTTTCTGTCAGAATCAGACCATTTGCACCGATCAAAGAAATATCCATAAGGATCAAATCGGGGCAATGAGTATCTATTTCTTGCATGGCAGTGGCTTCATCATTGGCTTGTCTTACTTCAAAACCATGGATATTAAGAAGATCTGAGATGAGACACATATTAGAAGGACTATCTTCTATGACCAGGACAACAACTTGCCGATTGTTTATCATTGCTTTGTTATCCCCCTTAAAACTATTTGTAAGGCACATATATCGTAACGTTTGTACCGTTTCCTTCTGAACTTCTAAGTTCAATTTTACCGTTGTGCAATTCAATTAGTCTCTTAGAAAGTGGCAATCCTAATCCAGCACCCTCATATTTTTTCTCGTAAAGGGTTTCTCCTTGATAAAAGTCATCAAATACAAAATCGATATCTTTTTTCTTAATTCCAATGCCTGTGTCTGTTACGGATATCTGAATGTAATCTGGCAACGTATTGACTTCCAGGTCTATTTGACCATTCGAAGGTGTAAATTTAACTGCATTTGAGAGGATATTATACAGAACCTGCTTGATACGGGTAGGATCAATTGAAATGTTTGGAATATTAGGTGGTAAATGAGAAAGTATTAAAATATTTTGACTGTCAGCCTCATTTTTTATAATATTTAAAACAGAAGCGATTAGTTCTGACAAATTAATACTCTGTTTATAGATAGTAATTTTATTTTGTTCAATTAGAGATAGGTCAAGGATGTCATTAATTAATTTTAATAAATGATGCGCACTGTCGAGTTGGATTTGAACGTATTCTTTTTGTTTTTCGTTTAGAGGACCATACAGTTCATCATAGAGCATCTCTGAGAAACCAATAATGGAATTGAGAGGAGTACGTAATTCATGACTCGTATTGAGCAGAAACTTTGTCTTATGATTATTAAGAGTTTTTAAATTAGTAATAGCATTTTTAAGTTCCATGGTTTTTTCTTGAACCTTGGCCTCTAAAGTTGTATTGGCTTCTTGAAGCTTATCGGTCAACCATTGGAGTTCGTTCCGTTCTATTTCTAACTCATTTAAATATCGTAAGATCTCTTGTTTCTGTTTATAAAGTGAATTTGACATGCGGCTAAAGCATAATTGGAGATCTTTAATTTCCCTGATATCAGGAGGTTCAAGGTTATTAATAATCGAAAGATGTTCGTCTGAGATCGTCTCGGCTTCATAAATCTGTTTAGCAATTTGAGAGAGCCGAATAATTGGGGCCGCTCCTTTTTTAGACTCGATTGCACTGATACCTAAAACGATAGCTAAACAAAGAAGAGCGGAGATACTAATGTATATCATAGTATCTTCTTTTATACGGTCCAGGCCCTGGGAGGGCTGGCCAATTGTCAAGGCCCCGATAACGTTTCCTTGGAGATTATAAATTGGGTCAGATACTACTAAATGATCAAGATCTTTAGCAAGTTTATTTTGCCCGTAATATCTTTTACCCTGTTTGATGGTTTCAATTTGCTTTGGCTGTTGGAGCATTCCGATATAACTAGGATTAGTCTCACTGGAAATATTGCCGGAAATGCGAATGCCGTTGCAACTAATATCAGAATAGGAATTGGGGATTTTAGTCGAAATATTGTGCGCTATCGAGTTATCGTTGTTGAGAAGATGAGCAGCAATAATTGCTCCTGCGGTTTTATTATCTCGTTTATAAGGAACAGCTGTTACTTGAAATAATGCTAAATAATCTTTTTCAGTTAAAGTATTGTTGGTTGGGGTTGCCTTTTCCACCAGTTTTGGATTGTACGTTTCCAGTTGAACTAAGGATACACTTTCGTTCCCAGTCACTATGTTATCGTTTTTTCAGCTATTTTGAACGGAATTTAAGAAAACAGGCAGCATAGTGGAATCAGATTTGCCATTGGAAATTAGGATATTTCCCTTATTATCCGTGATAATCCAGATATCAAAGGAAGAATTGCTTTCTAAAATGTCTGCTGCTTGGTTATTAGTTATAACTTGAGATTCTAATTCGTTCTCGAGTAATTTAAGGTTGGCTGTACTTTGCCGAAAGTAATCGTCATATTCCTCCCAGGTTAGGGCAAGGGACCGGTCTAATATACTGGTAATACTGGAATCTAATCTGGTAAAAATTATTTTTGTGGCAAATGAAATAAAAAGGATAAGGAAGAGAATTAATAAAAAGCTAAAAGACTTAAGCCATTTAAAGTAAATTGAACTTGGTTGAAGATGCTTGTTATTTTTGAACATTGTTATCTCCAGATATTAATCCGTTTTTAACTGCATAAATACTAGCTTCTGTTCGGTTAACCAGTCCTAGTTTTTTAAAAATATTAGCGACATGTGTTTTAACGGTACTTTGACTTATGCAAAGCTTGAAGGCAATATCCTTATTCGATAATCCGGAAACAATGAAGGATAGAATCTTTGTTTCTTGAAAAGTGAGACCAGCAGGTGACGTCAAATTAGCCTGTTTCTTAACCATAGGCGGAAACGTTGAGGCAAAAGGCAAGGAAAATATAGCTTTTAACAAATCGATACTCTTATAAGCTGAAATAAGTTTTCTGTACGCCCGGCTATCAGATAGAGAGGTCCATTATTTTTAATTGATGATTGCAAGATTGTAGAGTAAAGACCCTTTGGACAAGTACAGATGGAAATTTGCTTACCATTTGAAATTTGCTTAATTAGATTCATATAATAATCCAGACAATTGGCCTTAGAGGATTCAGCTTCATGGCATATTAAAGGTAAGCTTGAAGGCAATGTTATTTCTTTACAATAACTGTTGACTAATACTAGGCATATATTTAATTCTTTAGATAATAAATCCTGGGTCGATTGTATTTGGGCAAAAAAATCAGAATCCCATTCCGGGGTATTGACCATATAAACATCTCCCTTGTTTTGTAATATTTCGTTTTTTTCTCAAAGAATTCCTGCTTAAAATAACATAATTTATGCAAAGAAATTATGTTATTTTAAGAACTTTTAAGATATAGGTACTAGTACTTATAAAGGATTGACATAGTGGCTTAAGCCATTAGGTCAATCCTTTAGTTTGTTTAGTACTTTTTTAAATATCTTGACTGATTAAATTTTACAGTAATTAAAGTTAATATTAAGAAGAATTCACTTAGTGCATTTTAGCCATAGTTTAGTTTAAAGGAGGTGAATGGGAGGAGCTATTGAAGTCTAAGTACTATTTATTGCTATAAAATTTACGAAATGGCTAAAATTTTAAATGATTTTCATGAAAATTTTATGTTAGGAGGATTTTTATGCCAGACTTAAAAGTAAATGATTTAAGGTCGGCTCTGGGACTATTAAAGACAGTGCCGGGACAGTTGATTGAAACGAATGAACTTGTTGATCCCCATGCTGAAATATCAGGGGTTTATCGCTATGTTGGAGCTGGGGGAACTGTGAAGCGTCCTACGCAGATCGGACCAGCTATGGTTTTTAATAATATAAAAGGCCATGAAGACGCAAGAGTAGTTATTGGATTGTTAGCCAGCCGTAAAAGGGTAGCTATGTTGCTTGATACGACTCCGGAACGTCTTGGTTTTCTTTTAAATGATGCTGTCAAGAATCCGATTGCACCGGTAACGGTTCCCAAAGATAAGGCTTTATGTCAAGAGGTTGTTCATTATGCGGATGAACCGGGTTTTGATATTAGAAAATTAGTTCCTGCCCCGACGAATACGGAAGAAGATGCCGGGCCTTATATAACAATGGGCATGTGTTACGCTTCTGATCCGGAAACTGGCGAATCCGATATTACAATACATCGCTTATGCCTGCAAAGTAAAGATGAAATTTCGATGTATTTTGTGCCCGGAGCCCGTCACCTGGAAGTTTTCCGTAAAAAAGCGGAAGAAGCGGGCAAGCCTTTACCCATCTCTATTAGTATCGGTGTTGACCCTGCAATAGAAATTGCCGCCTGTTTTGAACCCCCCACAACTCCTCTAGGCTACAACGAATTAAGTGCTGCCGGAGGGATCAGAAAGCAAGCAGTGGAAATGGTTTCCTGTTTGACTATTAATGAACAAGCAATTGCCAACGCAGAGTATGTTATTGAAGGTGAGCTGCTTCCTAATGTGCGTGTTAGAGAGGACCAAAATACCAATACGGGAAAAGCTATGCCGGAATTCCCGGGATACACGGGTCCGGCTTACCCTGAATTGCCGGTGATTAAAGTAAAAGCAGTTACTCATCGCCATGACCCGATTATGCAAACCTGTATCGGACCGAGCGAAGAACATGTCCATATGGCTGGTATCCCTACGGAGGCAAGTATTTTGCAAATGGTTGAAAAAGCAATGCCGGGGCGTTTATTAAACGTCTATGCGCATTCAGCAGGCGGCGGTAAATACATGGCTGTCCTGCAATTTAAAAAAAGCCAACCCAGTGATGAAGGACGTCAAAGACAAGCCGCGCTTTTGGCATTCTCCGCTTTTTCTGAGCTGAAACATGTCATTTTAGTTGATGAAGATGTAGACCTATTTGATAGTAATGACGTATTGTGGGCCATGAATACACGTTATCAAGGTGATATTGATACCGTTTTTATTCCCCGCGTACGTTGCCATCCGTTAGATCCTTCGCAAAATCCTGCCTATAATCCTGCACTTCTTGATCGGGGTATTTCCTGTAAGGTGATTTTTGACTGCACGGTACCCTATCATCTCAAAGATCGCTTCGAAAGAGCTAAATTCAAAGAAGTAGACCCTAGTCGCTTTGCACCGGAACTATTTAAGCAATAGTTTGTGCAAATTTTAAAAGAAAGCAGAAGTTGGAGTATTCACAGCCAGTCAGGTCAGGACTTCGTTTATCAAGGTTGAGAACTTGGCTGGCTTTCATACAACTAATTTTAAGTGATTAATTATTTGATAAAAGCGGATGAGGTGGATTAAAATGCAAATGCCTATCGGAGTTATCGTTAATAGTTTGGCTGTACTCATTGGCGGGTTCTTTGGTGCAGTATTAGGGGATAAGATTCCGGAGCGATTGCGGGTCGCTTTGCCCTTAACATTTGGTGCTGCGTCTATGGGAATGGGAATTGTTTATATTGTAAAAATGAATACCTTGCCCGCAGTAGTATTCGCTTTAGTGCTTGGTGCGGCTATTGGTGAACTCATTAAGTTTGAAAAAGGAATTGCGTGGTGTGCAGTTCGTGTCCAAAAGCCGATTTCAAGAATCTTTAAAAATTCGGGAAGCATTAAGGACGAAAAAGAATTTATTCAACAATTTGTGGCAATTTTAATTTTGTTTAGTGCAAGTGGTACAGGAATCTTTGGTGCCTTAAAAGAAGGAATGAACGCAGACCATTCAGTTTTACTTGCCAAATCAATTTTAGACTTCTTTACGGCAGGAATCTTTGCCACAGGCCTTGGATACATCGTTTCTACTGTAGCCGTTCCTCAATTTGTAATTTTCATGACCTTGTTCTTCAGCGCTTCGGCTATTCTTCCCATGACGACACCGGCGATGGTTGCTGACTTTACTGCTTTAGGGGGTATGATTATGTTGGCAACCGGACTACGTATAAGTGGGATTAAAGCTTTTCCAATAGCTAATATGCTGCCGGGCTTAATCCTTGTTATGCCAATATCACATCTTTGGACAACATTCATTCATTAAAACGTAATCAGACAATACCGGTAATGACGGTGATAATTGAATTCATCTCCGTCATTATCGCTTTTGCAGGGCTTAAGAATAGTACCAAAAATCCAGTTAAAAAAGGGTGAGAAGGATGGAAAATAGAACTAAGTCTGAAGGCAACAGGCGGCTGGTCATAGGTATGAGTGGAGCAAGTGGGGCAATATTAGGCATAGAACTCTTAAAAGTCCTTAAAACAATTCCTGAATGGGAAAGTCATTTAGTCATATCAAAAGGGGCTGAAGAAACAATTCGCCTGGAGACTGACTATTCTTTGGATGATGTCAGGAGTCTGGCCGATAAAGTTTATAGCATCAAAGATATTGGGGCGACTATCGCCAGCGGCACTTTTAAAACAGAAGGAATGATCATTATACCTTGCAGTATGAAAACTGTTGCAGGTATTGCCGGCGGCTACTCGGATAACCTGCTTCTTAGAGCCGCAGATGTTATAATTAAAGAAAGAAGAAAATTAGTGATTATCGCTCGGGAATCTCCTTTCAGTCAAATTCATTTAAAAAATATGTTATATTTAGATCAATTGGGGGCAACGATTATGCCGCCAATGGTTACTTATTACAACAATCCTAATGACCTGAATGACATGAATAGACACATCATTGGCAAAATTCTTGATAAACTTGGCATTGAAATTGTCGGCTTTAAAAGATGGGGTGAAACAGTTATTTAGGCTGTCATGGCCCTTAGAGGAGGTAACATGTATAATCTTCATGAAAGTCAAGGCAGAGTACAAATTAACATGATAGCCGTAACAATCGGAGATGATCTGTGTGTCATAATCTCCGGGGGCGATAAACCTCATATTGGCTGTGTAACTTTAAGTGCACCAAGGCCTAGTTTATCTGATCCTGATAAGCAAAGTGCCACAACGTCGGTTTTGAATTTGTTAGGTCATAAAGATGATGAGCCAGCTAAGTTTGTTTCCCACGAGCTTTCCTCTCACCTGGGTAAAAATGTGGTTGTAACCTGTGGTATTCATCTTGATAATATAACAGTTGAAGAGATTAAAAACGTTATGAAGATCATTACAAAACTGACAAACCTTCTGATCGCAAAGGTGATGGAGAATCAAATCTAAACAGGTGGTACTAAAAAATGATCGAATATATCACTGCAGTGGATATTAATGATCGGGTTATAAGTCAAGTCGAAAAAATGGAAGCTCATTTTAAAGGTGTGTTGCACAGGGCTTTTTCGATATTTATTTTTAATTCCAGCAAACAATTATTACTTCAGAAAAGAAATAAGGATAAATATCATTCCGGGGGACTTTGGACCAATACTTGCTGCGGTCATCCAAGATATGGAGAGACGCTTACCGATGCCATCCACAGAAGGTTAGGGGAAGAGATGGGAGTATCCTGCGAACTGAAGGAATTGTTTAGCTTTTTGTATCAAGTCGGCTTTGAAAATAAGCTCATAGAAAATGAATATGATCATATTTTTATTGGAACGTATAATGGGATATGTTGTCCAAATTTTAATGAAGTTGAAGAATATAAATGGGTTAATGTTAATGAAATTAAATTGGAAATGGCGATTAGTCCACAAAACTATACCTATTGGTTTCGATGCTTATTTGATAAAGTTATTGATGAAACATTTTAGAAATCATAGTGAAGGGGGAGTTTCAAGTGATTACTTATATTGCGACATTAAAGGCGTTTCCAGGCAAAGAAAAAGAATTGACAGCCTTTTGTGCTGAATTGGCCAAACAAGTAAGAAACGAAGATGGCTGTTTAATGTGTCTTTCTCATGTAGTAGCTAATGATCCGGGAACTATAGTTTTTTTTGAAAAGTATAAGGATGAGGCGGCACATCAGGCTCATATGCAAGCGGGCTATATGCAGGAAGGGTTTGAAAAATTAAAAGAACTCGCAATGGATGACAATGTGGTTTTTCTATCCGAGCTCTAGTTGTATTTACGCTCCGCCCTAAATAGATATATTAGCTGTTACCGTGATTTAACGTTGCCCAAAGGATTGAGAAGCTCTCTTCTACAACTAGGCCGGGGTTTCCCTTGCAGCCGCGATGGTCTATTTTGGTTTTATTACATACTGCAACAAGATCCGGCCGAACAATTTAGGCGTGAGTTTTTCCATTGTTCAGCCGGACCCGTCGATTTTTTATAAATTTATAAAGTTTAAACGTTAACCGTTTGCTTTTTAGGGGTAAGGGTTTTTTTGCGTTGCCGGTTAAGATGAGAAATGAAATTCAGGCGGATGGATAAGAGGAAAGCACAGATTAAGAAACCTAAGATCAGGCTGATCACGCCTACCCAACCAAAGGCTTGCCAGAAGGTGCCGCCGCTTGTTCCCCCTGTGCTCGAACCTGCGTAGTAGAAAAAGAGGTAAAGAGACGATGCTTGAGCCTTGTCATGAAGTGCCTGGCGGCCAACCCAACTGCTGGCAATAGAGTGACTGCCAAAAAAACCGAAAGTGAAGAGGGCAATCCCCAGGATTTTAATCACCAGAGACATGTGCAGAGTAAGATAAGCTCCCAAAGCCATCAGCAGCAGCCCGCTCCAGAGCATTTTGATGGGGCCATGAATATCTGCCTGACGGCCCATCCAAGTGGAGCTGAAGGTGCCTACAATATAGATAACGAAGATAAAACCGACCAGTGTCTGACTCAGGGAGTAGGGAGGAGCTATTAACTGATAGCCGATATAGTTGTAAAGCGTGACGAAGCTCCCCAGAATGAAGAAAGCGATGCCGTATAAGCAGAGCAGGCTGGGATCTTTCAGGTGGTTGACCATTGATTTTAGCAGTGGCTTGATTTCCAAAGGACGGGACTGAAAATGTTGGGATGGGGGCAATAAATAAGCAAAGAATAAACTGGCCGCCACGCTTAAAACACCGACCGTGCCAAGCGCCACCCGCCAGTTGAAAAGATCGGTAAGTACGCCAATAATAATCCGGCCGGTCATGCCGCCGACGGAAACTCCGCTGATGTAAAGTCCCATGGCGACTCCTAAGTCCCCGGGTTCAATCTCTTCGCTGAGATAAGCCATAGCCACAGCGGGCAAGCCGGCCAGGGCGATTCCCTGCAATACTCGGAATAACAGCAAAAAAGAATAATTAGGGACGAAGGCGGTGAGAATCGCCAAAACAGAAGCTGAGATCAGGGAAAAGTTCATCAGGGGTTTACGCCCCTTTACTTCGGACAGGGAGCCTACGAAAAGCATACTAAGAGCAAGGGCCATGGTTGTTAAAGAAAGTGATAAGCTGGCAACGGCAGGAGAAATGTGAAATTCCCGGGAAAACACCGGCAGCAGGGGTTGGGTGCTGTACATAATGGCAAAGGTATTAAAACCGCCAAAAAACATGGCTAACGTTGTCCGGCCAAAGGCTTTTGTGCCCTTGGCAATATAAGTTGTTTGCTTCATTTCTTTCACCTCGAAATTTCTAAACTTATCGTACACCTTGACATCTTATAACGTCTAATATATTATTTGCATAAAATTAATGCATGTTAGTTATAAAAGGTAAGGGTACACGCCTATAAAATTTTGCGAGGTTTGGTGTTCTTATGGAATGGACTCAATTTCAATATTTTCAGACTGTGGCTCAACTGCAGCATTTTACCAATGCGGCGGAGGTGCTTTCAATTTCCCAACCGGCTCTCAGCCGTTCCATCGCCAGGTTGGAAGAAGAGCTGGGGGTTCCTCTGTTTGAACGGCAAGGACGAACCGTTGTCCTCAATACTTACGGGAAGATTTTTCTGAACAGAGTTAAGCGGGCCATCCAGGAAATTACCCTGGGTCAGCAAGAAATTCAGAATTTGCTGGACCCCCTTAAAGGAAGCGTTTCTTTAGGTTTTATCCATTCCCAAGGATCGAACCTTGTTCCGGACCTGCTAGGGTTATTTCGTCAGCGTTTTCCGGAGATACAATTCATGCTCTATCAAAATGTGACGCATCAGGTTTTAGACCAGCTGGAGGCGGGGGATATTGATTTTTGCTTCTGTTCTCAGCCTTCAGTGCGGGAAAATATCCGCTGGATCAAGCTGCTGACGGAAGAAATTGTTCTGATTGTGCCGCAGGAGCATCCCTTTGCCCGGCACAAAACAGTTAAGCTCACAGAGTTAGCGGCAGAGGCTTTTATTGCCTTTAAAAAGGAACTGTCTTTGGGAGAGATTATCTATCAGATCTTTGCGGAGGCTGGCTTTACTCCCAAAGTTACCTTTGAGGGCGAAGAAGTCGGAACGGTTGCCGGGCTGGTTGCTGCCAAGCTGGGAATAGCCCTCATCCCGAAAGTTAGAAATGCCGTGATGGGAGAGATAGCTCAGGTTCATGTCTCGGAACCCAAATGTCAGCGGGTTATTGGGATGGCCTGGGTGGAGGGGCGGTACTTGTCCCCGGCGGCCAGACATTTTAAAGAATTTGTTTTGGAGCATTTCCTCAATTCTCTGGACGGGGGACGCCTGGCAGATAAGACGTTATAGTGCGAACTTTCGCGCCCAGGCGCAGAAAACCATTTCTCTTATGTAGGTAGTTTTGGATTTTTCTCTCTCTTCATCAAGCCGGTGTTCCAGTGTAGTGATATCAATTTCCTCTTCCGTAGCTGCTCCCGTCTGGATAATGCGCTTGAGCATAGCGCGAACAATCGGGGTCAGGGGAAAAGGCGCACTGGGTGTCTGGACTACTGCTTCGGCACGGACTTTTTCCACAGCAAGCCCTTTTTGAGCAAGCAGGTTCCAGAGCCCAAAACCCATATGTGTATTGCCTCCTTCCCGCTCAACCGTATCCCAGATCCACTTGTTTACTTGATCGTGCAGAGGCATAGGCACAATGCTGCCCGGGGACATTGTTGAGTCATGCTCTTGAAAAATCATCAGTCCTCCGACTTTCAATAACGCGCCAAGGTCAGCGATTACCCTTTCAGGTTCCGGCAAATACATAAGCACCCGTCTGCCCACGATAGCGTCAAATTGAGGGTGATCCAGAGAAAGATTATTTAAGTCGGCATGGATGAAAGCTGCATTTGTGAGCTTATTTTCCCGGAACCGCTCACGAGCGAAGGCCAGGGCGCTTTCGTCAAAATCTAATCCTAAAACGCTTCCTTCTGTTCCTACTATCTCCGCGAGAAGAAGCGCCAAATCACCTCGTCCGCAGCCAATGTCCAGGACGCTCATTCCTTTTTTTATTCCGGCGTCAACAAGAAGCTTATTTGTCATTTCGGCAACAATATCAGTCATTCATGTGTTCCCCCCAAACAAAATTTATCCGCTGACTAATCCGCTCTAAGACTCCCGCTTCGGCAAGCGGTGAGTTAAGAGCGGCTAAGTCCCTGGATAAGGGCGACTAAGATTCAGATGGAGTTAAAACTCCACCTGAATCAAGTTTTCTTTATTGGTTCCTAATCAGAGTATAATGGTTTACCCGAATTGTCTAATCGTTATTATATAATTTTTTTTATAAAAAACAGGCGCTCAACCATTTATGAGCCGCCTGTAATATGATATTCTTGAAGTTAAAGAGACCTGGACTTTTTTAGGCATTCAGGTAATGATACCCTTCTTTTTTCAGCATTTTTTTCACCTTGGTCAATTCCAGGGGATCGAAGAGCTGTAACTCTTTTCCGCCGCGGATCGCTAAAATCTGCGGATTGAGATGTCCTTCTTTAATCAGCTTTTTAAATTTAAATCTCGATACTTCAAGGTAATAAGTCGCTTCAGTGCTGTTTAATAAAGAATACTTGTATTGAGGGGTCATTGATACAGCCTCCTTTATATTAGATAAAATAGGCGTTCATTTTCCGAATGAGTTTCAGGACCCAACATACAATGATAATATCATCACCTCTTAAGCTGAACTTTTGCTTTTCTAAATTATATAATATACGTCAAGTATTAACACAATATTAATAAAATCTTATATTCAGGTTAATACTTTGTAGAGAAGTTGGGGTTGCAAGGGCGGGAAGCGGTGAAGATGGACTCTTATGAAGAAAAAGCTCTTCGTGAGCTTAAACTTTGGCAAATAAAAATGACCAAAAGGCCTTCTCTGGCCGGGCGAATGACCAAACCGGTTCAAACGAAAATCAACGGCCTGATCCCGGATGTTCTGCAGCATACCATAACCTTCGGGGTCAAGAATATGGTGAAAGCGGTTTTATATGGTTCGGATTTTATGGCGAAGAAATCCGCTCTCAGAGCAGCAAGTCTGGAGGAACGAGAGAAACTTGTTGCTGAGAAGCTGGCTTTCTATAAGAAAGCGGCGGCAACGACCGGGGCGGGAACCGGTGCCGGAGGGATTATCCTGGGCCTTGCGGATTTTCCTCTTCTTTTAGGACTGAAAATTAAATTCCTCTTTGATGCCGCACTTATTTACGGCTATGATGTCAATGATTTTCAAGAGAGATTGTATATTCTTTACCTTTTTGAACTGACATTTTCTTCTCAGGAAAGGAGGTGCGAAGTTTTTAAGGTCCTATTAAACTGGAATAAGAATCTCAAGAATTGTCCGCCGACTATGGAGACGTTTGACTGGCGCTCTTTCCAACAGGAATATCGTGATTACATAGACATAGCCAAATTATTGCAGCTCGTGCCCGGTATCGGCGCGGTGGTCGGAGCTTTGGCCAATTATAAGCTAGTGGACAAATTGGGGGAAACTGCCAAAAATGGCTATAGGATGCGCTTATTTTCATAGAAAGGGGTAAATAGCATGGAAAAATACTGTTTATATGGGGAAGACGCCGTTCTGATGGTCATAGACATTCAGGAAAAATTAATTCCCGCAATGAAATATGGAGAACAAGTGATCCGCAATACCAATATTCTAATCTCTCTTGCCCAAAAATTAGAGGTCCCGGTTCTTGTGACAGAACAATATCCCAAGGGCCTGGGAAAGACCGCCCCGGACTTAAGCGGCAATCTTTGTGAGGCCTCAACCTTTGAAAAAACCACCTTTTCAGGCTGTATACCCGAAGTTATTTCAACGTTGCAGGGACTTGAGAGAAAAAAGATCATTGTTACCGGCACGGAAACTCACGTTTGTGTTTTGCAAACGGTGAGAGATTTGCTGGCTCAGGATTACCATGTTTTCGTAGTCGGTGATGCGGTGTGTTCACGAACCAAGAATAATTACCGCAACGGGTTGTCCTTAATGGCGTCAATGGGAGCCGTTGTGACCAACACTGAAACGGTATTTTTTGATTTGATAAAACAGTCGGGCACACCCTTGTTCAAGGAACTCTCTAAACTGATAAAATAAGTTATACCCCCGGAGAGGCAGTTAGCATCGTTTGCTTATATTCTGAAATGAGGTGATGATTTCCGGCCCAAACCTGAGATGAGCTGTAAAGCAATCAGTCCTTAATTGGCAGTATTACCATTTAAATTTGCAGGAGGGAATTTGTATGGATAACCAAAAAACATTGGAAAATTTGCTGGCCGCTTTTGCGGGAGAAGCACAGGCTAATCGCAAATACACGGCTTATGCAAAAAAAGCTGAGGCCGATGGCAAAAAGAATGCGGCGAAACTCTTCAAAGCAGCCTCAGATGCCGAAACCCTTCACGCCCTGAAGCATTTCGAAGTAGCGGGCAAAATCAAGTCTACCGCAGAAAACCTGAACGATGCGGTCAACGGAGAAAATTATGAATATCAGAGTATGTATCCGGAATTCCTGAAAATAGCCCAGGAAGAAGGAAATCAAGCGGCTATGCGCACGTTTACCTATGCTCTGAAGGCTGAAGAGGTCCATGCCAAGCTGTACCAAGAGGCCTTAGACAATCTGGAGCAGGAGGAAGAGGTCTTTTACTATCTCTGTCCCGTTTGCGGAAACATAGAAAAATTCGTGCCGGAAAAATGTCCTATTTGCGGCGTTCCCGGCTCGAAATTTATTAAGTACTAAAGTGTAAAATAGTTTTAATAACGTACTCTGAAGCTGTTGTCAGATGAACCGGTAGGTTCGTCGGGCAACGGCCTTTTATTTGTGGTGTTATAAAATGCTCAGGCGGGTTGATGCAGATCTTTTTCCGGCCTGTAAAGTATGATAAAAGTTCATACTGTCAGCCCGAGGATTAATGTATTAATCTTTGAATAAATGCAATTAGTCTGATTGTAAACCTGGAAAATGTCAAAATTTCTAGCAGTACGGAAGTCGTTTTTTCTATTCTCAGGTAATAATCTCAGTTTCAAATGCCGTTATTGTAATGATTCATATTGAGAAAAGGGGAAGAGATACTATGGAGGTAAAACAGAAGGGATTCGCCAAGAAACTGAGTGACATTCCTAATCTGGCCTGGCTGTTGCTTTCCTTGGTGCTGGCTTTTGCACTGTGGAACCTGCTGGCGGTGATGCCCCAAACTTCACTGGTCTTTGCTTCGCCGGGGCAGATCGTACAAGCCTTTTTTAAAGAAGTAAACATGGGGGTTATGTGGGAAAATATCGGTATTAGTTTATTCAGAGTTCTGGCGGGATTTGCCTTAGGCTTTATCTTTGCAATTCCCGTAGCCTTTCTGATGGGCTGGTACAAAATCTTTAAAAACCTGGTTGAGCCTTGGATTCAATTTATAAGAAATATTCCGCCTATTGCCTATATACCGCTGGTCATTGCGGGTGTGGGTGTAGACGAGAAAGCGAAAGTCGTCGTTATTTTTATTGCCACCTTTCTGGTCATGGTAATCTCCATCTATCAAGGTGTGCGCAATGTGGACGAAACCTTGATCAAGGCAGCCAGGATTCTCGGAGCCACCAATAAGGACATTTTCTTGAAAGTTGTTGTTCCCGCTTCGACTCCGTTTATTCTGGTCGGTATGCGTTTGGGCCTGTCGGCAGCCTTAACGACCCTTGTTGCGGCAGAAATGACCGGTGCTTCCAGTGGCCTGGGGATGATGATTATGGCCGCGGGCCAATATTTTGACATGGCGGTTGTGCTCCTGGGAATCATCTTTATCGGGATAATCGGCTTGATCTTTGAAAAAATCATGAAATTCCTAGAGAGGAGATTAACCGGATGGCAGGAAACGCATGTCCAGTAAAAGTAAAAATTGATAATGTCCAGAAAATATATAAAGGACGCACCGGTGAAACGGTGGCCCTTAACGGCGTAAGCTTTGATATCGCCGAGAATGAATTTGTTTGTGTCGTCGGACCTTCCGGCTGCGGAAAATCCACCCTTCTGAATATCATAGCCGGCCTGGGCAGCCCTACCTCCGGGAAAGTGTATGTCGATGGTCAGGAAGTTGTCGGCACAGGAACTGAGCGGGGGGTTGTGTTTCAGCAATATGCCCTCTTCCCTTGGCTGACTGTCCGCAAAAATATTGAGTTTGGTCTGAAACTGAAAAAACTTGGCAAGCGGGAAATTACCGAGCTGACGAATCGTTATCTGGATATGGTCGATCTCCGGGAATTTGCGGACAGCTATCCTAAAGAACTGTCGGGCGGGATGAAGCAGCGGGTTGCCATTGCCCGGGCCTATGCCGTAAATCCCGAGGTCCTGCTGTTGGACGAGCCCTTTGGCGCCTTAGATGCGCAAACGCGGACTCAGCTGCAGTCCGAATTGCTGAAGACCTGGGAACAAGAGAAGAAAACCTGTTTCTTTATTACCCACGATGTGGAAGAAGCTATTATCTTAGCGCAAAGAGTGATTATCATGAGCGCCCGCCCCGGACGCGTGAAGGAAATCGTCAACATCAATATCCCCTATCCGCGCACCCAGGAAACAAAAATGACGCCGGAGTTTTTAGACCTCAAAAACTATATCTGGAGTCAGGTTTACCAAGAGTATTTAGCGGTCAGGAAATAGATTCAGCTTAAATTTTAATGCATCATTGCATTTAAAATTAAAAAAGAGAAAGAAAAAACAGGAGGAAGCAGAGTATGAAAAAATTCATTAACATCACAGCATCTCTTGTCCTGGTAGCCGGGTTGCTTGCAGGGTGCGGCACCGGCGGCGGAAATTCCTCAGCCTCGTCACAGCCGGAAAAACTGACCAAAATGAGAGTGGCTTACATGCCCAATATGGGCAGCGCCAGCACCTTAGTCACGGGGATCAACATGGGTTATTTTAAACAAGAAGGTATCGATGTCGAACTGGTGCAATTTGCCAAGGGGCCGGATGAGATTGCCGCTATGGGCAGCGGGAATATCGATGTTTCCCAAATCGGCCACGGCGCGCACACTCTGGCTGCCAAGGGCCAAGCGGATATTATTACGATTGATGATACAAGCCTGGCCGATGCGGTCATGGGCAACAAGGATAAAGGAATTAACACTATTGCCGATCTCAAAGGAAAAACCATCGGAACATCGCTGGGAACCTCCAGTCAGGTAATTCTGGACTTGGCTCTCGCTTCCGCCGGCATGACGGAAAAGGACGTAAAAGTTGTACAGATGGACCCCTCCGCCGCCGTGACGGCTATGGTAACCGGAAATATTGACGCCTGTGCCATTTGGTCGCCGTCAACCATAACCGTTAAACAAAAAATGGGCGACAAGGTTGTGACCCTTGCCGATAACAATACCTATAAAGATCAGCTGCAGTTCCCGTCCAGCTTCGTCGTAACTCCGGCCTATGCTGAAAAGAATAAAGATCTTCTCGTTCATTTTACCTCGGCCCTGTTTAAAGCGATGGATTACAGAGCGGACAAGAAAAATATTAAGCAAGTGGCCGACTGGGTAGCGGCCCAGGTCAAGCAGGACCCGGCCTTAATGGAGCAAGGTGAAGGCGAAGGCAACTGGCTTACTTCGAAATACGTTTACGACAGTGTCAATGACGGTACTTTAAAGAAGATTTATGAGAACCAACAAGCTCTGTTCATCAAAAACAAGCAATTGCCGGCCGCTGTTAATGTTGACAATTATGTGCTTTACGATAACATGAAAGCAGCCTACGAAGCCAATAATAAGACCAGTAAATAAAAAACCAACGCTGCGGTCTTCATCAATGTCCGGAGAATAGCTAAAGAGGGTATAAGGCACTGCTTTATTCCCTCTTTACCATACCTGCGGGACATGGCTTTGATGACTTGGCTCTCTTTTTCAGAGACATTCAGGCAAATACTCTAATGGGGTCTTGGCTTATGCTGTGTATTATTTTGCTCGTTCTTGCCGTTCTGGCCATAATGCTTGTGATCGTAAAACACGATGAGAATTCCTGGCTTCTTTTCGGGCTGCACGGAAGCTTAATCGCCATGTTCTCCGGTGTAATTATTTATACGGCTAAAATCGGCGGACTCTCAGACGCTCAGGAAGTATTTCTTTTCATGTCGCCCGCTATTAAAGTTTGGCTGCAATATTTAAATATCACCTTGGACAAGCTGGGCTATCTCATCGCTCTGGGCAGATATTTGTTTCCGACCTTTTTGCTGTTTACCGCCATGAATTATTCCATGGTTCATTTTGTCAGACGGAAACGCAGGATTCTGAATTATCTCTGCGTCCTTCCCACGGTGGTCTTTCTTGTCCTCTATTATCCGCCGGTCTTCTATGTGGTGGCGCGCAACAGGTTTTACTTTCAGGAAGTATTGATGAAATCGGCGCTCATTTGGATCGTTCTTTACATTTCCCTTTCCATAGTCCTACTGATCCATGAGTATGTCAGCATTACGATGGTTCATTGCAGCCGGCAATTCAGATATATCATTATTTCCCACACCAGCATCGCCCTTCTCTTTGGTCTGTATTGTTTTCAGGACCCTATCCAGGTCTATCAGCTCTATAATGTTTATTATGACTGGCCTCAGTACTTGTCCTATACCAATCCGGCGCTGTCCCTTTTCGAATGGATTCTGCTTACGGTGGCCACCATCGTCTTTGTGACCCTGGGTTTTTGGAAACTCATGAGCTACACTCAGATCAATTACCAGGATGGACACGAGGATATTTCCCTGCAAAAAAAATATGATACGGCGAGTCAGGGCATATCGGTTTTCGTCCACAGCGTGAAAAACCAGCTTCTTTCCGCGCGAGTCGTCCAGAAGAAAATCAATCAGCTGCTCGAGGAGGAGTTGCCGGATTTCCAATCCCTCAAGAATTATATAGACCTTATGGGCCAAATGAATGAGGGCATGCTGAGCCGGATGGAAGAGTTGTACCGCAGTATCAAAGCAAACTATATTCGTCTGACGGCAATCCCCGTGACGACGATTATCGAGATGGCGCGGAAACGCTTTAACCAAAAATATCCGGATACCCCGGTTTCCGTCCGTATGGACGCCAATCTGACCGTGCTGGCGGATGCGGAGCAATTGAGTGAGGCGGTCTGCAATTTATTGTTAAACGCTCAGGATGCCATTATAGCAGCGGGGCGGGAAAGCTGCGGCAAGGTCGAGCTGATCGTTCACAATGAGCGGCTCTATACTGTGCTGGAAATTAAAGACAACGGCACCGGCCTACCCGACAATTTGCGCAGGAAAATTTTTGAACCTTTCTATACAAGTAAAAACACAAACTATAATTGGGGCATGGGTCTATATTATGTCAAGCAGATCGTCAAGAGCCATTTGGGCCTCTTGCGCCTGGAAAGCGTCGAAAATGAAGGAACCAGCTTTTTCATCATGTTGCCTAAATACAACAAGCCTGAAGCGATGTGATGGAAGGTTACTGGCACTGAGATTGCAAGCGGAAGGCTGGCGGATAGCATGGAGACTATTAAACTTATGATTGCGGAAGATTTCCAGCTCCTGCGTGAAGATTTAAGCGAATTTTTAAATGCTCAGCCGGATATGACCGTTGTGGGTATGGCCGGCAGCGGGGCGGAAATCTATGAACTTGCCCTGAAAACGGACTGCGATATTATTTTGATGGATATTGAGATGGAGACCCTGAACGCCGGGATTATTGCGGCGGAAAAAATCCGGCAGGAAAAGGCGGAACAAAAAATAATCTTTTTAACGGCTCATGAAACAGAAACCATGATTTTCACCGCCATGGGTACGGGCGCTGTGGATTATGTGGTCAAAGGCCGCAATGAGGCGGACATCCTGGAACACATCCGTCGTGCCTATAGAGGAACTCCTATCATGGAGGGCAAAATTCACGCCACATTTCTCAAAGAATACTCAAGGCTGCGGCGTTCGGAGCGCAGTTTGCTTTTTTTTATAAATAATGTTTCCCAGCTCACCTCAACGGAGCGGGAGCTGGTCAAGTTATTGCTCCAGGACAAAACGATCAAAGAAATTGCCTCCATACGCTGCGTTGAACCTGTCACGATTAAGACTCAGGTCAAAAGCATGCTGCGCAAATTTGGCTGCAGCAGGACGAAAGAGATTGTCAAAATCATCCGGGATTTAAATATAGAGCACCTGTTTTCCAGTCACTGAGAGACAGCAAATAAGTGAGGTGTTAGCTTTGACCCCCAAGTATTACGAACTTACCCGGGAGGAATTGTTAAAAGACTCCAAGATACCGCTGCGGATTATGCCGGATCAGGGGGCGGTTTTCCAGGCCATGGCCGGGGAAATCCTCGCTCTGATTGAGGAGCGGAATTCGCAGGGCAGGAAAACCGTTTTGATCTGCCCCGTCGGCCCCGTAGGGCATTACCCCTATCTGGTCGGGATGATCAACAGCCGGCGGATCAGCCTTAAAACGACCTGGTTTATCAATATGGATGAGTACCTGAATGAAACGCTGGAATGGATTGATGAGGATGATCCCTTAAGTTTTCGGGGCTTTATGAACAAACACGTCTATGCCCAAATTAATGAGGAGCTGATCATGCCGGAAGAGCAGAGGGTTTTTCCGGACCCTAAACATCCTGAGGCTCTGACCCGGCTGCTTACAGAGCTGGGAGGAGCCGACGCGGTTTTCGGCGGAATAGGGATTACAGGCCATGTAGCCTTTAACGAGCCGGAGGAAACTATGTCCTGTGCAGACTACCTGTCTTTAAAAACGCGAATTTTGGCAATAGCTCCGGAAACCAGGGCGGTTAATTCTCTGGACGGGCTGAATGGGGCGGTTGATCAAATGCCGCGTTACTGCATAACGGTTGGGATGCACGAGATATCCTGCGCCAGGAAGATTCGCCTTTACTGTTTTCGCAATTGGCACCGCGCCGTCGTGCGCAGAGCCTGTCATGGAGAGCCGACAGCCGCTTTTCCGGTGACGCTGCTGCAGGGGCATCCGGACATTTCCCTGACGATCCCTGAGAGTGTGGCCGCCAATGGTTTTTGAGTGTCGGCACTCGGAAAGGAATCTCCATGCTTGAAGCGTATTTGAGGGGGTGGCAATAGACTTGGAGGAGCTTTTTATTGCTAACGGGGAAGTTTTGCTTAACGGCCGCTTTACAACGGTTGATATTACAGTCAGAAACGGCAGGATTTCCAGTCTGGGCCGGATCGGTTCCAATTCCGGTTCCAGTTCTCCCAATGGTCTGCGGTTGGATGCTGCGGGGAAAAAGGTCGTCCCCGGGTTTATTGACATTCATACGCATGGCGGAAACGGGGTAGACGTTAACAGCGCTTCAGCAGCAGACCTTCTTCAGCTCAGCCGCTATTTCGCCGCCCAAGGTACAACAGGATGGCTGGCCTCGATTGTGACCGACAGCTATGAAAAAACACTCCGGGCTATCGGACAGATTCGCCAAGCCAGGGCGGAACTCAAGAGCGGAGCGCAGATTTTAGGCATTCATCTCGAAGGTCCCTTTCTCAGCCGGGAGTATAAAGGTTCGATGCAGGAAACTCTACTTAGAGAAGCCGATCTCTCTTTATTCGCGGACTATCAAAAGGCGGCGGCGGGGCTGATTAAATATATTACGGTCTCTCCCGAGGTGGCAGGTGTGCCTGAGCTGGTCAAAGAACTGGCGGCAAGGGGGGTCATTGTTGCTCTCGGGCATTCCGGGGCAGATTACGCTACAACCCTGAGCTGTATTGAGAACGGTGCGGCGAGCGCAACCCATACCTTCAACGCCATGAAACTGTTGCATCAGCACGCCCCGGGAATCTGCGGCGCCGTATTGGAGACGGATATTTTTTGTGAAGCCATTTGTGACGGCAGGCATCTTCATCCGGGCATAATCCGGCTGCTGCTCAAAACAAAGGGCAGCGCTAAAGTCATTGCGGTCACCGACAGCATTATGGCAACCGGGCTGCCGGACGGATTTTACAAGCTTGGAGGGAGCAGTGTGAAGGTCAGCGCTGGGGATGCCAGACTTGTCGAAGACGGCACGAGGGCGGGAAGCACTCTTACAACCGCCAAAGCCTTGAGGAACCTGGTGGCTTACAGCGGCCGGAAACTGGAAGAGGTTATCCCGCTTCTGACAGCTAATCCTGCTGCCCTGCTGAAGCTGGACAGTTCCAAGGGTTCCATCAGGGAAGGCGGCGATGCCGACCTTGTGCTGCTGGACCAATGCTTGGAGGTCGATACGACAATCGCCGGCGGCAAGGTGGTATTCCGGCGCGGGACGTTGGAGAGTTTCTAATATTTTTCGAGAGGAAGTTAGATATGCCGATTGTACCTTTAAGACCTCTGTTAGAGGCTACCCAAAAATACTCCTTTGCCCAGGGCGCTTTTAATGTCAATGCCGTTGCTCAGGCTAAAGCGGTGATCGAAGTCCATGAAATGTTCCGCTCGGCCGCCATTTTGCAGGGAGCGGACCTGGCCAATGGCTTCATGGGCGGGCGGAAAGATTTTGTTAATGCCACCCTGGATGATAAAAAAATTGGCGCCAAAAATATTGCGGCTGCCGTTAAAAAATATGGCGCCGCTTCCCCAATTCCTATTGTTCTTCATCTCGACCACGGCAGAGACTTCGAGTCCTGTAAAGCTGCCATAGACAATGGCTATACCTCGGTCATGATTGACGGCTCGGCGTTGCCCTTTGCACAAAATGTGGAGCTGACCCGCGAAGTGGTCAAATACGCTCACAATTTAGGCGTGACCGTCGAAGGAGAGCTCGGGGTGCTGGCCGGAGTCGAGGACCATGTCTTTGCCGATGAATCGACCTATACCAATCCTACCAAGGTTGTCGAGTTTTTGAAAAAGACGGGCGCGGATTGTCTGGCGATTTCTTATGGCACAATGCATGGCGCCTCCAAAGGCAAAAATGTCAAACTGCGCCAAGAGATTGCGATAGCGGCCAGAGAATGCCTGCTGCATGAGCATGTTTTTGGCGTGTTAGTATCCCACGGTTCCTCAACGGTGCCTAAATATATCGTTGACGGGATAAACCGGCTGGGAGGGGAGTTAAGCGATGCGCACGGCATACCGATTGAGGAACTGAAAGCCGCCATACCCTGCGGCATCGGCAAGATTAATGTGGACACGGATATCCGTCTTGCCGTTACCCGCAATTTGAAGGAGCTTTTTCATGCTAAGTCACAGCTGCGCACCGCTTCCTCTGTAAGGGAGATTTATCAGCTTCTTGAGGCTAACAAAGCAAAATTTGACCCGCGTATTTTCCTTGTCCCGATTATGGATACCTTGATGACGGGCCTTATACCGGATGACGATGTAGCCGAGGTTGTGAAATGCATTGAGCGCGGCGTTAAGGAAGTGGTGGGGACATTGATCGTTGAATTTGGCTCCGTGGGCAAGGCGGATCTGATAGAATGTCCGACGTTGGAGGAAATGGCCGGGAGATACAAGAAAGGTCTGTAAACAAGCGCTGCAGCCTTGCTTCAGGTCATTGCCCGGCCTGGTCTTTATCCGCTGGCTAATTCGCTCTAAGACTCCCGCTTCGGCAAGGGGTGAGTTGAGAGCGGCTAAGTCCCTGGCTAAGTGCGACTAAGATTCAGATGGAGTTAAAACTCCACCTGAATCAAGTCTTCTTTATGCAGAGCGATAATTTAACACGTGATTAGGAGAGAACAGACTTGAACGGTAATTTATTAATTGTCCATGGAGGCGGACCGACCGCTGTCCTTAATTCCTCTCTCTATGGAGTCTTAAAAGAAGCGCAGAAGCACTCTGAAATAGGCACGGTCTACGGAGCCTTGGGCGGCACGGGCGGGGTGCTGGCGGGAAATTTCTATGATTTTTCCCAGATGCGGCCTGAGATGTTGGAATTGTTGAAACAAACTCCGGCCACTATTATCGGAACTTCCCGCAAGCCCTTGGAGTCCAGTGATTACGAGCAAATGATCAAGGTCTTCAAGCAGCACAAAATAAAATACGTTTTGCTGAACGGCGGAAACGGTTCCATGGATGCCTGCGGCAAACTGTACCGGGCCGCCTGGCAGGAAGGTATTGCGGTCGTCGGCATCCCTAAAACCGTCGACAACGATTTGTCCGTAACCGATCATTGTCCCGGTTTTGGCAGTGCCGCGCGGTATATCGCTCAGACCGTTGCCGAGATTTCCGAAGATGTGCACTCTTTGCCGATTCATGTCTGTATTATTGAGTCTATGGGGAGAAACGCCGGCTGGATCACTGCGGCCTCGGCTCTGGCAACATCTCAATCATCCTGCGGGCCCGACCTGATATGTCTGCCGGAAGTAGCTTTCCATGAGGACAGGTTCCTGGCGGAAGTCGAATCCTTATACCAACGCCAGGGCTGCGCCGTAGTCGTTGCCAGTGAGGGTCTGAAGAATGAGGATGGTTCTCCCGTTGTCAAGCCGGTTTTTCAGGTTGGACGCTCCGTTTATTTCGGCAATGTCGGGGAACATTTAGCCGGGCTTGTCATCAAAAAGCTTGGCATCAAGGCGCGCAGCGAGAAGCCGGGCTTAGCCGGCCGGTCGTCGATTCTCTATCAATCGCCTACGGACAGCCATGAGGCCAGCTTGGCCGGAGCTGCGGCCTGTAAAGCCGCGGTTGAGGGCAAGACGGGTATTATGATCGGGTTTGAGCGTTTGAGCAGTGAGCCTTACCGGATAAATCTCTTTGAGATCCCCATAGAGGACGTCATGCTTCAGGAGAGAAAAATGCCTGAAGAATTCATTGCCGGCGCTTACGGCGTTACGCCGGAGTTTTTAGACTGGTGCCGTCCTCTGCTTGGGGGGCCTCTGCTGCAATTTGCCAGACTGAATAAAGAATCCAATCTAATCTAATCTAATATCCCAAGGGTATGCGTGCTGAGTAATACGGATGAGAGAAGTGGAGATGGCTATGAAACGATTGTTTGTCAACCTTAAACGCTTTGAGGTGTCCCGTTCCCGGGGTGGTCTTTGCCCCTATGAAAACCCCAGGCTTTGGATTGAAGAAGTTATCGGGGAGAGTGTAGCCTTAGGAATCGGCTCCCTCGCTGAACTTCAGGTTGTTTATCTGGTACCGGAAGCATTGATCATCCCGGCGCAGGAAAAGCTGGCCCAGTACGGTGCAGGCGATAAAAAAGGCCTTCACATAGGCTGTCAAAGCGTATTTCGGCAGAATATAACGCCGGGCGGGAATTTCGGAGCCTTTACAGCGAACTTCCCGGCGGCCGGCGCCTATCAGTTGGGGTGCAGATGGTCAATGATCGCCCATTCCGAGGAAAGACGGGATAAACTGGAGATTATGGCCGCTTTTGAGCCAGACCTGGCGAACAATACGGCTCTAAAAGAACGCGGGGCTTCAGCCGTTGATAAGCTAATTAACAAGGAAGTCCTGGCAGCTCTGGAACAAGGCTTGAATATCCTGCTTTGTGTGGGGGAAACGGCCGAAGAACGGGGCAGCGGCAGCCCTGAGGAACAGCAACGGCGCACAGCGGAAACTCTTGCCGCTCAATTAAAGAGGGGCCTGAATCAAGTACAGGGTTACCTCCCGAAGCGGCAGATCGTTATAGGCTATGAACCGATCTGGGCTATCGGCCCGGGGAAAACACCGCCCGGCCCCGACTATATTTCCTTCGTTTCCAGCTTTATTAAAGATGAAGTGAAAAAGCTCCTGGGTACGGAGATTCCTGTTGTTTATGGCGGCGGTCTGAACGAAAATAACGCGGCGGCCATAGCCGGTGTCCCCACCATAGACGGTGGTTTGGTAGCCCTTACCCGGTTTACAGGTCAGATTGGTTTTTATGCTGCAGACTTTAAAAAGATTATTGACAAATATCTGGAGAACAGTCAGAATCCTTGAGAGGATTGGTTTCTCTTTGCATCAAGGCCGGTGTCGGCGGAAAGGATCAGTGAATTATGAAACTGGAATTTGAATATGGACAAGGCCTGATGGCCGCAAATCTGCCCGATACTACGGATATTTTTATCCCCGGTGAAACGGTCAAGGACCCGCCCTGTCTGGAAGATGTTTACGCCGCAACGAAAGAATCTCTGCTTAAGCCGATCGGCATGGAGCCGATTTCTCAGCTCGCCCATCAGGGTTCGAAGGTTGTCATCGTTTTCCCCGACAGGGTAAAGGGAGGAACGCAAGCGACATCCCACCGCAAGGTCTCTATCAAGTTAATTTTGGAGCAGCTCTATGCGGCCGGTGTTGCCAAGGAAGACATTCATCTGCTATGTTCCAACGGGCTGCACCGCAAAAATACGGAAAGCGAAATTAAGCTGCTCCTGGGTGAAGAGATTTTTAATAGTTTTTGGTATACGCATCAGATTACCAATCATGACAGTGAAGATCCCGCAGCTATGGTTAATCTTGGAACAACGGGGCGCGGCGATCCGGTTCTGATGAACAAAAAAGTTTTCGAAGCGGATTTGCCGATTTTAATCGGGCACGTCCAGGGGAACCCTTACGGCGGTTACTCAGGCGGTTATAAACACTGCGCTACGGGGATTACTCACTGGCGTTCCATCGCTTCGCACCACGTGCCGGAAGTTATGCACAGAAAGGATTTCACCCCGGTCAGCACGCATTCTTTGATGCGTTCCAAATTTGATGAGATAGGGATGCATATGGAAAAATGCATGGGGAAAAAGTTTTTCTGCTGTGACGCGGTCCTGGATACTTATTCCCGCCAGATTGCGGTTTTCAGCGGCTATGCTCAGGAACTGGAGCCCCTCTCCTGGGAAATTGCCGACCGGCGCACTTATGTTCCCTGGGCTGAGAAAAAGTACGATGTTGTGGTTTTTGGCATGCCCCAGTCCTTTCACTACGGAAACGGGATGGGTACGAATCCGATCTTTATGATGCAGGCGGTTTCGGCTCAGATTATCAGGCACAAACGGATTTTAAGCGATAACTGTGTGATCATCTGTTCTTCGGTCTGCAACGGTTATTTTCACGACGAAGAATTTCCGGGTTATCGCGAAGTGTACGATCTGTTCCAGCATAACTACAACAATCTCTTGCCCGACCTGGCCCAGTATGGCGAATACTTCGCGACCAACGAGGAGTATATCAGAAAATACCGCTATTCTTACGGATTTCACCCCTTTCACGCCTTTTCCATGATCAGCTGCGGGCATATCGCCGAGATGAATACCGCGGCCATTTATATCGTCGGCGCGCAGGAACCGGGTTATGCCCGGGGCATGGGTATGAAAACGAGAGCCACCTTTGAGGAAGCCTTGGAGGATGCCAAAAGGAAATATGTCGGAGCGCATCCCAATATCCTGGCTCTGCCCAAGGCCTTTACACTGGGGGCTGTTCATCTTATGATGAAAGAGGAAACCTACAACCGTGTCAATGAAGGCCATAGCCACGGCTGCGGCTGAGGAATTAGCGGCAAGTGCCGGCGGATTGAGCCGGTGCCTGTAAAGTGCCGCTAAAATAAAAATAAGAGTTGCTTTGTCATGGAGATGCAGGGCAGAAATCGAGGAGTGTCAATGAGTTATTTATGGGTTGCCCTGATTGCTTTACTGGGCAGTATGCTGCAAACAGCTACGGGTTTCGGTTTTGCTGTTGTCACTATGGCATTGTGGCCCTTTATTATCCCTTTTAAGGCAGCGGCGGCGACTGAAGTTTTTTCCGCCTTTGTGATGGTCATTTATATTTCCTTCAAATTTCGCAAACATATTAACTTTAAGCTGCTGCTCTATCCCACGATTTCCTCCTTAATCATGGGGGTTTTAGGCGTTTTGGCCCTGGTGTCCAGCGGAGACGCGATTTTACACAGAATGCTGGGGGCGGTTTTATTCCTGCTGTCGCTTTACTTATTCTTTTTCAGCGAAAAGTTCCGAATTAAACCCACTCCGCGGAAAGGCTTGCTGGTGGGAGCAATCAGCGGCATACTTAACGGTTTGTTTAATATTGGCGGCCCGCCCATGGTGGTTTACTTTCTGTCGTCAACGGATGACAAGCTTGAGTATAGCGCCACGATTCAATGCTTCTTTATGTTGAGCGCCCTAAGCGTCCTGGGCATGCACTTGGCAATGGGCAACGTCAGCTGGGATATTGCCAAATTCAGCCTTGCTGCCGTAGGCGGCTTGGTGTTGGGGATCTTTCTGGGCATGTATTTATTCAAGAAGTTTTCGATTGCCACGATCAAGAAGGTAGTCTATCAGGCTATGGCCGTGTTTGGCCTGTTTCTGCTGGTATTTGGCGGCGGAAAATAAGCTGTATAATGCCTGACGAAAGTTGAGTCGGAAAGAATTCGGAAAAATGTGGAGGCCAAATGTCATGAAAAAGGTGGAAATTTCTTTTGCCGACGGGTTGTTTGACTCGGAAGAGATAGCGGGCTTTGTCCGGAAACATAAATCTTATTTGGAAGGAGTTCTCAGCCGGGAAAAAATCTATCAAGACAGTCTTGGCTGGCTGGATGTTGCTGAATGGGCAAGTGACGATGCCCTCAAAAAAATTGAGGATAGGGCCAGGGAAGTCCGGCAGGACGCGGATGTCTTTGTGCTGATTGGCGTCGGAGGCTCAAATCAGGCGGCCAGAGCGGTGATCTCAGCCCTGCCCCGGGAGAATGCCCCGGAAATACTCTATGCGGGCAACAACCTTTCCGCGGATTATCTGAACAAATTACTGCAGGCCTTGGCGGGAAAATCCGTTTATATCAATGCCATAGCCAAAAATTTTGAAACTTTAGAGCCAGGCCTAAGCTTTCGCGTACTCCGCCAATATCTTGAGCAGCGTTACGGCGGCGGGGCCGCGGCCAGAATCGCCGTGACGGGGACAAAAGGCAGCTCGCTGCAGCAATTGGCCCTGGATCACGGGTATACCTTTTTTACCTTCCCGGAGAATATAGGGGGCAGGTATTCCGCTCTCTGTGATGTAGGCCTTTTCCCTATGGCTGTCGCCGGTATTGACATCGGCAAACTGGTGCGGGGAGCCCAGGAAATGCGAGCACGCCTCCTCAAAGAGCCGGCGGAAGAAAATATCGCCTTTCGCTATGCGGCCTACCGCAATTTGCTGCAGCTTAAAGATTACCGTTTGGAGATGCTGTCCTTTTTTGAGCCGCGGTTTTACTATTTCAGCAAATGGTGGATACAACTGTTTGCCGAGAGCGAAGGCAAGGACGGCAAAGGAGTCTATCCCGTAGCCGGAAATTTTTCCGAAGACCTGCATTCCATCGGGCAGTTTGTGCAAGAGGGCAGAAAAATGATCTTTGAAACCTTTCTCGATCTTTCCGGGCAAGACAGCAGCCTGATCATAGCCGGGGATGATAAGCACGATTACTTTGACTACCTAGATGGAAAAGACCTTTGGGAGATTAATAAACTTGCCTTTCAGGCGACCTTTGACGCTCACCGCAAAGGGGGCATTCCCTGTCTAAAATTAACGCTGCCGGAGCTTGACGAATACTATTTCGGGCAGTTGTTTTATCTGTTTATGGTTGCCTGTTATTTGTCCGGCAAAATGCTGGAAGTCAATCCTTTTGACCAGGGCGGGGTAGAGAGGTATAAGGAAAATATGTTTAAGTCCCTTGGCAAATGATCCGGCTAAAAGCAGAGGATGAGCAGAACGGAGATGTCTTACAATGGAGTCAGATAGTCCAGGAATTCTCAAGCTTGAGCCGACAAGAGTGTGGCGGGCTTACAAGGGAGGAAAATTGCTGGAGGAGTGGCACAGGGCCGGGAATCCTCAGGACGGCAATTTTCCCGAAGAATGGGTTGCCTCGGCCATTACGGCCAGGAATCCCGGCAGAGAGGCTATTGCGGAGGAGGGGCTGAGCAGGGTCAGTATGCCGGGCGGCGGCCCTTTTCTGAGAGAACTGATCGAGAGTGACCCGGTATCCTTTCTGGGCAGAAAGCATTGGGAAAAATACGGCCGCAGTATGGCGGTTCTGGTCAAGCTGATCGATTCTCTCGACCGTCTGATTATTCAAGTTCATCCGGACAAAGAGTTCGCCAAAAAGGTGCTCTCTTCTGACTATGGGAAAACCGAAGCCTGGTACATTATCGGCGGGAGGCAAATAGACGGGCAGGACCCCTATGTCCTCATGGGCTTTAAACCGGGGATGAACAAGGAAAGATGGCGAAGGCTTTTTGAAAAGCAGGACATAGAGGGCATGCTGAACGCCCTGAATAAGTTAACCGTTAGCCCGGGGGAGGTTTATCTGATCGAAGGCGGTGTTCCTCATGCTATCGGCGCCGGTTGTTTTCTGATTGAGATCCAGGAGCCTACGGATTACACCCTGAGGGTTGAGAGAAAAACTCAGCAAGGCATCGTATTTCCGGACGAGCATTGTCATCAGGGCAGCGGGTTTGACAAAATGTTCGACTGTTTCCATTACGACTGTTATACGGAAGACGAAGTTAAGAAACGCTGGCGCTTGAGTCCCAAGCTGCTCAGTTCAGACCGGAAGGCGGAACATTGGGCCTTGATTGATGATGAAGCCACGGATCTTTTCGAAATGCACAGGGTGTCTGTCAGAGAGGAATTCAGCCACAGGACGGACGAAAGATATTGCATTATTATCATCACGGCAGGGGTTGGAACCATCGGAAGTTCCGGAGTCCAGCAGAACGTCGGCAAAGGCGACTTGCTCTTTGTCCCGGCGTGTTTGCAGGAGGTACGCTTTGAGGCCTTGGTCGGACCGCTGGAAGCAATTTTATGCTTTCCTCCCAAGTGATACGGGAAAAATTTCCGCTTAACTTTCTGAGCTTTAATAAAAGCAAGGAAAAATTCCGCGCTCTTCGCACAGCGCCTTGCCGGCGAGTCCGGATTTTTGAGGCAACAGTTGTGGGAGTGCAAGTCGAAGAGGAGGGGGTTCATTAATGAGGTATTTGACGCTAAAGGGCCATGGTCTTGATTTAAAAGTTTCTAAATTGGCCATGGGAACCGACAAACTTATGTTAAGTCTGACTGATGAGGAATTTTTTTATCTCTTGGATACTTACACAGATGCCGGCGGCAATTTCATCGACACGGCGAGAGTTTACAGCGGCGGCAAAAGTGAAGAGGCCATCGGCAGATGGCTGAAGAAAACGGGAAAACGCGGCAATATTGTCCTTTCCTCCAAGGGCTGCCATCCTCCCCGGGAAAACATGGCCCAAAGCAGATTAGCCAGGGAAGACATGGCCTATGATCTTGAGCTTAGTCTTAAAGCCCTGGAAACGGACTGTCTTGATATTTACTGGCTGCACAGAGATGATCCCGCAATTCCGGCGGGTGAAATTGTCGAGCATATCAATTCCTTTATCCAAGAGGGAAAAATCAGAATGGCCGGCTGCTCCAACTGGCGCTCCGACAGGATTGAAGAGGCTAATCAATACGCGGCGCAAAAAGGGCTGAGCGGTTTTTCCTCAAGCCAGATTCAGTGGAGCCTGGCCCATACCAGCGAAGATATTTATCAGGATTATGGCATTGTGATCATGGATGAGAAAGAATATGACTACTATTGCCGGAAAAACCTGCCGGTCCTGGCCTATGCTTCGCAAGCGCAAGGCTTTTTCTCCAAAGTTGCCAAGGATGGTCTTGAGGTGCTGAGTGAAAAGACCCGGAAGCGGTTTGCCAGTGAAGATAATCTCAAGAGGCTGGAAACGTTGCAGGACTTTGCCGCCAAACACGGGATTTCCTTAGCGGCGGCATCTTTGGTCTATATTACCTGCAACCGGCTCCCGGCGGTGCCGATCATCGGCTCGCGAACCCCCCGGCAGCTGCAGGAAAGCCTCGAAGCCGCGGATATCCTGATTACTCCTGAAGAAGCGGATAAACTTTACGTTATTGCTCAATAAAGAAGACTTGATTCAGGTGGAGTTTTAACTCTACCTGAATCAAGTCTTCTTTATTGAGCAGTGGTGCCACTTCACGTCATGTATGTCTGAAAAAATAACAGGCGGCACAATTTTCCAAGTTCCATCCAGAAATTGTAACTCGGATAACTAAACCGTTAACTAATTAGGGGCTCTCTGTTAACAGAGTTAAAACAAAGTTTCCAAAACGGTTAACTAGTTAACGCCCCCCCATACCGGAAGGGGCTATTTTCCTTAGGTTTTTTCTTGGCATGGTTCTTGCTAAATATAGAGTCAAGACAATGTCTGACGAATGAGTTAAGCATTGAAAAAGAAGGAGGGTTTTTTATGACTGCATATTCTGATGCGGTAAAAGCCAAATTTAAGGATGGCAAAGTGGCTTTTCTGGTTATTATTTTCACGGTGGCACGGCTGATTTATGGGTGGGCTTGGGTCACATCCGGATTTGAAAAGCTTACAACCTGGTTCACCGACGGTAAACTTAACTCGGCGGGAAAAATCGGAACTCTCATTACCAACATCGCCGGTCCCAAAGTGACGAGCTTTGACCCACTTTATATTAACAAAGCCTTTGCCTGGCTTGCCCAAAATGTTTTTCTCGGTATGCCGCAGGTAACGGATACCCTGGTCGTGATTTTCGAGATTTCCGTTGGCGTATGCATGATTCTTGGCTTTAGAATATTTTGGACTGCTCTTGTCGCCATATTCATGAATTTACAGTTCTTCGGCGGCGGTTCTTTCAACAACTTCGGTTATGTCTGGACCGACCTGGCTATGCTGAAATTTGCCCAATATGCTGAGCTTCTTGGCGTCAGCGGCTATTTAAAATATCGGAAAAACAGAGATCTGTTGGAAAAAGGTCAACGCAATTTCGCATCTGCTGCCGGAAAATAAGAAGATCAACTGCCTTATTCATACTATAAAAAACTGCACTTCGTGGCGTATTTTCCTCCGGCATAAGTACAGCCGGGCCAAGCCGCCTGCGCAAACTTAGTGCCGGCCAGGTTCCCTTTATCCGCTAACTATAATTTATACTATACGTTCAAAGCCTTAGAGAGTGATTTCTAAGGCTTTGAACGTATAGTATAAGTCTTATGTTTTTATCTGCTGACTAATCCGCTCTAAGACTCCCGCTTCGGCAAGCGGTGAGTTAAGAGCGGCGAAGTCCCTGGATAAGTGCGACTAAGATTCCGATGGAGTTACAACTCCACCTAAATCGTAGGCTGCTTAATGTTTGCAGGCCACGCCGCTTTCGTTTTTTCCAAAGACCCGTGCGGGTAATCCCTGAATACTGGGCCAAGGCCGTCTTATTTCCGTCAAATTCGCTTAACAAGCGTTAATCCTTTGGTACTCCGTCTCCATTTCATCGCTGGCTTGAGTATAAAAAAATTCAGGGGGAAGATCCCGGGCCTGTATCACTT
>NZ_JAVHUW010000008.1 GCF_030954495.1 Candidatus Desulfosporosinus nitrosoreducens | reverse complement strand
GGCTTATTTTTCTGTGCCCAAATTTAAGTGCATCAGAGAGATTCAAAATGTTTGAAGATTTACTAATCGATTTTAATAGCCAAAAAGCAAAAAAGGAGTATCGCAGACTACTTTTTAAAGTAGTTTTGCGACACTCCCTTTATTATTTATAGTAACAATTGTTAAGCCAAGGAAAATCCACTTCCTATTCTCTAAACCAACAGGGTACATTCCGCAGCTTCACATTGTTCTTATAATGCAAAGCTAAGGTAATTAAATGAAAATGTCTATAATTGGAAGATTGGATAAGCTTAGGCTAAGGTATATAAGTAGGATTAGGAGAAGTTAAATAGTTCTAAAATCCTACGCTAAATTCAACAAATATGATATGCTCCTCTTTTAAGAAAACTCGTTTAAAAAAGAGGGGCATTAAAATTAGCGTAATTAAATAATTCTTAAACATCCAATTTGATTACACTCTTCAGCAAACCACACACTTCCATCCGAATAAACAGCAATACCATGTGGCTCAGCATTCAGGGTTGGTATCATAAACTCAGTAATATTTCCTTGAGTCGTAATCCGACCTATTTTGTTACTACCCCATTCGGTAAACCAAAGATAATCTCCAGTTCCACTCGCTATTGCATGCGGGTGAGAATTTAGTGAAGGTATTGCAAATTCGCTTATTTCACCAGAGGTCGTAATCCTTCCGATTTTATTGCCCATTATTTCAACAAACCATAAAGCATTGTCTGGTCCGAACGTAATTCCTACTGGACAAGAATTTCTTGTTGGAATTTCGAATTCTGTGACCTCACCGTTTAGTGCTATTCTTCCGATTTTATTGTTTTGATTTTCAGTAAACCAAAGAGCATCATCTGAACCTAAAGTAATGAACGAGGGATATGATTTTTTTATAGGTAGGCTAAACTCTGTTAAGTCACCATGTTTTGTTATTCTCCCTATCTTATTACCATTTATTTCAGTAAACCAAATTGCTTGATCGGGGCCTTCTACTAAACTGAATGGTGAGGAATTGGCAGTTGGAAGTTCATATTCTTCAAAACAGCCAGTTATAGTAACTTTTCCTATCTTATTCGCTCTATATTCAGTAAACCACAGAAGTCCATGGTTATCAGAAATAATTGACATAACTCCTGCATCTTTAGTCGGAACATTAAATGTACTGATTTTGCCTTTTGGTGAAATTCGGCCAATTCTATTCCCTTTTTGTTCGGTAAACCATAAAGCTTCGTCTTTCCCTATCGCAATACCGTATGGTCCAGAATCATCATCGAAAATGGTATACTCCCGAATGAACATTTCCATTCTCTGTATTCCCTCCATATTTCCACTTGAATTTATAATAGAAAATATCCTCATCCGATAGGATAGGAGGTAGACACGAACGAAAATAGACAAATTACTATTAAGAGAAGAGAGTCGTTCACTTAAAGATATATAAACCTACACTAATCCTATCCGAAATGAAGCGTATATACTGATTTCATTCGATGTAATAGAATTATTATCACATGTTTCTATTCACCTCTTTGCACATTTTTTTAGACTGTAACACATATCCAAATATCATTCAAATTTAACGTTATCTAATGCTTATTCGCTACCAAATGTAGATGATGCAATAAAATTAGAAGATAACAATTTACAAAAGGAGACTTAGTATGAAGCCAACAGTAACAATTTGTATTCCAGATTTATCATCTCGACCATTCAGTCTTTTTGTGGAGCGAACAATGCCTTTTTCACCTAATGTTTTGTACAGGGCATGGACTGAACAGTTTGACATTTGGTTTGCAGAACCTGGTTCAGTATTAATGAATGCAGAAGTGAACAAGGTTTTCTACTTTGAGACAGCTTTTGAAGGGAATCGCCATCCACATTATGGACGTTTTCTTCGTCTTGTACCTGACCAACTGGTAGAGCTTACGTGGTTAACGGGTGCTGGCGGAACTAAAGGTGCTGAAACAGTCTTGACTGTAGAAATGAAACAAAGTGAGGGCGGAACTGCATTACGATTAACTCATGCAGGGTTTCTCGATGAAGAGTCAAAGAATGGACACGAACAGGCATGGCCACTGGTTCTTGCTCAACTGGAGGATAGGTTGGGTGAAATTCCACGGTTAAATTGAACATTATTCATATATAGGGTCATAAGTCAAGTACCGCTAATTCCGCTTTTCTGTTCACAGCCGGATTGTTTCCGGCTGATTGAGGTTAGGTGTTTAGGATTCAGCAAATAACGAAGCATAGCGCATGTGTAGGGTGAAAAAAACCTCGCATGTGCTTTTTAATTTCCCCTATAAAAGCAGACGGCAGGACCGGGTCATGCCCCGGAGCCTTGCCGCTGCTTGAAATAGGGGGTATAGACTAAGATGCCAGATTTTAAAACGATGTATTTTCAGCTTGCGGCTAAAGTTGCAGATGCCATGGATATCCTTTTAAAAGCACAGCAGGAGGGGGAAGCGGAATTCATGAATGAAGAGCCGGTTCCTGGGCTCAAAGTCATAGCCATTCAGGATGAAAACCGTGAGTCTGAATAGGGAAAGAGGATGGGCCGCCGGCCGAAGGATCTTAGCCGGCACCCCAAAAGGGATTCTTTTGAGACGCAGACGGCACGCAGCTGCTTTTAGGGCTGAGATGGGTCGAATAAATCATTGACGACAGTATGTATCGATGACCTTCGCATCATTAGCCCCGGTGATGGCACCGCTGGTCGTGATTAAAATGTCTTCCGCTATTATCTATTGTGGAGGTGTACGTTGTGAATTGTGAGTTACGGAAATTGTCGCCGGATGATGGTGGAGATATATACGATTTGTTGCAGGAACTCCCGAGAGAAGAAAATGGATTTATTAACGGGTGTAATGGGAAAACATATGATGAATTTAAAAAGTGGTTAATCACAAGCAATAACGTATCAAATGGTATTGAGCTTGAAGAATGGATGGTTCCACAAGATATTTACTGGCTATATATTGACGGATTACCAGTAGGAATGGGGAAATTACGACATTATTTAACAAGCAAACTTAAGGAAGAAGGTGGACATGGTGGTTATGCCATTCTCCCTTCTCATAGAAATAAGGGTTACGGAAAGACACTTTTAAAAATGCTTATTAATTGTGCAAGAGATATGAAGATTGACAGGTTTCTTCTCACAGTTCAAAATCACAACACGGCATCTATTAAAGTTGCACTTGCAAACAATGGGAGAATAGAGAAAATGGATAACCAACGCCATTTTATTTGGATTGACTGTTAACTTTGAGACGTTTATCCGCTACATCATGAATGCCAGAAATGATTTGGAACTCCAGACGGTCTACGAGTTAGCCCAAGAGATTTCTTTGGAAAGGAGTGAAGTTGTTATGACAATTGCCGAAAAGCTAATGACAGAAGGTATGGAAAAAGGACTGGAAAAGGGCATGGAGAAAGGTATAGAGAAGGGCATAGAAAAAGGTATAGAGAAGGGTAAGCTGGAAGTGGCGGAAAATTTGCTGAGGCTAGGTATGGGAATTGACATGATTATAGAGGCTACAGGACTGAGTGAGGAGGAAATTAGGAAATAATGAATTAATTTATAGAAACTAAATTGCTCTGGGCTGCCTTAAGCAGCCCAGAGCAATTTTATTAAAGGATTTTGATCGGGATTATTCTCCGGTAAACGCAGCACACGGGCAAATCACTCCAAAAGGTGTAGGCACGCGAAATTGTGAATGAATTCAAATAATATACCAGAGTAACCTTATAAAAATACCATAAAAAGTAAGGCTAAAGAACAAAGATCGACGGATACAGGCAGACGCCGCAATCAATAAGATCTTGCATGAAATCCGGTCAAACAAGCCGAGTACGGATGCAAGCAAAAACGCACTGGAAAGCTCAGTGAATCTGCTGAAATAGAATGTAGGAACTATCCCTTTGCATAAAAAGATATTACCCAAAAGGCGCGGCGAGCCGGCAGACAGGGTTCTAAAAAAGCAAATCCAAACTTCTCCAATCCAGAAAAGCTTGGATTTGCTTTTTGTGTCTGTATTCAGCTTGCTGGTGGGTTGACAATTGTTTCTTATGACTATCCGCCTTTTGCCTAAGTTTCTTTTTGTCTGCGGTCTGGGACCGAAGCATAGCCCCGGTTTTTCTGCAGGTCGTAAGCCATTTGTTTTTAGAGATTTTCTTTATAAAAAGCTCCCAGTTTTTCCACAGCCTTGCGGACGGGTTCCGGTTGGTCGTATAAATCATAGTGACTTACGCCTTTGAGAACGAATAAATCCTTTTTCGTTGAAGCGGCTTTTTTATAAAGTTCATGGCCATCCCTGTAGGAGCCGAAGGCGCCTTGCTTGTCGCCGACGATAATTTGCAAGGGCTGAGTCAGCAATTCTTCAGCTAAATGAAAAGCGTCAAAGCCCAAAACGGCATCCAAGCTGGAATATTTCAGCTTATTGGGGGAGTTTGCAGATTGCCCTCTTGGCGTTGTGTAGTAGTCAACGGCTTCCACAATATCTATGTCGGTGATACCGGCCTGTTTTCTTTCTTCCTGGTTGTGAGGAATCCAATTCACGACCATGGGTTCGGCGCCCCGGGCTTCAGCGGTACGCTGCCGGCCGATGGCCTCCAGGGCTTTGAGGGGATCGCCGCTTTCACGCTGTACGCGGCCGATATTCGCGCCGACAACTGTGCCGACCGCCTTGATCCGCCGCTCTGTCATAGCGGCATTGACGGCGTAACCGCCGCCGGCGCAAACGCCCAGGATGCCGATACGGTTTTCATCTACATAGTCGAGTGTCGTCAAATAGTCTACCGCACAACGGATATCTTCAACCCTTGCAGCTGGATTTTCAATAAAGCGAGGTTCTCCGCCGCTTTCCCCCTGGTAGGACGCATCAAAAACAAGCGTCACATATCCCAGTTCAGCAAGTTTTTCGGCATAAATACCGGCGGTTTGCTCTTTACAGCTGCTGCCCGGATGGACACAGACGATGGCGGGATTGCCTTTCTTATTTTCCGCGCCTTCAGGTAAGTTTAAAATGCCCGCCACCTGCAGACCCTGAGCATTGAACTTAACATTTTTCTTAGTAACTGCCATATTCATGACCTCCTAAACAAATAGAATTAACACTTGAGAGTTTTATTACTCTCGTGTATAGTTATCTTAATTTATTCTATAAGCCGTTTCAATAACCACTTTTCCATTTGCATGTATTAATACACGTTTTTCAAAATATGAGTATTATCCGGAGGAGTTTTTAGGTGGGCAGTAAAGTAGATAGGAGAATCATAAAATCGCAAAATCTGATCCAGTCAACCTTTTTAACCATGCTGATTGAAGAGGGATTCGATGAGATTACGGTTAAAAAAATTACGGAAAAAGCGGATATCGGCAGGAAGACATTTTATTTGCACTATGCGGACAAATTTGACTTGCTGGATACGATGGTCAAAAGGCAATTGGAAGAATTAGAGAAAATATGTGAGTGGAAAAAAGAGAAAGGTTTTATTGAGGGCAGTGTAATTTGGTTCAATTACTTTGAGGAGAATAGGGCTTTTTTTGAGGCTCTGTTTAGGAGTGAAAGCACCGTCTCTTTTAGGAAACAGCTCCTGGATTTTATGAAGGTTCAGCTAAGCAAAAAGATCGGCGAGATAAACCCCGAAAAAGATGCCGAGATACTTCTGAGGTTTTTAAGCATGGCCGTATTAGGCATTGTGGAATCCTTTGTATTGAATCAATTAAACTCCGGCACGGAGAAAATCGCGAAGCAAGTTGGAGAATTACTGGAACAGACTATCGCCCTTGCCTCGCGCTGAAGAACAGTTTAGATGAGTGGAAGCTTAAGGCCGTGTTGCCCATGACGAGAAACTCTTTCCGGGCTTGTTTTTTTGAGAGGGGAAGGATATCTATGAGGAAATTAGGGGCCTTATTTTTCATTTTGATTATTGCTGTTCTAAATACAGGCTGTTCTCATCAGTCAGATTTAAAAAGTAAGCTTGAATCTTTAGAAAACGAGAATGCTGATTTACAGTCAAAGTTAGGGCAGGTTGATTCATTATCTATAGCCTACCAGGACTACAAGGATAAGCAAAGATTGGTTACGAAAGAAGCGTTGATTTATGCGCTGCCAATTCAGGACTATAAAATCCTGCGTCCAATTGAAGCCAATACCGTAATTCAAGTGTTGGATGCTGCCCAATGTCAGGATCAGCGATTGTGGTTATATGTAGCGGTGCCGGTTTATGATTCTCCGGTAAATTATAAAGGATGGATACCGGAAGCAGAAACAGTTCGCTTAACGGAGAATAATGTTAAGCTGGTTCAGGGAGATTTGTTTATTAAAGAGGGTACACCAATTTATGAAACAGAACAGTATAATCAGCTTGAATCGACACCGCCGACTAAGATTTCTCACGATGTAAGGGGAAGGATTGAGAAAAGACAAGATTCTTATGTCTACTTTATGTCACCGGGAGGCAGGTATTTTTGGGTGGAGGACAAATATCTCATATTTCCGGTAGTTGAATTTTTCAGCTAAGAATCTGTTATTTTGAATGTTACGAACGTGCTAAAAACATGCTATTTTATCTGCGGCTTTACGTTTTGACCAGGATTACACGGTGTTTCTGAAGACTTTAGAAGAATCTATCCTGGCGTTTGATCAACTGGAGAACCAAAGTAATGGGCGGGAATACTTTGAGACGTTTATCCGCTACATCATGAGTGCCAGAAATGATTTGGATTTTAGACGGTCTACGAGTTAGCCAAAGAGATTTCTTTGGAAAGGAGTGAAGTTGTTATGACAATTGCCGAAAAGCTAATGGCAGAGGGCATGGAAAAAGGACTGGAAAAAGGCATGGAGAAAGGTATAGAAAAAGGTATAGAAAAAGGTGTGGAGAAGGGTAAGCTGGAAGTGGCGGAAAATTTGCTGAGGCTAGGTATGGGAATTGACATGATTATAAAGGCTACAGGATTGAGTGAGGAGGAAATTAGGAAAATAATGAATTGACCATAGGATAAAATTGCCCTGGGCTGCCCTAAGCAGCCCGGGGCAATTTAGTTAAGGACTGTGATTTCTCTGATTGATTATTCTGCAGCAAAGGACGGGGCGTGGATAATTCTATGTTGAAAAGCATTTTTAATTCGTCGTATTCGATTTCATCCATGGAAGAGAAGAGCTTTTTGAACTCATGCAGATATTTGCAGAACAGAAGTAGCAAAAGCTAATAGGCAGGAATTAGCATAAAGCATAGAGAAGTTCAAGAAATAAAGTTAATTGACCAAGGAATTAATCTATTTAAGTTGTAGGAGTATCAAGCATGGAACAGCAAGCTGCCTTTTTTATGAAATACCTGCCGCTGAAACTATCATTGGTGTCTTTAGGAACGGCCATATTGCCGGCGTATTTAGGTTCTACTCTGCGCGGGGCGGTCGGACAGGCTTTACATAGCGATCTCCCCACATACAATTATCTTTATAATAACCGGAGCCTAAGTAACGGACGGCAAGATATCCCGAATCCCTATTTGATTGTTCCGCCTGAACTAAACCGTTCAGAATTCCGCCCAAGAGAAGAATTGTGTTTTTATATCATTCTCTTGGGGGAAGCGGCACGGTACACTCAGCCTTTAGTCGATGCCTTGCAAAGGAAAAGATTTGGACTGGGTGCTTTAAGGTATCCCTTTGAATTAAAAAAGATAACCCATGATCTGGACCAGCGGGTCATTTGGGAGGATGGCAGTTTTTATGAAGCAGCGGCTCGAAGTGTTGTTTTGCCTTATCGAAGCCTGCCTGATGTTAAAAAAGCTACCCTTCGTACCTGCACTCCCCTTCGCATTCGCCGGGACGGGGCCTTGCTGGAAACTATCGACTTTATCGCAATTATCCGGAATATTACACATCGGCTTGAAGCAATTGCCGAACGGTACGGCGGCTGGGTCGATTCCTTAGAAGCGGCTCGTATCCAAGCCCTTTCGACTCAAGTAGCAGTGACCCAAAATCATTTCAAGTTAAAACCCATAACACGCTATTCGAACCGTTTAGGTGAAAAAATGGATTTCAGCGGCTTAACCGGCGGCATGGAACTGCAAGGAGACTTAACGCCCTTTGTGCCCTGGCTGTTTGCCGCCCGGACCTTGCATATTGGACGCAATACAACCTTTGGTATGGGCAGAATTGAGGTGGAATTTATTTGATAGGCTTGTTGAGTTGTCATACTTTTTAGTTGTCAGATAAGACGAAATTACGGAGGAAAAATTATGGACGGCATTGCTGATGACAAAACGATTGAAAATATCATCCATAATTACGTTCAGAATAGATCAAGAAAGCCATCACCGCCTTTTATGGTGAGAAGCCCTTAGACAATGAGGATTATCCCAAGATTATTAATCAAAAGCATTTTGAGCGGCTCTTGGGTTTGCTGAAGAGCGGGCGGGTGCATCAACGATACCATCATTCATCTGGCCAATCCCAATCTGCCCTTTGGAGGGGTGGGGGAGAGCGGCGTGGGTCAATATCACGGCAAAGGAAGCTACGACACCTTTTTACATCTGAAAAGCATTGCGAAGAAATCCAACCGGCTGGATATCCCCCTCCGCTATCCGCCTTTCAAGAACCACCTGTCCTTGATCAAGAAACTGATGAAGTAAACATATAAAGGGGACGGGACGCAAAAATTCAGCACAGACTGTCTGCAGTCTGTGCTGAATTTATTTCTAGGCTCAAGATAAGGCCCAGTGCGATCAGAATAAGAATAGCAATGGCGATAATGCCGATTCCTGCTGCACAGAAAAAAAATAGACTCAGCCTCCTTTAAGGTTATATATTCCATACTATGCAGAGGATTGTCCTTGTAGGATATTGTGGTAATAGGAGGAGCAGGTGGAAATAGGTAGGTTATTCTTTTTGTAGATCGAGAAAGAAACGACAAAATACAACATAAGATTTGGTAAAGAGAGGTCTATAATGGAAGAAAGCGTTGCTTTATTTTGAAGTAATTATTTTGTTAGCGAAAGGCAATTAGTAGAAATAAATCGGAAGCACAGAGAATTTTGCAGAATAATAAGTGAGAGGCAAGTTTATAACATTGGCAGTAGGTGCATCAAGTATGGAACAGCAAGCCGCCTTTTTTCTAAAATACTTTCCATTCTTCATTATCGGGCAGGGGAGGAACCAAGCGTCCATCTTTGCCTACTGAGTAGGGCTATACAATATGTACTTCCTTTAGCAAAGTCCAGCAAATCAAGGAGGAGTTTGCGACTCAGGATGCTGTGCGCCAAAATCATTTTTTCGTACAACCATTGACGCGTTATGCCAACCGGCTGGGCTAAAAATAGATTTCAGTGGTTTGACCAGGAGCATGAGGTTACAGGGAGAATTGTCCACGTTTGTATCATGGCATTATGCCGCCCAAATCCTGCATGTAGGACGCAACACGACTTTTGGTGTGGGCGAAATTGAAGTGGAATTTACCGGGGATGAGAGGTGCCGAATATTTAACAAATGAGGAGGGGAAGTCATGAAGAAAACAGAAACAAAAACCAGAGACTATACATTACCTGATCCGAAAACGATAAAAAATATCCTGAAAAATTATATTCAAAATGAAAAAGCGCTGATCGATCAGCTATATTTTGAGACCAGTCACGGACCTACCATTGGAGGTTTCCGCGAAGACATCTGGCGTGAAATGTTTGAGCAAATCGTTCCGAAAAAGTTTGTCATTGAGCAGTCGGTCTTTATCATTGACTCCGCTGGCAGAGTTTCTAATGAAGTAGATTTGGCGATTTTTGATGAAACCTATACGCCATACATCTTTCGCTATGGAAGGTTGAAATTTTTGCCTATTGAAGCTGTGGCGGTGGCAGTTGAGTGTAAAAGTTCGTCAATGGATCAAGAAAAATTAAAAAACTGGGCGGAGAGCGTTGCTGCGCTCAAAACTTCTCAGGAATCATATACTCGAATGCATGGTTATGTAGCCATAGGGAAAGACAATTCAAAGCCGCCTACGCAAACGGCCACCCGCCCTTTGCGCATTCTATGCTGCTTAAATGAAAAAAATTTGCAAAATAAAAGTCTTGATTCCGGCGAGAAATTATTTGACTTTGTCATCCGTGCTCCTCAGGAAAATGGGAATCTGAGAATAGAAGTGGATGACTCAAAAGATAGTTTGCAATGTTGGTACAAGGCTTTAAATCATGCGGATAAAGAACAACAATGCGTAGTCATAAATGAAGGCTCAGAAATAAAAGACGTCAAGCTGGAAGAATATCAGGTTAATTGCGCCGGACAATCTGTATCCCTTCTGGCTTTCAACCTGCAGCTTAATCAACTTCTTATGCTTATCAACAATCCCCTTCTGTTTCCCCATAAGGCATATGCTAAGATGTTCGATGACTTTGCCAAAGGAGGATTAAAGTAGAATGCCTATCAAGCAAATCGTCGCTCTCTCCATTGATAAAGTTCAGACCTGCCTATTTGAAGTGATTCACGGGCACGAGCAGGAAAAACAAACGGAAGAGGCGACTTTGAGAAATATTATGAACGCTTCCCGAGAAATTTCCGGCGGCTTTGCCGATAGAGTGCGGCTGGCATTTTTCGGAGTGAGAATTGAGGAACTGCTTGAGTGCTCCGGTGTGTTTATCTTCAGCTGCCCGTTGCCGGAAAAAGAGCTTAACGCTCCCTTGAATGAGCTGTTCCTGGAATATTATCGCAACTCCCACGGACAAAAGCTGGTCCGTTATGTAGCTTTCGCTGCGGAAGGCTTAAATAAAATTGAGGCAATTCAGAAAGCGAAAAGACTTTTGAAACAATCCTCGTGTCTCAATGCCATAATCGAAAAAAACCAAAAAACATTATTCAGTTTTCAAGTAAAAAAGAATCAGCCGCCTTCTAAAAATGACCGCCCGGAAGGTTATCCCATGTTTGCCCGGGATATTAACGCCTTATTTTGCGGAACAGAAGAGGATAACAAAAACCGCTTCCGCATCGCTGTGATCAAAGCCGATCTGGACGGCATGGGTGATATGTTCAAAGCAATCCAGGATTATGTCAAGTATCAAGACGTCAGCAAGGTGTTGAACGATTGTATTTCCCTGGACGCTCTTCATCAGGCTGCTGAGGTATGCAGTCCGGAAGGGCGTAAGGGCTGGCTCTTTCCCTTCTATATTGCCGGAGACGATATTTTCTTCGCCGTAGCGGTTACCGACATGCTATGCGGGATAGAGGTCTGCCGGCAGCTTCTCAGGACGATAAACTGCGCGCTTGCTGCTCAGTCCCAGAGCCTCAAGATCAGTATTGGGGCTGAGGTCACGTTTAACAGAGAGCCTATCCGTTATTATCTGGAAATGGTAGAGCGTCAGCTGAAACAGGCAAAGAAGGTTTCGGCATCCGGAGCGGTTCAGCCCAAAGGACTTCAGAAGTATGTCAATGGCGGAATTGCCATTGGGGGGCTGGCCTTTTGGGATGTCGATTATGATAAATATAAGGAAGACAGGAAAACGTTGCCAGTCAAAGAGAAAACAGCTCCGAAACGGGAACTTGAGTCCGTTCCGGTGTGGCGTTTTTTTCTGACGGATGTGAGTCTGCTGCTGTCGATCCAAAAAGAAGGCAAGGACGGGAAAGAAGGCTGCCGCAAGGGCAAGATCGGCACGCATCGTTTTTATTACGCGCTCTTGGAAAAGCTTGCGCAGGAAGATGTGCGCCGGAATGAAAGGAAGTACCTTAACCAGCTTCTGTACCATCTCCTTCCCCAGTACCTCGACAGTTATGAGCCTGAGCTCTGGCAGTCCGAATTGATCCTGAACGCAGGAATTCTGGAGCAGTTGTATCAACGGCAGCTGGGGAAGGAGCGGGAGGGTCTCAAAATTAGGTTTGATGATGAGGGCAAAAAACGGTTGGAAACCTATTTGCGTCTCATGCTTTTGTTCTCTGATACACGTTTCGGTATCGTCAAAACTACTGGATCGGACGAAGCGTTACTTCGAAAGGAACGCCTGGACGAGGCCAGGAAAAAACTGCTGACGAAAGTTGTCATGTATTTACGCGATCAGTCTTTAGATATAAAAGAAGGGGGAAAAGAACAACTGCGGGATGTCTTCATTCATAATCAAGGAAAGAGGTACTACCGTTTGCGCCTTGAGAAATCCATGTTTTTCAAATTGCGGAACGCATCTGTCGAGCGGGCCGGGGAAATCCTGGCCCTGAATTGTCCGGTTCCGGAGGATGAGGGCAGCGACAGCAGAGAGAATCAGGAATCTGAAACAGGCTATCGGGTGCATTTTGACCAAGAAACATTTTGCAAACGGGCCAAGAATAACGGGGCCTGGAATCCCGAGTTTGTGGATTCGCTCATGTTGTACTATGAATATACGAAGATGGTGGGGAAGTACAAGAGACAGATGGGACAAACAGAGCTTCCCAGGAAGTAGCATGGAAATCATCAAACGATTGGAGAGGAGTTTTGTCGCATGTCCGATATCATTCAATTTGAGATTGAAACTTTGTCGAATCTATTTATCGGCGGTGCGTCCGTGCCGTTTGAGATCGGGGGGATTGACCAGCAAACCATTCTTGATCCGGATGGGTTCCCCTATATCCCGGGATCTTCTCTGAAAGGCGCGTTAAGGGCCATCGTGCGTCAGGATAAGAGCCCGGCGGCAGAGGAAATCAGGATGCTTTATGCCGATTACCTGAAAAACCAAAAAGAAAAAAATGCAGAGCTCATCCGGAAAATCATAGGGAAGCAACATAAGGATAGTTCAAATAGAAAGGAGGCTTTAGAAAGAATTGAAAGGAATTACGCCAAAGCGGAGGGCAAGCTGTCTGCCGAATATCTTTTTGGCATGGAAGGATTCAATAATTCCTCCAAGCTGTTTTTTGGTGACGCGCTTTTAAGCAAAGAATGCCGCAATAAAAAAACTTGCTTTTCCATTGATATGAAGAATTCGATTGACGACAAAAACGGGATTGCTCCGGTTTCTAATCCCCGCAGCTATCAAACAGCGCGCAAGGGACTGACTTTTATAGGAGAGATCCGCTTTTGCAACATGGAATGCTGGGATAAGAATTCGCGGGAGTTATGCCGGAAATATGTCATGGAGCAGCTAATGAAGTTTAATGAAGGGATACATCGTTTGGGCAATTCCAAAAGCCGCGGATACGGCAGGGTGAAGGTGCGGATTACAGAGGAGATGAAGGTATGAGCGTTTATAGGATTGAACTGACAGCCCAAGGAGCCCTGACGCAGATGCCCGATTCGCAGAAGATTTTCGGAGCGCTGGTTTATCTGCTTTCCGAAACCTACGGAGGAGAAGAGGCAACAGAACTAACGAAGGCTGTTCTGCTTAAAAAGAGTCATCTGGCCCTGTCTAATCTGATGCCCTTGGGTTACTTGCCCGTGCCGCAGGATTATGTCATGGATATGCTCGTGCCGCTTGGAAAAACAGTGAAACAAGAGGGAGAAGAAAAGGAAGAGGAAGGCTTGAAGAAAAAGCGAAAAGCAGTGAAAGAAAGAAGCTATTTGCGAGAGGCGGAGCTGAAGCAGCTTTGGAAAGCCCCGCAGGAATGCGGCACGATTTTCCCCTATGTGGAGATACAGAATCAACAGCTGCTGCGGGCTTCGATCGAAAGTGTCCGTTATGGCATTCCTGAACTGGAGAGTAAACTTTACTCTGTTCCCACTGTTGCTTTACAGGCAGTTTTTAGAGGTGAGAAGGATAAGGAGAAGCGACCGATTAAGTATTTCTGTTTTTATCTGCAAGCGGGGGAGGATTCTAATGCTGATAAACTGGTGAGCCTGTTAAAAAGATCGGCTCAGGAAAAGCGTATGATCATATTGGGGAAGCGGGCCTCTCAAAACTTAAATACCTTTGTGTTTAAGGAAGCTGCCGAGGAGAAGTTGCCGGATGCGCGGGGCGATAAGTTTTTAAACATGGGGATGCTGCTGCCGGATAAGATCAATTTTGCAGATTCCAGACTGAATTTGTTTACCTCAGAACGGCGGCCTTTTCAAATGGACGGCGGTTGGAACAAAAATTTTAAAAAGCAGTATATCAGTTTTATTGCCGAAGGAAGCATCATTGCCTTAGCGGCAGACATGGACACTGCAAAGGCGGGCAAATCGATTCCCTCCCCGTTTGAAAGTCAAAGGGATATTGTTTTCGGCAACGCTTTTTTGTATCCTTTGCCGCAAGATGAAGGGAGGGTGTGATATGGAGAAATACTGCTACCGGCTGACGACTTTATCCAGTCTGATTGTATCACCGCGGGGAAATCTGGCATGGTATGAAAAAAGCAAGAGAAATAGACAAAATGAAGAAATTGAGGGCTTTTCCACTCAGGAAATCAAAGGCGGCGAGTATCTGGACAGAGAAAAGCTGAAGATCATCTATCCCTTTTACCAATATGGAGAGTACAGGGCTTATGCACCGGATTCTGCGGAATACTATCTGCCGGGCAGCGCGGTAAAGGGCGCTTTCGGTGGGAGCAGTTCCGGACGTTGTATGGTGGATGATATCCTGGTGTGCCGGGAAAGTATTGTTTTGCGCAACTTGTATAAAGCACAGTATCTTTTTCATGAGACCAAAAAAGCTTGTTTGAGGGTTTTTATGGAAAATGTCGGGGTGGAGATGATCAAGGTCGAGACAGAATTGAAAGGTGAATTATATCTGGAGGATAAGGCACCGGAAGAGTTTTTAGAGCCGGGTAAAAGATCTACGAAAACAAAGCTTAGGCAGATGCTGGGATATTTGCAGAAGCTCCAAAAAGAATATGGCGACCAGCCAATGGGTGAAGAGTTTAGGAAAATGATTGATAAGTTGTCGTCTTTGTTCAACGATAATAATGTGGTCCTAATCGGCGGTTATAAAGGTCTGCTTCACTCTATTGAACGAACAAGCGCTTCAGAGGCAGAGGGTGATCGAGAAAAAACAGAAGGAGCGGTCTATCTCGATCAAGAAACCGGGCTGCCTCATGGGCTTGTGAAGGTAGAATGGATCTAAAATGCTAATTATTGCTTTGACGAGCAAATGCCTTGGAGGCGCGGCTTGGAATTGGAATTGCCGAAGTACCCGAACACCGTATTTCAATGGGCCCCTTACGAAGTGAAAGTCATCGATGCAGACGGAGGGAAAATACTCTTTAGCGGGCTGCCGAATTATATGCGACAGTAGGCCTTGGTTCCGGTATCATACAGCGGTCCCAAAGGTTATGAGCCTTTATATGAAGAAATCGCTCACTGGCTCCTATGAAGTACAAGGATGGAGGTCAATCCCGAAGAAGTGTTTATTATATCGGCTGTCGGGTGAAGAGCGCATAAATTGGCTTTGAAATAGGTATCCGTTGTCTCTGCTTAAGAAGTTTATGAAGTAATATTTGTCGTGCCCGTTAGGGTCATGAAAATACTCCGCTTTTAACTATTGAGCCGCCGGACATGGAGGAAATGCTGTCTGATGGTATCTCGTCAATAAGCTTTTGTGCTTGCTTTCTAAGATTTCTAAATTCTATATGGCCGGGCCTGTTCCAAAATCGCAAAGGTTTGAGATTTCGGAACAGGCCTTTATAATGACCGCCTGTGATCTGCCCCCTCTTTCATCTAAGGTTTGAGATGGACTTTTTTTAAGATCTAAATACCTTGCCTAAAAGCATTTTGGGACAACTTTCTCCAATGTTTATTGCATTAACCCTTTATTGTATCCGCTATGTACGCAATGACTTCTTCTGGCGTTGGCTGTTCTCCCTTGTGGGGGATGGATTTCCAAAACATTTGTGCCTGTAGTTCAGGGCTTTTAATGGCTTCAGTTATGGCAAATTTGATTTCATGGCGTAGGGCCTCTTCGCTTACACCCTTCTGCTTGGCAAGCTTTATCAGAGCTTTTTTGGCTTTCGCAGTATCCATTTTATTCTCTCCCTTTGCGTTGGTGTGCAACTAGTATGACAAGACATATTAGAGCTTATATGTTTATTCTACTAAGAGCATACTATATATGTCAATGATGTGGATTGCTAACGGACAAGGAGGGAATTCCGATGGAATACGGAACAATCAAAATAAAGTTGGATGAACTGATTAAAAAAGAGGGAATCAGCAAAAACAAGCTGAGTCACAGAGCAGAAATGCAGCGCTCTCAAATCAACAATTATTGTAATAACAGTATAAGCAGATTGGACACTGATGTTTTGGCCCGGATATGTACGGTACTTGATTGTGACATTAGCGATCTGTTGGAATTTGTACCGCCGGAGAAATAATTTAATTCGCAAGTCGCATAATATTGTTGTTTTCTTCAAGGTCATCACCTATGGCGAAGTTACTGATGGGAATTGCGTCTTTGGAAAGCAATGAACAGTCCAAAAATGGGGCTTATTTTGCTTCGCTGCTTTTGCGCCATGTCCGGCTTGGCGGGAAAACCAACCGCGGGACTGGCAAAATAAATGCTGATGATACTATACTTACGGCGGGTTTCGGTGATGGTAGCACCATCTCGAATCTCCTTACGAATGCTTAGGAATTTCTTCTTGGAAAAAATTTTTATCATGATATCATCTCCTCTTTCGAAAGTTCTGCAACTCTATTTTAATGATATGCAATAGATTAATTTGAAGTACAACACTTTTTAGCACTATTATATATATATAAAGAAAATCATGGAGCTCATAAAGAGAAATGAAAATACCAACAAATGTATTTTTATATGAAGAATAAATAATACAAATTTACATATTCTAACATTTATGGTATTGTGAATCTATCGCTCCCTACATGGGAGCGTGGATTGAAATATATACATCTATTAGTGCAAAAAGAATGTCTTTACCAAAATTTGGTTAAGACATTCTTTTTATTTATCGAGCCAATAACGACAAAATACAACACAAAATATGGTAAAGGGAGAGCTATAATAAGAAGACAAGCAAAAATTGATCAGAGAGGAGCATTCCTGTAAGTAACAAAAAATGAGCTTTGAAAAAAAGACGACCTCACGTTAAGCTTTGAGAGGACGGACTGTTGGCCAACAGAATCCAATCAAAAAATAACGGAGGTCATCCAAGTGAATTTTACACAAAACGAGAAACTAAATCAACTATCCGAAGCGAGTATTGTCATAGGCGTGGACATAGCCAGCGAACTTCATTATGCCAGAG
>NZ_JAVHUW010000083.1 GCF_030954495.1 Candidatus Desulfosporosinus nitrosoreducens | reverse complement strand
AATGAGTTGTTTAACACCCTAAAACACGTTGAGTTGCGGTTGTGCGATACACTGGTAAGTTTAGAAAATGATCCTCTAAGAGTTAGGAGTATTACAGGTTGGGATTGGATAGTATCTAATATGTTATATGCAACTTAGTATTAATTCAAACTAGCCATAAAAAATCAGGCTTGCCAATTAGATCACAATGCTTAAATTAAATTCATAGTTTTAGCGGCTTCCGTCAGTTCTTCTCGAAAATCCGGATGTGCTATAGCAATAAGGGCTTGGGCCCGCTGCTTGGCAGATTTGCCCCGCAACTGGGCAACACCATATTCCGTCACAACATAATTGACATCATTCTTGGAGGTCGTAATAGCCGATCCGGACGTTAACATCGGCGTGATACGTGAGATCTTCCCGTCTTTCGCTGTTGCTGGCAGCACAATAAAAGATTTCCCGCCTTTAGAACGATTGGCAGCCCGTACAAAGTCCGCTTGCCCGCCTGTACCACTATAAGGTGTCCAGCCCATACTCTCAGAGCAGCATTGACCTAAGAAATCCACCTGCATAGAGGCGTTGATGGAAATTAAATTGTCATTTTTCCCTGCCAGCCAAGGGTCGTTCGTAAAATCAACGGGATGCATTTCAAGCTGTGGGTTACGATGCATAAAATTATAAAGGCGTTTGGAACCCAGAGCAAAGGTGGCGACAACTTTTCCAGGCAGGTAATTTTTCTTGAGATTGGTAACTGCCCCACTTTCAATCAAAGTTAAAATTCCGTCCCCAAACATCTCCGTATGAATCCCTAAATCGTGTTTATTGGTAAGCTGCATAACCACAGCATCCGGGATAGCTCCAAACCCAATCTGAATCGTTGAACCATCGTCAATTAAGCCCGCCACATATTTTCCGATGGCAGCCTGGACAGGCCCTATAGTGGGCAATCCGACTTCAGTCAAAGGAGTATCGTCTTCGATGACAGCCGTGACTTTGGAAATATGGACCAGATTGTTGCCGTTAGCAAAGGGAACGTTAGGATTCACTTCGAGGACGACAGTGCGGGCCTTTTCGATAGCAGCTATCGTATAATCCGTTCCCAAACTAATGGAAAAGTAGCCAAAGTCGTCCATGGGTGAGGCAAGGGCAAAGACTGTGTCCGCTGAAAAAAGACCGTCCTGAAACATTCTGGGCATTTCGCTGAAGTAGCTGGGGATGTAATCAATCCACCCTTGTTGACCACCTGCCCGCGTGGGGCCTCCTAAGAAAAACGCCAGGTGGCGAACATTCTCGACTGTTTCGGGGTCAAGGTACCCAAATTTCCTTAGCGGAAGAATTTGACAAACCTTAACGTCGTGATACTCCCGCCGATGTTCGGACAGAGCTGTCAACAGCGCCGGAGGTTCTCCCACTCCTGTTGGCACGATGAGGAAATCTCCATCCTGGACTAATTTAATCCCTTCCTCGGCCGTTGTTAGCTTCTCTTGGTACAGATCTTTAATCTTTGACATTTTAGCCCCCCTACATTCATCTCTGATCTCAATATGTCAATGAAATCCCTTAACTTAATCATACTCAGCAATCTTCCAAGCGTCAAGATTGTTTTTATAATATTCTTATTATTTAGAATGTTATATTCTTATTGCAAGCGTTTATCCGCACAGGAGTAATTCCCTAGAAAAGGACCACTTCGGATTTTCAGTTCGTAATTCATGGAATTATACATATTTTCAGTCTGATTAATTTTCGTCTCTTGAGATTCATGATAAGGTATGATAAGCTAATCTAAATTAATCCATTTTAGGTGCCCTTCGGGGAGAATAGGGAAGTGCGGCTTAAAACCGACGCGGACCCACCACTGTAGGCGATGAGCCTCGCAAACCACTGGCTTTTGTTGGGAAGGTTTGCGAACCGGCGATGATTCGTTAGCCAGGAGACCTGCCTGAAATGTTGACAGCTTCCCCAGCCGGGAAGCGTCGGTGACGAAGGTAAAGTCCCGACCACAAAGTTCTTTGTGGTGGGGACTTTTATTTTATTCAAAAACCATTCTAAACTATTAAGGAGGGTATTCCACGTGAAAAACTTAACAGAAGATCAGCTTTATGCCCAACTCCAAGTTCTTGTCAACTCAATCTCCGACCTTGACGAAGAGGCCATGACTCAAATTCAAGTACGTTTGGATTCTTTGACCAAACCACAGGGAAGTCTCGGGCAGTTAGAACATTTGGCCAAACAGTTGGGAGGTATTCAGCGCACCGCTCAGCCTCAGATCCTGAAAAAAACCGTACTTTTAATGGCCGGCGATCATGGAGTCGTCGCAGAAGGAGTCAGCGCCTTTCCTCAAGAAGTAACTCCCCAAATGGTGTATAATATTATCAATGGCGGTGCTGCTATCAACGTCCTGGCTCGCCTAGCCCAGGCCGATGTGGTTTGCACGGATGTCGGAGTTGCCTTTCCCCTTGAAGGAAATTGCCTCCACAAGCGGGTGGCTGACGGAACCCGCAATATGACGAAAGGTCCGGCTATGACCCGGCTTGAAGCCTTGCAGGCCTTATTTGTGGGCGCGGAAGTCGCTCAGGAGAAAATTCAAGAAGGATACAACCTTTTAGCAACCGGAGATCTTGGCATCGGCAATACCACACCCAGCTCGGCCATCGTTGCCCTCCTGACAGATTCCCCTGTCAAATCCGTTGTGGGGCGCGGAACCGGAATTGATGATGAGGGACTCATCAGAAAACGGCAAGTTATTGAAAAAGCAATCGCAGTGAACCGGCCCGATGTAACGGATGGTCTTGATGTCCTGAGGAAAGTAGGCGGCTTGGAAATCGCCGCAATTGCCGGCAGCATTATTCAAGCCGCCGCAAGCCATGTTCCCGTGGTTATCGACGGCTTCATTTCAACAGCGGGGGCCTTAATTGCCGCTAAATTAGCTCCCAAAAGCTTAGACTATATGATTCCGTCCCATGGCTCCGTTGAGATCGGACACCGCAAAGCTCTGGCCGCTCTCCAATTAGATCCGGTGCTTAATCTCAATATGCGGCTGGGCGAAGGAACGGGCGCAGCCTTAACCTTTCAACTCGTTGAAGCTGCCCTGCACATACTTTATGAAATGGCAACTTTTGGGGACGCAGGGGTCAGTGAAAAATCCAACTAGCCTATTGTGTCCCCTTCAGCCAGACAATGAGGGGAGTCGGTGAACTTAATGTCTCAATTCACCCTGATTACCGGGGGATCGCGCAGCGGCAAAAGCAGTTTTGCAGAACTTTTAGCTGCACACACTGCTTTGCCTGACCGTCCCGTTACTTACATTGCTACTGCCCAAATCTGGGACGAAGAGATGGCTTACCGGGTAAAAAAACACCAACAGCAGCGGCCGGCAAGCTGGCAGTTGATCGAAGAACCGCTCAACATTCGAGATATTTTGCTCCAGTTAAGCGACAAGGACGGAGTCATTCTTCTCGATTGTGTCACCCTTTGGCTGACCAATCTTCTCCTGGCCGAGCAAACAGACTCTGCCAATAACACAGCTTCGCCAGCTCCTCTTAACGACCACCCCATGGCTGAGCAAGTTGAACCTAAAATCTTAAGTATCGTTCAAGAAACGGCCCTGCTAGCCAAGGAAATAAAGCCCCAAGTCATTTTTGTCACAAATGAGGTAGGCCAGGGAATTGTGCCGGACAACCCCTTAGCCCGAACTTATCGCGATTTGGCAGGAAAAAGCAATCAGATTCTCGCCCAGTACGCCGATAAGGTTTATTGGGTTTTAGCCGGTCTCCCCATGGAAATCAAACGCTCAGGTGAGGCCTTGCTCTCTTCCTTGCGCAAGGAGTGATCGGATATGCGCGGATTTCTGATTGCCCTTACCTTTTTAACAAGAATCCCTTTGCCCTCACCCAAGGTTGAGGTCACATCGGAAGAATTCAACCTGAGTTACCGCTATTATCCTTTAGTCGGACTTGTTATTGGAGGCGTCCTCTGGCTGCTGGCCAAGGGCCTGAGCCCCTTTTTTCCCCCTTTGGCGCTGGGGGCTCTCCTGCTGGTCGCCGAGCTGATGCTTACGGGAGGGCTCCATCTTGACGGCTTCATGGATAGCATGGATGGACTGCTGTCCGCACGCACTCCTGAACGAATCTTGGAAATCATGAAAGACAGCCGGGTTGGCGCCCATGCTTCCATGGCCCTGATCGGCTTGCTGCTCCTCAAATTCTCCCTATTGGCCAGCCTGGCTCCCTCCCAGTTTTCAATCCTCCTGCTTATGCCTATGCTTTCCCGCTGGGTATTTCAAATTGGGGTTATCGCCTTTCCCTATGCCCGCACTCAAGGTCTGGGCAAAGGAATTCACGATATCACCCGCTGGATTCCTTTTCTTATCGCTGGCGCCCTAGTTTTGGGAGTTTCCTACCTTCTCGCCGGCTATGCCGGACTGATTACCTGGGGAGTATGCGTCATCGCCGTAACTCTCTGGGCTTGCAAAATCTCCTCCCTTTTAGGCGGGCTGACCGGCGACCTCTACGGAGCAATGATTGAGATCTCCGAAGTTATATGCCTGCTAGTGGCCTTTCCTTTCCTAAAATAACTATTTTCTCAGCCTTCTTGAGCGCTTAATTGTGGTTTGCAATTTTTTAAGCAAAGAGCATTCTAAAAGGATCGCGGCGAAAGCCTCGGTTTTCTTAAGCGAGCTTAAACCTGCGTGCCGTATTTTGCTGGACGACTGCAGCCGAAGAGAGTTCATTGATGGAACCGTTGATCTCCTGCATAGACGTCATCTGGTCCGCGCTACCGGAGGCGACTTCCTCGGTTTGGGCCGTTATCTCCTCGCTGATCGTGGCAACCAAGGCAATCTCGCTGACAATTTGCTCTGAGTTCTTCGCGAGCTTGCGCGTAAAATCAGATACTGCCTCAATCTGTCTGTTGACGATTTTAGTGCTTTCCTTAATTCTGCTGAAAGATTCTTTTGCTTCTCGGATAATCCCGCTACCGCTTTCCACAACCTCCTTTTCCACATTCATGCTGGTTATCGCCTGCTCCACATTTCGTTTAATATCATGAATAATCTGTTCAATTTGCCTAGTTGACCGAGCGGATTGCTCAGCCAGTTTACGCACTTCTTCAGCAACAACACTGAAACCGCGCCCGTGCTCCCCGGCCCGGGCTGCCTCAATCGCGGCATTTAAGGCCAGCAGGTTTGTCTGATCGGAAATGGCCTTGATCGTTTCCACAATCGTCTGGATAGACGCTGATTTTTCGCCTAAATGAGAGATGAATTCTCCGGTTCCGGAGACGGTTTTATGGATTTGCTGCATTTGAGCGTCAGTCTTGCTGATCGCCCGATCACCCTCATCCGCCATGACCAAGGCTTGTTGAGATGCTTGGCCGGTCAGAGTGACACTCTGATCAATCTGTTGAATCACCACACTCATTTCCTGAATCGCGTGGGAGATATTTTGCACGCTGACGGCCTGATTCTGTGATCCCTCGGCAACCTGATTAATCGCCAAGGCCACTTGTTGAGCCGCCGTGACCGTGGTCTCCGCGCGCCCGGCCAGAGTGCCTGAGGATTCCGCGAAAACGTCGGCACCCTGGGCAATGCTGCTGACCAGGGAACGAAAATTCTCGACCATCATATTTAACGCTTTGCATAAGTCTGCTATTTCATCTCTTTCTGTTAGGCACGACATCTGTGGAGTCAGATCTCCCTGAGCCACCGTTTCGGCGAATTCCACTCCCCTTCTCAGGGGCCTGGAGGTAAGAAAAGCTATGTATATTCCGTAGAGAACGATAAATCCGCTTGATGCCAGCATCAGGGTGAGGACCAAGGGCAGATGTTTGGAGATTTCCACCCCGGAGTTTGCCAGGTAAAAGGCTGATCCGCCTGCGGCAAGGGTAATGGCAGCGTTGATGCAAAAAGCCAGTATGAGTTTGCCGGCCAAAGTCAGATTGAACCACCAGCGGACGACGGAGACATGCCTTAGAAAGAATTGGCTTGCTTTTTCAATGAAATCATCCATAGAAACTTGGCCTCCTTGAATAATTAAATGCGCTCTCGGAAAATCTTCCGAGGGCTATTTTCATGCCCTGGGGAGTTTCGCTTAAATCGTTTCTTCTCCAAACAGAGGCAATTTGAAAGTGGTCTTTTATTTACCAAATCAAAAGCCAACGCTATGGCTATAGAAATGATGTCGGAGTGTAATGCATAAATTTTGGCCTAACAAGCCTTGACTTTTGGCAATTACCCTAAAAATTATATTGAAGGCACTTTTGGCTTCAATATAATTTTTAGAATTCATCTCCTTGTTCCAATGTAAATTCGTCCTGGCAGGGGCTGAAAAAGAGGAGGAACAAGCGTTCCCCCCATAGGTTATATTATTGAGTTGAGAAGTACTGCTTCCTCAAAGATTGGTTCAACACTCTCCACTTCCGAAACTATAGTCAGACCTCCCAAGATGCCTAGGTTAGAGAACAGAAGCAGTCCGACTAAAGGATCTCTGTATAGAAAACAGGCTAGATTGAGGACTTGGCTCCCGACCAAGTCCCCATGACATAAAAAACAAACCCGAGTAAACCTTGAAAATGCTAAATCTTCAGCTGATTGCATCAGCCTGCATTTGAGCAAGCGCTTTATTTTGGTCATAAATTCCATGCCAATTGACGTAATCCATCCCACTCATAACAGCCCCGTTACCCGCTTTTTCGTCAAACAGAAGCAATCTCTCCTTCTCCAGTCTTTAAGGCTGGTAAGCACGGGTTGCCAAACCGGAGCAATTAATTGTTTTTAGCCCCGTCCTGTATCCAATTGCGGATCGTTTTAATTTGGTCCGGGCTAAGGGGCTCCTTACCGATTGGCATCTGAGGCTTTACGGTACCTTCCAGCTTCTGAATCAATTTGGAACCGTCCGGGTTGCCGGGGATGACATCTATCTTTGTCACATCGGCGTAGCTGTCCAGCAGGTAGTTATTGGCACTTCCATGACAAGTAAGACACTGATTTTGAAAGACAGGTTCAATGTCCTTCTTAAAGCTGGGGTGTGCAATCACGCCATTATCAGCCAGAGCTTTGGGCACTGAGGCCATTCCCTGGTAGGTAAGCAGCACCAAACCGACCACTAAAACTCCAGCCACGCTCAAGGCCACTGGGCGTTTACGCGGCTTTCTGCTGGGATTACGGTCCAGCCAAGGGAGAGCAAAGAGAACTATAAAGAAGATAAGCGGCAGACCTACCATTGCCAAAACATCAAGATAACCGGGAAAGTACTTAAGCATTTGATAGATGCCGAAAAAGTACCAAGCAGGTTCCGGAATATAGTGGCTCTTATTCAAAACATCTGCCGGTGCTCCAAGGCCTTTGGGATATACCGCTGCTAAAATCCACATGGCCGCCCCTACAAAAATCACAACTAAAATCATGCGAAAAGCAACATTGGGCCAAAACGGCAAAGAATTTTCCGAAACGTCTTCCCCCCGTTTCTTGGCTTCGCCAAGTTCGTCCGTACAGGCCATACCCTGCCGCAGGACAAAGAAAAAATGAGGCACAAAAGCCAAGAGAATTAAAGCCGGCAGCATCAACATATGCACAGAATAAAAGAATGTCAATGTAGTTCCCGTAACCTGAGCTCCTTTGCGCAGAAACTCAACCAAGAAATTCCCTATCAACGGGACATAACCGGCCATCGCAGATCCGACCACCGTCGCCCAGTATCCTTCTTGATCCCAGGGCAGAAGGTAGCCGGTGAAAGCTAAACCAAGCGTCCCGATGAGAAGAACTACTCCCATGACCCAGGTCAATTCGCGCGGACGCTTGTAAGCCCCTTCATAAAAGACCCGCAGAAGGTGCAAGACAATAAGTACGACCATGAAGTTGGCCCCCCAAGAATGGAGAGAACGGACAAGGTTACCCACCGGGGTCGCCTGTATGAGCTTAATACTGGCATAGGCTCCTTCTGCTGAAGGTGTATACACTGTGGCTAACAGAATACCTGTGACAGCCTGGTTGATAAGGGCAAATAAGGTAGCAAACCCCAAGTAATCAAGGAAACTACTGCGTTTAGGCACTGGGTGATCAAACAGGGAAGCCAGGCCTTTACTCAAATGGAGACGTTCTTCGAACCACTGCTTCACGTCAGCCTCCCTCCTAAAAACACGGAATCGCCCTGCACTTGGACAACCCGTCTAACCAAAGGTTTAGGGGGCGGGCCGGACAGAACATTGCCTTTCAAATCATAAACCCCCCCGTGACAGGGGCACATGTATTGCTTCATAGAGGGTTCATAATTTACTGCGCATTGTAAATGCGTACAGTGAAAATCCAACGCCAGCCAACCTTCAGCGCCGAGGTTAGTAACATACATCCCCTCTTCGCCCCCGCTTCCTTTATATACCATCAGCTTAGGAACACCTACCGTGAAATCATTGACCTTCCCTACTTCTTGCAGCTGCTGAGCATTGGCCGAAGCGGGCAGGAGAAAATCTCCCGCCAGTCCGACATAGCTCAAACCAATCACTGCGCCCAGGCCGCCGATCCCTATCTGGAGAAATTTTCGCCTTGGCATAGCCTTTTCCTCTTTGGACATTTTCCAACCTCCCACCGCTCGTTATTTTAAGGTTTTCAGATAACTGATGATATTGGCTTCGTCCTGGGCGCTCAAGGCCGGGTTGCCCGGCATCTGAGCGTCTCCGGTTTTCATCCACTCCGTCAGATTGGCATCGTTCACAGGCTTGCCATTAGGCAGGGCGCTTTTGCTGTAGATTCCTTTCAAGCCCGGCCCGACAATTTTCTGATCATCAAGGGCATGACAACTGGCACAATTGCTGTCGAAGAGCTGTTTCCCCTGGTCAGGACTGCCTTGGGCCGTTGTGACCGCTGCTTGTGCCGGAGCTGAGGGCGTGGCCGGCTGAGAGGTTACCGGGGAACTTTGATCAGTGCCCCCGGAGGAGGACGAAGGCGGAGCTCCACCCGTTTCAGTCTTGGCAGCCGGCGCGCCGCAGCCCGACGTTACTAAAACAACACTCAGCACAACCCCTAAAAACAAACGATTTTTCAACATCATCAAGTTCCTCCTCTTTTTTAATATAAATCTCTTTCAATCTAAGCTTCTTTCACTGTAAATCTCTCCTGAGATCCCAATAAGCCATTTCTCCCTATCCGCCCGAAACTTAACTGTGATGAATTCCCGAGTCTCTCCCTTATTGGGGGCCAAAATTGCCAATCCTCTTTCAGTAAGAACTTCTAAACCCAAAGCGCGGAATATCACTGATGATCCAACTGATCCAACCTTCGAAATTACTCCTTCATTCCGTCCATCGCCTTAGCCGAAGCTTGACCGGCGGTGGCCACAGTGTCGAAAGCAAATTCTTCCCCTCCGGTTCGGACGAGGATCTGCCAATCACCCGGCATACTCAGAGTTTGTTCTAAGGTGTAAAGACCTTTTTTCCCCTGGGGCTGGGCCTGCACGACATGCGAACCCATATCCATTTTAGGCATCTTGAACTCCACCTCAACGGCCTGCTGGACCGGCTGCCCGTCCCGTGACACCTGCAAAGTATAATGGATAGGCGTGAGGCTCGTTTGCGGATAAGGCGTGATAGCCAAAGCCACCTTCTCCTGATTCTGACTTTTTTCAAACTGGTATTGGGGTGTGCCGCAGCCCGTCAGAGCCAAACTAAAAGTCAGGCCTAAAAGCAGACCGCCAAGCAAACCCACCCCCCGGCGCCCCGCTCTCCCCCCAGCCGGACTCCGCCGCTCAATCCACGTTCTTCTCATAATCCATCCCCCTTTACTTAGCCGCCAGGATTGCCTTGGCGGCATGCGCTACTTTATAAACCCGGTGATATAGGGTTCGCACCACTGCCCAGTAAAGGCCCAACACCCAGGCCAGCCAGACCAAAACCGCAGCCGCAGGCGCCTGGAACCCCGGCAAAGCGGCCATAGCTTCCGTTGTCGGCCCGAACAGTTCTTTCAGATCTGTCAGCCGGATGGCTAAAATCCTCAGCAAATCGCTGGGATTGAGGACCATTAAAACGTAAAGCAAAATCATACTTGTCGAACCGCTGCTAATCATTAAGACTTGAACCACCAGGATATCGTAAAGAATAACCATCCCAAACCAGAGTGCCAGGGCCGTAAATAAAGCACTGAGCCGATTTTTGGACTGCAAAGAAACCAGCGAACCCAGGATCAGAAAAATCAAAGCTAAGCTCAGAGCTGTTCCCAAATTAACCAGGAAAGGGAGCACGCGGCGGTCGCTGGAGAGAAGCATCAGGACCAGGCCCGAGCCGCCAAAACCCGCTAAGAGGGCCGCAGCCAAGGCTGCCCATTGCCCCATGATCCGTCCCAGACAGATCTCAGCCAAACCGACAGGCTGGGTCAGCAGGAGTTCCATCGTCCCATCTTCGAATTCCCCCGCGAACCCTTGAGAACCAAGCAGCAGTGCAATAAGCGGCACAAGCAGCGCAACCAGGTTGAGCAAGCTGACCCCGACACGGCTGAACTGCACGTCCTCAGCCCCGGGCGAAATAAAACCAATAATGGACAGCGTCAGGGCCAGCACAAAAAAAACCGCTCCAAAGCCAAGAACTAACCGGTTGCGGGAGGCCTCCAGCAATTCTTTTTCCGCCAGAATCATAAGATTCTTTCTTTTCATGGCATCCTCCCCTTTCTTACAGAATCCCCTCGATAGCGCCATCCTTCATCAGCACACGGCGCGTGATCAGTCCTTCCTCCAAATCAACGGCGATATGACTGGACAGGACTACACTTCCTCCACGGCCTGTAAACCGGCGCAGTTCTTCCTGCAAACGCTCCGAAGTATCGGCATCGAGATTGGCCGTCGGTTCATCCAGCAAGAGCAGCCGCCCCTCCCCTAAAAAGGCCTGGGCCACCACGACCCGCTGACGCTGTCCCCCGGAAAGTGTCCGCAGAAGACGATGCCGGAGAGCAGTCAATTGAAAACGGTCCAGAACCTCCTCAAGGTTCTCGGCTGCGCACAAAGCGGCAAAAAACTGCAGCGTTTCCCCCACCGACAGATTGGGATAAAGCCCCGCTTTCTGAGGGACATAGCGCACCACCTTTTTACTCTCGCCGGGCGAAATATCCTCCAGAAAAAGCTGGCCTTGATCAGGCTGCAAAATCCCGGCCATAATTTTGAGAAGAGTCGTTTTTCCCGCTCCATTGGGACCTGACAAAGCCCAAATCTGACCTGCCGGAATCTCCAAAGAAACACGATTTACGGCCATCAGGCTGCCATAAGCTTTGCTCACCTGCCTGAGTTTAAGCATGATTTTTCCTCCTTCGCCAGCCCTTCCTCAAGATAGCCCCGGCAGCCAGGAGGGCGGCCACAGATAAAGCTGCCAGCCAAACGGGATTCCCTCCGGCGGAGGCACTGCTCAAATAGGGACGCCACTCTTCAGGCGGCGCTGCCGGATGCAGCAGCGGGTATTGATCCCGGATGCCGGGCAATTGCCACAAAGGAAACATCTGCAGCCCTTGACTCAAGGCTTGAATTCCGGGACTGTCGGCAAACAGCTCTAAAAGCGGCTGTTCATAAACGGCCTTGGCCAGATAATTGAGGGAATTATAGGGCAAAGCCCCGATTCCAGCCCCCGTGAAATCATAGCCCTTATAATCACTCCAGTAGTTGCCGCGCCCTTGGAGCGACCAGATGTTCGGTAAAGCCTGGTAGTCGGAGCTGACCTGGACCACATTGTCCTCCACTTTATTGCCGGCAAAGGTATTTTCCGTAGAAGTTCCCAAGACGCGTATCGCCACGCCGCAGCTAAGAATCGTATTCCCTTCCACGACATTGTTATTGCTATGATCGAAATGCAAACCGACATTGCTTTGCATAATGAGATTATTTTTAAGGACGCAATTATCCGAATCCTGCAGGAGGATAGCGTACCCTCTTTCTCCGGGCATATGGACAAAAATGTTATCCGTAAATTGAATTCGTTTGGAGTACATAGGGGTGGCGCCTGCCACATCATCTTCAAAGAGATTATGGTCGAAGGTATTGTCATTGGAATACATATAGTGGAGACCATAGCGCAAGTGATCGAACTGATTGGAGCTGACCTGATTGAAGGTGGAAAATTCGAACTTGATCCCATCCCGGACATTCCAGGCGTGATTGTTGCTGAAAACATTGTGATCGGATTTCCAAAGCCCGATGGCATCCCCTCGATCTTCGGGGAGGAGATTGACCTTGCCGGAAATCTCGTTATTCGTGACCCGGCAATGGCTGCTCTGTTCCAAATAAACCCCGTGCTCAATGTCACTCATTTTGACCTGGTCTACCGTCACGTTCTTGGACTGAACTACCTTAACCCCCGCATAAGGTATCGTGGCCGGACCGCCGCTGTTGCGCAGGCTAAGCCCGGAAACCGTTACATCCTGAGTACCCGTAATTAAAATTATCGTTTCCTGCCCGCCGCCATCCAGGATTGCCCCTGCCTGACCCCGTAAGGTCAAAGGTTTATTGATGCTCAGGCGCTCCCGATATACTCCCGGTTCCACGTTGATCGTTTGGCCCGGTTGAGCCGCAGCCACGGCGGATTTTATGTCCGAATACTCTCCCTGGGGCCCGACAGTGAGTTGAGTACTTGCCGCTCCCTGGGCCAGGGCAGGTTTCCCCAGTCCTAAACTAAGCAGAGTGAACACCCCTAACAACAAACAGGCGCTCCATTTCCGATTTCCTGCCACTGAACCACCTCCTTTCCTGCCCTTCTGAGGCCTTCCGTGTCCAATTTCCAAGGCTTTCAATTTTCTGCTTTTACAAACGAGTCCACCATGCAGGCGTAACATTTGACACTTAACGCTTAACACTTATCACCTGAACTCTTATCGCTTAAACTTTTATCGCTTAACTCACACCCTCCAATTCTCAGGTCTTCAGTTCCCCTTCCGCTTCTCTTTCCGGCTGCTGAAAGACGGCAAGCAGCAAAAGTACCACCCCCAGCAGGGCAAAGAGCCCTCCCCAGCCAAAACCTGTAGTGACATCAAAATTAGCCAGCATGTAATGCCCCATAATCTTGGGAGTGAAACCAGCTACCTGGATAGGGGCATCCGCCACAAAATCATGACCGTATTCATAAAGGCGATAATAAAAATCCCCGCCCATTGCTCCCAGGCCCACGAGAGTAAGCACGGTGCCGCCGATCAGCACCTGACGCTTGGGCCAAATTGCCATCGCCAGGCTCAAGAGCACAATCAGCCCGAAGACCCAAGGAATCCAGCGAAACTCCGGCAGACTGTTGTCAATGTTCATCATGCCAATATAATGATTGAGGATATTAAGCTCGCTTAAATCCCCCGTTGCCTTCGTCGCGTAAATATTCAGCTTTAAACCGTTGTAATAAAAAGTAGATACCAGGACCATTCCCCAAAGCTTGTTGACCATGGCCAAAGCAAAAGCCACCGCAGCCCCAAGGGTAAGTGCCCTTTTAGGCAGTAAACGCTTATCCACGTCACCACAACCTTTCCTTGAAGTGGGAGCCGGAGTAAGCCCCGGCTCGCCAACGTTTCTAGTTCGGTTTAACCAAGAGATAACCCATCATTTCTTCATGCAGGGCGGAACAGAAATCCGTACAGTAGTAAGGGAACGTTCCCGCTTTATCCGCGGTAAATTCAATGTGTGTTGTTTCGCCCGGGTCGGCCGCCGCGTTAATGTTGTAATCGGAAATTGCGATTCCGTGGCTGACATTGGGCTGCTGTTCAATATTCGTGATATACATGGTCACATGGTCTCCTTGATTGACTTCAATCTGATCCGGAGTCAAGTGACTGCGCACAACGTCCATATAAACTGTGACGTCTTTGCCGTTGCGGACAACTTTAGCCTGATCATCCGACCAGATAGAGTTGGGACGGGAAGCATCTTTCTGATAAATGCTCAAGGGGTGCATAAGCTTGGCCGGAATGATCGAAGCGTAGTGAGGCTCCCGGTCGCTGGGAACTTCATTGATGAGCTTCATCTTCGCTCCGCCCGAGAGGTCAAAAAGCTGCTCCGTCACAGGATAGCCCGGCCCCACCGGCAGGAAGCGATTTAAAGACATTTTGTCCAAAGCCACCAGCCAATGGCCGAAAGGATGCATACTGTCTCCGCCGGCCACAGCAATATGACCGACATTGTAGTTGACGGATTCTTTATCGATGACTTTCCAAGTGCCCAGCTGCCATTTGGCTACGGCACTCTCCACGAACAGGCTGGTGTAAGCATACCCCTGATCATCAAATTGCGTGTGCAAAGGACCAACCCCCACCGGGATTTGAGCCTCTTGCACATCCTGGTATTTGATCACCGGCAGCCCCCAGGTGGTCGTAGCATAATCCTGATTGGCAATGGCCTTTTTCAGCTTCTCTGTGCTGACCACTGTGACCACCGGATCAAGTTTGCTGGAATAGCAGATCCACTGACCGTCAGGGCTGATATCAACGCCGTGCGGGTTTTTGGGAATCGGCAGCAGGTAGGCGATACCAGGGTGCTTGCGCGGATCGATAACCTTAACCCCATTGATGACGGCATCCTGCTGGCCCGCATCGATAAGCTTCTGCGCGGCATTGTAATCCATCACCAGAGTCAGGTCGCGGTCGAATTTGGCGGAGTTTTTCTCCAGATCTGTCGAAGCCTCTTCCGAGTTGTAAGCCGTAAACACAGCCAGACCGGCGCTGGCTCCCTTCCCTACTGAAGCAAGATCATAATCATAGGGCGGGACGATCAGTTCATAATCCAGATTCATCTTCCCGGACTGGCCGGCCTGCACACCCGCCTTATTCGTATCGACAACACTCACTATGCCGTAATAGCTGTCTTTATAGGACTCCAGCGGAGCATAATTCGGCTTGCCGTCGACAACCGGGGCACTGTATTCCGAAGCAGTGAATAAGTACTTGCTGTCCGGATCTGTGGATAAAGAGTGCAAACCCATGAGATTGGGAACATTCAAAATCTGGGTTGTCGTGAAGGACCGCAGGTCCACCTGAGCAATCCGGTTGTTGGCCTTGTCATTGATCCAACAAAAATTGCCGTCATAGGTTCCTTGAGTTTGGCTCATCGTCGGATGATGGGCGTCACCCCAGCTTAAATCCCCGAGCATTTTCTTGGTTTCCGGAGTAAAACCAAAACCCGTTCGGGCATCCGGGGCAAACACAGGAATCGTCTTAATGATGCGCATGGAAGGAAGGCCGTAAGTAATCAGCGTTCCGGCCTGTCCGCCGGAGGCAAACATGTAATCCGTATCCAATTGTCCGGGAGGCACAAATCCACCCGACGCAGCGCTTACTTGGGCCGTCGTCTGGGCTGGCGTACTGTCCCAGGTAAACTTGCCGCCGGCCACTCCGATCAGAAGGCCGATGATTACGGCAATGGCTATTCCTTTATAACGGCCGAATTTTAGAACTCCCAACTAAACATCCCCCTTTTGTTCTTCTCTGTCACTTAGTTTCCGGAGCTTTGCCTTAATTCTCACTAGTAAGAAATAGCTAAGTAAGCTTTCCCCCTGTAATTTAATGGGTATAAACTATACCTCGCTCCCTTCAGATCCAGGTCAAATTCAACCCACCCCCTTTGTTCTCCCCGGATTAAGGCCCAGATTCAACGCCAGCTCCTGGATATTGCAAATTAAATGCCAACAAAACTATCATTTTTCCTTCACACAATCTTCACATCTCCGGCGCCTCCGGCCCTTTGGAAATAAAAAAAGACATTCATGCCCCCAATTGGGACACGAATGTCTCGGACATCAATGTCTCAGCATCCCTGCTCAAGATGCCATTGATTTCGTCTAAGCCGCTTAAGTCTTAAGTCCTGTGCCGTTGCCGGCCTTACTCTTGATCAAGACGATATTTGGCCAGCAAGCGCTGAATGGTTTTACGGTTAATTCCCGCCGCTGCGGCAGCCTTGCTGATATTCCAGTGATGATGCTGCAAAAGCTCCTGCAGATAGCGTCTCTCAAAAACGGCAATCCACTTTTCTTTAGCTTCGCTGAACCCCTGAACCAGGCCGTCATTGGGCCAAGCAAACCCTTGCCCCTCCTGAAGCGACTCCCTTGAATCTCTGAGCATCTCAGGCGGCAAATCCTGACAGCCGATCATCCCTTCTTCAGCCAAAATAGCCGCCCTTTCGATGACATTTTTAAGCTCCCGGACATTGCCCGGCCAGGCATACCCCTCCAGCAGGGGCAGAACCTCCCGGCCCAACTTAATCGCCTGGTCATTCCGGGCATTAAACTGTTCTAAAAAATGCTTGGCCAGCAAAGGGATATCCCCTCTGCGGGTGCGCAGCGGCGGCAAGGCGATTGTCAAGCCATTCAAGCGGTAATAAATCTCTTCCCGAAAGGTTTTGTCTTTAATGGCCTCCAGCAAGTCCCGATTTGTGGCTGAAACAAAACGAACGTCAACTTCAATCTGCTTAGTACCGCCGACATGCCGGAAGGTTTTTTCCTGGAGCACCCGCAGAAGCTTGACTTGTAATTTAGGGCTAAGCTCTCCCATTTCATCGAGAAACAAGGTTCCGCCGTCGGCCACCTCCAGAAGTCCCGCTTTTGTGCCCGCCGCTCCGGTAAAAGCGCCCCGTTCATGCCCGAAGAGTTCACTTTCCAGCAATTCCTCGGATAAAGCCGCACAATCCACAGGCACAAAGGGTTGACGGCTGCGCCGGCTATGCCGGTGAATACTGCGGGCAATCAGCTCTTTACCCGTACCGCTTTCCCCTACAATCAAAACATTGGTATCCATGGGAGCCACTTTCTTGACCAGTTCAAAAGTTTTTAACAACTCCGAACTCTGCCCCACCATCTCACTAAAGCTCAGCGCTTCCAGCCGGCGTTTGAGACGGGTATTTTCTTCTTTCAGCTTGCGCTGACTGAGAGCCCGCTCCACAGTCACCCGCAGCTGCTCCCCGGAAAAGGGCTTGGTGATAAAATCATAGGCCCCGCCTTTAATCGCTTCCACAGCCGAATTGACCGTACCAAAGCCGGTAATCATAATCACCATGATCTCGGCATCCCAGGCTTTTACCGCTGCCAAAACCTGCAGACCATTCAGATCGGGCATCATCAAATCTGTCAGCACAACCTCCGGCTTTTCGCTTCGGACCAGGTCCAAGCCTTGTTTAGCACTCGTCGTTGTCAAGGTTTCCACACCGAGAGGTTTTAATAAACGCAGGCAATTTTGAGCCATCTCGATTTCGTCATCAATAATTAAGATCTTCGTCATTTAGCTCACCAACTCACCGGCGGGAAAAGCAATTGTGAAGCAAGTGCCTTCCCCCTCTTTACTCGCCACGTCAATTTCCCCTCCGTGTTCTTCAATTAAGCTGTAACTAATCGCCAAGCCCAGGCCTGTTCCAACACCCTTGCCTTTGGTTGTATAGAAAGGATCAAAAATCTTCTCCAGTTGCTCCGGAGCAAGACCGCATCCTTCATCCTCAACCTCCACAAGCAGCTTCCGGCCTCGGAATTTCGTTCTCAGATAAAGGTTGCCGCCCTGGCTCATGGCATCACCGGCATTGCTAATCAGATTGACCAGAATCTGCTGAACCTGATTGCTGTTTCCTAAGATTAAGGGGAGGTCTTTCTGCAGATCCTGGTGGACGGAAATGCCTTTTTTCCCTAAATGTTTGCTAAAAAGTCCCACGGTTTCTTCAATAATCTGATTGAGATTGACAGCACTTTTTTCCTCAACCGGCTGCCTGGCAAAGGACAAAAGAGAACGGGTTATTTTGCTGATCCGGTCTGTTTGATCAAGGATCACTCGGGCATCGTTCCTGAACTCCTCGGACAGAGCAGGTCCCCCGTCCAAAAGCATACATTCGACGCTGGAAACAATAATCCCGACCGGATTGTTAATTTCATGGGCAATATCCGTCGCTAAGCGGCCGGCGGAGGCCAGCTTCTCCAACTGGATTAATTGTTTCTGCGTCTTTTTTAATTCATCTACGCTCTGAGCCAAATTTCGGGCTAACTCCTTAATTTCCCGATTCGCCTCTTGCAGTTCAGTTTTTTCTCTTTCCAAGCGAGTGACCAGCCTCCACTGGTGAATAGCAATGGCCGCCAGATTAGCCATTACCAGCAGAACCTCCAGGATCTCGCGCGTAAAAAAGTCCTTCTGCGGATGATGAAGCGTCAGGACCCCGATCACCTCATTTTCCTCCATAATCGGAATCCCGGCATAAGACTGAATACCCGGCGGAACAAGATGGTTCCGACACCCTTCCTCCGCACTCAAGTCCTGAACAATAATCGGCAAGACGTGATCTTCTATCCAACAACCCTCGGACTGACAGAGGGTATAGCGCTCTCCGCTGAAGGGAACTTCGCCAAAAAGCGCGGTAAAGTTCCTTTGACGCAAACAAAAGTCGGCCTGGCAGGGGGCCAGTAATTTTTCCAGTTCCTTGACGAGTAAGGCCAGATTAGCCTCTAAGTTGTTGGGGAAAAACCCCATGAAGTTATTAAGCTTGATCAGCGCTTGGTAAACCCGCTGATTAAGTTGACTGTTTTCCGCTTTCATAATATTCCGCCCTTCTTAAGACTCAAACCAAAGCAAGTCCTCATGCGGAAAAAACAAGGCTTTAATGAATTCTGCCATAAAAGAAGGATGTACCCCCATATTCAGCAGTTCAACCTTAGAGAGCACTTGTCCCAATTCCTGCCGGAGCTCCTCGGAAACCAGAACCATGCGGGCGCCATCCCCAGCGGCATTGCCTGCGGGAATGATCGCCTCCGGGTGATAATTAGGCAGCAGCCCTATGCTCATGGCCTGGTCAAGGGGCAAGTAAGTGCCAAAAGCCCCCGCGACATAAACACGGCTGATCTTGTGCAAAGGAATCCCAAACTCGGCAGCTAAAACGGCTGCCGCCGCATAAACCGCTGCTTTGGCTTTTTGCAGCTCACCGATGTCCCGGGCGGTCAGGCCGATCTTCTTCTCATTGGGCAGATCGAGGACATAGGCGGCCTGTTCTTTAATCAAGCCGTTAGGTCGCAGCAAATGGCCGCGCCCATCAACAATCCCCTTTTTTAAGAGTTCGGCCAGCAGACTGATTGCCCCGCTCCCGCATAACCCCAGCGGGGGCAAATTGTGAATCGTGCGGACGGTCAAATCCGGCGAGGCCAAATCGACCTCATCAATAGCCCCCGGCTGAGCTTGCATGCCACACTCCATGGCTCCACCTTCAAAGGCCGGACCGGCGCTGGTAGAGGTGACCAGAATCCGCTCTTTGTTTCCTAAAGCCACCTCGCTATTCGTTCCCAAGTCCACATAGAGGAAGGAATCCGGGGAATGAATAACCCCCGTGGCCAAAAGCCCTGCCAGAAGATCACTCCCGACAAATCCCCCCACCAAGGGCAGCACCTCCACTAACGTTGCCGGTTCAAGCAGCAGGGGTACCTCCCCTCCCAGGTCTGCAACCCTCAGGCTTACTCCTTCCGTAAATAGGGGCGCGAAAGGATATTGGCTTAAAGACAGTAAGTCCAAACCTAAAAAAGAATGGTGCATAAAAGCATTGCCCACCAAAACGATCCGCTCAACATCCCGCCTTAGCCCGGCAGACCCTTGCAATAAGGTAATCAACAGCTCATTAAGGCCCTGAAAAAGAGCGGCGCGCAATTCCTTGGCGCCCTCCGGAGAGTTCACGCCATAATTGGCGCGAGTAAGGATATCCGCCCCATACAGGGTCTGAGGGTTGGGAACCGCGGCGGAACGCTCCAGACTCTGGCTTTTCAGATCATGCAAATAGCCGGCCAACGTCGTCGTACCCAAATCAACGGCAATTCCCCAAGCCTGTTTAGCTTCTTTATAGTCCCGGCGGGGGGGATAGGAACTTAAGTCCAAGACCTTGGCCGCTTCCTTCGCCAAGGGAACCCAGGCCCGCAAGCTTGCGGCCGGAATCTCAATGGCCACATCGCAGCTAACCTGGGTCAGGCAGGCCAAACGATATCCCCGGGCGGTTAACTCAGCTCCAAGGCTCAGCTTTTCCGCAAGAGTTAATTGGTTCAAACCTTCCGCTTTGCGGTCGGGAATAATTCGGCATTTTCCGCAAGCCCCGTTCCCTGTACACAGCGAAGCCAGCGGCAGGCCGACTTTCCGGGCGCCTTCCAGAACAGTTGTCCCGGCTGGCACCACAACTCTAACCTTCATTGGCAGAAAGCATATTTCACAATTCATGATGCCTGCACCTCAAGAGCTCAATTAAATACTCCAGATTTCGGGGATCTGAATCTAAAGGGATCTCACAACCGCTCCCCAGAATATAGCCCAACTTTCGCCCCTGTTTAAGAGTCCCCGGCAAACTCTCGGCCAGCCGCTCTTTCCTCCCCTTTAAAAACAGCAAGGGGTTAAGATTGCCGCACAGAGTTTTTCGTGGAAAAACCTCTAAAGCCCGGCCGAGCTCAACCGGCGAATCCAGAGTCACCAAATCGAGCTCCAGCCCGTCTATTAAAGGCAAAATCGGCGTGGCATTTCCGGTAATCTGCAGCCAATTAACCCCCGAATAGCTGCGTCTCAACGTAACAAAAACTTCCTGCAAAAGGGGTTGGATAAACACGCGAAATACTTCTGGGGGAAAGATATTGGGAGAGGCCGAAGGCTCATTGATCATCACGCCGTGAACCCCAAGGTTGGCCAAAACCTCAGCCAGAGTTTGAGTCACTTGGGCCGTAAAATTCAAAAGCCGGCTAAAACCCTCGGGCTCATCAATCAATAAATACATTAAATTTTCAATACCAAAAATTTGAGCGGCCAAGGTCGTCGGCCCTAAAGTCTGTCCCACGACAAAATGCTCCCCGGCGTCCCGCTCTAACAGCATTTGACAGGCCTCTAACAGGACGGGCAGACGCCCCGCTGAATAAGGGTCCGGTATCGACAAATCTTCAATCTGACGCCAATTATCTATTAAAGGGAATTTAATATGGGGGTAGGCTTCAGGGACAAAGGTAATTTCCGTTCCGAGAGCCTCGGCTTCAACACAACAATCTAGCGCAGCAACTAAAAGATCATTCTGGAAACGTTTAGCCGCCGCCAACTGAGCAGAGACTAACACCTCACTTTTTGTCAAATACTCCGGCAGGGCAATTCCCGCCGAAGTCGCGGCAAACCCGGAAATTTGCAAAAAAAGGGGCAGACGGTCAACCTGGGCAAAATGAACAGCCGCCAGAACCCGTTCTAAAGAATTCATACCTCTTCCAGCTCTCCCTGCAAATAATGCAGGACCGCAAAAGCATCTTTGGCAACGTAATCCACGGCCAGCTCCTCCGCCGTGGCCTGCTGCAAGGCTGCTCCACCGGCTACAATCTTAGTGCTCAAGCCTTCCCGCTCAACTAACTCTTTAATCTGCCGGACATAAGGCATAACCACCGTAATTAACCCCGAAACGAAAATATAGTCCGCCTTCTCCTCGCCGGCAGCCTGCACAAACCTGACAGGCTCAACATCTTTGCCCAAATCAACGACTCGATACCCCGCCGTTCGTAAAATAATCCTGACCACATGTTTGCCCAGTTCGTGAATGTCTCCTTTGATTGTACCCAAAACAATTGTTCTCTTCTTCACATTCAGTTCGGAAAGAGTTAGATGCTTGGCTACAACCTTGTCCATCACATCCATCAAAGCGCGCCCCGCCAGCATAATCTCCAGCAAATTAAAATCATCGGAGGTGCACTTGACATCCAGAGCTTGCAGGGCAGGCAAAAGACCGGCTTGCACAATCGTATAGACATCGGTCCCTTCCGCCAGCAAAGTTTCAGCATAGGCCACCGCAGCTTTATTATGGCCTGCCGTGACTGCTTGGACCAGGGCGGCTAATTGTAAGGCCATTGGCAGACGTTCCTTTCTCATTTTTTTCATCATAGTTCAAAAAGCATACAACAAAACTATACTCTGAGCAATACTAAGAAAGAAGGCGTCAGGCCCATGAACAAAGTCATTAACCTGACGCTTTTAAAGCGTGGGCCTACCCTACTATCGCCCGGGCTAAACGTCGAATCCCCTCATCAATGACTTCCGGTGTCGAACAGGAATAATTTAAGCGCACCTCTGAAGTTATGCGCTGGTCTGTATAAAAGAATGAACCCGGAACATAGAGCACGTTCTGGCGAATCGTCTCTTCCACGTAATCAAAACTGTTGGCAATATTTTTAAATCTTGCCCAAAGGAAGAGTCCTCCTGCAGGGACGATCATTTCCACTTCGTCCCCCAAATAACGCTCTATGGCCTCCACCATGGCCTGCCTTCGTTCCTTGTAAACCTTCCTTAAGGTTTCAATGTGTCCCGGCAGCAGCCCTTCTTGCAAAAATTCAACGACGGCGCGTTGGGTGAGGTTATTGCTGTGCAAATCCACCCCTTCTTTAGTTTGACAAAGGTGATCGACAATATCCTCTTCCGCCACGATATACCCAACTCTTAGTCCCGGAGCCAATACTTTGGAGAACGTGCCCAAGTAGATCACATTTTCTCCGAGATCGAGGAGATTGGGCAGCTTCTCTCCTTCAAAACGCAGCTCTCCGTAGGGATTGTCCTCGACAATCAGCAGATCATAAATCTGGGCCACTCTTAAGAGCTGCAGCCTGCGGGCAAGTCCCATGACCTTACCCGAGGGATTCTGATAGTTAGGAATGAGATAGAGAAATTTGGGGGTAACTTCCTGGAGCATTTTCTCCAGTTCTTCCGGAATGATCCCCTGTTCGTCGCAGGGAATCATCCGCAACTGAGCGCGAAAGGCCTGGAAGGCCTGGATAGCTCCTAAATAGGTGGGCATTTCTAAAAACACCACATCTCCCGGATCTAAGAAGGTTTGAGCCAACAAGCTCAAGCCTTGCTGGCTTCCTGTGGTCACGACAATGTTTTCCATTTTGGCCGGTTTCCCGTTCCTGCTATGTTGGCTGGCAAGCCATTCTCTCAAGGGCGGATGCCCGGCAGTTTGGGCATATTGAAGAGCGGGTTTTCCCTGTTCTTCAAAAACCCGCTGAAAACTGCGCTGCAAAGCTTGATCCGGGAAAAGTTCATGGGCGGGCAAACCGCCGGCGAAAGAAATCATACTGGGGTTTTGGGCTGCTTTCAGCATTTCCCCGATAAAGCTGTCTCCTATATCGTTCATCCATTTTGCATAGTTCATACCAAAATCCTCCTAAATCTCACCTGATCTATCAAGTATCTCATTATTTTGTCTTGTTATATAATTCACTGAGTTTATAATTCTACTTTGTGAAATAACATTCCTGCTTCACAGCCCGCAAATAATTACTCAATTTAATATTTCCCCGAAAAATCTTTTCGGGAGAGGAACAATCATGACCGCTCCCTTGGGATCATGAAATGCATCTCAATATCTTTCGCCAGCAAAGGTTTGCTAAAGAAATAGCCTTGCATTTCATCACAACGCTTCTCCTTAAGGAAGGTCCACTGAGTCTCGTTTTCAACTCCTTCAGCTATCACTTTGAGGTGAAGGTTCTGGGCTAAGAGGATAATCGTCGTAATGACCGCCTCCCCATTGTCGTCAACCTGAATATCCCGCACAAAGGACTGATCGATCTTCAAGGTATCGACCGGGAGCCGCTTTAAATAATTCAAAGAGGAAAATCCTGTTCCGAAATCATCGATGGATATCCGCACGCCCAATTCCTTAAGGCGGCGCAGCATCTCAACGGAGGTCTCTCCTCTTTCCATGGCAATACTTTCGGTGATTTCTATTTCCAGCCATTGAGGGTCAATCTTCGTCTCTTGTAATATTTGAGCCACAGATTCAATGAAATTAGCTTCCTGAAACTGCCGGGCGGAGATATTGACCCCGATACGCAGCGGCTTAAAGCCTTGCTGCTGCCAGACCACACTTTGAATACAGGCACTGCGCAGCACCCATTCCCCGATGGGAACAATCAAACCTGTTTCTTCGGCAATAGGAATAAAAGCGTTCGGCGGGACGAGTCCCCGCTCAGCCGAGTTCCAGCGGATGAGGGCTTCCAGGCCCACAATGGTGCCGGTTTCAAAATCCACCTGAGGCTGATAATAGAGGACGAACTCATCCCGCTCTAAAGCTTTGCGCAGGCTGTTTTCCAGAGACAACCGCTCATGGGCCCTAAAATTAAGCTCCGGCGTGAAAAATTGATAATTTTTTCTGCCCTGTTCTTTGGCATAGTACATGGCCGCATCCGCTTGTTTGACCAAAGTCTCTAAATCATCGCCATCATTGGGGTAAAGACTTATCCCGACACTGGGGCTGATAAAGACATCATTGCCATTCAGGGAAAAGGGTTGCAGAAAATTATCCAGGATTTTTTGGGTTATGGAGGCGGCTTCTTCCACCTGGCGGATATCCGGAAGAAGCACTAAGAACTCATCCCCACCTTGACGCGCTATGGTGTCTCCTTCGCGCAAAGCCAAATGAAGGCGCTCTGAGCACAGAATTAAGAGCAGGTCTCCCATATTATGCCCCATCGTATCGTTGATTAGTTTAAAGTGGTCCAGGTCCAGGAATAAGACAGCCAGCATGCTCTTTTGCCGTCTTGCCTGAGCCAAAGCCTGACTTAACAATTCGTTGAACAAGAGCCGGTTGGGCAGCCCGGTCAAAGCATCATGTTGAGCTTGGTGGGCCAACTCCCGCATCAGGTTGCGCTTATCACTGACATCATGAAAAACAAGAACCCCGCCAATCACTTTTCCCTGGCGGTCGCGGATAGGCGCGGCCGAATCTTCTATAGCGATCTTCTGCCCATTGTAATGAATCAAAACAGTATGGTTGGCCAGGCCAACAATGCGGCCCTCTCTCAGACAGCGCACAATAGGATTGACAGCCGGGGCGCCGGTGTCTTCATTGACAATCCGGAAAACCTGTTCTAAGAACTGTCCCGCTGCCGCAGTATTTGTCCACCCCGTCAAGCTCTCGGCAATTGGGTTGAGGTACTCAACGATTCCCTGAACATTGGTGGTGATCACCGCATCGCCAATGGAATCCAAGGTGACTTGGGCCCGCTCTTTTTGCAGCCAAATCATGGCTTCCGCATTTTTTCGTTCCGTCGTTTCCCGAATAATACTGATAACAATTTGATTTCCACGAAAAATTGCTCCTTTGGAGCTGACATCGACAGGGAAAACACTTCCGTCTTTGCAGCGATGCAGGCATTCAAACTGAATCCCCGACTTTGCCCTTTGCAACTGATCCAAAAGTTCAGTTTTATCCTCCATCAAGCGGATATCCTGGATATACATCCCGGTTAATTCCTCATGGCTATAGCCATAACGCTCCACGGCCGCCTTATTGGCGTCTAAAATTCGTCCGTCCGTTTGAACAAAGAGGATGATTTCCAAAGAGTCCTCAGCTAACAGCCGATAGCGTTCCAAATATTCGCGATTTTGCGCATAGTTAAAAGTTATGGCCAGTTGCAGAGAGAAGTGCTCCAAAAGGGCAATTCTCTTTTTGTCAAAATAGTCTGTCTCTTTCGTGTACAAGCTCAAGGCGCCAAACGTTTCTCCCTGATAGGTCAAGGGAAAAGCCGCCACGGAGCGAAGTTCATTAGAGTCGATGAAATCTCTCCAGGCATCATAAAAAGGGTTGTTTTCCAAAGCAAAGATGTGCTTTTCCCCGGTCCGGATCGTCTGCCCGACAGCTCCCCGAGCGTAAGGAGAGTCGTCCCAGCGGACAACGGGCGGATCTAAATTGGCAATTCCTGCTTGCGCGCGAAATTCAACCACTCCATGGTCTTTTTTCATCCCTATCCAAACCCAGGGGAAATCCATTTCCTTAACAAATTGCTCACAGAGATATTTCTCTATTGCGGGCAAGGGTTTTTCCTGCAGCACTAAACGATCAATCTCTTTTAAAAGACGTTCATACAGTTCCGAAGTTTTTTCTTCCGTAATGTCCACTAACGTCGTGATAATCTCCTGGTCGTGTTCGGAATTTAAATTCTGGATAACATCCGAGTGAATTGAAAGCCAGGTTTTGGGATGATTTTCCCGGGAAACCTCTATTTCGCGATACAGGTTATATCCTGCCTTACCGGCAAGCGCATCCTTGGGCAGCTCTTCCCAAAGAAATGGGGTCCCGTCCGAGAACTTAGCCTGCCAATCCGCCTCCAGGGAAGTCGGATCTGGCAACTGGAGGCGGCTGCGCCTGAGCAGCCGGTAAACCGCCTCGTTAGCGTGAATTATCCTGCCCAAACGGTCCTGTACCAGAATTCCGCTGGAAATTCCCTCATAGATCCGGCGATAATAAGCTTCTTGTTCCTGAAGCTCATAAAACTGCTGTTTTAACTCTTCCTCTGCCGACACAAGTTCCTCGTGGGTTGCCTCCATTTCCTGGTGAACAGTTTCCAGTTCCAGGTGCTTTAACTGCAATTGCTGATAACTTTCCTGCAAGGCTTCTTCAGAATTTTGAAGTGATTTCAGCCCAAAATAAAAAAGAAAATAGAGAAGTACCGACGTCACAAAAACATACAGCCAGCCTTTAGCCACCGAGAGCTCAATAAACAAGTCGTGGTCTTGGATGAAAAAACCTAATACACGATCCGAGAAAAGAATCCACAAACCACCGAGCAGAGCGTAGAGGCCCGCCATCCGCCAAGGAGTTACGCGTTTTAAATTTTCCCATTTTAGATTCTCTTTCATAGTGGTCCCTCCTTGAATTTTCATTCTCGAAGTTTCATTAAAATTCCTGCTAATAATTGGATTTATCGATAAATTTGACAAAAAGAACACAAATGTAGAAAAAACTTGATTGTCCATGCTTGCACAGACGGCTGTCAAATTACGCTTATGCCCCAGAAAGTATTACAAGGTATACTCCCCGACAGTAAAAAAGAAAGGCAGCCTGCTTCAGCTGCCTTTCCCACCTTTTTATTTTTCACGCATCTTCATCCCAATCTAAAGTGCGCTGCACGGCTTTTTGCCAGCCTCGATAGAGCTTCGAGCGAAGGTCGGAGTCCATCTCAGGCTTAAAGCGGCGATCTAAACGCCAACTTGCTTTCAATTCATCCTGATCACGCCAAAAACCAACGGCTAACCCCGCTAAATAAGCAGCGCCCAGTGCCGTTGTTTCTATTTCCTGCGGGCGTTCCACAGGGACTCCGAGAATATCCGCCTGAAACTGCAATAAAAGATTATTCACCGCCGCCCCGCCATCCACTTTTAAAGACTGAAGATTTATCCCTAAGTCTTTCTCCATAGCGGTTAAAACGTCCTTCGTCTGATAAGCCATCGCTTCCAGAGTAGCCCTTACCAAATGCTCTTTTTCGCTTCCCCGAGTCAGGCCGAAGATCGCCCCGCGGGCCCTCATATTCCAATAAGGTGCTCCCAGACCTGTGAAGGCCGGAACAACATAAACCCCGGCGGTGTCGGAAACCTTGCGGGCTAATGCTTCGGATTCTTTAGCCGAAGATATAAGCTGCAAGCCATCTCTAAGCCACTGCAGGGCGGCTCCGGCCATAAACACGCTTCCTTCCAAAGCATACTCCACCCGGCCGTTGACGCCCCAGGCGATCGTTGACAAAAGACCGTGCCGGGATGTTGCAGCCCGCTCGCCAATATTCATCAGCATGAAGCAGCCCGTACCATAAGTGTTTTTGGCCATCCCCGGAGAGAAACACATCTGCCCGAATAAAGCAGCCTGTTGGTCGCCTGCAATTCCGCTGACAGGCACGCCTTGACCGCTAAAAATCCCGTAAACCGCCTCGCCGTAAACCTGACTGGAAGGCTTCACTTCCGGCAAAAGCGAAGAGGGAATCCCCAATTCCCTTAAGATCTCCTGATCCCAGGACAAGGTATGAATATTGTAAAGCATAGTGCGTGAGGCATTGGAATAATCCGTGACATGAACCTTGCCGGCGGTTAGTTGCCAAACCAGCCAGGAATCGACGGTACCAAAGAGAAGATCTCCGTTTTCAGCTCTGCGGCGTGTTCCCTGGACATTGTCCAAAATCCATTTGATCTTTGTCCCTGAGAAATAAGCGTCAGGCACCAAGCCGGTTTTAGCTTGAATTTTCTCTCCCCAGCCCCTGGCAACCAGATCTTCCACTAATTCCGAGGTACGGCGGCACTGCCAGACAATGGCGGGAGCCACCGGTTCACCCGTAACACGATCCCAGAGAATTGTCGTCTCCCGTTGATTGGTAATCCCCACTGCGGCGATTTCCGAACAGGTAATTCCTGTCTGAGCCAGAAGATCTGCCAAAGCCTGGTATTGGGAATGCCAAATCTGCACAGCATCATGTTCCACCCAGCCCGGCTGGGGAAAATATTGAGGAAATTCCGACTGGGATATGCCTAGAATTCTGCTTTGCCGATCGAAAAGTATGGCCCTCGAACTGGTTGTCCCCTGATCCAAAGCCAATATGTATTTTTTCGTCAAACCTACCGCCCCTCTCAGTTCTTTCCCCCATAACCCCTTAAATCCTATTTCTAATGTATCGCCCCGGCCAATCCATTGCAAGCAAATCTTTCCGCAAACACAAACAACGGCATGCCACAGTCATACCGTTGCCAATTCCTAATAATTCAGGCGGATGTGGGATTTAACTAAGCCAAGACAATTTGTCCTTTGCCGTTTTGTTTTCCGACATAGAGCCGGCGGTCAGATACCTTATATAGAGTCTCGTAATCCTGGGATTCCGTCGGAAATTCCGCAACCCCGATGCTGATTCCCAAGCCGTATTTTTCCAGTTCCAAATTGTTTTTCAGTCGCTCGATAATCTTAAGAGCATTGGGACCTGACCTCAAATCTGTGAGAACAACCGCAAACTCGTCTCCCCCGGTTCGGGCGACGATATCACCCAAGCGGACGGACTTTTGCAGGTTTTGAGCGACATGAATCAGAGCCAAATCGCCAACGGGATGCCCTTGGGTGTCGTTCAATTTTTTAAAGCCATCCAGATCAAGCAGTAAAAATTGAAAGGCCGAGCCTCGTCTCAGGGTATTGGCCATTTCTCCGATAATCCGCTGTTCAAAGCCCTGACGATTTAAAATGCCTGTCAGGCAATCCGTTGTCGCCAAATGTTTCAATTCCAACCTTTGCCGAATCGTCTCTAAGGACATACTCAGCATCCGCACAAAGGCGGAAAGTATTTCCCGGGTCTGTTCCAGGTCCCGGACCCCGGAGTCCATGAGCCACAGCTCTCCGACAATGCCCCGATAGGTAATAATCGGGTGAATAAAGATCTTTTTGACGGGATAAGGAATATCCTTTTGATTTTGTTCTTCAAGGATTCTTGAAGTCGGAGTCGGGCTTGGGCTATAACCCAAAGGAAAATTCCTTTGTTTATCCTGGTTCATCCACTCTTGCCAAATAGTATCAAACTGTTTCAGACGGCCGAAAGGGGAGCGCAGCTTCCATTCCCCATCTATTTCCATGTGAAAAAATCCCGCTTCAAGATACAAAATTTCCATGGCCATTTCCCCGGCCTCAGCCAACAGTTGATCTTCCGAGACCGCCTTAACTAAGATCTCAGTTCCCCGCAAAAGCAGTGACAAGGCTTGTTCCCGCTCCAGAGCGGCTAAGCGCAATTGTTGTTCATAAACATTCGAAGAGATTAAAGGCCTGAGCTGTTCCAGCCAATAAACGCTATCTTTATCAAAAGAGAAGGGGTCAGGGCTGAAAAGAATCAGCAGTCCAAAGAGCTGACCAAAGTGAACGAGAGGGACACATAAAATCCGGCGTATCCTAAATTCACGCAAGGCTTCACTCCAGGCGGCAAAACAATCATGGTTTCCTGTCTCTCCGGGGTGGTGTTCATTCCCGCGCTCGTCAATTTCATGCAAGGTCACCTTAGGTTCAAGAAAGGCTTCTCCCACTATTCCGGTTGAAACAAAGTTGCGGAAATCCGAGGGCAGAAAGCTCTGCCTTAAAAATCTTTCTTGCTGTTCCGTGCGAGCGCTGATAGTAAAAGAATGAAATTTTTCTTCTTGAAAGAGCCATATACCAGCCATAGTAGAGTTAAAAAAATCAAGCCCCCGGCTTGTCAAAATTTTCAGGGCGTCTTCTAAATTTTCTTCAAGATTAATTTCCTGAAGAAGGCCAAAAATATCCTCAGGTTTCAGACAAAACGTCTGAGGTTGCGGCATGGGGTTTACCACCCTTTCATTCTCAGCATTCTCACCTTTAACCATATTTTATCACAAACGGAGAAAAGGGAAAGTACCTTTTCCCGTCCTATTAAATATTCACTTCTATTCAAGAGGGCACATAATATGTTAGGATAGACATGTTTAATGCTCTGTTAAAACTCTTTAGATGGAGGGTATCGTTTGAAAAAAAAGCACTTTTCCTACCTCACCTTGTTGCTCTCCCTCTCTCTCATTATCGTTCTTTACCCCAAACTTCAACATCCTGACGTTTTTCAAGCATTCATCAAGCAGTGGGGAAATCTAAGTCTCTTAATGGATTTGTTAATCATTGCACTACTTATGCTTTTCCCGGTTGTTCCCTTTGTTTTAGTTGCCGGCGTTAACACCCTCCTCTACGGCTGGGTCGGCGGTTTCCTCCTCTCTCTGACCGGAAGCCTGCTTGGGGCTGCTCTAGGTTTTTGGTTTGCCCGTACAATCGGCCAAGCGTGGGTTCAGCCAAACGTTGAGAAACTCGGAAAATGGGGCAATCTTATTGAAGGAAACAGTTTTTCCCTTGTTCTCCTTTCGAGGCTCGTTCCCGTTCTGCCCTCCGCCGCTGTCAATTACGCGGGCGGCTTATCCCAAATGTCCTTTACCTCTTTCATCCTGGCAACATTCCTGGGGAAGTTTCCTATGATTATCTGGGAATCTTGGGTGGGACATGATTTCTGGCGGGCTTCTCATCACCCCGGCCGCTTTTTTATAGCTTTAGGCATCGGAGCTCTCTTGTTCGGCTCCATAGCCTACTACTGGTACACCACAAGCAGAACGAATCCCCAGCCTTAGTCCATAAGCTGAAAATAAACGCACACAAGCCGCGTGTACGTTATTTTTATGCTCACTGCTAAACCAGGAGAAGCCTTCACACAGCAGCCTGACTGAAGGCTATCTCATCGTTTCTAGGCTCGGGCAAAGGCCCTGGCAATTCTCTGGTATCCTTCGGCATTAGGATGAGCAAAATCTGGACCAATCAACAGCTGCTCTTTCCCGCAAAACTCCCGCTCGATTTGAGCGACATTTCCGCCATAACAGTTAGCCCAGGCAAGGATCAGAGAATTAGCCCGATCCAGTATTGGTTGAGCTTGACGGGCGTATTGAGCATAAGGACCGGCCGGCAACGGATTATACAAAGTGCCTATTTTCAGAGTTGCCCTAGGGTTAAGACATCTGAGCTCTTCTCCAATCAGGCAAAGTGTTTTCCCCAAACAATTCAGGGCCAAGGTTAACTGAGAAAGATTGAAGACTTGAGAAGAATTTCTCAGATATTGAAGCAAATCATTGGAACCAATGGTAAGAGTAATTAAAGAAGCCTGGCAAACACGCTGGCGCAGCCCGGGATTTTGCCGCAGCGAGGCCAACAGACCACGGGTCGTCAAACCGTTGACACCCAGGTTCAGCAACTGCAAATCCGGCTCATACCTCCTCAGATATTGGGCATACAGGGTTGGAAAGGAAAAGGACATTCCAACTCCATACCCGGCCGTAATAGAATCCCCCAAAGCTAGATACAAAGACACGTTCTCACCAACTTTCCATGATCCATATCCCTTAATAGGGTATGATTTCCAAGCAAATTCTGCCACGCTCAGTGAATAAACCCTCATATTTCAGGGAAGCTAAGAAAAACGACAGAATGGTGTGGATAGAGTGAGTGGTCTTGGGGAATTGATTCGAAAGGGCAACACCTCTTCGCTATATGCTTCATTAGGAAATCTGACTCTTGTTTTGATCAAAGGAATAGCTGCCTTCATGAGCGGCAGCGGCGCTATGTTTGCCGAAGCCATGCACACAGGGGCTGATACCGTCAACCAGATCTTCGTCTTTGCCGGCAGCATTCTCGCCGAAAGAAAGCCAACACCTCGATTTCCCTCAGGGTTTGGCCGGCTTATCAACGTATTTTGCATGGGAGCCGTCATTGTTGTCACCATTATGGCTTATGAAACTGTTCTGGAGGGAATACACCTGATCCAGCATCCCACGGCGTTCCAGAGTCTGGGCTTTATGATCTTCAGCCTTGTGGCCTCAATGGGAACGGACGGCTATGTTCTCTACAAAGCAATCCGGGAAATCGGACGGGAAGCCCACAGCCCACAACAAGGGATAAGCCTGATTCCGCTCGTCTTTAAAAATGTCAAGAAAGCCTCTCCCCCAACCCGCCTGGTTTTCTATGAGGACCTCGTGGCAACCTCCGGCGCAATATTGGCCTTGGGCGCAATTCTTCTCACCCATTTTACACCGCTCAAAGCGCTCGATGGCTTTGCGGCAATCATTATCGGCCTGCTCATGGGGGGAGTGGCCTTTAGAGTCGGCTATGACAATATGGTCGGACTGATTGGAGTTTCTGCCCCCAAAGAGGTTGAAGACAGGGTATCCCAAATCATTTTAGCGGATCAGGCGGTCACAGACATCAACAAAATGCGCATTCTTCAAGAAGGGCGTTTTTATCATGTAGAAAGCTATATTGAATTGGGCAAAGGCCTGACTTTAGCCGAAGCGGATCTGATCAAGGCGAGACTGCGCCATAACTTGCTGGCCTACGAGGATGTTACCGATGTGACCCTCGGCATCATTGAAGACAACGGAATTAGGGATTGGAGGCCCAGTGAACCTCCCCCACCTTATCACTAGACTAACCCCTTGCTTCCAATACAAAAAAGTGCTAAAACATTCATCTGTTAGGAATGTTCCAGCACTTTTTCAGTCAATTAGCTTATCGTAGCAGTAAAATGGGGCCTCTTTGCTGGGAAACCTTATTTCCCCAATAAACCCGTAGCCGCACTTCGTAAAAAGGGTCTTCATCTTTTCATTTCTGGAGTTGGTATCCGTTTTTAAATAAAGAATATGACTCTTTCTGGCTATCGTCTCCGCCAGGTTCATCAGTTCAACGCCAAGCCCCTTTCTCCGGTAAGCGGGGTGAACGGACATTCTATGAATGACCATGCTTTCCTGCATAGAAGACCAATCGAGTTCGGAATACTCCTCAGGCTCAACCTTATTGACACAAATAAAAGCAACCAGCTCTCCTCGATCTTCAATAACATATAAATTTCCCACCTCAACGTCCATTTGGAAATCTTTTGCCAGGGGATAATTCTCATCCCATTGATAATTTTGATATGAATGCATTTCCGGGATAGTTTGCTTGATAATCTCCATTATTTGCGGAATATCGTCTAAAACTGCTTTTCTCGGCACCACGAAAACTCCTCTTACAACGTCAGATCAGATTGGGTAATACAAGCTCAGGTTTACTAAAGAATTAAGCGAAAAGGTTATTAACAATATTATGGTAGAGCGTCAAATAAGAATCCAGCATCTGGCTAAGATTTACCACTTCCGGATCAACCAGGGGTTTACATTGGGCCAAACTAATGAGTTGAGATCTTAAGCTCTCAATTAGAGCTAAAACTTCATCTGGGCTCATTCTATCCCCCCAAGTCTATTCCTTATTTCTTGACAACATCTTACCTTAATTAGCGGGAGAATTCAATTCATTCGACATAATTCCACATTAAACGAAAACTCTGTTTTACAGCGTAAAACTCACCGCTTACCAAAGCGGGAGTCTTAGAGCGGCTTAGTCAGCGGATAAAGCCCACAGATACAGCGATGCCACCGAACAGTAAGGAGAATACCTCCGGCGGTAGCGTTCAAACCTTTCTGGCGCAAGCTCCTTGTGACCATATAAATTCATCATGCCCCGGCAGATAGCCAGATCTTTATAGCTGAGTACATTTAAGCGGTTCAGGGAAAAAATCAGGAGCATTTCGGCAGTCCAAACACCGACACCGCGCAAAGCGGATAATTTCAAAATAATTTCTTGATCCGTCAGAGTGTGAAGTTCAGAAAAATCCACAACTCCCACAAGCGCCGCCTCCGCTATCCCTTTGATATAACCTGCCTTCCGTTCCGACATCCCACAAGCTTTAATGTCCGCAAGACTCGCCTGAGCAACGCTTGCGGGTGTAATATTGGGGGAACTGCTTCCCTGATCAAGAGTAAGCTCAGCAGATTTCCGTTCATTCAGCAGGAGACGCAATCTGTTCCAAACCGTTTCTGCCGCTTTGCCGGAAATCTGTTGGCTGACAATGCTGGAAACTAAAGCGCTAAAAGGGTCCGGCGTTATTTCGCGCTGGATCAGACCAATCCTGTCGATCGCTGCGCCCAGTTTTTTGTCTTTACGTTTGAGATGATCGATTTCTTTTTGCCCATAGACAAAGACGGGTCGGGATTTATCCGTGGAATCCATCGCTCTTACTCCCTCAAGCAATTATTTGACGATAAAAAAGGAAGGGATAGACCGTTCACCGTATTGGCTCGATGGATGATTGACGATCTTACCATCGTAGTATAGAACTGTGGAAGCACCACCGTCAAGATTGGCCACATTATAAGCACCGTATTGGAGCATAATATCCTGTACATCTTTCAGAGTCGCGCCTAGAGAACCAAGCTGACGCCCATCAATGACCAGCATCAAAATACTGCCGTCCTTTGTCTGGCCTATTGCCGTTCTTGGGGCAATACCCCAGCCCCCGTCTCCGTGGGTAATTGCCGGTTTCCCGTCTACAACCAGGAAGGGGCTGAAAGTGACGGCGTCTCTGATTCCCATTTGTTTGATTTGGCTCAGGGTATAGTGCCCCAGAACCAACACATTATCCTGATTCAGGCCAATGATATCGAAGGAGGAGGCCGAGTCTTTATAGAGAATACGGCCCTCCGAGATGAGGATGCCTAACGGTTGGCCGCCATTGCCGGTACCCTGGGGATCATCAAACACCCCTCCGTTAATGACGGCGCTTGCTCCGTTCTCCTTGGCGATATCCTCAGCTTTTTCTCCTACTTGGCCAAGATAACGTGTCGCAGCAACTTTTACACGCTCGGGATCTTTTACTTTGAGCAAATAACCTTTAAAACCTTTTTGACTGATATCAATAAGTTCGATTCCGCTGTCCTTGTCAGTTCCCTGAGTCTTGACGGCCGAGGGATGAGAGTTTCCCAAATCCGCCGCTTTGTTATTGTCCATTATCTGTTGTATCTCTGCTTGACTGAACAAACTGGTCGCCAGGTATTGGTGACTCATTGTCGTCATGGCACTCGTCACCCACAATTCCCGCAGCATTTCGAAGGGTTGGATAGGGACATATAAAAATCCTAAAAAGCACAAGCTGAAAACCAAAAAAAGGCTGATGATTCCTGCCAGGAGCTGCCTGATCCTTTTTTTCCTGCGGCTATAGTAATAGATGCCGGCAGGTTTTCTACCGGGTCTTGGCTGAGGCGCCGGGGGGGAAGACCTAGAAATCCCTGTATTGCTCATATTGCCTCCGTTTTATAAAGAAGACTTGATTCAGGCGGAGTTTTAACTCCATCTGAATCCTAGTCGCACTTATCCAGGGACTTAGCCGCTCTTGACTCACCGCTTGCCAAAGCGGGAGTCTTAGAGCGGATTAGTCAACGGATAAAAAAATCATTTATTCATCAAATATCTATATTCTACACTATATTCCCAATTAAAGTTCAACCAATTTCTAGTAAATCCTCCAAGGATCTCTCGTATTCTTGAAAAATCTGCTCATTTTTTCTTGAGCAAATTAACATTTTGCTTAAATCATTAAAAACCCTGCGGTCAACAAAAACCGCAGGGCAACAAACATTGGGCCGGTAAGCAAATTTGGCAGCCGGTTCTAAATCAACTGCTCTTTCTGAATTCAAGTTTATCTATGTGCAACAGATCGGGAAACAATTTCATCCACAGAAAGGCCACAACTATTGTCCCAATACCCCCTATAAGTACGGCGGGTACGGCACCGAACCAAGAGGCTGTAAGCCCGGATTCAAACTCACCCAGCTGATTGGAAGTACCGATAAACAGCATATTTACAGAACTGACCCGCCCCCGCATAGTATCCGGAGTTTCCATCTGCACAAAGGTCGAACGAATCACAACACTTATCACATCGGAAGCGCCTAAGATAAAGAGCGCCAAAATTGATAGCAGGTAAGACGTTGATAAGGAAAAGAGGACAGTTGCCAGGCCAAAGAATATTACGGCGGTAAACATGGTACGGCCGACATTTTTCTTAAGAGGGTATCTGGCCAGAATGGCTGACATCAAAAGAGCACCGACGGCCGGGGCCGAACGCAAAATCCCCAGTCCGAAGGAGCCGATATTCAGTATTTTACTGGCATAAATCGGCAGCAAGGCAGTGGCGCCGCCAAAAAGAACGGCAAACAAATCAAGGGAAATGGCCCCAAGTATGACCGGCCTGCTTTTGATAAAGGATATGCCCGCAAATAAGGTTTTCAAACTTTTGGATTCCGTTTTTACTTGTTCCTTCCTTACAGAAATAAACAGGATCAGAATACTCGATATAAATATTAAAGTTCCCGTCAGGCTGTACACAACTCCCGGTCCCAACGCATAGAGTATTCCCCCCAATCCGGGCCCGATAATCACCGCAAACTGAGAGGTGGAGGCCACCAAAGCCGCCGCCCGGGGAAAAACTTCCTCTTCTACAACATTAGGCAGCAAAGCCTGCATGGGCGGACCTTGAAAAGAATTGGCAGCTCCTATGCAAAAGATGATGAAAAGGATGCTTTCTTTGTTAATCCAGCCATGATAACAGCCAAAAGCCAGCGACAGGACAGCCGCCGCTTCAACCAGCTGGCTTGAGAAAATAATTAATTTCCGGTCCCAGCGGTCGGCTACATGCCCAACCACAAGGGTCAAGAGAATCATGGGCAAAAATTGAATAAGTCCGACGAGGCCGAGGTAAAAGGCTGATTGGGTCAAAGAATACATCTGCCATCCTACGGCAACGGTCAACATTTGGAAAGCCAACGTATTAGCTACACGGGAGGTCATTAATAACAGCAAGGATTTATTCTGCAATACCGTCAAGTTGCTAATCTCACTCGACACCTCTCTCCAGGTTGGCGTTTATTTTCAAGCGCCCACCATATTTTCTCATTTCAAGCGCAGTTGTGGAGTTGTAGCCCAGATAAAGAAGACTTGATTCAGGTGGAGTTTTAACTCCATCTGAATCTTAGTCGCCCTTATCCAGGGACTTAGCCGCTCTTAACTGACCGCTTGCCGAAGCGGGAGCCTTAGCGCGGACTAGTCAGCGGATAAAAATGCTTAATAAATAGAGTATATCTTCAAGCAGAAAACTAAGCAATATTTTCCTCTTAGTTGATCCAGAAAGAAACCGTTTGCTTCATAATCTCAACAAAGCAAACGGCTTCTACCAAACTTTAAAAAACGTATAAGTTTAAGGCTACTAAATTTATAGCTTTAATTGTGTCTCTTCTAAAATTAATGCCCTGCAAATCAACAATGAACTAAGCACTCTTAATGAGAGGCTGCAACTCGTACACAATATCAACATTTTGCGATACGCTCGGTGAGTGCGTAACGATGATCACGCACTTGCCGTCATCAGAGGCAAGGCCTTTGAGAATTTTCATAACTTCCATTTCCGTTCTGCTGTCAAGATTGCCTGTCGGCTCATCGGCAATGATAATATCCGGATTATAGGAAAGTGCCCTGGCAATGGCCACCCGCTGTTGTTCTCCGCCGGAAAGCTTCAGGATGCGCCTATTTGCTTTTTCCTCATTAAGTTCGACCTTTCTGAGCATTTCCAAAGCGTGCTGTTTCTTGTCCTTGACCTTCACGCCTGCAACATCCATCGATAAAATAACATTTTCTAAAGCCGTCAGATGACGCAGCAGATTAAAACTTTGGAAAATCACCCCGATATTTTGACTCCGGTACTTCTCGCGATCAATTTTAGTTATATCCCTGCCGTCATAGAGAATCTTGCCGTCACTGCTTCGGTCCAGACCGGAAATTAAGGAAAGCAGCGTGGTTTTTCCCGCACCGGATTTTCCGACGATAGCATAAGTTTGGCCCTTTTCAAATTCAAAATTAGCATCTTTAAGCACCGGAGTTTTGCCGTTGTCATAGGAATAATATAAATGTTCAATAGTTAATATGCTCATTTTCTTTTCCTCCCTTAAGATAAATTGCTTAAAATTTTCAGCGGTTCATAGCGTGAGATAAAGATCATGGACATACCGCTGCTCAAAAGGACGAGCAAGATCCCAATACCCGCTATTTCCAACAGTACCTGACCGTCGATGACCGCGTTAATCTGGTTGACATAGCTGGCACTCTTAGCTGTTCCGAAGAAACCGCCTATGCTGCCGCCTCCGCCTTGAACTGCCGCATTACCACCATCCGACCTGCCGAAATTTTGTTGTACTTGTGATTGCTGAGCCTGAGTCGTGCTTATTTCATTTTGCAGCATATAATTAGCTGTCGGTACGGAGGCTGCCGCGCCTATTCCGGCACCTATACCCAAGGCCAAAAACGTTACCATGAAAAGCTCGGCTATAAACTGCAGGGCCACTTTGCCTTTTTTCATGCCAATTGCTCTGAGCACTCCGACTTCATATTTTCTTTCTCTGATGTTGATCATATTGAGAACTACCAGGACAATGGCGCCAATGCCCAAGACCAGAACGAGGAATATCGTGGCAAAATGGCTGAGATTGTTCAGCGGGGCAACGCTTTGAGTAAAGCTGTCCGCATTTGTACTGACAGTATAATCCTGATTCAATCCTTTAGCGGTAAGCTCCGCTTTAAAGGCGGCGACATCGTCCGCGCTCTTTAAGCTAAAGCTTGAAGTCAGCTGGGAATTCAACTTAGTGTCATCATTAGCCGCCGAGGCTGTAACAATGTTGTTGACCGCAGTGTAGTCGGTGATAATCTGATTGGCGGCATTGGAAAAGAGATTCATTTGTGAACCGTCGCTGCTTGAGGTATCCGTATAAATTCCTGTAACTGTAAATTCATCGGCCTGGGTCGAGTCATTGGGGTTCGTCAGTGTAAACTTGCTGCCAACGGTAAGATTATTGGCCTGTGCCAGCTCGTCACTAATTACAGCAGCATTCGTCGTGTCACTGTCACTGAACATTGACCCGGAAGTGATCTTATAAGTTCCGTTGACAAAATCGCTCATGGCTGAGGTTGAACTGTAACCGATTACCCGGAAATCTCCCTGTGATTTGTTGACAAAGCTTGCCATACTTGGCATTGCAGCTCCGCCGGCTGCCTTTGAGGTGGTAGAGGTGGTATTAGAAGAGGAACCGCTTGACGTGTTGTTGGACACCGCCGTTATATCACTCGAATTCATGGAAGTTGTCAAAGAATAGGTCAGGCTTTTGACATACTGCGAATCAGCGTAATTTTTCAGTTCAGTCAAGGTTAGAGCATCCGGAAGGCTTAGATCTTGCATGTTTGTGCCGCTTGACTGAGCCTGTTTCATTAAAGCACTGCGGTCCAAACCGATCGTTGCCGTAATGTCAAAACTTGCTTTCTGATTAGCGACAATTTCATTGGCCGAATTCCTGATGCTTAAGGCCACACAGCTGGCAACAGCGATGACCAGAACTATGATTCCTATCAGGACATTTCTTCCTTTAGATCTGGACATGCTTTTTAAAGCATTTTTGAAAATATACATTCTTTAAATCGCTCCTTTTTTGAATTTGATTACTGGCTTATATTAAGCTTTGTTTGTGATAGTTTTATGTTCGTGAACGTAAAAGTACATGAAAATAAAAAAGCGTGGTCTGAGACCACACGTAACGTTCATTGTTTAAAGTTCATTGAACATAGCCTTTTTTTATTTATTTTTTAAGCTCAAACCAAAAGGTACTGCCTTGGTTAATCGTACTGTCCACCCCATAATTTGCTTGATGAGCCTCTAAAATGTTTTTGACGATGGAAAGACCTAAGCCTGTTCCAATGACCGGCCTTTTATGGGTTTCCGACGCTTTATAATAACGCTCCCAGATTGTTTCAAGTTTATCCTTCGGTATCCCTTTGCCGGTGTCCGTCACTGCAAAGCGAACCTGATCATCTGAAATTTCGAGGCTTATTTTGATCTGTTTATTATTTCCCGTGTAATTGACGGCATTACTTATTAAGTTATAAATAACCTGTTCTATTCTTTTCTCGTCAGCATTGACCACGGCATTGTCCGCACATGAACAGATAAATTCATAACCGTCCCGCTCGACTAAAATATGAAAGCGTTTTAAGATACTTGATACTGTTTGGGAGATATTGAAGGTATTAAACACAATTTTTTCAGTTCCCGACTGGATTTTGGAGAGATCCAACATGTCATTGACCAAGCCCGAAAGCCTGTCCGCTTCTTCAATGATAACATTGGCATGGATTTCTCTTTTGTGCTCATCTTTCCAGGAAATGTCCCGCAGCATTTCAGCATAAGCTTTAATCATAGTCAGCGGGGTCCGCAGATCATGAGAAACATTAGCGATTAAATCCTTGCGCAAATTTTCCGTTTGAGAAAGCTCTCTGGTTGCATAATTAAGAGTTGACGCCAATTGGTCGATTTCGCTATAGCTTCCTTTTACAAATACAATATCGTAATTGCCCTTTGCCAGCTCCTTAGCTGAGCTCGTAAGCATTTCAATCGGTTTGGAAAACCTTCTGGAAATAAACAGGGCAATAAAAAAAGCAATCAGCAGAATAATGATAGAAACATAAATAAGTTGATTTTTTAGAACCGCAATGGTGGAATCAATGGGATCAAGGGGAGCGATAATATAAAGAATGGCTTTTTTCCCGGTCGTGTCTGTCAATAATGCTCCATATTCCAGCATCAGTCCTTTGAGACGTGTATTCTGAACATTAAAATAAAGTTCAGATTTGCCGCTTTTCAAAAGTTGATCTCTGAGCTGTTCATAATTATTCGCCGGCAGAATTCTGTTCAGACCCATACTTTGCTGGGCAGGAGGGCCACCTCCAAAGGAATCCGTCGAAAGCTCGATATTCCCCGCCGTATCTGTCACCATAATAATTAAATTATTATTATAAGAATATTGTTGGATCGTATTGTCAAAATCAGTTTGCCCATACTTGCTTTTCAAGGCGTTCGCCATGCTTAATATTTCACGGGTTTTCATGCCCTGATAGTAGTTTTTTAATAAGACAATTTGCAAAAGCCATAAAACGCTCAGGATTAAGATCGCAAAGAGGAAGAAATAGAGCCACATCTTATAGACAATACTTTTATGATCAAATTTGAGCCGCACAGTTACCACCCTTTTATCCAGATGCTTATCCCTTCCGAAGGGAAAGGCAAACTTTCAACTTTCAGCGAATTGAAATTTGTAGCCCACCCCACGTAAAGTGACAATAAAATCTCTGTATTTGCCAATACTGTTTCTCAGCATTTTTATGTGCGTGTCCACCGTCCTGTCATCTCCTGTAAAGTCATACCCCCATACGTCGCTAAGGAGCTTATTGCGGGAGAGTGCCAGATTTTTATTTTTAACAAGATAAAAAAGAAGTTCATATTCTTTGGGAGTTAGCTCTGCCTTTTCTCCGTCGACATAGACATTTCTTCCGGCAATGTCTACCTCAAGGCCAGCAAATTTCAACGTGCTATTGTTGACCGCCGCCGGCTCTTTGCTCAGGTTCCTGCTTATGATGACATTGATTCTGGCCATTAATTCTTTGGGCGAAAAAGGTTTTACCACATAATCATCAATGCCGATTTCAAAACCGAATAATTTATCGTATTCTTCACCTCTGGCGGAAAGCATCAAGACCGGAATATCTTTAAATTTCTTTATTTCCTTGCAGGCTGAGAAACCGTCAAGTTTAGGCATCATAACATCCATAACAATAACGTCGAAATCCTGAGTCTTGCATATGTTTACGGCTTCCATGCCGTCACAGGCCTCTGTTACTAAATTTCCCTCAAATTCCGCATATTCTTTGATGACATCACGAATTCTTGTTTCATCGTCAACAACCAATATCTTGTGCATTTTAAACCTCCGGGCATGCTCCGCTCTTGAACAATGCTTCTCTCCAAGCAATTTGTCACTAGTTTGTCCAGTTTTGTTTCAATAAGTCGGCAAGTCAACCTAAATTTAGCAACTCCCGCTTAAGTCATTAATCTTAATAACTTTCAATATCTTTTAAGCAGGTGATGCTTTTTGAACAGATCAAGACAAAATTTCCTGCTTGATACAATATTAGTCTTGTTATTGACAGTAATTGCTGTAACCGGACTGCTCGTATGGTTCGTCTTTCCCTTTGATTCGGGCAGGGACGACCTGTCTGCACTCCTTGAAGAAATACACAAATGGACAGCGCTGATGTTTGTCGCCGCCTCGGTTTATCATTTCTTCGTCCACTGGGAGTGGTACAAAACAATTTTCCGGAGCCTGCCTAGAAACAAAAATTAAAAGCGTACTTCCTTCACTTTTTTTAGAGTGAAAGGAGACGCTTTTAATTTACAATCCATTAGAATCCGGCGAAGCGGCTTTTCAGCCATCCCTTCATGACTTCATTAGGTAACAAGGCATTTGTGCAAAAAAATGTCAACGATCTCCGGATCAAACTGAGTCCCGGCACAACGTTTTAGTTCTTCCACCACAGCTGCCTGAGGCATAGCTTTGCGATAAGGCCGATCATTGGTCATAGCGTCATAAGCGTCGATAACTGTAAGAATACGGCATTCCACAGGGATGTTTTGACCGCATAAGCCCAGAGGATAACCGTCTCCATCCCAATTTTCATGATGCCTCAAGATCCAATCGGCGATTGGCAGAAGATCCGGGGAAGCCTTGGCGATCCTGTAGCCGATCTCGCAATGGGTTTCCATTACGGATTTCTCGAAAGCTTCCAGCCTGGCTCGTTTAAAGAGAATATGATCCGGAATTCCCACTTTACCTATGTCATGAAATTTAGCAAACAGGCGCAAATCTGAGAGTTTTTGCTCTGACAGACCCACTTTGCGGCCCAGCAGAATCGCCAGATTTTCCAGTCTTTCCGCATGTCCTTCGGTAATAAAATCCCGTGCTTCCAGAGCCTTGGTCAAGGTTTGAACAATCGAGCTTTTAGCGCTTTGCGCCTGAAAAAGCTTATCCCGGTTCATATTAAAATCTGCTTCACGCACCACATCCAAAGTAGTCTTGCCGGCCCCACTATACCCATACCCAACCGCTGCACTGAATTTTATGTCTAAGCTAAGCATGCGCTTTTCGATAGTATCCCTTATAGCAAAGTAAGCAGCTTCTATTTCCTCGCCGCTGCAGGGGGCAAGAAGCACCGCAAACTCGTCTCCCCCAATCCTGGCCACCGTTGCCGTATGGGGAAACAGCCCCTGCAAAACCTCCGCCAAGGTTTTGAGGATCGTATCGCCGACACTCGTACCAAAACTATTGTTAATCAGGTTCAGCCCATTGACGTCGACCATGATAACCCCAACATCCGAAACCTGCTTATGATCCAGCTCTTGAACTTTCGCGTCAAAGTATTCGCGATTATATAACTTCGTAAGATTATCATGATAGCTTAAATAGTAAAGCTTATCCTCGGCCTTTTTACGCTCGGTTATATCGGAAAGTGATATGATCGTAGTCGTTGTTTCGGGAATCAGAGCACTGTTGACAATCACATACTTTGTTTTCCCATTGGCAAGCCTCAATTTTGTTTCATATTGCCCGGGAACCTCTTGGTCCCCATTTATCCTGCGCTGATAATAATCTTTCATTTTTTCAGCTTCATCCGGAGCTAAAAACCATTGGAGGTTTGTGCCTACGAGCATTGCGCCGGAGAATCCTAATAAATGCTCGGCCTGTTGGTTGACCATGGAAATTACCAGTCCCTTTTCCAGGATGAGCAAAGCGGAAGCCGAGGCCTCAAAGATAGTTTTGTATTTCCTTTCCAGCAGAAGCTGATCCGTAATATCCCAGGCAAAGGTTAGCCAGGCTTTTCGCTGATCAGGCCAAAGAATCGATTTTTTAGTCATTAAGTAATCACGGTTCAACATTCGATTGTGCACTCGCTGCATAGATTCACGGTTGTTCAATTGGCTTTGACAATCCGGGCAGGGAGCTTCCAGACCGTAAAATGTCCGGTAGCAAATCTGATCTTTAAGTTCTTTCTTATAGAGGGCTTGCAGTGTTTTGCTCGAAAATAAAATTCTGTAGCTAAGAGAATCAACAACGTAAGCAATAGCCTTAGTCCCGGCAAACATAGCGTTTAAGACAGCGGCACTGGACTGATTCAGCTTAACTTCTTCTTCCAATTTATAACGTCTGAGGCCTTCCACGATCAGGTCGCTGATCCGGAGAATAAAGTCCATCATTTCAGGGCTAAGAAGTTCCGGGTTTTCATCGGCAATCTGAATTGTTCCAATCACGTTTTCATCGTGGATTAAAGGAATGATGGCAAAGGTGCGCAGTCCCTTGCGGACACACTCGCCTCGAAAACGAGACTGCCTGTGTTCCGGCAAACTTTTATAAAAATTAATTAAATTATTGGAACAGATGCAGCATTTTTCATTAAGAATGCTTTCATCAACCATTTCAAACTGCTGTTGGAAAACCCTCTTGCATAAACATTCGTCTTCCAGGGATAGGTCCGATTCTAAGCTTAAAAACTCATGATCAAAGCCAATCGTAGCATAATAAGGAATTTTTCCCTCATCATCGCGAATTCTGATTCCAACGCAGCGACATTTTGTACGTTCAGAAATACAGCGGATAACCGCTTGCAGATAATCTTTGCATGAATAATCTTCGGTAAATAATTTCAACAGACTTAATACAGCATCTAAGTTTGCCTGAACACTCAACTTCATTATCCCCCTTTCTGTAGCAATTTGAAGCTGGATATTAAGTCCAAAAAGACCTTTTCAGCTGCTGAAAATTGTTTGGATCAAAGCAACAACTCTACCTAAATCTGATTTTTTTCATGAGCAAAACTTCATTGCCCGTCGCATTGTAGATCACTTTGTCACAAAACGCCCTCATCAAAAAAATACCACGCCCACCTTCCTCTCCCAGCAGTTCATCAAACTCCCTATCAAAGAGGTCATTATTAATGGTTAAACTTTTAACATTTTTAGTATTAAAGCCCGAACAATCATCTTTGACTCTGACGATTAATTTACGGCCTACCCGCCGGGTTTTGACATGAACCTGCCCACAGGCAAAGAACCCGTTATTCATCGCTTCATTAATCGCTACTTCCAATTCGGGAGCATGAATTGCAGCGTTTCGTTCGAGGAATTCACTAATAATTGTCTGAGCTCGTTCCAGATCTCTGTCATTTTTTATATCCAAAACATTGGTATCCTTGTTGTCATTTTCCTGAAGAATCTCTATGCAGACAGCAGAAAAGTCATCATTCCGTTCCGGACAATCCGCCAATTTCTCAAGCCAGTCCAGGTAACCTTTAAAACCTTGCTGTTTGCTTACTCCATGCAATTCTATCAAATCGGAGACCCCATCACTCATCATACAATACATTTCACCCGGTCTAATCGGGACTGTCACCATTTCAATATCAGGGTCATCAATTATGCCGAGATAGCAGCCGGATAAGGGCACTAAAGAGCACTCCTCAGAATTAATGGCTAAAAACAAGGTTATCCCAGCGGAAATAAGTTTGAGTACCTTAGCCTGCAAATCAAATTCATAGTAGAGCAAAGCGACGAAGGAACCCTCATATAAGTAAGGCATTATTCTCCGGTTAATGATTTTAAGATCATTCTCCGTAATCCTCTCGCCGGTAAGGAGAACGTTATCCAGCATCATTTTAAACGTAGCGGTTTGCATTGCCGTGGCCAGACCATGTCCACAGACATCGATAATATAGCCGCACAATTTATTCTGCCTCTCGAACCACTTGTAATTGAAGAAATCACCACTAACCTTACTAAATGATTCAAAGATTGTACTAACGCGCACTTTATCTCCGGAGAAAGGGGGCGGCAGAGACTCCTGCTGCACCCGAGCCGCCAAGGAAAGCTCCAGCTGCGTTTGACGTTCTCGCTCGTAGAGTTTCTCTTCGATATTAATCATTTCCGTAATATCTTCCAGGCACTCCATCTTTTCGCTGACCTCACCGAATTCGTTCTTTAAAACCGCTATGCTTTTTAACACATGCCTGATTTGGCCGTTTTTCGTTACAATTTTACACGTCTCATTAATTAAGGGCGATTCACTGGCATTGCGGCATAAATAACATCCTTCTATGCCCACCCCGTGTAGAACCATTGAACATTCTTTGCCGATCGCTTCCGCCTCGCTGTAACCGGTTAACTCTTCGGCAATTTTATTCCAACGAATTATTTTTCTGTCTTTATCGACGGAAAGAACGGCACTGGGGACAGTTCTGAAAAGCAGCTCGGCATACTCTGCCTGCTCTCTCAACTGTTTCTCCAATAGTTTCCTATTAGTGATTTCCCGGGCAACTCCCAAAGTTCCCGCCAGCATACCGTCATACTCAAAAAAAGGCGCAACAAATGTTTCCAGCCACTTGCCGCCTATTTCGTGATGGTGTGGTTGCAAATTAAGCATATTTTTGCCGGACTTTATTAATTCTTCCTCACTCTTTTTATGCTTCAAAGCAATTCTATAAGGGAAAAAATCAAAGTCGGTTTTACCTACAATTATCGTATTCTTGATGTTATAAAAACTTTCGAAATTTTTGTTAATGATAACATATTTACCGTTTTTATCCTTTATCCAAGCTAAAAAAGGCATGCTATCCAGCATTGACTGGTAATCTTTAAACTTTTGATCGTCTATCTCAAGTTTAACATCCTTGCCCAGTCCATACAAGACCTCTTGACCTTCCCATGTTCCTCTGCTTAGCCGGACTTCCATACACACATGCTTTTGGGATTTAGAGCAGAGCTCCAGGAACTCTTGGGCTGATCTTCCTTCCTGCGAACCCTTTAAAAACTCCAGCACTTCCCTGCGTCCGCTCAAAGGAAACAACTGTTTAATATTCATAGTTGTCAGTTCGTCCAGAGCATAATCAAGTTTTTCGGCTGCAGCTTTGTTCACGTGAATAATTTCACCTGTATCCTTGAGAATCAGAAGATATTCATCGATTTGATCCAACAACAAGGTAAAACTATCCTCACAGTGATGTTCGGAAATGTCATGATCCAACTCTTTATAAGTCATCGCCAATTACTTCCTTACTTCTCTACGTTTTCTCTTGTTCCTTTCTCATCCTTTGGGCTTCTGAAATATCGCGCCTGAAAGATTGTCATTCAATGGTAAAGACTTTATCCAACCGGGTGCGTTTAAGCAATTCTTCAGGCAGCCCCCGGGCTCCTGTCAACACCAGTTTGCCATTTCTTTCTTTCGCTGTTTTATTGATTTTCACTAATGTTCCTAAGCCTGAACTATCAATATAGGTAAGCCCGGAGAGGTCAATTTTGATATCCGTAACCCCATGATCGATTACCTCTAATACTTCCTCCCGCAAGACGGAAGCATCATGAACATATATTTTATCAGTTAGAAAAATAAGCGCCTGGTTTCCTTGGACTTTAATAGAGTGTTTCATAAATCTTCTCCTTTACTCCTCGATTTTAAAGCGATTAATAAGACTATTCAAATTTTGGGCCATAGCACTTGCCTGTTCGGAACTCGCCGCGACAGTTTCAATGGTTGCTGTTGTTTCCTCAATTGCTGTTGAAACTTCTTGAGCGTCCTGATTTGTAGACTCGATGATTTCAGCGACGGCTTCAATGAGCTCTACGATCTTATCGGATGAAGCAACTTCATCGTTCGTTACTTTGGCAATTCCATCAATATCACTGACAGTTTCCTTAACTGCCGCCAAAATGTTTTCTAAAGACTCTCCTGCTTTGTTGACTTCTTCCACCCCTATTTCAACTTCAACCAAACTATCTTTCATGGCAATAACGGCACTATCCGTATTTTCGGTGATCTTGGAAATAAGCTGTGAGATATTCATAGCCTCGGCATTGGATTGCTCTGCCAATTTCCTGACCTCCTCCGCAACAACGGCGAACCCTCTGCCTGATTCCCCTGCGCGAGCAGCTTCGATGGCCGCATTTAAGGCCAATAAATTCGTTTGATCCGCAATGCCGGTTATGGTGGCATTGATCATGCCAATTTTTTGAGAGTACTCATTAAGGAGTCCGATGACTTTCTCCGCTTCCTTTGTCTTGTTATGGATTGTATTCATGCTTTTCATCACTACGTTTACAGTGGCTTTTCCTTCAGTGGCCGTTTTAATAGAAGTTGAGGATTTCGCGCTGGCCGACAAAGCTTTGTCCTTGGCTATCTGAATAAGAGCCGAAAGCTCTATTAAAACTTGTGAAGTTTCCGTACTTGAATTGGAGGCACTTATCATTGATTGGGCAACCATCTGGTTCCTTTGAGAAACCGTTACTGCTGTCGCCGACACTTCCGCCGAAGAAGCCGCCATTTCCTGAGAGGCTGCAGCCAGGTCAACCGAACTGTTTTTGACTGACTTAACAATTTCCAGCTGCGAGGCAATCATGGTGTTAAAGGACTCACAAAGCTGACCAACTTCGTCACTCGTTTCAACTGAGGCCTTTAACAGCAAGTTTCCTTCACAGGCCTGAGCCATTAAACCCTGTAAGACTTTGATAGGAGATGTGATTCTGCGGGCAGCAAATATTCCAATTAAAATTCCTAAAATAGCTACCAGAACAGTTACTAAACCGGCAATTTCTTTGACGCGCTTTGTATCATAATAGGTGTTATTCACCGCTTGGTTGACCGTGCTCATGCGATAATTTTTGGCTTCTTCAATCTTCGCCAGCAGTTGACTGGATTGGGGCGCTAATTCATTAACCGCAACTTGCATAGCACCGTCCCTATTGCCTGCCTTCAATAAAGGGATGAATTTTGTATTGACGATTTCGGCATATTTCTGGTCCAGAGCTTTCGTGTCCATGGCTAATTGGCGCGATGTATTTAAAACAGCATCATTGATAAGTTCGTCTTCAAGCTTTATATTCAGTTGAGCTAAGCGGTAATATTCATTGAGATACTGCTCTTTCCCATAGAGTAGATACGCTCTCAGATTAGATGACTCTAAAGCGGCATTGTAGGCAATATCATTATTTTTCTGCATCCGCGGAACTTTACCCATCAGATCACTGCCGGAGGCTTCCGCTTGCGCGCATTCATAAATAATATACGTCAACCCCGCAGTCGCCACTAAAGTTACCAGCAAAAAATAGACAATCATTTTTTTCGCTAATGTCATTTTCATTCTTTTCCTGATCCTACTTATGGTAGGAACCAGTTTCCCCTCCTTCAAATCAAAGCTGGAGTGCTTCTAGCAATACTTTTGTCACAATTTCTCTTCAATATTTCTAATATTTCCACAAGTTTATCATTAGGTAATTTGACTGTCTATAAGAAATAAATATGCTCATGATTAAGAATCAAAATGCTTTGTCAGCCATTAAACTATTCCCTGACGAATTATACGTATATTTGTCAATTAATTCTGATTTTTCCTCAGCCTCGTTAGGAACGATTTCTATTTCTGGCGCTCAATAGCTTTTCCAACAATATCGTCAATAAGCTCTTCCGCACTCGGCTTTCCAAAGTAATACCCTTGTACATAGTTGCATTTCGCATTTACCAGAAAGTTAAGTTGTTCCAAGGTTTCAACGCCTTCAGCAATAGTCTCAATGTTAAGCTTATTAACTAAAGCAATAATTGATTCTGTTAAATCATTACAGGGATTTGAAAAATCAATTTCCTGAATGAAGGATTTGTCAATCTTTAAGAGATCAATAGGGAGCTTTTTTAGATAGCTTAAGGAAGAATAGCCTGTTCCGAAATCATCCAAGGCAATTCTCACACCGCAGTCTCTCAAACTTTTTAATTCTTTGGCAACGCTGTCGTAATTGTTGATAAAACTGCTTTCAGTTATTTCCAATTCGAGGTTCTTGGGATTTAGGCCAGAGGCTTTGACAGCTTTTATAACATATTCGCTAAATTCTTTTTCTCTAAACTGCAGGGGAGATATATTCAGCGACATAATAAGGTCGGAACAGTATTTGTCATTGATCACCTTGCAGGCAAGAATCGCAGTGTTCAATACCCACTTGCCGATCTGGATAATCAGGCCTGTTTCTTCAGCGATGGGAATAAACTCGGCAGGGGTTAACAGACCCATCTCCGGACTGTTCCAGCGTATTAAGGCTTCAAAACCACGAAGCTTGCCACTTATGGTATATTGCGGCTGGTAATACAGTACAAATTCTCGCTGATGTAAGGCTTTTCTTAACAGCCTTTCTATTGTCAGTGTTTTCAAGAACTCATGTTTCATTTTAAAATTAAAAAATTCCAAGCGATTTTTTCCGGACTTCTTAGCAACCTGCATGGCTGTCGCGGCATTTTTCAAAAGTTCTTCATAGGTCTCCCCGTCGTCCGGATAAATTGAAACTCCAATACTTGCTGTGAGACTGATGCTCTCACCTTTGATTTCAAAAGGTTCATCAAATATCTTTCCGATCCGCTTCAAGAGGTTAACGATATCATCTTCCTGTTCCACGTTCTCCAGCAATAAGCCAAACTCATCTCCGTTTAAATGAGAAACAGTATTTTTACCTCGGAGGCATTTTTGCAATCTTGTCGCGGTTTCAACGAGCAGGATATCTCCCACCGCATACCCTAAAGTGTTATTGATCGTTTTAAAATTGTCGATGTTCAGGATAATAATAATGGCTTGATTGGAGTTCTTTCCTGATGTTCTGATAGCATTGTCCAATCGTTCCAAAAAAAGAACTCTGCCGGGCAAATCAGTAATACAGTCATAATACGTCATGTGTTTTATCTTATTTTCATTCTCTATTGTTCTTGTTATATCTCGATTAGTGCCGATAACTCCGACAATCCTTTTCCTCGAATCAAATAATGGAGATAAAGTCACATCATAATAGCCGGTGATCTTGCTCCCTAAGTTCCTTTCATATCTATAAGTAAAAGAATTAACGCCGCCATCAGCTATAACTCTTGTGAAGGCCTCAGTCCATTTCTGGATATAGCCCGGGTCACTCTGAATATCCTTTATCGTCTTCCCGAGAATCATCTCCCTGGGCAATCCCGTAACTTCACAAAACTTTTTATTGATTGTCGTAAAAGCACCTTGCAAATCACAGCTGAAAATCACATCCTGAGAATTGTTGACCAGTGTCTTATAACGCTCTTCACTCAGCGCCATTAACTCATTGTTCCTAGTCATAACCTTGATTTGGCGCCTAAGTTCGTCTTTTGATTCTCTCAGCTCTTTATAAAGGGCAGTTAGGATTAATTCCTCCATCTCTTGTCTCAGCTCTTCTTCCCTTAGGGTTGCTTTATCATTAACCTGCTTAAGATTTTCTTTTCGTAGATCAGTTGTGTCACTGAGGTTGCCTGCTTCAACTCCTGTAGCTTGGGGATCAGAAGACGGATTTAGATATACAGATTCATTATCCACATCTATACCTCCCAACGGCAACTAGGAATGACAGTAACTGGCCAAATTGATTCTTCGCAAATAAGGGTTTCAAGCAATTCCCTCATCTTTAGCTATCTAAATAAAACACTCTCTTCATACTTATACGAGCTTTAGGAGCAAATCATGATACTTATCTTATTCTACAGTTTCCACGAATTACCTTTTTTCGTGCTGCATTATTTTTTAGCTTTACAGATGACTATAAATTTACCGACGACTATAAACTAAGAAAATAACTTATGGATATTTTCAGCTTGCATTCTGACGTATTCAATGATTAAATATTAGAGAACGAATATTCGTTTTTCTGGAAAGGAGTTTTTCCATGCCAAAGGTCAGCCGTCAGCATCAAGAGGCTCGTAAAAATCAAATCATTGAGGCAGCCATTACCTGTTTTTCCCAAAAGGGATTTCACCGCACCTCCATGCAGGACATTGTAGCAGAATCAGGGTTAAGTCCAGGGGCTATTTATCTTTATTTTGACAGCAAGGAAGAGATTATTAAAACTATTGCCGCTACTCGTCACGCCAAAGAAAAAGAGATCATGGCCAAAGCCTTCCACAGTCAAAACGCCGGCAAAGCACTCACTCAGCTTGTTGACATCTTTTTTAATTCTCTGCTGGATACAAACACCAAGCAGCAACGAATTATGGGCGTACAGCTTTGGGGGGAGGCCTTAAGCAATCCCTCAGTTTATGAAATAGTACGCCATGGAATTGATGAGCCAATCCGAGTGCTGACTGAACTAGTAACTGAATATCAGAAGCAAAAACTATTGCCTCAGGAGTTATCTCCTGAAGCAATAGCCCGTGTGATACTTGCCCAATTTCAGGGATTTGTTCTGCAATTCGTCATGGATGAACAGCTTGACATCCAGGAATATATAAAGGCTGTCCATCATTTAATCAACCATTCCTAAGACGCATGAGCCTGGATTCCTTCTTTGATTGCTGAGATTAAAATGATTGCGGGGTAGTTTTAAGGTGATTCCGGCGAAAAGTAACACCAACAAAACAAGACGTTTTCGAGCCGAAATTTGGGATCAGTTACAATACTTTTTCCAGGAGTATAACGATCACCAGCTCCATGGCGTTATATATTTTAAAGATTTGCTGGACTGGGAAGCTATTAAAAAGGCCGTTATCTTATCCATAGATATCGTTCCTCTTCTCAACAGCCGTTTTGTTTTAAACTGTTTCAGGCCCTACTGGCAGGGCTCAGGCAATTACCAAGAGCAGGATGTGATATCTTTATCCTATGCCACAAAACCTGATCAAGAGATAAACAGATTTCTCACCGCTATAACCAATGAATTGACAGGCCCTCAACTGAAGGCGACCGTTGTCAGATGTTCCGGCAAAGACGCCCTTTGCATTGTTATGAATCATATGGTTTGTGACGGAGCAGGATTCAAAGAATATTTATACCTCCTGGCAGCTCTCTATACACGGCAATATGTCCAGGATACCGCACCGTTAAACTTTATATATGGCAGCAGGAGTTCAAGGCAGATCTATCGGCAATTGAACTTTATGACTAAGCTTAAGCTCTTTTTCTTACCCAACGAACCTTTGCAAAACAGGAACGATATTTATTTTCCTCTCAGTCAGGAAAGCGGGCAAGCAACCCCCTATATTTTGAAACATAAGATGCCTCCGGAATTATTTTGCCGTCTTAAGAAATATGGCAGGGACCACGCCGTAACTATCAACGATATTATTTTAGCTGCTTATTACCGAGCACTTTACAATATTGTGGATATTGCGCCGGGGAATTCTCTGACCATTCCCTGCATGGTCGATTTAAGAAGATATCTTCCGGATAAAAAGGCTGACGGTATTTGCAATCTGTCATCAATGATCCTGTGTCACATCGGGTCTGAGATCGGAGACAGCCTGGAAGATACCATCAAGAAGGTTAACCGGGCTATGCAGGCAAAAAAACAAGGATTTCCGGGAATGCATGGTTTAGCCACATTGAATTTACTATTTAGATTTCTGCCTTTTTCTATGGTGAAAAAAATTATTAAAAAGAACTATGTCAATCCGCTAATCGGCATGACAAATATCGGAATTATTGACTCCAATAGGCTGAGATTCGGCAATCTCTTCATCGAAGACGCTTTTGTAACGGGTTCCATTAAATATTTCCCTTACTTTCAGTTAGCACTTACCACCTACAATAATTCCATAACGTTTAGTTTTAACTTTTACGGCTTTGAGCAGGACATTGAAACCATTAAGAGATTCTTCAAACTGCTGGATGATGAATTGAACAAGATTTAAATTGATCCCTAGAAGAACAAACGTTGCGAATCAAAAGCTGGCAAAGCCGATTTTTTTCTTTCTTTCCTGATCACCTTATTGATACCTATATTCCCCGAAAGTTCTGTTTTAAAAAAACAGTGATATTATCTGAGATAATATCACCCTGGCTTATCTATCAATCATCATCAAATTCTTTTTCGTACTTGTGGGCTCTGTACTGATTAAACTTACTAGTGACAAAAAAGATCAATACAAATAATACCAAAAACACAAGTAAGAAAGTTACTGAGCGTTGCCAAGCATAGACCGCTGATTCCTTCATGGCCTTATACATGGTTACTGCCGAGGCAGCCAGAAAAATGGCCATTGCCAGCAATAGGTTTTTTACGGGCTGCCTGTTTCCCCGCTCATTGTAAATACCAACCTTCAGCATATGCATTCTGACCAATTGATACAAGGGAGCTAAGATCAAAATCAAATATTCCGTAAGGCACTCTTCTATACTCCTATGAAATACTAAGGTTTTTATGGAAAATGAGATAGCTATTCCCAATAGAATAATAGTTGCCATTTCACTTCGGATCTTATTCTTAGCTTGTCTAATTCTTTCATCTCGCATAAATCATACCTCCCAAAAAATCTCATCCAAGGTTTTGCCCAAGGCCTTGCATATAGCTATACACAACTGCAGTGATGGGTTAAATTTGCCCGCTTCAATCATCCCGATCGTTTGCCTGGTTACACCGACGGCTTGTGCTAATTGCTCTTGGGACATATCCATGATAGCTCGTGCCGACTTCATTTTAAGGTTTTTCAAGCATGTCCCCCCCTACATTGCATATTATACAATATATCAATCAAAATGTAAATTATATATTACATTTTGTGTTTTGTGTTATTGCTCTTTATAGTACTCTCTTTATAGTTTTGAAATTGCAAATTCGCACCCTTTGAACCAATAAAAACAATAATAACCAAAGGGACCTAAGAATTTAGCCTTTAATAAAAGTAAAGAGTTATTGAGGATATCCCCAATAACCCTTTACTCAGTTACTTCCAGAATACGGATTCTTAGCATTTACTCTTCTTATCTACTTTGGTATTTCAGCATTCAGCCATTTCACTTTTTGAACAAATGGTACAGCCGGGACTATGGCTGGGCTATTCCCGGTTGAAACCAGGCGAAGTCGTCGTGCCAGATATAACCGTAATAACCAAAGGGATCCTTTTCCCAACCCGGAAAAGGTCCTATAATTCTTTGAGGATTACCGCCGTCAGCACCGATCAGCCATAAAGAATTGTCTCGTACATACATAATCCGCTTCCCGTCTTTGGACCACTCCGGCTGGTATATGCCCGTGCCCGCAGCTTTTAAGGGATGAGCACCGGAAGCGTCAACGTTCTCGATCCACAATGTGCGGGTGGCTATCCAAGCGGAAAGTTGGCCGGAATCACTAAATCCCCAGACATCATTGCCCAAATTTTGGGCGGCTACAAAAGCAATTTTAGCGCCATCCGGAGACGCTGCCGGATCAATGGCCACACTTCCCTCGGGATTCGGCAGGTTACTGCTGGTTCCTGTCCTCAGATCGCAAACTGCCAGGCTTTTCCCCGTCCAAACGGGACGATTCCCCCCCGCTACCAAGAGCACCTGACCCTTAGGTAAAAAAGAAAGCCAATTCCGATACACCAGTCCATAACTTAAAGTCTTGGACTGCAAGTCGCTTAAGCTAAGACTTTGCAGTTCCAAGCCGTCAGCCGCCAGGGAAGCCGAATAAGAAGGGTCCAGCCAATAGAGCAATCCTTTGCCGTCGGGCCACCAGGCCTCTACTTTAATCCCTGTATCGACAGGAGCTTGCAACACTCGGGTTGTCCGACCGTTCTCAATATTGAAGGTATAAAGAATATCCTGACGATCTTGAGGATTGGAGGAATTCTGATCTGGAGCCGGTCCGCTGTAACAAGTCAAAAATTTACCGTCGGGGGACCAACCGGCGTAACCGGAAAATTTCCCGGTGCCTGGAACTTGATAGGGCTTTCCTTCTGCCGGAATCACCCAAATTCCATCCTGTCCCTCCGCTGCCAAAACATTTGCTGTCGGTGACCAGGAAATATTAGATACCTCCTGCAACTCCGGAAAGGCCTGGACTTGATGAATTTGCTCTCCATCTCTGCGAACCAGCCAAAGCTGCCTATTGTCTTCAGTCTGCCCGTTGGAAAACATAAACGCAATCCACTGACCGTCAAAAGACCAGGCCGGGGAATAAGCTTGACCGGAAGTCGTAAGCTGCTTCAGTTCACCAGTGTCACCGTAAAGCAGATAGAGCAGTCCCTGCCAGGTGAAAGCCAGATCCCCTTCATGCTTCAAAGCTGCCGCATTGAGATTCAGCGAACTCTCAACAACCTTCTGATCGAAGGATTGGTCCGCCACTTGCGTCCAGGTATGCCCGCCATCCTGCGTTTTCCATAAAGAGCCGTCAATAATTCCCCAGCCCATTTGGTCGGAAACAAAATCAAGCTGACTTAAGCCGGTGAGATCAATATCCGGTTTAACCGGGTTAAAACTGCGCATGCCGTCGGCTGTATAAAACAGCTCGTAACCGTCACTTACAAAAGCCTGCTCTGCAGCGATAATACTGGTATGAAAACCTCGAAACGGTTCTTGGCTGCTCCGGACAGGCGTTGCGGCTTGCCAGTCTTCTCCCCCGTCCTGGGTAAGATAGAAGACCAAAGCCGGTGTTTGACCTCTCAATTCAACGGGCAACACTCCCTTTTGCCCTTGGAAAAAACAGGGTGGATTGCTGCTCGCCGAACCGCCTTGGGCTTGATAACCGGAGGGTACCGCCAAGGTCTGGGGAGTCCAGGTCACGCCTCCATTAGCTGTCCTGTACAGCCATATCCCATCCCCATGAGAAAAGCCTGTCAGCCAGCCTTTATCGCTGCCGGAGAACACAAGACCGTTTTTGATTCCGGCAAAAGGCAGGCCATTGGCTGGTTTGAGAGCCGGACTCGCCGAAGCTATTGATTTCCAGGTTGCACCTCCGTCCGCTGTTTGAAAAAGCTCATCAGATTCCGAACCCATGGCAGCGCCATACCTGGCTAAAAGGCAGCCGTGTTCGGCATCGGCAAAAGAAAGTTCGGCATCAGAACATAAATTTGAGCCGGTACTGATTTCCGACCTATCCCAATTCTGCCCGCAATTTGTCGTACGCCAAATAACTATTCCGGGAGAGGTTTCCTGAGCAAAAGCCAGCACCGCGTTTTGCTCATCCAGGCAAAACCACGAACTCACAGGCAAATTGGCCTGACCTTGGGGCGTAACCTGCGCCCAACTAGCCCCGCCGTCAACTGTCCTGAAAACGGATTCCCTGGTATAGGCCCATCCTATCCGATCATCAACCATATGTATAGACGTCAGCAAGTTCTTTTCATTACGGGTGACAGAGTTTGGCCTAAGCTGACTGCCGGCCGCCGTACTTTCCGGTATTTGACCACAGCCGGCAAGCACAACAATAAGGATAATTATCAAATTGAAAAAAGTAAACATTGGCTGCTTGGGTTTAAAACCCATGGTAAAGGAAGTTTTCATTTTCATATAATTTTCCCCCTTGGCCTTGAGAGTTCTTGGGAACTTCCGGGATTTTCCCTTGTTCAGAAACATTGCGAATATGATATTTTAGGCTATGGAATAAGACTTATTTCCAACCAACTATGACCGCCATCCTTAGTCTTGTATAATTTCCAAATATCTTGAGACGATTTATCCCTTGCGGGAATAAATGTAGTCACGAAACCGACAGTAGAGCTAATCAAGTTTAAATCTTCAATTCCCGTAAACTCTACATTAGGCGTGATCTTAGTCCAATGTTTACCACCATCTATTGTCGAGCGAATCCCATTTTTATCAATAACCCAGCCCTCTTCTAAACTTACAAAGTCCGAGACGAATGGCCCTATAACAGTAATTGGCCTGGACGGAGTCCAACTCTTACCGCTATCTGTTGTACTATAAAAGGCTACTTTGCCTGAATTATCTTCTTCCCCATGAAAAGTAGCCTTAAAAATACCTTCATTGCTTGAAAAAAACTTCGGAGGAGATGTGTAAGGGTAAGCATAAAGCTTGGCAATGGTTGGAGGGTAAGGAATGTCCTGAGTTTTCCAAGTATGTCCACCGTCGTTAGTCTCATAAAGCCATAGGTCATCCGAGCTGCCAATTCCTCCCGTGGACCAGCCATTTTGAGAATCCTGGAAATTCATACCCGATTTGTGACCCGCAAAGGGCAGCGATCCGGGAGTTTGGAGATCGGCTTTTGCGTCCATGATTTCCGACCAATGGTTTCCTCCATCTGTGGTGGCATATAATTCAACCTCAAAGCTTCCCATAGCACCGCCTTGTGTATTCGCCAACAGCCAACCGTGTTCATCATCGATAAAGTCTAAGGAAATAATCCCCGTTATATTGCTCAAACGAGTAATAACCCAGTTATCTCCGCCATCATCTGTATGAAGTACAATTGTACTAGGTTCGTCAGATGATCCAACAGCGATCCAGCCGGCTTTGGGACTGCTGAAATCTATGACCAAGCCATTAAAAAATTCTCCAAACGTTAATTCAGGATAAGTTAAGGAACCCCATGTTTTTCCGCCATCAGTAGTACGCCGCAACCCTTTAGCATAAATCTCAAAACCCAGAGTTTCATTGACCATTTTAACGTATTTGATTTCGTTTACGTCTTTTAGATTCTGCGCAGGGACCTGTATGCTAACGGGTTTAGTATCGGGTTGAGTTGAAGTAGGTCGAATTGGATAACTAGACTCTGCAACCATAAGCACGACAATTACAGCGGAAATTATGATTAAGCTAAAAAAAGCTAAACCGGAAGCACGTTTCATAGCTGGTTCCTTTCTTTCCAGTCTCAATACCTGTTACGGTTGTTCCATAAACCGACCAAGGCTCTAACATGCCCAAAACCTATTCAATAAGACACCAATCCCCGGGAAAACGAATAACAACTTTGAAGGTTTCTTGCTTTTCATAATATCGAGTACCAGGCGTCACAGGAGCACCCGTAAAAAATTTCACTCATCCCTTTCAGCATCAGTCAATTCGTCAACCTTCCTTATTTTCCAGTTCCCCTCTTCTTTGGCCAAGGAAAATACCGTATTAAAGACCGAACCCGACTTTCCCTCGCTGCGCACTATTTTTTCCTGTCCTGCTATGTCTGCGGTGGCAGTGTTGCCGGTTACCGTGAGTATGGGATCATTAAAGGAAACGGCATACTCCTTTATTTTCAGCGGACTCCACACCTGGAAATCCTGCCGCCAGTTGTTGACCCCGTCCCTGTCTTGGCCCGTCGGCAAAAGGTAGCCGTATTTCCGGGTTAAAACGGTGAGATCATTGCTCTTTAGCGCCTCGCCGAAGGTCGTGTAATAGTCCTGGACAGCAGCCATTATTTCCGTTTTATCCCTGTCTGCGCTGGGTTTGCTCGGATTATCGAGGTCAATATTAAGCACAGCATCCTCCTGCCTAATCCCCAGCCTGGTTATTTTAAGGGCCGCATCTCCCAGAAAACCATCCTGACCTGCCGGAGGTTCGCCCGTGAATATCAACATTTGGTCTTGGCCAAGCGGCTTGGATGAGCCGTCTATCAATAGGGGGCAAGGTATTTTATAATTATCGGCCTTCTTGTAAATACCGGCATCAATGGCCCCATCCACCGGCTGACCTGTTGAATCCAAAACACGGTAGTTCAACACCCAGGTCCCCTTGTCTCTTCCTCGGGTAAAGGACTTCAAATCAACGCTGTAGTTAGCAAGCGACAATTTCCGGTTGATATCGAGCTTATCCTTGACCCCGTCTAAAGGAATGATTTCATTCAGGCTGTAAGTACCGTAAATATCCGTTAGCCGGACTTGAAGCGTATTGGACGTCAACCCATCAAAATATGCACGGCCCACGCGCGTTTTCATATCCCGGGATATTCGGTAAGACGGTCCGATACCAACGATTTCGGACAGGTGAGGCTCCAGATTCCGGCCGTTAGCGGACAAGAACAAAGTCTGGGGATAGCTCTTATGCCAGTAATCGGACAACCAGCCGTGCTCGATTCCGTCATAATTCCCCAGAGCAGTCAACTGGAAATGCAGGCCGGTTTCGCTTATCCCTTTCCCGATAGAGTCCACTGTCAGCCGGTACCCTTTTCGTTCCAAGGTTTCATTCAAGCGGTACTCCTGGCTATAGTTTCCTTCCACCGTCTTAAAGTCAATGTCTTTTAAGGTTAAGCTTACATTTCCTCCATAGCCTACCGGACCACCGAAAAATTCCAAACGCAAGGCGGCAGGAGCTGCCTCAAGGGCATCGAAGGTAAGCAAAGTCTTGCCGGAAGGCAGTTTTTGGGAGAAAGTGCTTCTGCCCAATTCCTGGTCCTGATCACCGAAAAGATCCGCAGTCAGATAATCGCCAGTTCCTTTAATCTCACCATCGACCGCGGCAATCATAAAGGTATGGGGTTTATCCAGCAGTATCTTCTCTATAGTCACCTTAGTCCCCTTGCAGTCCACCGATCGGTTTACCGCAACAAACTGTCCGTGTTGCTCGGCCAAAGCAAACCTATTCTGATTTTCACTGTTAGCGGAACGAGCCGGCAAGGCTGAACAGCCCGCCATTAAAAGCAGGAAAACAAAGAATACGCAAAGAAAAGGTATTCTTCTCAAGCCACCTTTTCGTTTTAAACAGATTGTTGATTGGAGACAGTACTTATCTTCGCAGCGTAGAACATTCTCTACTGCCCCAAAGGTTTGATATGGAGTCTGCAAACGCTTATCTTCGTACAAAAAGTAATAACCTCCTTTGAACAGAGTTATTTTTGAAGACTAACTATGTTTTTTCACAAAGGTTGCAAATTTCTCTAAGAAATCAGATTAAGTCTATAGGGCCAGAGCCGAAACAAGAAACAAAAATGATCATTAAGCGGATAAACTTTGAAGTCAAACTCTTGCCGCCAGCCCTCCTCCGCCTTCCCCATTTTGCTCAGGACCTGGACCAGGCAGAAAGAACGGTAAATTTTAGAAAGGTTTCTTTTCCTTAACAATATCAAATATGAAGAATAAGTTCTTTACGAAAAATTTAAGAAAGACCTTGACTTTGATTTTCTTGGCTTATAGGAAAGAAATTAAAAAATAGCCCTTCCTAATTGTTCAGGAATAGGCTATTTTTAGTTCAAAATATGGCAATTAGGCATGTGAAAATGTGCTAGAAACCTGCTATTTTGTTTTGCGATTTTTAACGTTCACTTTAAAATGGAACCTTTATTAATCGACATACCTGATTTTTGAACATACGATTACCTCATGGATTCGGCAATCTTTAGCAATGTGTCCCGATCAGCACCACTGCAGGAAATCCTGAACCAATACTTGCCATCAGACCAATTGACGAAACTGGGTAAAGAGGTTTTGGGCTGAAAAACCATCAGACCGTCGTAACTGCCAATTCTAACCTTTTCAACGGTAAATCCTTGATCAGGGTTAACCATCGTTACATCAGGTGAATTAGTTTGCCTGATATCCAGGAGTTCAGATTCCAGCGCACTGACTCCCCCTGTTCTATCTTTGACAAGTAATTTTTCAGTAACCCTTATCGCAACTGTTTCGGATGAGTTAAAGCGGCCAACTAAAGTAGGGGTATCGCCGTTTATAATCACGCCTTCAGGAAGGTAAGCCGGAAGTCTGATGGGGATTTTCGCAACTTGTTTAGCATGGGAAAGCGTCGTTGGTAAAAAAAGGGTAGGTGTTATTTCCGCTACTTTTTCACCGATATTTTGCACAAAGGTTAGGGTAAACGTGCCCATTTCATTTTTCAGAAACCAGGATTTCTGGATATTCGCCAGGGCAGGAGTTATCGTGCAAAGCGGTATGGCCATAGCCAACAATAGAACTGCAGCCGCTAAACCCAGCCTACGTATATATAGCCTTCTAAGGCGTCGAAACCTTTGTTTTGTTTGAATAGTCCTCCACAATTCCTGCGGTATTTCGATACCATCTACCGCTCTGTGAAGCCCCGCTCTTATAAGATTTTCAGGCATGATTGTCACCTCTCAATAGTTTCATCGCCACAGGAAAATCCTTGCGCAAACCCTCTCTAGCTCTATTTAAACGGGACTTTACAGTTCCCAAGGCGATATGCAGCGTATTAGCGATCTCCTCTTCACTTAGATCCGAATAGTAGCGAAGTACCAAAGGAACGCGTAGTTTGACCGGCAGCCTTTGCACTAATTCCCAAATTTCAATACCCTGTTCTTTACTTAAAGCAACAAATTCGGGATTGTGAGCTGATGGTGACAAACTGTTGGGGATTTTGTCCGTTGGAATAGGCCATCGTTTCATCCTTCGAGTCAAACGCATCGCTTCATTAACTACTATGCGATAAAACCATGCCCGGAAGGACTCACCTTCCCGGAAACGATTTATGTTCTTGAACGCTCTTAGGAAAGCTTCCTGGCAGACGTCTGCCGCAATGTTCGGGTTTCTCACTAAAATAAGCGCTGTTCCATAGGCAAATTGAACATGTTGCTGATAGAGTTCTGCAAACGCGGCCTCGTCTTGAATTTGACACCTCCGAATTAGTTCTACCTCTTCACTGGGCATTTAAGAACGACTCCTCCCTGCCTGATCAAATACTCCTTAGTAATACCCACGCTTGCTCAATTTGGTTCCATTGTTGAGAAAATTTTTAAGCTCTTTGTTACAATATCAGCGTACAGGATATTGCCAAATGGAATAACATCATATTAAATTAAAAAGAATTATAAGGAAATATTACAGCAAATGAGTTTTAAAAAATACCTTGAAGGTGACGAGAACAAAACAGATAAAAATACACTTAAAGCATTTCGTAATACTTTTATAATCCAAAAACCAGAAGAAGAATTGGGTTCTGATATTAACGCAACCTTAAAGCGGTTAAGATTAAAAGTGAAAATAAAATATCATGATTAAAAGAGCCAATACAGGCTTTTTTAATCATGATATTATCTACATTGTTCTTAAACATGGCCTTAACTCCTAAGTAAGACAAAAGCGACAATTATGGAAAGCCTGCGAGCAAGAAAAGACTTGCCCTCTTTGTTGTCAAGCCTGGTTTCAACACTCTTCAGTTATTAGGTCTTAAATTGTTGTAATAGGCCTGCTTTGCAGCAGGTAAAACTCCCCTAAGCCATAACTCCACTCGATATCCTGAGGTACTCCATCAAAATGTTTTTCTATCCGGAGACATAGACAGGCCAACTCCCGAACCTGTTGGGAGGTTAAGCATCCTCGGGCCGGGTATCCGGGGCGAGTAAGGGGTGAAGGCGACAGCCCTTTTTTCGGAGCAGGAGTAAACTTAAGAACTGCACCATCGGGACGTCTGGCAAGCCATTGATCAGGTATGATTTCTCCTTGAACTAAAGCCTCGCCCACACCATATGCGGCATTAATCATCAGCTCACTGGGGTCATTGGAAAGCGGGTTCACTGTAAAAACCACTCCTGAGACCTCATGCGGCGCCATTTCCTGAATGATTACAGCTAAAGTAACTTCACTCTCTCCAAATCCTTGCAAGGAACGATAATAGACTGCTCGGGGAGCCCAAAGGGAAGCCCAGCATTTTTTTATAGCTTTGAGAACCGCACTTTCTTCTTGGATATTGAGATAAGATTCTTGTTGACCGGCAAAACTTGCCCTGAGGAGATCTTCAGCCGTAGCCGAAGAGCGCACCGCAACTTTAGGGCTTCCCATCTTTCTATAAGCTTCAAGAACTTCCAGGGTTATTTCGTCAGACAAGTCAACATTTTCTATTTCCATCTGAATCTTAGTGGCTGCATTTTTTAAAGCTGATAAGTCCTGGACGTTAACTTCCGGTAAATGAATACTCTTCAGGCAACGACGGTACCCTTCAACCGTTAAAACAAAACCCTGGGGTACTTTCATTCCTGCCAGTACTAATTCTCCGAGATTAACCCCTTTTCCACCGGCTAAAGAGAGGTCTTCTTTTCTTAATTCTTCCAGTAAACGCACATATTTCATCGCTTTATTCTCCATTTAACGATCATCTGTTGATTATTCTCGATCCAGGACTTGAAGCTTTCCCGCAGCTCCGTCTACTCGAACACGCTGTCCATTATGCAAGATCTTGGTTCCCATAATTGTGCCGACTACCGAAGGAAGCCTGTATTCTCGGGAAACGATCGCAGCGTGGGATAAAGCTCCACCCGAATCGGTGATTAAGGCCGCCACACGCGGGAATAATACTGTCCAAGTCGGCGTAGTAAAGGGACATACTAAGACCTCCCCCTCTTGTACCAAAGGAAACTCCTCAGCCGTATGAATAATCCGCACGGGGCCTTCGGCAACTCCTGGAGAACCAGGAATGCCAAACAGCTCTCCTTCAGGAGACAGCTCCAGCGACACTCCCTGTCCAGCTTCAAGAAGGGACACTTGTTTCACAAAAATCTTCATTCCTTCCGCCGCAACTGGAGGAAATACATGCCAAGGGGGGTCGATGGGCATTTTTCCAATAGTTAGGGGAGGCACTAAAGTGAAATTTTTGCCATGATCTGCCTTCCTTTCGGCCACCAGCTCTTTCAAGCCAGCAAGGTTGTAATTCTTTCTAAGGGCCGAGAGTAGTTCTTCACGGTAGAGAAACAAAATGTCCTCCGGATGTTCCAAGATATTATCCTGAACAAATCTTCGACCGGCCTCCATTGCCGCATAACGCGTGTGACTAAGGGGAACAGTCAATAAAACGTAGTCATGGATTTCGCTTAACGGCTGTGCTTGCTCGGCTAATTTAAGCCAGGTGGAGAACTCCTCCCGCTCCTTCCCCGTTAAAGTGTTGCGGAGTTCTTTAATCCGCTGCATCCGGTACGTTTGAAAAGCAGAGTCTTCAGTCATTGACTCATCTGAATTCATTAATCCCTTGATAATCCCGACTACTATCTCCGGCATTTCTTTCCATGTGGGCGTGAACTCAAAACTATCCGCCGGCCGATCTCCTTCAGTTTCCAGGAATCGATCGAGCTCTTCTTTAAACCAAGTATGAGATAACTGTTGGAGTGCTTTTTCACAAAATGAAGAGAACAAAATATTGCTGACCATCGGATCTGCAGCGGCACGCTGTGCCAACTTTGAAAGATGATTTATCGTGTTTAATACCGCAGGATCATTTGTCTGAACTAATTCGTAGGCTTCAAATTCGGTTAGATTAAAGAGTCTTTCACATACCTCCACCCATCGTCCACGCATGTACATGCCCAGCGCGACGATCTTAATATGTGGATTCCAGGCCCAGCATAAAAAGTCATAGCATTGCTCAAGGTGATTAGCCAGTTCTTCTAAACTTGCGTTGGTCCGATCAAAATCTCGGATCGGTTCGAGACGCCTCCGAGCTTCCGGCTCCCATACATCCCGCCACGTCTGGACGTGATTCTCAAACCCTTTTTCTTTTATAAACTGGTCAAAGCCCAAGATCCGTCTGCGAAGCTTCGGGTTAATCCGCCACAAATGAAAAAGAAACGGAAATCGCTCCATAATTGGCGGAGGATCTCCTCCAAGTGGTTCGATACGCTGAAAGACATAACCATGGAGAACAAGATAAGCATATTTAAGAGAAGGCATAGACCACTCCTCATAAGCATGAGCTGACCCTACTTCGACAGGTCTGAGTCCGTAAGAGACAAAAAGCGGATGTACCGGTCTCGGCCAATGGATATTATCACGCATCCAGAATCCCTTAGCTTCCCAAAGAGACATTACTATCTACCCCCCCATTTTAAATTGCTTTCTCACTGTTCTATCATGGCACCTGCTAAGTAGGTGTTTACTGCAGATAGAATAGCGGATAAAAGGTCCTCTTGCTGACCATAGTGATACCATCTCACCAAGTGAACCATATATAACCCATCAATATCGTGAGCCAGATCCTGAGGCGATCGTTCTCTGGTTATAACTCCAGCACTCTGACCCCGTTTAAAGGCTTCTGTTATCAATCTGCGGAAAAGCGGCCCTTGCGAATGTTCCGACGTTTGTCCGCGTTTCATCTTTTCCAACAGAGTGACCAGGACAAGTTCCGGCTTTTTTAAGGTCCACTCAACGGCATTTGCAATGAGTGCTTTAATTTGATTATCTGTTCCCGGAGTTGTTGCAAAAAAATTGTCAATTTGCTCTGTCGTTAATTCTTCAGACTCATAAAATATTTCAAGAGCTAAATCCTCTTTGGTCTGAAAATAATTGTAAAAAGTTCCCCTTGCCACCCCAGCTGCGCCAGTGATCTCTTCAATGGTTGTTTCCGCAAACCCATTAGTCTTGAAAAGGTCTTCACCGGCTCGTATAAGAGCTGATTTTACTTCTGCCTTTTGTTTATCTCTTAATTTCATTCCATTTTCACCCCAATATGATAGGTAGAATTAACTTAAAATTGTTTACATAGTTCATTTTTTATACTATGTTCATAAAATATTATGATTCATTATATTTTCAAAAAGTTCAACTGTCAAGAACATCCTTTTGTTCAAATTAAAGGACCACGCCTACCATCGTGGTCCCGTCAATAATTCTCCAACCTATTTGGGGAGAAACAAAATCAAGCCGGCTGTGGGATTAGCAGGTCGTTACTCCGCCACATCTCAATACCGGTCGTGCTGGGTCGCGCTTAACCTGCTGATAAGTATCGTAGTCACCATTCCAAACCATTCTCGGAAATTGTAAATTATCCGGACTAGACATCATACCTGATAGTTTTCTTAATTGCAGCATAAAGCAGAAATCCGAGCAGCCCGCCAAAAGTATTGAGGATAAGGTCATCAATATCTGTTGATCTGCCCGTAAATAATTGAACAACCTCAATTGCCAGAGAAATACAAAAACACATCCGTACTGCCCGTTTCGCTAGCGCGAATTTTTTCCACAGAGCAGGCAGCATAAACCCTATCACGGAAAACATACCTATATTCCCTAATAGTTGGATTATTTGTTGATCAGGATAGCCGCCTTTGGAAAAAATTCTCCCGATGATTACGAATGACTGGAAAGGAATCAAATTAATCCGGTCAAAGGAGTTCATTGAGATGCCTATCCGCCCGGAAGCTAATCCTCCCAGAGGAATAATCGTTTGTGAGGCAAGCCCCACCATAAACAAGGTGAAAACAGCTACTCCCAGTTCATGGAGTAACTTTAGTTTTGATCCTTGTTTTTTTCTTGCTAAATAGATCCCCACCCTGACAATTAGCAATATCGGAAAGGCGATCATCATATACGGCAGCATATTAACGATGTAACAGATAATTAGTTCCATCCTAATTCCTTTCCCTACCAAGCCGGCACCGGGAGATAGCCCCAAAAGCATCAATATCTTTCAAATAGAGGTTAATGGAAAAAGTCAGCATTTAATCATAAAAAGTCAGTAATAGTTATTTAAAAAACAAATAATTGTTACTGTATAGGATACTATATAGTATAGAGTAATCTATGCTATAATTACTTTCGGAGGTGCACTATGGATATAGACAAAGAGACTATAAAGGGCTATGTAGAAAGCATCATCCTAAGCTTGTTGAAGGATGAGGATTTATACGGCTACGAAATTGCTAAACGAGTTCGCAACATTAGTAAAGATACTTTCGAAATTAAAGAAGGCACGCTTTATGTTGTACTAAAACGACTTGAAAATCAAAACTTGCTATCTGCCTATTGGGATGACATCGAACATGGAGGTGGAAGGCGCCGGTACTATAAAATCACCAATGATGGAATGGAGTATTTAATTAAGAAAAAAGAAGAGTGGATATTTTTCAAAAATATCATGGATATCTTTTTTGAGGGGGTACAAGAATGAAGAAAATTGAGGAATATGTCCAATTCATTTGTAAGAATTCCAGAGGCAGCCGAAAAGAGCTTGAAGATTTAAAGCAGGAAATGAAAAGTCATTTAACGCAAACGGTCCAAGAGTTAATGACCGATGGGAGGAACGAACAAGAGAGTATTGAACTTGCCTTAAATAGATTCGGAGAGAAAAATCAGATCCAAACTGAATTAGCACAGGTGTTTAAGATTCAAAAGAAATTCGGAAACGTAGTATTAGCTGTGGCTTTAATTTTTTTCTTTGTAGGTATATGCTGTTTGTTTGTCGCAAAAATCACCAACAACGATTTTCAAAAGCGCTACAATGTTATGAACGTGCAATATCAGGTAATCATGAAGGCAGCTAAAACGAATAACCTGAAGCTTCTGGATGAAACCGTAAAAACTATATTTGCTGATGACCAAAACAATCAAATAGCCTATGTAGCCCTTGTCCAATTACCCAACGATTTTTACCTTCAAAATCCACCTAAATCTCAACCGCTATTTTCGGGGGAAATCCAGTATCGGTACCCTGAAAATATAAAAGATGTTAAGGAGTTTGGCAATAATTCGGGCGGTGAATTTCTTGATAATAATAAGTATTTTGAAATAGGCATGAAACAATACTCCAACTCTAACCGCTATGAAGTCTTGAAGATAATTGGCGTAGGTTTCCTTATGGTATACTGGGTTTTATTTGGGATATGGGCAACCGTTAAAGCCTATCACGTAAAACGTTTGCAGCTCCTATGGGTTATGATGTTCTTTGCTCTTAATATAGTGGGATATTTAGCTTTTTTATACAAAATAAACGTGAATAATACGATATCGGAAGCACTTTGAAGCAGGAATAATCAAGGCTACCACAGAAAGAACAAATCCGCTATACCCTTGATTTCCCATCTCGCAAATTTTTCTCAGCCAAATGCTTGAGGCCGCAACCCTATTGAGCGGCAAAATTCCACTGCTTTGTTTGCAGATCAAACGTTCCTTTAATGCCCATTGAAGAAACAAAATGGACTTGCGTTTGGTCATTCTCAATGTTCATATAACTGATATCCCCAATCTCTCTGGGGCAGGGATAGTCTACCCATTCAACACCTTCCAGGTAAGGAGCGCGATCTTTATTGTACACTTCGATTATCAGTTGGCTGGGATTTGTAGCCACTTCCAGTTTTCGCATGAAAGCTACAACATATCTATCCCCAAATTGACCTCTCTCCGGATCATACCAATATCCATCAAGATAAACGAAATTTTTACCGGCAAAGGGATTACCCTTCATTAGCTCAGGGGCAAGGGCTTCTAACCGACCATCGATAACCAAAGGTTCAATTTTTCCGTTAATTACCGCTTTCCAGTTTAGCCCTCCATCGTTTGTCACTAAAAGAGAAGTACCCGCAAGCGAATCCAGGACATAGCCTTGCTGAGAATTTATAAAGAAAGGCTTAGTCATAAACCACTCTTCAACAGGCTGTCTGTCAACCATTTTCCAGTTCCTTCCTCCATCTGACGTGACCATGAGTTGCCCTCTGCTTTCCGTTATCCAACCGTCTCTTTCATTAAGAAAAAACAGATCACTGACATATCCCGCAATTGGTAAGCCCTTATCTTGACAACGCGGAGATGATAGAATTGAGGTACTGGAAACCTCATTCCAGTTTCCTCCTCCATCCATTGTTTTATAAAGCTTTTTCCCCTGATTTCCCGCTCCCCCTACAAAACCCACCAATAACCAGCCTTGGTCAGGTGATATAAAATTAAAAGCAAGCTCCCCCGGATAATCAGGATTAGGGATTCCCATAAGCGTCCAATTTTCTCCGCCGTCGACAGTTCGCATAATCTGCTGATTGCAGAGGATCCAACCGTGCTTTTCATCAATAAACTGCACCCTGGCTGCCGCCTTTCCTTGATAGTTAGCAACATTACTCCAGGTCTTTCCGCCATCCTGTGTTTTCAACAGGCCATCACTTGTTGCTAACCAGCCAAGTTTTAACGATAGGAAATCCATATCCAATACTTCATTCTTAAGATCTGCGGCTTTTACCCAGTGAAGCCCTCCGTCTTGAGTACTTAGGACACTCCGGCCAACAACTATCCAGCCATGGTCAAGATCAATAAAGGACATAGTTTTTATTGTTTTGCTATCCTTGGAATCAATGTTTTCCATGAGCTCAGTTGTTTTCTGTTCAGTTCTTATTGCGGCCGGCTGATTAGTTATAGGCGTAACCTTAGGAGAACACCCTGCCATCCCAAAGAAGCTAACCGCTAAAATCGTTACGGCGATTATTTTTAATGATTTCAAGAGTATCCTCCTCCCAAGCATGGCCCAATTCATTTTAGGATTAGGGTTTAAGAGGTTGCAATTCCACAAGGGTAGACGTTTCTGCCTTGCTAACTTGAATCAGCTCGGCGCCATCGGCAGAGACATAATTTTCATCGCCCTGCAATTTGACCTCTGTCAGATGACCGTCGCTGACAATATATGCTGTTTGATTGTCATAGACGATGACCTGCCCCTGAACTCCAATGAGGGCACGAGTATTTTTGGAATAAGGGATCGAGCCTTCCCATTCGGTTTTCAGGGCAGGATTCTCTTTCACTTCTTTAAGGTCGTCTGTTGTTTTAATCTTTACGAGTTGATCATTTTCTACTTCTCCCAGATACACTTTGCCTTTTCTGACTCCTAGAATCCTATCGTTGGCATTTTTAGAGATGACCAGCCGCTGATCTTTTTGGGAAGCTTCAACATAGTGAACAGCGACAACTTGCTGGACAGATCCCACTTTGCTGTCTATGTATAGGCTTGCGAACCGGTCAGAGACAGCCATATTATTGATAACCTCTCCTGATTTGCTTAGGGAACTGACGGTTTTCATAACACCTATCTTTATAAGTTGTTGTGTCGAACCGTTTGTGACAGTTAAATACATCAAATTAGTAGCGGCTTCCACGACATATTTTTCTAATTTCCCGCCTTTGCCAATCTCCTCACTGCCACTCGGCGGATCAAAGGGCTGCAACTGGTCATCAGGAGCAGTATCTTCACCACTATCGGGAAGCTCTACAGAATAGAGTTCTGTAAGCCGTGGACTTCCATAACGTTTTTCATATCTTGGTTCCGCCGAAACCTCTTGAGTCACAGTTTTTGCTTGGTTGGGATCTTCTGTTTTCGGCACGATCGCAGAGTTTGAGGCATTAGTCTGAGGAGGGTAGACTTTAACGGTTGTCACCTCATTAGGGTTTTTCCTGGTATAAAGATAGAGTAAGATATTTCGATCCGGCAGCCACTGATACGCCTGAACACCTAATGTTTGATCAGTAGCAGAAGAAGGCTTTTTCTCAAAGACAACTTTTTCCGTTTTTAAGTTAAAGATTTTTAGGGTTCCCTTCTCTAAGTAAGCCAAATAATCCTTGGCGTAAGAAAGCTGAATATTTGTCAGATCAGAACCGGGGATCGTTGCTTTGAGCTGGACCGTAATCGCCGGTTCACTATCGCCCGTCGTCAGTCCCATAACTTTTTGAACTTGGCTGTTCAAAAGAAAATGCCCGCCAAATTGAAAAATGAGTGAGACTACTATCCAAACTGATAAGATACGCAGTTTTTTCTTCATGGAGCAATTTCTCCTTTTACACCGGCAATTACTAAATGCCTTCAAGAACCGGCTACAGAATCCGTTCATTGGCTGATGTTATTCTGGCAGGACCACAAAAGCATTCGGCAGGTAGCGTTCACCGGCCCAATTCCAAAGTTTATTAATCACTTTTCCATTGTAAAAGAGTTCTGTCGAAGAACCGCCATCCAAATTAACTGCATTTACCGCATCATAGTCTTTAAAAAGGCTATAGAGATCGCTCATTTTAGCCCCCCAACTCCAGGTTGCCTGCCGGCCATCAATGACAACAAGAATAATCGTACCATCAGCTTTCTGACCGATGGCAGTTCGCGGTGCAACTCCCCAAGTTGAGTCTTGAAATACGCCCTTTTTCCCGTCCTGGATTAAAGTCGGCCAGAACGATACCGCTTCCTGTATGTTTTTCTTTTTAACATCATCCGCTGTGATTTGCCCAACGATTAGTTTGCCGTCCTTATCAAGGGCTACAATGTCTGTACTCTTGTTGCCTACATTGTTATGGACGATTTTGCCATTATGAACCGTCAACCCGTCAGGAAAAGCTCCGTTTCCTGCACCATTTGGGTCATAAAATCCTCCGCCGTTTATGCCGGCAATAGCGCCTGTGTCTTTAACTAGGTCACTTACCCGTTCACCGCTGACTTCCAATTCTTTGGTTACGGCGACTTTTATCCGCTTTGGATCTTTTACCAGCATTACTTTGCCTTTAAAGGACTTACCTTGAATATCTTCAATCGTGATGCCGGCAGCTGCATCGGATACCGTACGCCAGATTGGACTATCAGGTTGCGAGGCTGCGCTATCATACTTATTTACAATTTCACTGATTTCTTCCTTGGAGAGAAAGGCCTCAACAACCTGTGGATGCCTTGACGTGAGAATAGAGCCGACTGCCAACGTTTTCGTTGCTTCAAATGGTCCCCAAAAAACGATAAAGGGAGCCAGGACTATGGAGAAAACCAGATTGAAGATAGAAAAAGTAATAATCCTTCTTAGACGTATTTTTCGTAGTTTTCGGATTCTCTTCATGCTGCCTCCCTTAAAATCATCTTAAAAATCGACTCCCCACTCTAGGGCGTAACCACAAAAGCCGTAGGAACATAGCGTTCTCCAAAAATGTTCGGAAGCTTATTCAGGACTTTGCCTTGATAGATCATTTCTGAGGAAGAACCGCCATCAAGGTTGACTGCATTCACAGCATCATAATCCTCAAAAACCTTCGTAAGGTCTCTTAGGGTTGCCCCGATACTCCAAGCCGGTTGGCGTCCGTCAATAACAACGAAAATAACGGTTCCATCAGCCCTTTGACCGATCCCGGTCCGCGGGGCGATCCCCCACCCGCCGTCTCCTGAAATTACCGGTTTACCCTCTACGATAAGATTAGGTGCAAACGTCACTGCTTCACTAACCGCTTGACGAAAGTGTCGCTCTTCTAATTGACTGACCGACATGTTGCCAAGGACCATTTTCCCCTGATCATCAAATCCAACAATATTAACCCCTTCTTCTCCTACACTATTGTGGACTAGTTTCCCGTCCTTGACGGTTAAACCATCCGGGAAAGCTCCGTTCCCCTTACCATTCGGATCATAAAACCCTCCGGCATTAATTCCGGCAATCGCTCCCCTATCTTTGACGAGCTCACTAACCTTCTCTCCCGTAACGCCAATCTTTTGGGTAACAGCTAATTTTACCCGCGTGGGATCTTTGATCAGCATCACTTTGCCTTTATAATTGGGTCCCGCTATATCCTCGATTGTAATACCCGAGCTTGTATCGGCAGTCCCCTCAGCAGCTCCAAAAGCTTGATTGTTCTCCGGGGATACTTTGACATTTTGACCTTTTTCTAAACTAATAGGGTTTGTCACCGTTTGAGCACTGCTGAAGGTCACCAAGGCTATCAGGGCTATCAACAGACCGGCTAACAAAGACCATTTAGCCGATGCCCTTATCAGCTTCCTGTTTCTAAGGATGATTAATCTCTTCTTGATTTGTGAATTGGAACCGCACAAACTTGCCAAACCAGCTATTGGGGGGGCTGTAGTGTATGTCTCGGCCAGCTTAAGGAGTGTATAGGCATAATCATAAGATTGCTCAGGATTAATTCGAGTGGCTGCTAAAGCATCACAGGCTATCTCCTGATCTTCCCGCATCCGGTAAAAAGCGTACCAAAGCAGGGGGTTAAACCAGTGACAGATCAGCAAAACCTGACATAAGCAATTTATCCAAATGTCCTTACGTTTGAAATGGATCAGCTCGTGTAAAAAAATATGGTTTATTTGTTCTCTACTGAATGTTTGCTCAATCCCAAAGGGTAAGAGCAACCTTGGATGGATTAAGCCGAATAAGGATGGGCTGATTACGTGCCTTGACTTAAACAGAGAAATATCCTTTTTTATCTGCAACTCCGCTTGGAGTTTCTTGAACTCCGCAAGCAACTCTTGATCAACCGGCAAAGCCTGTCCAATGTTTTTGGAGAACAGTTTGTTAATGCTGACGGTAAGAACCGTCAATACCAGGACCCCTAATAACCATAAGTAATACATTAGTCGATAAACGAACAAAGAAGCCGTTCCTGAATGAGCATTTTCAGCTTTCGAGCGCTGAGGTTCAGGATTTAAAGCAGCTTTAGGGGAATTCCTACCCAAGACAGTAACCGGGTCCAAAGCGGACGGCTGGCTTTTAAGGTCAGCAGCGGATGATGGGATAGCTCGGTCAAGAATCGAGACGATCATTTGTTGCATGCGGGAAGCGTCGAGATAATTATAGACACTTGCCGGACTATTGGGTGTCCAGGGCAACACTAAACCAACAAGCAAAACTGACCATAGCCCATACTGCAGGCCTACTCTCACTTTATGTCTAAGTACAAATTTCACTCCCAGGAGAAAAATGATGAAAATGCTTGCTTTGGCAGATGTAATCATAACCCAGTTAAAAAAGCTAAGACAATTTGCCTCTAAAAGCGTTAGCATTCTACTCCTTCCTCTCTTCTAGGAGCTGCTTCAGTTCTTCAATATCGTCCTGAGAAAGTTTTTCTTCTTGAAGAAAGGTAACCAGCATAGGTTTTAAGGCCCCGCCAAAAACACGAGCAAGAAAGGATTTACTCTCTGCTTGGATGCACTCTTCCTCTGTGACTAACGGATTGTAGAGATAAACTCTGCCCTCTTCTTGAAACCCCAGTGCCCCTTTTTTCACGAGCCGTCCGATTAAGGTTTTAATCGTGTTGGGCTTCCAAGCGGCCGATTGTTCCAAAGCCTTAACAATTTCATTTGCGGTACAGGGAGCTGACTTCAACCAGCAGATCTTCATAACTTCCCATTCCGCATCAGATATATTGGGTATATTTTTCAAATTTAAAATCCCCTCTCACTTTATGTTTACACGTGTAGTTGATAGTATACTACAACTGTAAACGATTGCTGTCAAGCCGAATTTGTGAAATCTTCAGCTATTTTGGGGAAGCGGAGAGAATCATAGGCAGACCTCTTTATACCATTTGGGCACAGGGGTTGTCATTTCCTCATACCAAGCGATAACATTTTTCGTTTGCTGTATCATGGATGTCGAAAACAGCATAATCTTTTGTTTTAAGCGGACTTCACACCTGGAAATCGTGCCGCCAGTCGTTTATCCCGTCCCCGTCTTGGCCCGTTGGTAAGAAGTAACCACAGTCCTGAAAAGACTAATTACAATTTTTTAATTTTAGAAGAGTTTCTTTTTTCTTTACAATATCAGAGATAAATAGTAAATTCTTTACGAAAAATTTAAGAAAGACTAAGCCTTCCCAATTACGGAGCTCTAAACCCTCAACAAATAAGAATTCTAGGAAGTGATATGACCCTCTGATCTCAAGCTCAGACCGGAGGAAAAAGTTGTTATTCCATTGAGGTAAAAGAGCAAAATAAGGGCCTACCGAAGCGTAAATGCATGGTAGGCCCTATGAATTGCTTTCTTACTCCCTATTTAGCATTAGGATTGGGATAAGTGAGTTCCGGTGTAATTCCCTGAATTGGAATTTCAAACTTGTTGCCCTTTTCATCTTCATAAATCACCTTTGTAAAAGCTTCCTCAGTCGCTTCGGCTTTGGCGCCTGCGGCAATCTTGAAAATTCCAGGTTCATAAGGTTTGCCTTCCTTTATAGCCAACCCGGGTAACGACCTCTGCATTTTAATATATAGCTGATCAAGAGACTCCGGCCAAGTCAACTCATAAAGTTTCCCACTGGCCCCGACTATCCCCAGAATCTTGCCTTGAGGGATAAACCCTTTTTCCTTTCCGCTCGTGCTTTCCAAAGAAAAGTAAGCTTCGAAGCCTCGTCCTGGATAATTGCCATTATTTTTATCATAGGGAGAAGCGGCAAGTGTTATTTTTGTAACCTTTAGCATCCAACCATCATCACGAATCAGCTTGTTGGCTTCAATTTGAACGGCTTGGGGGGTATATTCAGGGGTAATATATGTCTCATACCATGGTGCGATATCCTTAGTGACTACCTGTTTCGCTTGAGTGACATATGACCTGGTTTGATTGGAAAATTCAAATTCCCAATAGGGTACTAAATACTCCTTGATGTTATTTAGAGCTTGGAAAGAGTTAGACGGTTCCCTATAAAAAACCAGCCTTGGGGTAGGTACGCTGCCAACTTCTTTTGCTTGTTTCATAATCGCCATCGCTTCCTGCGCATCTACGTCCAGGAACTTGTCACAAGGAGAAATTGATCCTTCCGCAGCTATTACAGCTTTACCGGCACTCAGAGGTTTTACGACGGCAATTTTTACAAACTTTTGATTTCGAACGAATGGCACAATATAATAATCGCCAGTATCTTCAGCATAGGATTTAACGAATAGCGGCATAGCTGCCAAAGCATCATCAGTTTGATCATTTCCAACGACAATACTGGCAAGGTCATTCTCATTGGAGTAAGGATACTCCCCTTCTTTGTTTTTTCCGGCATATTCAACTAAGGCTTTGTTGAGCGGAACAGGCGACATTGAGTTGACATCAATAATTGGGGCAGGAACAGCCGCCTCTATTTTAGGGACGAGGCTTAAGGCCTCCGCTTTAGCGCTGCTGAAAACTGCAAAGGCTATCAGCCCCACCACTAATAAACCCAGTAGAGACCATTTAACAGAAACCTGTCTGGATTTTTTAATCATAATTAGTCTCCTCTTGATTTGAGGTTGGGAAGCGAATAAGCTTGTCAAACTTACCAAGCGAGGAGTGTTAGAATAAGTCTCCACCAGCTTAATAAGTATATACGGATAGTCATGGGCTTGTGCCGCAGTAAGCCGGCCTATGACCAAAGCGTCACAAGATATTTCCTGCTCTTCTTTCATGCGGTAAAAGGCGTACCAAATTAGCGGGTTAAACCAGTGGATGATCACCAATACTTGAGTTAGCCAATTAATCACTATGTCTTTGCGCTTAAAATGCAATAATTCATGTAAAAATATCTGAGTTATTTGCTCTAAGCTGAAGGTTTGTTCAATCTCAAGGGGTAACAGTAACTTTGGACGGATTACACCCAATAAGGCCGGGCTATTGACTTCACTGGTCTTAAGCAGTGGAATCTCAGTTTTTATCTTCAATTATGCTTTGAGTTGGTTGAAAACCGCGATTTGCCCCGGATCAGTGACCAAATTATGTTCAATTCTATTACTAAACCGTTTGTTAACAACCACTATAAAAACCGTCAAAGTTAAAATTCCCAAAAACCATATCCAGAACATGAGTTTATAGATGAACGGTAAAAGGTCAAAAACAACCGTATTATTGCTGCCGGTTAACTGTTTATCCCTACCTAAGGCAGCTTTGCCGGAATCGCTATCCGCAACAGTTTGTTCGAGGTCAGATTGTTTAGTAACAGAGGCTGCGGCGGTTGACTGTGGCTTGCTGTTAAAACTCGGGGCAACTATTTGTCGTAAGTGAGGCGAATTAATAAAGTTATTGACAGAAACCGGACTGCTTGGCGTCCAGGGTAGAACTAACCCAAGCAGCAAAACTGACCAAAGCATATACTGGAAGTGTGCTCCCATTCTATGTTTAAAGACAAATTTTACTCCTAACAGAAAAACGATGAAGATGCTGGCTTTGGCAGACGTTGTCAAAACCCAGTTAAAAAGGCTCATATAATTTACCGCTAAGAGGCTCAGCAGCATCTTCTTCAGTCCTTTCTTCCTTCAAGGAGTTGTTTAAGCTCCGCAATATCCTCCTGGGAAAGTTTTTCTTCTTGGAGAAACGTGACGAGCATAGGCTTCAGGGCTCCGCCAAAAACACGTCTGATGAAGGTTTTGGCCTCGGACTTTATACAGTCTTCTTCAGTAACGAGCGAAAAGTACAAATATACCCTCCGTTGTTCTTGGAATCCCAATGCTCCCTTTTTTACTAACCTTGTGATTAATGTTTTTACCGTATTCGTTTTCCATTTTGAAAAGCCTTGCAAAGCTTCGAAAATTTCATGGGCAGTACAGGGAGCCGACCTAGACCAAAATATCTTCATCACTTCCCACTCGGCCTCTGATATTCTGGGTATCTCAGACATAATAAGCCTTCCTTTCCTTCGCTAAATATTAACTACATCCGTAATCATTCTTACATGTGTAAACGATGTTGTCAAGTCTGATTTTCAAGGTCACCAGCCTTATAGCCTTAATTTAATGAGCAGCTTGTCAAGATTCCCCAGCTGCCGTTCCTCTAAAATTATTGGTTTGCTCTCAGCCGATTTTTGCTGAGAATTGGCAAAGAGAACCTTAGGCTAATCTTTGATTGACCCAGGTTCTCTTCGCTGCTTTTCTCTACCCAAATTATGTGACTTCGTCGTTACCAAACAGAGTAGTTTTACTCCGCCACGGTTACTTAATGACGATAAGGAGTTCACCGGCTTTGATCTGCTGTCCTTCCTTGACATTCACCGAGCTGACAGTCCCGGCAACGGAACTGGTTATCCTTGTTTCCATTTTCATGGCTTCGACAACCACCAGCGGCTGGTTCACGGCTACCTCGTCCCCCTCTTTAACCAGCAGCGTCACGACCGTCCCCGGAATAGGGGAACCGATTTCATTTTTATTGTCGGGATCTGCCATCTCTGTCAAACTGTATTCTCCCGACTGGCTGAGAGGATTAACGTCGCGCCAGTTCTTGTCCTTGATTTTGATTTCCCTTCTATTCCGATTGACTTCAAAAACCAGAGTTCTGTACCCTTCCAGGTCCGGCTTCTCGACGGAGCTAAGCTTGATCATAAGGCTTCTTCCTTCGGCGACCTCAGCTTCAATGATCTCTCCTTCGTAAAGGCCGTGGAAAAAGACATCGCTTCCCAGCCTGCTTAAGTCTCCATATTCGGCGACAACTTTCAAGAATTCTTCAAACACTTCAGGATATAACGCATAGCTCAAAACATCCTTGCTTGTCGGCTCAAACTCGAATTTATCTCTCAAATACTTGGCAATAGCGGCAAAGTCCTCATCCGGGAGCAGTTCACCCGGACGCTCGGTTATCGGTTGTTCTCCTTTCAGGACCAGCTTCTGGAGTTTCTCCGGGAACCCACCCATCGGCTGGCCCATCATACCCTTGAAGTAGGCTACTACCGAATCAGGAAAGGCCATTTTTTCCGCCTTTTCGTAAATATTCTCCGGGGTGAGATGATTCTGAACCATAAAGATAGCGAAATCTCCCACAACTTTTGAGGACGGTGTAACTTTCACGATATCCCCCAGCATCTCATTAACGGTTTTGTACATTTCTTTAATCTCTGTAAACTTATGACCGAGGCCGAAGCTTTCCACCTGAGGCTTAAGGTTAGAGTACTGGCCTCCGGGAATCTCATATTTGTAAATCTCGGCAGACCCCGATTTCAGGCCTGATTCATACTTGCCATAGACCGGGCGGACTGCTTCCCAGTAGTCCGATACCTTTTGGATTCCCTTTAAATCAATACCGGAGTCCCGTTCCATATTTTTCAGGGCTGCAACAATCGAATTCATAGCCGGTTGGCTCGTTAGGCCGGACATGCTGTTAAAGGCGGTATCCACAATATCTACTCCTGCTTCCACAGCCATAAGCACCGTTGCCACCCCATTGCCTGTGGTGTCATGGTTATGAAGATGGATAGGCATTGCAACCTCATCTTTCAAAGCGCTGATCAGTTTAAAGGCCGCATGGGGTTTGAGGAGAGCAGACATATCTTTGATACAGAGAATATGAGCTCCGGTCTTTTCTATCTCTTTGGCAAGTTTAATGTAATAATCCAGGTCATACTTTTTCTTCCTGCTGTCGAGGATATCTCCCGTATAGCAAATACAGGCTTCGGCGACCTTTCCGCTCTTCAGGACTTCTTCAATCGAAATTTCCATGCCTCGCAGCTCGTTGAGAGAGTCAAAAATTCTGAAGACATCAATACCTGAGTCGGCCGACTCTCTGATGAATTCCCGGATAACATTGTCAGGGTAATTTTTATAGCCTACCCCATTCGCTCCTCTGATGAGCATCTGGAATAAAATATTCGGCACTCTTGCCCGCAGTTCTTCCAGCCTTGCCCACGGAGACTCTTTGAGGAATCTGTAAGCTACGTCAAAAGTTGCACCCCCCCACATTTCCAGGGAAAACAAATCCTGGCCGTAGACCGAAGTTGCCTTGGCGATCTTGATCATGTCTTTGCTCCTGACCCTTGTCGCCATCAGAGATTGATGGGCATCCCGCATGGTTGTGTCAGTAAACAGCACCTTCTTCTGATTTTTGATCCAGTTGACAAGTCCTTCCGCACCTTGCTCATCAAGGATCTGCTTTGTCCCTCTCAGATCGCCGGGACTGATACCGTCTATGGACGGCACTTTGGGGACATCATATTGCAGTTTTATCCCCATGGTTTCATTGACCACGACATTGCCGAGGAACTTCAGAATCCTACTTTCATCATCAGTCTTATGGGTTAGGGAAATCAGGTCGGGATTTTCCTCAATGAAACCTGTATGACATTCTCCTTTGGCAAACTGCGGGTGATTGAGGACATTGATCAGAAATCCGATATTGGTCTTGACTCCAGTGATCTGCGTCTCAGTTATCGAACGGATGGATTTCTTGATGGCATCCTGGAAACTTCTGGACCAGGAGATATTTTTGACGAGGAGGCTGTCATAATATGGACTGATTTCCGCTCCAGTAAATCCGTTGCCGCCGTCCAGCCTGATCCCGAAGCCTGAGCCGGTCCTGTAGGATTCGATTTTCCCCGTATCGGGAGCGAAATTATTCGAAGGGTCCTCCGTCGTGATTCGGCATTGAATGGAATACCCGTTGAGGATGATATCCTCTTGAGAATTTATGCCGATTTCAGGAGAATTGAGAGCGTATCCTTGGGCAATCTGGATCTGAGCCTGTACAATATCGATCCCTGTGACCATCTCGGTAACCGTATGCTCAACCTGAATCCGGGGATTCATTTCAATGAAATAGTAATTCCCCTGATTGTCTACCAGAAATTCGAGGGTTCCCGCACTCCTGTAGTTTACGGCCTTGGCAATTTTCAGCGCATCCTGGTAGATGCTATTTCTGATTTCCCGGGAGATAGAGAAAGCGGGAGTAAATTCCACGACCTTTTGATGCCTTCTCTGAATTGAACAATCCCGTTCAAACATATGAACTATGTTGCCGTACTTATCTCCAAGAACCTGCACTTCGACATGTTTTGGTTTCTCAATAAATTTTTCCATAAAGATGTGATCGATGCCAAAGGCTTTTTTGGCCTCGCTTTTAGCACTTAAAAAAGCAGACTCCAACTCACTCTCATGTCTGACGATCCGCATTCCCCTGCCGCCGCCTCCGGCGGCTGCCTTAAACATCAAAGGATAACCGCATTTTGCGGCGTGCTTTTTGGCTTCAGCTACAGTTTTGACATCCTTTTCATACCCCGGGATGATCGGGACTCCAACTTCCTTAGCGACGATCTTGGACTTGATCTTGTCACCCAACCTGTCCATCATCTCCGCCGTCGGCCCGATAAATTCGATGCCTTCTTGTTCGCAGCGTTTGGCGAATTCAGGGTTCTCCGACAGAAAACCGTATCCCGGATGGATAGCGTCCACACCTTTTTTGATTGCCAGACTGATGATCTCCTCTATATTCAGATAAGCATCAACCGGACTCCTGCCTTCACCGATAAGATAAGCCTCATCGGCTTTGCTTCTGAAAAGAGAATATTTATCTTCGTTGGAATAGATCGCGACGGTCCTTATTCCCAGTTCACTGCAAGCTCTGAAGACCCTAATTGCGATTTCGCCCCTGTTGGCGACCATCACCCTTTTAAATTTACTCATGATATCTTCCTCCATCGTTATTATCACCCTCGACCTTAGCCGCTATTAGCAGCAAAACCCAAGGGCTGGCAAACCCCTGGGCTGTTTCATCATCAGATATCTAAGCGGATTTAAACCCAATCAATTATCCAGACAAACTCATCTTCCTGCAAGCCGGTAAATCCATGATTCTTCGTAAAATACCCGTCTAACTCTTTAAGTATAGCATTTTTACGTATTCCACATCAACATATTACTCATTCAGGAAACAAATGTTACCCTGGCACACATCATTTTAAAGCGCTGATTCCACTCTTATGTCAAAAGTGTCTTCTCTTTCCGGAAACATTTCTTAAATCAAAGACAAAGAATGCCAATGCTTGTACCGTTTTCAGCCCTTTTGCATATCCTAATTTTGTAAGGGGGATATACATGGCTCATGAACCATTATATGATAAATTAAAACAAATATTAGAATTTGTCGATTATGAAGCAAATAAACCTCTTGAAACTTATAATAGCGAAGCAAGAATGTGGAGTAAAGGATATAGAAAAGCGATGATTAGAACCAGAAATTTTATCTGGAATATCCTTAATAAGGATTGATAGGAATGAAATGAGGAATTGTTTGAACGTTCCTCATTACTTTTGAGCCAACTGCACAAAGCTTGGGCGTTGTCGATAAGGCTCTCAGGTCTGCAGCATTCAAAGAAAAAGGCTCAACCAATTTACGGCTGAACCTAAACTATCATTCCTGCAACATTTCCTTTTGACCTTTCACCTGATTGCTCCGGGGAGTGAAGATAACTTTTAGGACAGCGTACTTTTCCCTAAGCCGGTTAGAGTATTTCTACATATCCTTCCGTTCCATTGATCCGGATCTTCTGTCCATCCTTGATAAGCGCCGTAGCGTTTTCAACACTTACCACAGCCGGAAGACCATACTCCCTGGCCACAACTGCACCATGAGTCATCATTCCCCCGACTTCCGTAACCAGTCCTTTGATGGAAACAAAGACCGGGGTCCAGCTAGGGTCAGTAAAGGTGGTCACTAGAATATCCCCTTCCTCGATTTTGGCGTCCTCAATCCTGAGGATTACCCTTGCCCTTCCCTCAATGATTCCTGAGGAAACAGGCACTCCGGCCAAAGCACCTGTTGGGATATTACTCGTGTCATACTCACCGGATATAATTTCTCCCTCAGAGGTAAGAACACGCGGCGGGGTAAGCCTCTCGTAAATCTCATATTCTTCTTTACGCTTCTTGATAAGGGCATAATCCAGCTTGTCCGTTTCCATAACTTGTTTCAGCTCTTCAAATCTAAGATAATAGATATCTTCTATTGCTTCCAGACGGCCCCGTTGGACGAAGGCTTCGGCTTCTTTGATCAGAAGCTGCTTCACAATCCATTCATACCAGACTAAGGTATATTTGTTAAACTCACGGTAACCGGCATAATTGCGCAGAACGCTGATTGCTTTCTCTGTCTTTTTAGCTTTTCTTTTACCACCCGGCAGCTGCCGCAGCCTGGTTAAAATGTCCTGCTCTTTCTGTTTAGCTTCCCGCAATCCTTGCTCGAATTTGGCAATATGCTCATTAGGCGGATAAACTTTAATATTGCCCAAAATCAGGGGAACCAATATCGTAGGCTTCTCATGCCAGCGGGTTCTGCTAATATCTATTTCCGCCGAACAACGCATGCCGTATTTCTTCAGATACCCTCGCAGCGCCTCGCTAACCTCAAGCCCTCCCTCTAATTTGGCTAAATCCTCAAAAAAGCTTTCATCATGCGGATTTTCTAAATACCCAACGACCTCCGGGTACTTTCGAACGACATCGGATACATCCAAAAGTTCAAGACCCATTTCTGAAGTAATATTATTAGCCACAGATTGGGCAAGGACATCCGCCGCATTCTTTTCCCCCAGCCATTTTTCCAAATGCTTGTTGAGCCAGTTTGCGGCATAAGCCCCGGCAAAAACAACACCGTAAGTGTCAAACATGATGTCTTTTAATTGAACCATGCTCTGCTCAATAAAAGTAATAAATTCCTTGCCGGAAATATTCCGAGCCCTCTCTTCCAAGTCCCTTAGGGCTGCGCTATTACGAGCCATAAAATCTTCTGCGATAGCAGGGTCATTTTTCCGATAGCATTCCAGCGTCTTAAGGAGCCAGCGGACGATTAGTCTGCCTCCGAGCATCGGTTTCTTACTTTTAGAGAGATTTTTGATAAAATCTTCGCGTCGGATAACATTATTAAAAGCCTTCTGCATAAGCACATCTACCGTTGCCAGTCCTTTAACAAAGGACTTCCTCATAAAGGGTGATCGGATTTCGTTGGAGGCATCGACATAGATTCTTCCGCCGGCTTCGTACATGGGCGAGTCGGTCATCTGTTTAAATAATAGTTGAAAAAAGGTTATGCTTAAGGGAGACATGGCTTCCGTCATCATCTGACGATGGCCAAAGGAGAAAAATATATGATTCTTATCATCCTTCATTTCCGGTACAGGATATAAAGTTGTAATAGGACGACTCTGTACAATATATATCTTGTCTTCATAAAGACACCATTCTATATCCTGGGGACGGCCAAAATACTTTTCAATCTTCCTGCCCGTTTGTTCAAGCTCTAAAATCTGCCGGTCCGTTAATGTTTGAGCATTCTGACGGTCAATATCAACTGCCCTTTTTTCAGTTCCCCCTTGTTCCAAACCATAGATAGCTAATTTCTTGGTCGATATCTTTTTATTGACGATCGTACCTTCTTTAATTTTATAGATATCCGCATTCACAAGTCCGGACACCAGAGCTTCACCAAGACCAAAGCTGGCGTCAATAGAAGTAATTTTCCTGTTAGAGGTTACAGGGTCTGCTGTAAACATAATCCCTGAAGCTTGAGGAAAAACCATCTCTTGAATAACCACGGAGAGGTAGACTTTACGGTGATCAAAGTGATTTTGCATTCGGTAGATTACCGCTCTGTCTGTAAAAAGTGATGCCCAGCACTTGCTTACCTGGTGTAGAATCTCCTCTTTTCCTCTGATATTTAAATAGGTATCCTGCTGCCCCGCAAAAGAAGCTAAGGGTAAATCTTCGGCAGTGGCACTGGAACGAACGGCATAGGCCTTCTTTTCCCCAAACTTTTTAAGGAATAGAGCAATCTCTTCGTCTATATCCTGGGGAATGAGGATTGCTTCGATTAGGCTGCGGATTTTTCCGCCGATTTCTCCTACCCTTTCCCTATCCTCCGGCTTAAGCTGAGATAATTCTTCAACCAGCCCGTTAAACTCCTTATTATCCTCAACAATTCTTTTATAGGCTTCAGTAGTAATACAAAACCCTTCGGGAACCTGTATTCCTTCAGCCTTTGACAGTTCCCCCAGGTTTGCTCCCTTGCCTCCGACCAGCATAAGCTGGGTTTTATCTATCTCTTTAAAACTTAGCAAATAGGAACTCATATTTACTACCTCCCCTGATTATTTGCGGCAAGATTCTACAAGCAACTATTTACTTTTTTTACTCCCCTAATCTACAGATACGTTTCCTTATAGAAGTTGTTTTTGAGCATATCTAAGCATTCATTGAATTCTTCCAACATGGTGTCAAAACTCATCTCAGCTTTATCCGATAACTGTTTGGTGTATCCATCGGCCATCCAGGAAAGCATTTTCAGCAAAAGTCTCAGGTCAACCCCGTCTTTGAATTTGGAAGTATCCACACCCTCAAAAGCTATTTTGTTTCTGAAATCTTCTCCACTGTTCAGAATAGCCTTTATCTCATCTTTCACTTCCTCGTCAGTTTCAAAGTACACGCTGGTTAAAAAAGATGGTATCGCAGCGTGTCGTTTCATAATAGAAATTTCAATACTCGACGACATTTTGATTCGCTCAAAAAAATCAGTAATACTGTTGTCAAAGATTTCATTAACCTCATTCATGATGATAGTCCCGCACAAATTAATCAGGTAAAGATACAGTGCTTTTTTGGTGCCAAAGTAATGAAATACCATAGATTTGGAAATTCCTGCGGCAGCAGCAATATCGCTAATGGAAGCTTTTTTATAGGCATTAGCACCAAAAACCCGCAGAGCGGCATCAAGGATTAGGTTTTGTTTTTCTATCGATAAACTGAAAAATTTCTCCATAAATTTCACCTCTTTAGTTATCTCAACCGAATCGGTCGAGATAACTGTAACACTCTAAACCGATTCGGTCAAGAGCGTTTTCAACAAAACTCAAAATAAAAAGCCCTCCCAAATACTTGCTTGAGAGAACTTAATCTACGCCCCTTCGCCAGGTATGACGGTTGAGCTTTCATCATTAATGACCCATGATTTCCCTATACGAACAACTGAAAACTGATAATGCAATCCTATTTCGGGGTGGGCAATTACGTTGTTAATTAACGCTTGGTTCCATACCCAAATGTCAGCACTGACAGTGGCAGCATTGCCATATCCATATATCTTGATGTTTTTATACTTGGCAACTCCGCCATCCGCAAACCTATAGTTACCTGTTTCCTGTGCCTTGATCATCCCTTCTGACTGCTTAACCATTTTCTTTAAGATTTGAGAGTTGGGAATATAGAATTTTAAAAATTTATCCTCAATGTTCTCGTTCGCTTTCCTTTTAACTTCGTCCGAAATAGGGATGTTAAAATTTGAGCGATAAGGTTCCGGAAGAATAACAGCTGTTTGCTCCGTTTTCACGGAATCTAAGATTAGATTTTGAATTTCAATGACATCGCTTGGTCTAATGCTCATTATTTTACGTGGAATAAACCAGCTTGAAAACAAAATGATACCTATGACGGCTATTCCGATAATCAATCTTTTGTTTCCACGAAAAGATGTGCTGCTGTCCATAGGGAACCTCCTCGGAGAAAATCAGTCAAATTATTGTTAAATTCCTCTCGTGATAAAGAGCCTAAAATAATATTGCTAAAGGGTTTAATGCAGTCAAAATAATCCTTCCACAAGCGAGTTTGCAAGACCTTCTGAGTCGGCTAACATTTTCTAGGCTCCGATAATAAAGTACCTTTACACTTTCCGCATTATTTCTTAATTTCCTTCCTAAAATAGCAAATATATTCTATAAAAGGAAAAACAGCCTGTCTAAATAAGACGTCCTGGCGTTGGCAGTTAACTTGTTCACTAGATACTTCGCTATGATGGAATCACCTTGACAAAGATTTTTCACACGTTCATAAACTTCATCGTAATCGACAGGTTGTTCTTGTATGTACATAAAAAACCTGTCTCCTGAACTGTGGAAACAGGTTTGCAATTAATTTAGCTTTGATTAAACCATATAGATCTCTAATCTTCTATTCCACGCGCAATTTTAGCTATTTCTAATGCGTCTTCCTGATAAATACTTGCCAACAACCACTTCTCATCCTGCCAGACAAACTTCCAAAATTCTGTAAAGTAAAGTCTGTGCTTATCATTTCCGGATATGAGTTTTCCTGAGTCGTCTAACGTATAATCGATTAAACTCGCAAAAACCATGACAATAAAATATTGTGATTCTTCATCCAGATGACTATGAATAAACTCAATATCCCCGGTGTTCAAAATTGGTTCCTTTATTATATTGCGCTCTCCACGAGCTTTCATGCCTTGAAGATCCGTCTGGTACTTCTTATTCAACGCAGTTATTAGGTACTCTTCCGCTCTCGAGAGGTCCTGCCGACTCCAACTATCCTGTAGCCAAAAGAAGACCTGACGAACCCTGCCGACAAGAAAATCCCGATCCCAACGAGAAAACGTTTCCGCTAAATAGCTCATATTCTCGCGTGTATAATTTATAGCTTTACCAAAGCGCTGAAGATTTTCCGAATTGGAAATCGGTCGGCCATTTAAATCTACAGCTGTCTCTCTTGAGTTGCGATCATTATTCACGGTTTTAGAACTTGTCGTAGATGGGAAGCGATCATTACGGCCCCACCTTCGTCTTTCTTGGCTTCCAGCATTTAAAAACCGCCACGCTATATAAAGGATAACGAGGAAAAGTATTCCTCCGGACCCATACCCCCCGAAGAAGAACGGAATGGGAAAGAACCCACCAAGTCCCCCACCTCCCAAATGACCGCCTCCGGAAAAAGACCCGCCACTAAAGCTTCCTCCCGAGCTATCACCCAAGCTTCCGCCTAAACCGCCGCCGCCACGTGCTAAGGCCAGCGATACTTGACTTCCCGAGAGAATGAGAGTCGTTAGAATTACCGCTATACGTTTTGTCCAAAAATTCATGCCAATCACCGATCCTAAGCATCTCTTTTAGAAAACTCGCAATGACGATCCAGTGCAGCCTTAATGGAGAACCTAATTCTTATTTAACTCAATTTTATTTCCTTCTTTAAGTTTTGCTAACTCATCCTCGATTTCGGAATTGACTTTGCTCGTTTCTAGTTCTGCAAATTGTTCTTCAATTGTATTTCTGTGTACCATTGTTCCGGACGCCTTGGCTTCCGCCTCCAGGCGTTCAACCCGGTCTTTCATTCGATCAAAATCTACCAACGGGTCGTGGGCAGAAACTCCGGATACAGCTTCATTCGCCTTTTTCATAGTTTCCGCCCGTCGTTGACGCATAACCAGGTTATTACGTTCTATCTTGGCCTTTTCCAGTTTTTCCGAAAGCAGATGAAGGTTATTCTGAAGATCTTCAACCGATTTGGCCTGTTCTGTAAGTTGGGACTCATAATCTCTCTTGCTGTTCTCAGCCTGTTTTTTATAGGTTAAAGCAGTCCTCGCCAAATCATCCTTTCCCTGCTGTACGGCAAGTGCAGCCTGTTCACTGCGCACTTTAATTTCCTTATTCAAGCCTTCAATGCGTTCCTCAAGTTGAATTTTATCCGCCAGAGCACGGTTGACTTGAATTTGAAAATTGCGGACTTCCTCCGTTGCTCGTTCTACATAAAGATTTAACATCTTTTCCGGATCTTCAGCCTTGGTTATAAGATCCATAGTATTTGCTTGAAGCAAATCTTTTACCTTACTAAACAACCCCATAGCTTCCATTCTCCTTTCAATACTAATAAACAATAAATTTATCGTTCGAACCTTTACTTCAACTTTATCTTCATCATAAGCATTATAACACTGTTTATGCGTAAACCTCGAACAATGTATTCACATTATTGCGACAAAAACATTTAAAAATCCTTCCCGATTCCGACAATAATCTTACATTTACTAATTACAAAACTGAGGTTATTTACCACGATCGCGCAAATCGTAAATGCCCTGGTAGAAAATCCATAAGTAATGCCCCCATCGTTTCTGATGAGAGCAAGGTTGGACGAATGTATTATTTTGCCTCATACAGTTTTAGACCTGTCACCATCTTATTTAGCATATTAACATTAATCCTCAATAGAATCATTATTATTTACTGAAACAGAACCAGTGTTTTTCTTCAAAACACCTAGGTTGGAAATAGCATCCTTGATGTCTATGCCAGTCAAAGTTTCCACCAGATCAGGAACCTGGGCAATCATATTCGTGACATCGCGAGTGACTTTCTGCATCCCTGAATTGTCCCCACCAGTGGATACAACCGTAATCTTATCAATGTTTTCCAGAGGGGCAGTGACGGCTTTGGCAAGATCCGGCAAACCAGCCAGTAATTTGTCTAAGATGGCCGCTTGTGAGTAATTAGCAAAGGCTTCTGCTTTTGCTTGAATAGCTTCAGCCTCTGCAAGACCCTTAGAACGAATAATATCCGCTTCGGCGCTACCGACAGATTTAGTAGCTTCAGCCTTGGCTTCGCTTTCCAACTTGATGTTAAGAGCGGTGGCTTCAGCCTTAGCTTTATTCTCAATCACTGTAACCTGGGCATTAGCTTCAGCCTGAGCTTGTTGCTTAATCTTCACAGCCTGAGCTCCGGCTTCCGCAGGTTTAATTACATCAGCTTCCAATTCTTTTTGCTTACGAATAATTTCGGCTTCAGCGACGGCAGTTTCACCCTGGCGTTCAATCTGTTTCACAGTCCACTGCTTCTTGGTCAATTCCTGCTGCAGTTCAGCATCACGTAGTTTATAGGCATTTTCTTTATCAGCCTGTGCCTTTTGCACTTCGGCATCATATTGAGCTTTCTTCAAATTCAGATTTTTCATATTCTCTGCTTGTTGTGTCTCAGACTGAGTCTGCGCCTCTACAGTCTTTTGCTGCGCCTCTGCCCTGGCAATGGCAGCGTCTCGTTCGGCTGCCGCTTTCTGGATTTCACTTTCTTTAAAGGCCGTAGCCTTAGCTATCTCGGCCTCTTTAAGTACACGGGCAATCTCTGGTTTACCCATATTTTCAATATACTGATTGCGATCTTTGACACTCTTAATTGTAAATGACCGAACTTCAAGTCCCATCTTAGATAACTCGCCCTGACAGGTCTCAAGCATCTTTGTTTGAACCATATCCGGTTCCTTAACAATTTGCTCGACGGTTAACTGACCGATAATACTACGAAGGTGACCCTCCATGACCTGTTTAATCATAATCTCTTGAGCTTCGTCACTCTTGGACAAAAACTGAACTGCCGCTGTTTTAATAGCATCTGAGATATCAATAATCTTAATTTGGGACACCGCTTCGATGGTTACCGCTACTCCTTGAGTAGTATATAAATCATTTGCTGGAGCAATGTCAAAAGACATCAAAGCTAAAGATATACGCTTGCAAGTTTGCACAAGTGGCCAGACGACTCGACCGCCTCCTGTTATAACATTAGAACCACCCATACCAAAAACAATTAAGGCTTCATCCGGTCCGGCTTTCTGAAACATACGAGCAAGCATACTTAAGATAGCCAACAAACCTACAACCGCCACTGCAATAATGATTATAACACTCGAAAAAATCATCCAATTTACCCCTTTCTCAATCTTTTACTTGCCAAATGAATCAGCTGAAGATACGTAGGCTACTCCCCTTTCTACTTTAACTATGACCACACTTACGCCTTTATTAATTTGACCTCCATCTAATGCTTTAGCCCTGATGATTCTATCTGTACCCTGTAAAGGATATAGAACCTCACCCATTGAATCTGCTGAAATCCTGGTTGTCACCAAACCGGTTACCCCCACTGCATCGGTGTCTTTGATGTCTAAATAAGCGGTCTGATTCCTGAGCATTAGAGTTATTACTCCTCGAACTAACCACCAAAACACTATACCCCCAACTAAAGCAAGAGGAAGTGTGAGTAAAGCCATCTTAAAAACTTGAAAACCTACAAGACCACCTGACCCAAAACCAAGAAGAAAAGCAAATATAGCCTGGATATTTAATATGGGCACGGTATAAAGAGGCGTACTATCATTAGCAATGCCGCTATTATCAGTTGAATCTATAGCAGCATGTGCGGTATGTCCCATACTGGAATGGCCTAAATGTGCATGGTCAACATGATACATATGCCCTCCATGTCCGCCAAAAACTAAGCTTACCACGCTGAAAATAAAACCCACTGCTAAACAAATTATGTAAACACTCTCTAGAAAATTGACACTTGAACTAAAGACCATCATAAAAATCACTTCCTAAGGCTAGATGTAAAAAAGCAGCTTTAATATAGACTATGCAATTAATTATCCAAAATAAATATAACCATGGTAAAATAATTAGGCTGTACCAGATATAAAACCATCCTGTGCCATTATTAACTGACAACGAATCTTTCAAGACCTGCCACACTTTTAATTTCGATAATTTCTCACTTCCGTTTGATGATCTTTTTGAGCTCATACCCTAAAAAGAACAAGCATATTCACATAGTTCCCTTATCAAAGCGACAATTTTTTGAGCTTGGCAAGGCCCAAGCATGTGAGAAGATGGAATAGCTGGGATATTTCCTTAAATTCTTACTATAAATACTAATTCTACTGTTTTACCCTATTTCCTGCTTAAAGTAACATAAAAAATATCCTCATACTCCCAATCACACATTAATATATGTTCTTCAGCCATACCGTTCCTGACCAAAATTGAAATCCACTTCTTTCAAAGATCGACATTTCAATCCAACAACTAAATAATTTTAACTTATTTAGGCATGTGTCGTTTCGATTTTGGTATCTTTATCGGGCTTTATCGTTATAAGTTTACCGTCACGGCGAACAACAACCAATGTGATCGTCTTTTCGTCAATAGAAACGTCTTGATACTGGGAATCGTCGAACATTGCGTTGGTATTAACCGCTGCCCGCTTGGTTCCAATCATGCTGTAAATCTTATTACCAGTTGAACCTGTAATCGAAACAATCTCGTCCCTACCCTGAGCTAATTCATTTTCGTCGTGGCGCTTCGGAAGATGGTCCGGGAAGACAGAGACTATGCCGAACTAATTTATGACTATTTAGTAGAAGAAGGAACCAATAAGTATGATGATTTATCGGATGCTCACTCTAAGAAGTTAATCCGTAAATAGTATAAATACATCAAGGACGTTGCAAGTGAGGTTTTTTGTAAAAATGTAAATCGCCCTGATTTTCAAGAACTGAAAATCAGGGCTAATTTTTATGCAACGCTATATGTTCCACCGCTTACTTGATTACTATGAACCAACTAATTACAAATTATTTTTCTTCCTACTTCGGCACTGTCTTCATTTTAGATAATAGGTATCTCGGAGTACATATAGTTTAGAGCATCAATTCAGGAAGGTACATTGCAACTGAAATTTATTTGTATCTCTTGCGTGTATTTATTCCCTTCCGTATCAGAAATAGTATTTGGAGCTATAACCAAAGTGTACGTCTGACTATTTAATAAGGCCTTAGAATATATTTGCAGCTCATTCGGATAATTCGTTAAGTTTACTCGATCTATTGCCACTGCCTGACCATTTCCGTCTAATAGCTGTATTCCTGACCAATCGGTCGGCACCACTATGTTCCTGTTGAAATCGACATTAATTCCTTGAAATTGAAATACCATATTGTTTGCTGTGCTGACCGCAAAAGGTTCATCAGAAGCATTGACTTGACTGCTAAAAACCATCTGAAGAACTAATAAAAAAGCAAATGTTACCGTGAGTAATACCTTTCTTTTCAGATTTTTAAAACCGCTTCCCCCAAAATCTCTGACTTTCATTAAGACCACTCTCCCTATAATTACTTTTACAGAACAGTTTAGATATATCTTCTATACGCAATTACCGTTACCTTTATTTTTATTTTTCTTCGACAAAACTTGTCATAATATCGTGAGAATTCAACTTTTAGAAGTGAAGAGTCCCCAGTTAAAGCGAAAGACTATTCTAGGTTTACCTTTGGTGAGCTGTTCGACAAATTCCGGATAGTATCAGGTACCTTCAGAAGGTGAAAAGATGACCCCCGAAGATGATCTTCGGAGGCCTTTTCCGACCCAAGCAGTTTAAGCCAACGGCAGGGATACGAAGTTGCGTTAGTAGAGTACTTATCAAAATATGGCTTCCGCGATCAGGTAGAAAAATTATTAGATATGCGAAATGGTAGATGATATAACAAGAACTCCATCACCTTTTAAGTAAGGTGAATGGAGCTCTTTCTTACAAGCAATTCCCACACCAAAGATCGCTCCAGCAACTTCTTATTTAGTGGTTGTTATCACGGATAAGATTTTCAAGCATCATTATCGATAAAACAGTTAAGAAGAAACCTTAGCGGTATAATATCTGTAACCAATAAAGCTCCTTCAGGTTCGCTGTATGGTAACGTTTCGTGCTTAAATTAGCTGGCAATGACTGACGCAGTTAAGCTCGGAAGTGTGGTAGAGGTTCCTGGAATTCGGATATTTATCGTAGCTCCTGTAGGAAATCCGGGCGTGATTAAGTTCCCTGAAGCATCAGTATACCTGTTATACCAAGGTACTCCGTTAATGTTGTATTTGGAGTCAACCCAGTTACAGTTCCTACTGCCGCAGATGCACTAATTGATCCAGTAGGACCTGATAGTGGTGGAACAATTGTGCCAACTCTCTGCAGCCGAAGCAAGTGCTGATGATGTTACCTTAGTACGTACTTGTATTGTTCCAGCATCGAATATTATACCAGAGTCCGTAGTTGACCATGGTGAACTACCATTTAAGCTATATTCGTAAGTCGATCCAAGCCCTGTTACTGTACCTGCAACTACATCATAAGTTACCCCACTTGTGGGTTCAGAAGGCTGCATTAAAATACCAAGTGTTTTTGTATCTGCATTATTGGCGGCGGAACGATAACTACATTACCATCAGCGAAAGTAACCATTGTATTCTCGTCTGTACAATCTGTCCAAGTTGATCCACCATTAAGAGTATACTGCATAGCTACTGTAGTTCCAGTAATTTGACCTCTAGCAGTCACTCTATCTGCCGAATGTTGATATCTCCCAGTTCTCCCTGTGTTTTTGGCCATTGAAACTTCATGTCATTAGCTAAGTGTTTCGTAGCATGCACAAAGCCGTTCCCATCCCATCTCAAGGCTTTGATGGCAGTATGGCGTTTGTTGCAGAAGATAAACAGCGTCTTTCCAGAATAAGGATCGAGTTTAAACTTTAGAGCGACCATAGCTGTTAAGCCTGTAATTTGTCTCCGAAAATCCGTATATCCAAAGGCAAGATAAATATGCTCAACATTTTCGGCCATAGACTGGATCATAACTTTCTCGGAACCTTTACCAATTCCTCTAAGGTCACCGGATTAAAACCATCGGGTATGCCAATACAATAGTCACCAAGTGACAAGGATAATTCAGGTTTAGGAGACCCTGATTCTTTCGTACGGTCTCCACGTTCAGTGGGCAGAAGCACTTCTGCAAAGGGATTACTTTCAGCCTCCAGTTGCTCCTGAAGTTTAAACTTTCTGGCCCAATAATGATAAGCCGTTTTCTTCAGTCCGTTTTGAATGCACCACGCTCGGATACTCAGTTCACTTTGACTGCATTCTTCAATGCGGTACCGCCAACGTTGTTCTTCGGCTAAATCTCTAGCCATAACAACCTGCCCCCGGTGAAGTCGAGGGTAAAATGGAGATTCTTCAGCATTTTTTGCTGAAAAATACTACTACCTTACACATTTCTTTGACGCTATGTTTGGTTAGCTCTTTATCTTTGGCACCTGTATAAACTTCTAAGTAATAAATATTGATCTGTTATATGTAAAGGAAGAGGATTGACTTATTCTTTTATGTATTACATACTTACCTCAGGATAAGTGAATACTAGACATTGAATTAACTCATGAAGGAGGTGGTAGAATGAATACAGCTACAAGAGTACCCAATAGATTAGCTAATGAAAAGTCTCCTTATTTACTTCAACACCAATACAATCCTGTAAACTGGTACGCATGGAATGAAGAAGCTTTTAACTTAGCAAAGATGGAAAACAAGCCCATCTTTTTATCTATTGGGTATTCGTAGGTGGATACTATAAGTAGACCTGTCATTGGTGCCACGTTATGGAGCGTGAGTCTTTTGAAGACCAGGAAGTCGCAGACCTTTTAAACCGCCATTTTATTTCGATAAAAGTCGACCGTGAAGAGCGGCCTGATGTCGACCATATATACATGTCTTTTTGTCAAGCTCTTACCGGTTCCGGCGGCTGGCCGCTCACTATTCTGATGACACCCGAGAAAAAACCGTTTTTCGCCGGCACTTATTTCCCTAAAAACCAGCGCTATGGTCACCAGGGACTGATGGAACTTTTAGAACAAGTTGCTTTTCTCTGGCAAGACAATGAGGCTAAGGTTCGTGAGGCGAGTGAAAAAATTGTCTCAGCCGTCCAAACCCAACGGACTGTTCCCGCTAAAGCTGCCCCCCTTTCTTCCCTCACTTCAGGCCCTCGAGTTTGGGGAAAACAAGTGATTGAAGAAGCTTATAAGAACTTAGCGCGAAGTTTTGATGCCCGTTACGGCGGTTTCGGTCACGCCCCGAAATTTCCGACGCCTCATACTCTGACCTTCCTCTTGCGCTATGCCCAAGACCACCCTCAGGACGATAAAGCTCTCACTATGGTTCGCAAAACTTTGGATGGAATGGCCCTGGGAGGAATCTACGATCATATCGGTTATGGTTTTGCAAGGTATAGTACTGATGAAAAATGGTTGGTGCCGCATTTTGAAAAAATGCTCTACGATAATGCTTTGCTGGCCATCGCTTACCTGGAAAATTACCAAGTAGGGCATCAAGCCAGGGATGCCCGGATGGCGCAAAACATTTTCAGCTATGTGCTTCGGGACATGATTTCGCCGGAAGGCGGTTTTTACTCCGCAGAAGACGCCGACGCTGAAGGAGAAGAAGGAAAGTTTCACGTTTGGACACCTGCTGAAATCGAAATCGCCTTGGGAAAAGAGGCCGCCGCTGAATACTGCGCTGTTTACGACATTACCACCGGAGGAAACTTCGAAGGCAAAAACATCCCCAACTTACTTCAAGGCACTCTTGGGAAAAGTTTACCTGACAATGCTCAGACAATTCAAAGTGCGCTGGAATCTTTAGAGCGGGCTCGCGCCACTTTATTCGCTATTCGTGAGCAGCGCGTCCATCCTCACAAGGATGACAAGCTATTGACAGCATGGAATGGTCTGATGATCATGGCCTTAGCCAAAGGGGCACAAATCTTAAATACCCCTGCCTACCTGGAAGCGGCGGAAAAAGCTGCTCATTTCTTACTGACAAACCTCCGGCGTTCTGACGGCCGCCTTTTGGCCCGCTATCGCCAAGGAGATTCGGCTTTTCTCGGCTATTTAGACGATTACGCTTTCTTAATTGGCGGCCTGCTGGAATTATACTCCGCTTGCGGCAAACCTCAATATCTTCAAACTGCCCTTGAGCTTCAGGAACAACAGGAACAACTATTTTACGATCAAGAAGAAGGCGGATATTTTTTAACGGGGGCGGATGCTGAAGAACTTCTCGTCCGGCCTAAAGAAAGTTACGACGGAGCCCTCCCTTCCGGGAACTCCATCACAGCTCTCAATTTACTTCGCCTAGGACGCCTCACAGGTGAAGAACGCTGGGAAAAGAGAGCGGAAGAGCTTCTGGAAAGCTTTCGGCCAGTACTTGAAGAACAGCCTTCAGGTTATACGGCCTTTTTGCAGGCTCTTCAATTTGCCTTACACTCAAGCCAGGAACTGATTTTAGCCGGTCCTCTCAACTCGGCACAACTAAGTGAAATGCGTCAGGTCTTTTTCTCAGACTTCCGCCCCTATGCTTCAATACTCTGTCATGAGGGGACCCTTGAAACTATTGTCCCTTGGCTCCGTGACTATCCTAGAGAAGCAACACAGCCAGCCGCCTTTCTCTGCGAAAACTTCACCTGCCAACGCCCGGTCCATACCATCGAGGAATTCAAGAATCTTTTGCAAAAAAGTAAGGCTTAGGTGATCCCCAAGCAAAATCCTCACAGTTTATGTCAAAAAGCATCCTCTTTTCACTAAGGAAAATGAGGATGCTTTTTCAAAATTACTTAAACATAGCTAAGAGATTAACGATTATCCACGGCAGTTATCATAAGGGAAGGGCAATTGGCCAAGTTATAATCAATGGGGTTAGACAGCTCTTCTTCCCCTTGGTAGAATACCCGAACATAAGGACGATTGGGAAATGCGGAGTTTTGTTTGACCACATTTCCCCTTTGTCCATTACTTAACAAAATACCTGAACCGGAAGGATAGACGGCAATATGCTTTTTGAAGATCTCTAAAATCTGAGGATCAAAATGGGAATTCGACTGAGCAACGATATACTCATAGGCTTCGTTCGGTTCAATAGCCTTGCGGTAGACTCTGCGGCTTGTTAAGGCCTCATAAACATCCGCAACCGCTGCCATGCGGCCGTATTCATGAATTTCCGTCCCTTTTAATCCCCGCGGATAACCGGACCCGCCCCATTTCTCATGATGCTGGAAAGCAATATGAGCCGCCAGTAAACCGAAATCATCGTTTTTGCGCAGAATTTCAAAACCGATTGTCGGATGCCTCTTGATTTCCATAAATTCTTCATCAGTGAGAGGGGTTTTCTTATTCAAAATACTTTCAGGTATTTTAATTTTGCCAATATCGTGCATAAGAACACCCATGCCAAATTCGATTAATTTTTGTTCGGGATACTTAGCCGCAATCCCCAGAACAAGGGCGATAATTGTAGTGTTAATGGAATGGTGAAAGGTATAATTGTCGTACCCCTGAATATCCGTCAAATTACAAAGAATATCCTTACTTGACAAAAGGTCATTAATCATCTCTTGGATAGTCGAACGAACTTTTGCGATAGGCAAAGACCCTTCAGCATCGTTCTCAATATATTTGCTGATACTTTGTATCGTCTTATAAGCCACTTCACGGGTTTGACCGGTAATTGCCGTATGAACTTCAACATCATTCAACCGGTCATCCTCGATAAACAGAACATCATACCCCATGCTTTTTAACCGTTCTATATAAGAAGCTGTCACACAAATCCCAGCTTGCAGTAAAATTCTGCCTGAAGAATTGATCACGGGACGAGCTAAAACGGACCCTTCCTGGACAAAACTTGTGTTCACCAAACGCATTAATCTACTCACCCTATCCAAATTTAATGTCAAAATCACTCCTGCACGTGTTACTTCGTCAAAATGAATTGAATAACCTCTTTTTAGCATTATGCCGCGATAGGTTTTCCCTTTTGTCCTAACGGTCTACCCCTAACTCTGCGAGAAGAAAGACTTCTAAAAATGAATGACATTCAACCCGGCGAGAAGTACAATGGCAACCGCAATAGGAACTAAATACCTTACCAAAACCCTATAGACTTGAAACAGTCCTTCGTTTGCCAATTGTCCCTCATTGGTCATCTCTCGCTTAACATTGGCATAACCCCACTGCCAGCCCACAAATAAGGCAATGAAGATTCCTCCTAATGGGAGCAGAACATTCGATGTGGCGAAATCATAAAAGTCAAAAAACGTTTTGCCGAAAATTAACACCTTAGATAAAATGCTGTTTGATAAAGTAGCGGTTGAGCCAATCAAACCAATTCCCAAAATCGTAAGCAATGTCGCGTTTCTTCTTGACCACTGATATTGCTCCGTTAAGTAGGCGATTGGAACTTCCAATAGCGACAACATTGCCCCGGTGGCGGCGATTGCAGTGAGAATAAAGAATAAGACCATAAAGATTCTGCCCAAAGGCATGGAATTGAATACTGTAGGAATGATAATAAACAAAAGCTTGGGGCCCGCATCCGGCTTAAAGCCAAAGGCAAATACTGCCGGAAAAATAGCAATACCCGCCATCAGTGAAACCAAAGTGTCGGAAAGGGCAACTTTTACTGCCATTTTAGGCAAGTTCTCGGATTTATCAACGTAACTGCCATAAGTAATCATAGCACCCATACCAACACTCAATTTGAAAAATGCCAAACCCAACGCTGCCAGTACGGCACTGACGGTGATCTTAGAGAAGTCAGGTTTAAATAAGAAAGACAGCCCGGCAGCCGCTCCAGGCAAACTCAAAGACCGGACATCAATGACGATAAGCAGGATAAAAAGTAAGGGCATTAAAACTTTCGTTACCCTTTCAATCCCCTTTGTGACTCCTGCCATAATAATTGCCCCCGTCAGGAGCAGCACGACCACTTGCCAGAAAAGCGGCTCACCCACACCTGAGACTAAGGAATTAAAGACTTGAGTCGTTTCTTGAGGTTTATTAGTCAAAAGAACCCCACTCGCCGATTTAAAAATGTAGGCGTAAACCCAGCCGGCCACACATGTGTAAAAGGCCATAATTAAAAAGGCGCTCAAGACTCCTGCTCCACCTACCAGAAACCATGGTCGTCGGGGCTCAATCTTTTTAAAAGCGCCGACGGCGTTGGACTTGGTATTGCGCCCAATCAGATGTTCTGACAACATAACCGGCAGTCCAACTAAGGCTAAACAAAGTAAATAAACTAAGATAAATGCCGCCCCACCATTAGCTCCCGTAACATAAGGAAATTTCCATATGTTTCCCAAGCCAACAGCAGAACCTAATACTGCAGCAATAACGCCAATGCTGCTTGAAAAACCTTCCCGCTTTACATGTGACTCTTGTTTCAAACCTCACCCTCCATTCTTTCTCAAATTTTGTTCATTCGACATATTATACGCTAATTCCTTCTAATATACTACAGACAATTCCTAAGGGAAGGTTATAAATTGATTCTGTCAAAATTTAGCCAAAAAGTATGTTAGCCCGCAATATCATCTGAAGATTAAAGATATTCCGAGCCAACATACTTTTTCCTTTTCATTCCCCACCAAAGCTTTAAAAAATAGTTGGGAAAACATAGGTCTACCTAGAAAAGACTATATCAAAAGACTCGTCAATTGAAATTGCTCCACATTTACTAATCCTAAATCCGTCAGTTTCAGTTCAGGGATTACCGGCAAGGAAAGAAAGGCTAAGGTCATAAAAGGATCAATATTGGCGCTGACCCCTAGACTGCCTGCCTGTTCATGAAGCTCAGACAAACTTTGGGCGACGGCATCAGCATCTTGATCCGACATCAGGCCCGCAATCGGTAAGGGAAGTTTGCCAATCACCTGACTTCCTCTGACCAAACAGAGCCCCCCTCCCATATCCGCACAGGTTCGGATAGCCAGGTTCATCTCTTCGTCACTCATTCCCACGACCACGAGATTGTGGGAATCATGAGCAACGGTCGAGGCAATCGCTCCTTCTGCCAAGCCTAAACCTTGGACAAAGCCAATGCCAACGTTCCCCGAGCCATGATGCCGTTCGAGAACGGCTATTTTGGCAATTCTTTGTGCCGGATCAGCGCGAAGTTGCCCATCCTTCACAGGCAATTCCCGAATCAGTTCCAGGGTCGTTAAGGAATGCTCCTGAACTCCGATCACGCGTACACGTGCCGAGCTTGAACCATTGAGAGATGCTGCCGGGGCACTCAAACTATCACTTAGACTGTTCCCGAGGTGTACACTATTTGTCAATCCCGCCGTGGAGAATTTAGAGAAGCGAGGACGTTCTTTTCCACGACGATATTGACTTTTTCCACACCAGAAAACTTCCTCTATTTCAAAAGAGTTGAGATCTTTCAGAATCACAAAATCAGCCTGATAACCCGGTGCCACCGCACCGAGGTGAGGAAGCCCGATAGCCCGGGCAGTATTAATAGTGGCCATTTGGATCGCCCTGACTGGGTTTACTCCGCCTTGAATGGCCAGGCGAACCAAATGGTCGATAGAACCTTCCTGAAGCAAATCCCTGGGATGGCGATCATCTGTCACTAACAAGCATTGTCCCGCATTCTCGGGAGTGACAGCTGGCAAGAGATCCCGCAGGTTTTTAGCGGCACTTCCTTCGCGCAGCATGACGTAAAAACCCCGCCGCAATCGCTCTCGAACTTCTTCCAGGGTGGAACATTCATGATCCGTATGAATCCCTGCCCGATAATAAGCGTTAAGGTCCTGAGGAGATATTCCCGGGGCATGGCCATCCCTAAAGTTCACGGGAAGTTCCAGTTTATGCACCAGGTCCGCTTTGGCCTGCAATACTCCAGGATAATCCATGACCTCCCCGAGTCCGATTACTCTTGGCTGACTCAAAAATTCTCTGAGATCTTCCGCCCCCAGGCGGGCCCCCGAAGTCTCCAACTCTGTTGCCGGAACACAGGAAGGAAGGGCAACAAAGGTATTAAAGGGCAAACTTTCCACACTATTCAAGATATAGCGAATTCCTTTGGCCCCCAAAACATTGGCTATTTCATGAGGATCGACGACAGCCGTCGTGACACCGTGAGAAAGAAGAAGCGAGCAAAACTCTTCGGGACAAAGAAGTGAGCTTTCGATATGGACATGTCCGTCAAGCAATCCCGGGACAACATAACTTCCGGCCAAATCCAAGATTCGCTCAGCCTTATTGTATGTCCCTAAACCTACAAACACTCCCTGATGAATTCCAATGTCTGTTTCATGAATTTCCCCGGAAAAAACATTGACTAACCTGGCATTCTTTAAAACCAAGTCAATTTTTACCAATCCTCGAGACTCATCCATTCTTTCTTTAAAGCTCGACATAACAATAACTCCTTTCCGGGAAACACAGAAAAACGCTTGTAAAACATCCTCTATGCCGAAGCTGCCTCACACCAGTCCCACTCTAGCCATCACCCGGTTCAAACTTTGAGCCGAACGTTTCTTAAGCTGAGGAACATCAATTGTCAGAAGCTCCCTGTCTTTCATCACAATTTGTCCATCGACCATGGTGAGCCGCACATCCGAAGAGTAGGCTTGATAAACAAGCTGAGAGTAAACATCGACATGCTCAAGGGGCCAAGTGTGCAATCCCTGGAGGCTCACGACCGCTAAATCCGCTTTCTTGCCAACTTCCAAACTCCCTAAATCTTTTTCCCGACCCAAGGCACGTGCCCCTCCCAGAGTTGCCAGCTCAAAAACCTTCTGGGCCGGCATTACAGTTGGCCCATGCAAGGGTTTCTGCATAAGAGCAGCATGGCGCATTTCTCGGAAAGCGTCTAAATTATTACTGCAAGGAGCTCCGTCAGAGCTAAGGGAAATCTCCGCTCCCCTTTGCAGAAGCTCAGGAATTGGGGCAATTCCCGAGGCCAGTTTCATATTGGAAGACGGGCAGTGGGAAATCCGAGTTTTGCTCCGCACCAAAATATCCTTTTCGGCTTCATCCAGCCAAATACAGTGAGCCAGAATCAGTTTAGAACCTGTTAAGCCGACTTTCTCCAGATAAACAATATTGCGCATGCCCCGGGTGCTCTCCACCACTTGGATTTCCCCGCGGTTTTCCGAGGCATGAGTGTGCACAAAAGCTTGCTTTTCCCGAGCAAGCCGGGAGACCTCTTTTAATAAGGTATCGGTGCAGGAAATGACAAAACGAGGCGTAAAAGCGACCTCAAGACGCCCATTTCCCTGCCCGTTAAATTTCTCAAATAAATTCACGCTTTCTTGCAGAGAATCCTCCGTCGTCTCTTGCAGCGATGAGGGAAGATCGCCGTCAGGATCATCCATCATGCATTTCCCTGACAAGGCCCTCAGACCACTGGACAGGATTGCCTCAAAAGCGTGTTCCGTATGATGAACCGTTTCCATATCCACAATCGTTGTCGTTCCGCCTAAAAAAAGTTCTCCGATTCCCAGTAAAGCAGAATCATACAAAGATTCCGGGTCATGCCCGCCTTCTAAAGGCCAGATTTTAAGCTTAAGCCAGTCCAGGAGTTCCAGATCATCGGCTTGACCGCGAAACAATGTCTGACAAAGATGAATGTGGGTTTGGATCAAGCCAGGAATGATCAAATCGCCGTGCAGATCAACTACTTGGTCTGCAGGCTGCTCTATCGCCTTTTCAATTGCTGCAATCCGGGAACCATCAACGAGCAAATCACCGTCAATAATCTCCCGTCCCGCATTCATCGTTACAATTTTTGCATTCTTAAATAGAATTCTCATTCCTAATCCCACCCTTCCCCTTCTTGCGAAGGGCTTTTAACCATTTGGAATCAAAGCCCGGAAAATCGTAGTTAAGACTGGAGAGATGGGATGCATCTCTCCAGTATAACCGGTCATACGCCCCGGCTGATTATAAGCACAAGCTAATTACAAACCCGTAAAAATTATTAACCTATGGCAATTATGAACCCAGGACAAAGTGCAAAATAAAGAGGATTGTCAAAATATAAGTTACGGCGTTATTTTCTTTATGCCTTCCGGTAATCAATTTAATAATTGTATAAGACATAAAACCAAAAGCTAAACCTTGAGCAATTGAATACGTCAACGGCATCATAACAATCGTCATAAAAGCCGGAAAAGCATCTGTAAAATCATCAAATTTAATCTTAACCACTTCACTCATCATTAAGACACCAACCAAAATGAGAACCGGAGCGGTCGCGGTACCGGGAATTAAGCCAATCAGAGGAGAGAAAATAAGTGCTACTACGAAAAGCAGTGCCACGATAACTGCCGTTAAACCACTCTTTCCGCCTTCAAGCACACCCGCCGCACTCTCAATATAAGAAGTTACTGTTGGAGTCCCCATACAGGCCCCGAACATCGTCCCTATGGAATCCGCCATCAGAGCTTTTCCGGCGCGGGGAAGGTTCCCTTTTTTATCAAGCAGTCCGGCTTTCCGTGAAACACCCAGCAAAGTTCCGATATTATCAAACAAATCCACAAAGGTGAAGGCAAAGAGAATCGAAACCAGCCCATAATCAAAAGCTGCTCCTATATTGAGATGGAACGCAACTGGTTTGATTGCCGCAAAAGGATTGGAAAAGTTTATAATACTGGAAATACCTGTCGGCAAAGGAGAATACCCCATCAGCATACTGAAAAGCGTTGTAATAAATATGCCAATGAGTAAACCGCCTTTGACCTTTCTGGCCATAAAAAATCCGGTAACAATTAATCCGAAAACCGTAACCAAAACGCTCGGGGACTTCATATTACCCAGGCTGACCAGCGTATCCGGATTGGCAATAACTATTTTCCCATCCTGAAGTCCGATGAAAGCGATAAACAGCCCAATCCCCACTCCGATCGAGAGCCGCAAAACTTCAGGCACACCTTCCATAATCCATTCCCGTACTTTAGTCACCGTCAGCAAAAAGAAGACGAGCCCTGAGATAAACACTGCGCCAAGCGCCGTTTCCCAAGGAAGTTTCATACCAATAACCACGGAATAGGTGAAGAAGGCGTTAAGACCCATGCCGGGCGCCATAGCGATCGGATAATTGGCGTACAAGCCCATAATCAGAGTCGCGACTGCGGCAGCGATTGCAGTTGCGGCAAAAGTTGCACTGATTGGCATTCCGGCATCTTTTAAAATATTTGGATTAACAAATAGGATATAAGCCATGGTAACAAATGTGGTTATTCCGGCCAGAACTTCAGTACGTGTGCTCGTACCCAACTCGGAGAGATGAAAAAAACTGTCTAAAAAGCCACGACTTACCGGGGGATGAGAATTTTTTGACATGTCTGACATGAAAAGCCCTCCTTATTCGATGTCTCATGCAACTTGCTTCAATTGCCCACAAGTTATAGTCCAAAGTTATCCTAGTTTACCCCACCCTCCTTTTTTTCCGTCAGCGCTTGAAGTATTTTTTCCAGTGTCGCTGGCAATGATGTGATTCTTACTCCCACAGCATCATCAATGGCGTTGACCACGGCGGTAACCGTCGGAAGCATAGCAGGCTCACCGAGGCCCTTGGCGCCATAAGGGCCGCTGTCCTCCTCTTCTTCGATGAAATATGCTTCTATATTTAGGCACATCAAGTGCCGTGGGAATCAAGTAACTTGAAAAAGCCGGGTTATTGATTATGCCGATATCGCGCTTTTTCATAGGATTCCCTCCTTGCCCTGAAAATATGGGGAAACTTTAGCTAAACACTCCTCTAAGGGTACACTGCTCGTCAGCACTTGTCCAGCTGCTGTAATACTTCCCACTCTAACATTGGTGCGCAGCCTAACGAAGATAAACCCTGGCTCCTTAGCCAAAAGATCCCTTTGATTCTCCTAGGAAATTAATTCGGCTTCAATGCAAAAAGCAACCATAAAAAAACTTCCCCATAAGCCAATACTGGCTCATAGAGAAGCAATTACGGTTGCCTCGTAGAAACCCTCGATCCAATCATCAAGGTTATATGAGTTAAATCATCACTATTCATTGTTTTCTTACTATATTTTATATTCGCTATATCTTCTTAAACTCCTACCTGAGATCTCAAGAAACACAACATATTTTTATTCCAATTTATTACATTTTTGTCTTCTCACTTAGGTTGTTTTGAGGCTTAACGGACTCAATAAGCCGCTTTCCATGATGCTCAGCAGTACTGCCCCTCCGATAGCCCGAGCTTTCTCGGAAATCGTGAAGCAATACTCCTTTTTCCCCCGCGGATCAATATCCCCAAGCTTGACCGCAGCTCCAACCGGCGTGTTATTCAGCAATAATCCCCTAAGAACACCATGAAGTGTAGCCAGTACCTTTGTACTCCCGCCGTCGTCGTCGATAACACCTACACAATCCCCTTTTTCAACCTGTTCCCCAATACTGCGCATGGCCCGGAAAACTCCCGCCTTGGGAGTATAAATTACGCGCTCCTTAGCAAAGCCGCCAATTTCCCCCGGAATCCCTGTATTGGGCTCCGCCGGTCCACTATAGATTAAACGGGCCAGATGGTGCCCTCGATTTGTTTCCACAACAAGATCGACATTTTCTCCCGCGGTAAAGCCAGGACCCAAGCCAATTGTTCTCACAGCCATATCCCGTCGTGTCCCTAAATTGCGTTTAGCTAAAATGGCATCCACCAGAAAGGTCGGTTTAAGCTCGGACAAACAATCTAAATTAGGATCTATCAGGATCGGAATTATTCCCTCCTGCCAGGCGGCTGCCCAAGCGCCGGGTTTTGTCACAAGCCGCGAGGAAATCTCCTCCACTTGCCACGTACCCTTAACAACGGCTGTACCAAAGCAAACCGGCCAGCGCACCATCAGAGGATTAGCCACCTCTGTCATCAGGACGCGAAATCCTGCTTTGGCTAAAGCCCATCCGACACCTGAAGCCTGTTCCCCCGCTCCGCGAACCAGAACAAGCGGTCCGATCATCTCAAGTTTCTTATTCATCTTCACGTTTCTCCTTATCTCAATCCGTAAAGCTGACTTGATCAGGATGCCTTTCCCTACTTTGTTCTGTCCACAGCCTATACTCCTCAGGGGTATCGACATCCTGCAAAAAGCCTTCCTCTACAGTGTACTTAGTCCAGAGCCCGGGATAACGATATAAAACGCTCTTACCCCCTTGTTCTCCCTGCAGGTCACGCAGTTCCTCAACATAGCGCCGATGAAAAAACACCGGTGACCCAACTAAGCCTCCGGAAACCGGCACCAGGAAATCCGGAGACTGCTTCAGCACTTGAGTAAAACAACCCGCTAAGCCCTGAGCCGTAACTCCCACCTGATCACCGGGAAGAAAACCGACGGTCTGAATCTCTTCCTTTAAATTGCTTAAACCTAAGCGAAGGGTTTCTGCAAGAGGTATGGCACAGGGCACCTGAAGCCAAATCCCGCCAAGTTCTCGAAATCTGGTCAAGGTTTTTCCGCTCAAATATTCCTCCGGCGGGCGCCGGGCAACCACCAATATCTCCATTGTTGGTTCCGAAAAACCGGCAAATTCCCGCAGTAATTTTTTCTGGAGTTCAAGGCCGTCTAAGACTGTTTGGAGGACATGGCCAAGTACGGTTGTCTGTCCGCAAGCTAAAGCCAGTTTATCCCGCCCCATCCGGGTTGCTTGTCCGGCAGCCATCACCACAAATCGAACCATGTCAGCGTTCCCTCCTTTGCATCGCCCAAGGCCAAGCGCAATCTCCTCGGTCTCTTCTCCAAGTCTAAACCCTGCTCTTGCAGTTTAAGCCATCTGGAGCTTAAAGCTTCCAATAAGTCTTTGGCATTTAGAGCAGAAAAATTATGTAAAACCGCTCCCTCCGAGGCTTCGGGAAGGACACTGGGGGGCACAATGTTTACTCCATGGAAATTGAGAAGAATAACCCAGGATATCCCCCCATACTGCGGCCAAAATACAGGGGATCTCAGCAAATAACGCCAAACACTTTCCTCGGTCCAAGGGAGATCCAGCAAATCCGTACAGCGCTCGGCCCGATGAACATCCTCGGCTTTTAGAACCTGTCCCCACAAACTGCCGGCGAGAACCAAAACCCCGCAATCAGAACGCCGGGGAATTTGAGGTTCGTGCTCCGCCCAACATTTTAACCGGTGCTCCCGTGCTCCGTCTCCCTCAATAACCCAATGCCGGAATGCCTCTCCTTCAAGAGCGGATTGTTGATAATCCTCTTGAATTGCCTCATCGACGATCTCCGGTGAAAAACCCAGCCATTTTCCGCTTCTCTCCTCCAACTCCGAATACCAAAAATAAGCTCCGGGATGCTCAGAGGAAGGCGGCTGACCATGATGCCAAGCCGGTATATGCACTTCAGGATAAACCTTGGTCGTCGTCGTAGCAGTCACTGGGTAACCAGAAGCACTTATTTCCCGCGTTAATCTTTGAAGGCAAGTGGTTTTCCCACCTGCCCCAATCAAAGTGATAACTCGTGCCCGGTTTGTCATTTCCCACAAGCTGCCACAAGCTAATTTCCGAGATCCCTCATTCATAACTCCAACCCACTTCTTCCACACCTATTAATATAGTAATGCTTTTTTTCAAAATAATAGACAAAGGTTATTAAGGGGTTATTTCTTATAAGGGGTTTCAGGCAAGGGCAGTGAACAGCGCAGTTTGCCGTCCAATTTATAATAAGCCAAAGCAACGGCGGGAGCTGTCGGAATGGAGGAAATTTCACCAATTCCTTTGGCCCCGTAAGCTAAAGGAGAAGAGTTCTTTTCAATGATGATGGATTCGATTTCCGGAACATCTGTCGCTCTTAATAAACCCAAGGTCCCGAACTTCGCGGTCGGTACACCTTTCTGGAGCGGAAAATCCTCCCGCAGTGCATAACCTAAGCCCATAACGACTCCGCCCTCGATTTGCCCCTCAACAAGCTTGAGATTGATAGCCCGGCCGACATCATGAGCCGCAACAACCTTTTCCACCAGGCCCTGCTCATTGAGAACCACTACTTGAGTTGCATAACTGTAGGCCACATGGCTGACCGGATTGGGCTTATCCGAATTAATGGGATCTGTCTTACCCGAGTATTCTCCATAAAACTCCATACCTTCCAACCCTTCCAAGGAGGATTTATATAAGGCCTGCTGAAGCTTTAGAGCCGCTTGGCGCACTGCCTCACCAGTAAAGAGAGTTTGACGCGACGCTGTGGTTGTCCCTGAATCCGGAGTTAAGAAAGTATCCGGGGCCCCATAATCAATGCACTCCAGAGGCAACCCCGTGGCCTCATTGACAATTTGAGTTGCTATCGTTGCCAGACCTTGTCCAATACAGGCGGCACTTGTCAGCACCAGTACTTTGCCGTTGACAATTTTCAGCTTAACCCGTCCGGTATCCGGCAAACCAACACCTATCCCGGTATTTTTCATGACACTGGCAATTCCCACGTGAGGATGAGACTCGTAGACCTCACGAACGGCAAGCAAGGTTTCTTTGATGGCTGTTCCTTCATCCGTGATTTGACCCGTAGGATTAACCATTCCCGGTTCCAGAGCGTTGCGGTAACGTATTTCCCAGGGAGAGATTCCCACCTTCTCAGCCAGAAGATCAAGATTTGTTTCTGAGGCAAAGGCTGCCTGAGGAACGCCAAAGCCCCGGAACGCGCCGGCCGGCGGATTATTCGTATAAACACAAAGCCCGGTAATATCGACATTTAAAATTTGATAAGGACCGCCGACATGAGTGCAGGCCCGCTGCAAAACGGCCGTACCCAAGGAGGCATAAGCTCCGGTGTCTGCCACGATCTTCGCAACCATAGCAGTCAGTTTTCCTTCGGCATCACAGCCGGTAGTCACTTCTAATTCCATAGCATGACGTTTAGGATGGACGAGCAGACTTTCTTTGCGGGAAAGAGTGAGTTTTACAGGCTTCTGAGTCTTTACTGCCAGCAACGCGGCATGGTGCTGAACACTCAAATCCTCTTTGCCGCCAAAGCCGCCACCTACCAGTTTGCTGATAATCCGAACCTTTTCCGCCGGCAATCCAAGAATCCCCATGATTCCATGCTGGTCATCATAAACACTCTGATCCCCGACATAAACAACAATTCCTCCGTCCCCCTGAGGAATCGCCAAGGCACTTTCCGGTTCCATAAAGGCATGTTCCGTCGGAGGGGTGGAATAGCGCTGGGTGACCACATGAGCAGATTGGGCTAAGGCTTCTTCGGTATTCCCCCGTTTAATGATCGTCGTGCTTAAAAGATTTCCTTTGGCGTGTATTTTCGGAGCATTGTCCGCCAAAGCCTCCGTCGGGCTAAGAACAGGTTCGAGTTCTTCATAGTCCACCTTAATTAAAGCCAAAGCTTCGCGCGCCTGCTTTTTAGTCCGGGCGGCCACTAAAGCAATAGCATCTCCGATATAGCGGGTTTCTTGTCCAACGGCGATCAGAGTTGGCCAATCGTGAAAAATATGCCCGTGTTCATTAACACCGGGAATATCTTCCGCTGTCAGCACTGCTTCCACACCAGGATAAGCGCGAGCCGCCGAAGTGTCAATTCCTTTAACTACAGCCCGGGGATAACTTGTACGCAATACGGCGGCATGGAGCATATTGGCGACGAACATGTCATCCACGTATTGACCGGTACCGAGAATCTTTTCCCGGGCATCCAGGCGCTGAATACTGGCCCCCACTCCAGCCCCGGAAAGAGCTGTGGAATTCGGCTGAAGTTCACCGCGCAATACCTTCGCAGCGAGCATGATCCCTTGCTCAATTTTGACATATCCTGTACAACGGCAAATATTCCCCCGAATCGCCTCTTTGATCTCTTTGGAGGTCGGGTTAGGGGACTTATCAATTAAAGCTTTGGCGCTGATAACCATGCCCGGAATACAAAAACCGCATTGTACGGCGCCGGCTTCCGCGAAGGCCCAGGCATAAGCTTCTTTCTCACGGTCTGTCAAGCCATCAACAGTTAAGACGTTTTTACCGGAAACTTTGGCTAAAGTCTGAGTACAAGCCCGCAGTTTCTTATCATCGACAAGAACAGTGCAAGCACCGCAAATCCCTTCTCCGCAGCCGTTTTTCAGGGATGTCACATGCAAGACATCCCGCAAATAGTCCATAAGATTCATGTCCTCTTGGACGGAATACTCTGTTCCATTCACGTTGATCTTAAACACTCTTGTCACCCTTTCTCCGCAGAAATGGTTTTCGGAACAAATAGCTTCCCGTCGGTAGTTCTTGAATAAGCTTACCGTCCTGACATACCTGATTCCCACGCAAAAAGATCCGTACCGCTTGTCCTTGCTGCTTAAAGCCCTCAAAAGGAGTATAGTCGGCCTGCTGGTGCAAGGTTTCAGCAGTGATCACGGAAGATACGCGCGGGTCCCAAACCACGAGGTCCGCATCACTGCCCGGCGCAATTGTCCCCTTGCGTGGAAATAAGCCGAATAACTTTGCCGCATTCGTGGAAGTTAAGGCGACAAACTCGTTAAGACTTAATTTGCCTGTCTGAACGCCATAGGTATACAATAACCCCATACGAGTTTCCACACCGGGTGCACCGTTGGGGATTTTACTGAAATCTTCCAGACCTAAGTCTTTTTGTCCTTTATAATTAAACGCACAATGGTCTGTGGCGACCGTTTCTAAAATCCCCGTTTTCAGTCCGGACCAAAGAAGAGCTTGATTGTAAACCGGACGTAAAGGCGGAGATATAACGTACTTAGCACCATTAAATCCTTCCGCGCAGTAATAGCTATCATCCAACAACAAATACTGAGGACAGGTTTCCGCGTAAACTTCATATCCTCGGAGTTTAGCTTCGATTACTGCCTGAAGGGCTCCATTGCAGGTAAGATGAACAATATAAACAGGTGCTCCGGCTATGTGAGCGAGAGTAATTACACGTGCGGTTGCCTCAGCCTCTACTTCAGGCGGCCGAGTCAACGGATGGTATTGGGGAGCAGTTTTTCTTTCCTGCCGGGCCTTTTGAACTAAATCGTAGACGACATCTCCATTTTCGCAATGAACGCAAACCAGCCCGCCACACTCCCCAGCCTGGCGCAGGGCCTGCAAAAGCGCACCGTCGTCCATTTGCAAAACATTCTTGTAAGCCATATAAACTTTAAAAGAAGACACACCTTCCCGCTGAACCAGTGCTGTCATTTCCTGAGCAACCAGATCGTTCCAATCCGTAATGGCCATATGAAAACCATAATCGACATAACATTTTCCTTGGGCTTTTTTATGCCAGTTTGCCAAACCTATTTTAAGACTTTCTCCCTTGAACTGAGTGGCGTAATCTAAAATGGTTGTTGTTCCTCCCAACAAGGCGGCTCTTGTTCCCGAATAAAAATCGTCCGAAGTAGAGATATCTCCCGTTGGCAGGTCAAAGTGGGTATGAGGATCAATTCCACCTGGAAATAAAAAACAGCCGTCCACATTTATTACCTGGTCGTCAGGTTGCTTGATCTCATGACCAAGGGCCACAATTCTCTCGCCTTCAATACGGACGTCTGCTTGATATACGTCGGCGGCCGTTACAACAGTTCCGCCCCTTAACACTATACCCATAACTAATTTCTCCTTAAGGCTTATTTTATCCCAGTGGTTCCTTGTGAACCTTAGCCTTAGATTTGAAAATTGCTCGCTGAATTACTATTTGAGATGTTCCGACAATTCATAAGTTTGAGGCAGAGTGCTTTCCTGAGAAAGCACTCTGCGTTATTTTAATCTGAATGTTCCAGGCTTGTTACAAAACAACATTTAGCGATAGACATGAGTTCCAGTCTTCCCGGCGATGGCATCTTCCAGAGATTCAGGGTTCGTGATAATTGCTTCCTTGCCACCATTTTCGAGGAATTTAATCACAGCCTGAACTTTTGGCAGCATGCTCCCCGGAGCAAAGTGATTCTCAGCCATATATTGTTTCAATTCCGCTAAGGATACTCTATCTAAAGCCTTTTCGTCAGGTTTACCATAATTGAGATAAACCGTCGGAACTCCGGTCGAAATGATTAATAGATCTGCTTTGATATCCGAGGCCAAAAGACTTGAAGCAAAATCTTTGTCGATCACGGCATCAACGCCCTGCAAAGAATTGTCCTCTCGTTTCATGACAGGGATTCCGCCGCCGCCAACGCTTATAACACAATAGCCGGAGCGCGCCAGTTGATTGATAACGTCTTTTTCAACAATTTCCTGGGGCAGAGGAGACGGCACAACTCGCCGATATCCTCTACCTGCGTCTTCCACCATCACCCATGAAGGGTTCGCTTTTTGGATAAGCTCCGCCTGCTCTTTAGAATAGAAGGAACCAATCGGTTTGGCAGGTTTTTGAAAAGCGGGATCATCTGCGGAAACAACAACTTGAGTTACAATCGTTACTGCAGATTTGGCCATGCCTCTTTTCTTAAACTCATTATCCATGGCCTGTTGAACTTGATAGCCAATAGCTCCTTGCGTGTCCGCTCCACAGCTGACCAAAGGTACTTGATGCATCGCGGCGACATCCATGGCAATCTCAGATCTTCTGAGAATAAACCCAACTTGGGGGCCGTTACCATGGGTAATGATCACCTCATACCCTTGCTCGATCATACCGACAATATGTTTCGCGGTTTCACAAACAGCTTGATATTGGTCCTCAACAGACTCATGCGCTTTATCTCGAATCAGAGAATTTCCACCGATAGCAACAACAGCTAGTGTACTCACGATTATTTTCCACCTACCAACAGGGTCATGACTGCTTTAGCGGTATGCAAACGGTTTTCAGCCTCATCGTAGACGATAGAATGTGGTCCGTCAATAACCGAATCTTCAACTTCGTTGTTGCGGTCAGCAGGCAGAGCGTGCATATACATAACATCCTTGCTGGCAGTCGCCATTTTAGCTTCTGTGCATTTCCAGCTCTTATTGGCAATCAAAGCATCGTTAATAACTTTGCTGGCACCTACTTCAGTAGCTCCTGTTTGGTCATTGACCCAGTTGCCCCAGTTCTTCGGAATAACGATATCCGCATCTTTATAAGCTGCAGCCTCGTCGTTGGTCACAGTCAACGTTCCGCCATGCTTCTCAGCGTTTGCTCTGGCTTGCTCAATAACCCAATCCGGAAGCTCCCAGCCTTTGGGATGAGCCAACCAAACATCCATGCCATAACGAGGGAAGAGCAGAACCTGGGTAACCGGCACAGAGATCGGTTTTTTATGACTTTCCGCATAAGCCCAGATGATGGAGATCTTTTTACGGCGCAGGTCAGGAAGCTTTTCTTGTATAGTCATTAAATCCGCCAAACCTTGGAATGGGTGATAAAGGTCACACTGCAGATTCATAATAGGGGCTGCAGACCAACGGGCCATCTCATTGAGGTAAGCATTTCCTCTGCCCCAGTTGCAATAACGGCAAGCAATCATGTGTCCAAAACGGGAGAGAATGATAGCTGTATCTTTAGCTGTTTCACCGTGGGAAACTTGCATGGTGCTGGAATCCAAATAGCCTGCATGGCCGCCTAATTGAGCCATCCCGGCTTCCATGGAGTTTCTGGTCCGAGTGGATTGTTCAAAGAACATCAAAAAGCCGGTTTTGTTATTGAGGTAAGGAGTATCTTCACCCATGGCAAATTTTCTTTTGAGCTCCAGCGAAACTTCGAGCATGGTGTCGATTTCTTCTTTTGTAAAATCCTCCAGGTTGATAAAATGTCTTCCTCTAAATACTGTTTGCATTGAACGTTCCTCCTAATATTTAATTTTGTTATATTAATATGGGGTTAAACTTTTTCACTTCAATATGTTTAAAGAACAATACAGGTTTAATCTTTAAACTTAGACGCAGCTAAAGGTAACTTTACTAAATTTTCCGTTGCGCTGGGCATCAAATCAACATACTTTTTTGACATAGAGGCTGGAAATTACAGCTCTCGCGGGGAACATCAATAAGGTCCCGCAAGAAACGGCTCATTTCAGGTTCGTACTTCTTGGCTAACTCCAGAACTTTTGCAAAATAAATTCCCCTTTCGCTACTCTTGGATTGTAGATAACGGCCTATCATAGTTTAGTATGATCGCTTGCTGCTAAATTAATGCAAAAATCATGCCAATCCTCATTTTTTCAGAAACAAATTAAAGAGGCACATTTTTTATTGTTTTTCCAAACAGTTCCCTCTAGACTTTAGGTTTAAGTCTCAAATTGAGACTCAGCCTAAGGAGAAGCTGGTCTCTCGAATTCTCTCGAACATTGTCTAACACTAGGTTCTCACCTTCCGATCTCATTTTGAGACAATAATCTAGTTTTGAAACATTAAAATGTGGGGTCACGGGCGCTAAAAACTAAAAGAACGTTTTATTTTCACTAATTTGGTATTCTTTAATCTTACGGTAAAGAGTAGCTCTGCTGATCCCCAACAAATTGGCCGCCTCCTCCTTATGCCCTTCCGAGTCAGCCATTGTCAGAGCTTTCATAATTGCTTCCCGTTCAAGTTGTTTTAAGTTTAAAGAAATACTTTTAGCTTCCGGTTTAAGTTCTTCTTTAATGCGCTGGGGCAAATTTTCCGGTGTAATCGTATCTCCCTCGACCATTGTCACACAGTATTCGATAACATTCCCCAGTTCCCGGACATTGCCCGGCCACAGATAATGAGTCAGTTTAGCAACAGCCTCCGGAGTAATGCCTCGAACCACTTTTTCCGTGACTGCTGAATAATGGTCTAAATAAAATTGAATTAAAACGGGAATATCCTCTTTGCGCTCACGCAAAGGAGGAATCATTAAGGGAATGACATTGAGCCGGTAATAAAGATCTTCCCGAAACTCACCCGTTTTAACCATTTCGTCCAAATCCCGGTGTGTCGCCGCAATTACCCGGACATCCAAAGGAATGGAACGCGTACTCCCAATTCTTTCAATTCTTCGTTCCTGCAAAACCCGCAGAATTTTGACCTGCAGGTGCAAAGGCATGTCTCCAATTTCATCCAAAAAAATCGTTCCATTGTGAGCCAATTCAAATTTCCCCATTTTACCGCCCCGCCGGGCGCCTGTAAACGATCCTTCTTCATAGCCGAATAATTCACTTTCCAATAGATTTTCGGGAATTGCCCCGCAATTAATGGCAATGAAAGCATGCTCTTTCCGGTTACTGCTCTGGTGAATAGCGCGGGCCAGAAGCTCTTTTCCCGTGCCGCTTTCGCCTTGAATCAGCAAGGTAGCCTTGCTGGGAGCAACATGTAAGGCCATCGTTTTCAGCTCGCTCATCCTGGCAGAATTACCTATAATCTGAGAGAAATGAGTCTCTATTTCACTCACTGTGGCCTCTTTAACTAACCTCTTAATTTGTTGAATATCCTTGATCGTAATAACGGCGCCCTCAATAACCTCGCTGTTTTTGATAGGAACAACATCACAATAGAGCTGTGTAGCTACCCGTTTTCCGCGAATCGGACCGGAAAACAATTCTCCCCGCTCCACGGCCAGCCATAATTTTTTATCGTCTAATAGCTGATAAAGTTCTACCTCCTGGTCCTCTCCAATGTCCAACAGCTTGCCTGCATGAGTATTATAATGGGTTACTTTCTGCTGGTCATTAATTAGGAGAATTCCATCCTGTAGGAAATTCAAAACTGTCAGCAATTGACTGGTCAAACGTTCCCGTTCACGGTTCTGCTGACTTTCAACCACTTTACCTACAAGAAGCTCGGACATTTTTTCCAGAAAGCGCAAAAGAGATTGCTTATTGTCCATTAAACGCTTCGTCTGCTCTTCATCAAAGCTTACCAGGCCGATAACCCCGATAATTTGCTCTTCGGCTCGGATTGGAATCGCTACCTCGGCAAGCTCCAAGCAGTTTCCACGACAAGTACAAGGCTGACAAAGTTCATTGTAACCGGGATTATCAATAATTACAGAATCCCCGGTTTTCATGACGTGGCGGTAAACAAAACCCTCATCCATCGGACTCCCACAGCGAATCTTATACTTCCCGGTTCCGGCAACCCGAATAAGATTGGAATCGGCAATTTCCACTTCGATTTTAAGCGCTTCAGCAATGGCCTCAGCAGTTTGTTGTACTGTTGTTTTTATGTCACTCAGGTGATACATTCCAACACCTCTATAATTGGTAAATGACTCTGATTATATTATATACAACTCTTTGTCTCATTTCGAGTCTTCCGGCAATACAGCAGTAAAGAAAGAAAAATCTTTAATATAAAAAGGGAAGCACTCTTATTCTGAATCGTGCTTCCCGAACTTCAAACATCAAACTTTCCTTAATTTTATCCTATCGGCCTGTAGAGGGAAGTTCCCCATCCCAGACAATACTGCGGTATTTATAGGGATCGGTATTCCCCTCCGTGTTAAAGACAAGAACATGGGATTGGCTGTTTAAATTAAGCTTTTCCCGCGCTTCTTTAAAGGACTCATCTTTTAAGAACGAACTCAAAAGTCCTGTTGTTACCGCACCGGATTCGCCCGAAATAACTCTGGGATCACCGAGCAACGGATTGGCCAACACTCGCATTCCTCGTGCCGCAACCCAATCCGGGGAAGAGACAAACATATTACCATAGTCCCTTAAAATTTTCCAGCCGATAAGATTGGGCTCACCGCAGGCTAATCCGGCCATAATTGTCGACATATCTCCGCCGACCACCCTCGGTTTGCCATCTCCGGCAAGTGCCGATTGGTAAAGGCAATCTGCTTTGTTCGCTTCTACAACCACGGTCTTAGGCCGCTCCTCTTTAAACAAAGAAGCAAAATACCCCTCAATAGAACCGGCCAAGGCCCCTACCCCGGCTTGGACGAAGATATGGGTCGGCTTTTCTATCCCTAAATTATTCAGTTCTTCCAGAGCTTCCGCTGACATGGTTCCATAACCCTGCATAATCCAGCTGGGAATTTCCTCATACCCTTCCCAGGAAGTATCTTGAACAACGACCCAGCCATTTTCCTCAGCTTTTGCAGCCGTCATGCGCACTGCATCGTCGTAATTCAAATCTGTAATATATGCTTCCGCGCCTTCCTCTCGGATCTTTTCCAAACGAAACTGAGAGGACCCTCTCGGCATATAGACCACGGATTTCTGTCCTAACTGACGAGCCGTCCAAGCGATTCCCCGGCCATGATTCCCATCTGTCGTGGTAGCAAAGGTTATATCGCCTAATTGTTCTTTAATTTCGGGGGAGATCAGCACATCGTAAGGAAGCTCACTAATATCTTTATGGAGCTTCTGAGCCAAATATCTCCCGATGGCATAAGAGCCGCCTAAGGCTTTAAAAGCATTCAGACCGAAACGATAGGACTCGTCTTTAACGTAAATCCCGGCAACTCCGTAATTCATGGCTAATTTTTTAAGCGAGCGCAAAGGAGTCGGGTCATAGTTAGGGAATGTAGCATGAAATCTACGAGCTTTATCGATTTCAGCTTTGCTAAACAGTTCGGTCGAGGTACCTTTTCCATAAGTTTTTAACATTTTGTTATCTATCCATTTAATCTCATCCATCATTTGCAATCTCTCCTATTCTAAGATATTTTTTAACCAAAACGTTTTTCTCATACATATTGAAAACAATTTCTTGTTTTGCCTATTAAACCTTAAACCACTTATCTCCCCCTAAACGAAATAATTGCTCTCTTTTTTCGAGGGATATCTCATGCAATTATCATGCCAATTATTTCACACCTTAAATAAACAGGCCCAAAGGAGCAGTTTCCCGGCACATTTGTCTCTCGTTGACAAAATACACCACAAACCCTGCCCCCTTGGGCGTTTAAGATTCTCCCAACGTTTTGAAATTTAGGCGATTCTTTCGTTCTGCTCATTTGCTTGATTAACAATAGGAAATAAAACTTTGAATATTGTTCCTTGAGGAGAGGAATCAACCATAATTCTGGCATTATGAGATTCCGCAATCCGAAAGCAAGTCGCCAAACCCAAACCCGTCCCATTTTCTTTGGTTGTGAAAAAGGGAGTTCCTATTTTGGGCATATTTTCTTTAGGAATCCCACACCCTTGATCTTCTATAGACAATACAACAGTTCTATCCTGCAAAAAAACCTTGATTGTAAGGCATCCTCTTTCTTCCATGGCCTCAAGGCCATTGCGGGACAAATTCAGCACAAGCTGGGAAAGCTCCTTTTCATTAAGCTGAAGATCGGGAATCTCTTCAGGCATAAACTTGATTTGTTTATTTTGGTTAAATGCGTCCGCTTCCAAGAGAGGGTATAATTTAGCAATAATTGTGTTGAGGCTCTGATATTTTAGTTCTGTTTGTCTAGTTCTGGCTAAGGACAAAAATTCCGTGATAATGGAGTTAGCTCGGTCCAATTCGGAGATCATTAAATCATAGGTCGGCTTCTGAGCCGCGTTTTCAGCTTTTGTTCCCAGCAGTTGCAGATAACCGCGTACAGTAGTCATGGGATTCCTGATTTCATGTCCAATCCCCGCAGCTAATTGACCTACGAGGTTAAGGCGATCGAGACGGGCAATTTCAAATTCTGCTAATTTCCGGGAGGAAATATCTCTAAGATAACAGATTAAACCGTTTTCCAAGGGATAAGCATTAATTTCCAGCCATTTGTTATCCAGTCTTTCGGAAATAACTTCAAAAGACACAGATTGTTGTTCTTGAATTACCCGCTCAAGTCTCTGCATTACCGCTGAATTGAGCGGGAATATCTCAGTCATTTTCTTACCCAGTAATTCCCCGCTTGATTTTCCAAGAGCGATTTCACAGGCCCGATTAATGTAAGTAAAAATCCAGTCTCCGTCAACAGCTAAAAAACAATCTGTCATACTTTCCAGAACCGAAGCCAATTCATGCTGAGATTTAATCAGCTCGTTACTTATAAGCTTACTTTCAGTAATGTCCCGGAAATATACGGAAATACCAAATTTAAAGGGAAAAGCTGTGACTTGGTACCATGCACCTTCTTTCAGAAAGCTAGGATATTCAAAGGTCAGAGAGATGTGCTGGTCTTTTATTTTTTGATAACTTTCATAAAGGGTTGTTTTTTGAATTCCCGGCAATGCTTCCCACAAAACATTGCCCAGCAGCTTCTCACGGGTTTTAAAGAATAACTCCTCGGTTTTTTTGTTTACATAAGTAAACCGCCATTCACCATCCAAGACATAAAAACCATCCGGCATGTTGTTGATAATATCGGCGATAAACTGATTGCTCTGGGACAATTCCGCATTTAATTTCAAGTTTTTAGTTAGATGTTCAACTCTTTCCATCTGCATGAGTTTCATTTCTGTCACGTCATTATAAGCAAATAAATAACATTCTTGATCGTCGATTTGGATCTCTACCGCAGAAAGTATGACAAAGCCCCGGGAACCGTGTTTCGTGATGATTGAACTTTCGTAATTGCTAATGGACCCCTCAGTGGAGATAATTTTAGTAATCTCTTGAAATTGCCACTCCGGTACCCCTAGTTCCATCGGGGTCTTGCCGATAACATACTCCAAATCAAAACCTCTTTTTTCCAAAAAACGACGGTTCACATGGATATAGCTGTAGTCAGATTTTCGAATAATGCTCATCATATGAGGGCCCAATTCAAAAGTTTTAGAAAATCTTTCTTTGGCAACTCGCAATTTTTCGTGTTCTCGGATCAGGTCTGTCACATCATTAATAACCGCGACACAGGCCGGTTCTCCGCTGGGCATCCGAAAGCCCGACAGGTCGGCAACTAAATGCCGGTCATCTTGGGTTGCGATTTTATGACGGTACTGCCCGAGGCTCTCTGTTAACGTCGGACAACTGCTCAACAAGGGAAATAAACGGTTTATGTACTCCGGATATCTTGGGTGGCTTTTTAAGGTTTTGCTGAGCAGGATTGGTCCACTCCGGTTAAAAATCACTAAGTTAATTGGGGTGTAATTGATGATTGTCTGAAGGATAGAGGCTTTACTAAAATATTCGTAAGCCCAATAATAAAAATTAACAATAATTGTAGTAGCAAGGGGAGTTATGATCAGGTAGGGAATTGTAATAACTTTTAGAACTTCCTGCGAATCGCTCTTCCAAAGAGAAGCGGAAGCAATAATAAGGATCAGAACAAACGTCATAGCAATCCCTATCAAATACCAAAACAAAATCTTTCGTCCATTTTGAGTACTTTTAAACCATCTTCGTAAAACAAGACCGAAACAAGCAAAAACAACGAGTGTGGTCATCCCCCCCATCATACCGCTGCCACCCATTTTACAGCGATAGAGACCACTCATGGCTAAGGCTATTCCCGCAGCCAGCGGACCTCCGATAAATCCGGCCATAGTCATCGTGATATGCCGGAAGTCATAGAAACGGCCAACAATGACCATGCTATAATAGCGCATTACAAATATCGTGATCAAACCAAACAAAAAACCTAATCTGCCGGAAGAATATTTTTTATCAAGCGATAAATCGATTAAAATCACAACTCCACAAAAAAATAAAACCATAATAACGTTATTGAAATATTCGAAGTACAAAACCCTGCCTCCTTACTTACTGTATTGTCATCTCCCTTCATTGTACTTATTCCTTTAACAAAAATTTGTCGGATTAGCGTAGGACAAATGATTTTATCATTTAAATTAAACATTAAGGTCTTAGAAGGGGCTTAAAGCTCTAAATCAACAAAGGCAGTGGTTCTTAACTAAAGAACCACTGCCTCCGGATTTTTAGCTTGATTGTTTACTACTGATTGTTTGCAGCCAGACCCAGCCTATTCCGCCAAGCCCGTTCTGGCATTAAACTGCTCAATGAGCTTGTCAAGCTCGGGGCCCATTTGGTGGAGTTTGCCCCAGTAATTATCGTAGTCGTACCATTGCGCGTTCAAATCATCTAAGTCATACATTTGTTGTTCAATCCAAGTGTAATACTTGAGATTGTGAATGCGCTTCTTGCTTTGGTAAGTTAATTCTTCCATGCTGTCTGTTCGAACACCCAAAACATTTCTGTTGTGATCAATAGCGGCATGAATCAGGCTATATTCTTGACCTCTTTCAGCCTCCATCTCCTGTAATCTGGATTGATACATTTCAGCCGAGTCCGTCAACACCGTCATGACGATGTCGTCTTCCGTCAATTCATAGTACTTGGCGAATTTAATGGCCGATAAGATGTTGGCCGCACCGGAAATTCCCACCCAGGCCAGTTTGGCAATAACCTCGTCGGCAATCCCTTGCTCGCGCAAATAGGTTTGTCCGGCAGGTTCATTAAAGAGCCGGAACAGACCCAGGCTATCGTTATCGTCGATAGCTATCACCATGTCCGTGTTCTTAACATTGTGAATCCAGGGAATATGTTTATCACCGATGCCTTCGATTCTATGGTCACCAAAACCATTATTCAGCAAGGTCGGGCATTGCAGCGCTTCTCCGACGGCCAGCTTCGCTTTAGGATACTGGTCTTTTAAGTAATCTCCACAGCCTAAAGTACCTGCGGAACCGGAGGTTAAGCACACTCCGGCAAGTCTTCCTTTAGAACCGGCTTCGGCTTTAATAATTTCTTGCATGGCATTCCCCGTAACTTCGTAATGCCAGAGGTGATTGCCCAGTTCTCCAAACTGATTGAAGATCACGACATTTTCGCGGGTTCGTTTCAGTTCCCAGGTTTTATCATAAATCTCTTTGACATTGCTCTCACAGCCGGGCGTGGCAATAATCTCACCGGCAACGGTTTTCAGCCAGTCAAAGCGCTCTTTGCTCATATTCTCAGGTAAAATTGCGATGGATTTACAGCCCAGCAAGGCCGAATTGTAAGCGCCGCCGCGACAATAGTTTCCCGTTGAAGGCCACACCGCTTCATGGTATTTAGGGTCAAATTGACCGCTCACTAAACGGGGAACTAAGCAGGCAAAGCTCGCTCCCACTTTATGGGCTCCCGTCGGGAAATATTTCCCCGCCATAGCGATAATTCTCGCTTTAACCCCGGAAATTTTAGACGGAATTTCAATGTAATTAGGCAAGGCATTAAATAGTCCGCCTTCTTTGACGGGTTCGTTTTTCCAGGAAATCCGAAAGAGGTTAATGGGGTCAACATCCCACAAACCCGTCTTTTTTAATTTCTCTTTGACTTTAGCGGGTACTTTGCCGGGGTCTTTCATTTGAGCCAAGGTGGGAATGAGGATGTTTCTTTCTTTGACGCTCTGAACTGTTTTCTGGAGTTGTTCTTCGTTGATTGTTAAATCAATTAAGTTTCTCATTAATCTTCCTCCCTTATCATGTAAAGATTAGGTTACAGTTTTCTCATCAACTCGTCCAGGGAAGGCTCCACTTTAATCGGCTCACCCACGGCGGCAATGGCGTTCTTAACATCTTTCAAGCCATTTCCGGTAACGATTGCCACTATTTTTTCGTCTACCCCGATGACTCCTTTTTTAACCAATGCTTTAAGACCTGCCATTCCGGTTACTCCTGCCGGCTCACCGAAAATCCCGCTTGTTCTTCCCAACTCCCTCATAGCTTCCAGGATCTCTTCATCAGGGACCGCTATCATTGTTCCGCCGGATTCCCGCACTGCCCGCAAAGCTTTATCAGGATTGCGCGGTACTCCAACAGCAATGCTATCCGCCAGGGTCTTTTCCTCCGCCGGCTGCCAAGGGCGATCCTCTAAAAAGGCGTCAACCAGAGGGCAACAGCCTGTCGACTGAACCCCGGCAATTTTAGGCAGACGTTCAATCCACCCGGCTTGATATAAATCCTTAAAGCCCTTCCATACCCCGGCAATCGTACAGCCATCGCCAACAGAAAGTACAACCCAATCGGGAACCTCCCAGTGAAACTGCTCGGCGATTTCCAAGGCTACGGTTTTTTTGCCCTCGACAAGATAGGGATTAATCGCCGCATTGCGGTTATACCAGCCAAATCGCTCGATGGCTTCGGCAGAGAGTCTGAAGGTATCTTCATAAGACCCCTGAACACTGATGACTTTTGCTCCGAAGATCAACAACTGAGCAACTTTTCCCTGGGGAGCGCGGCTTGGCACAAAAATGACACTTTTCAAACCCATGGCCGCTGCGCTTCCTGCCAGAGAGGAGGCCGCATTTCCCGTGGAGGAGCAGGCCACCGTTGGAGCCTGCTCCTCCACGGCTTTAACGACGGCTATGATGGAAGCTCGGTCTTTTAAAGAAGCTGTCGGATTTTGTCCATCATCTTTAATATACAAGTTGCTCATTCCCAGGTGTTGGCCCAAGCCAGGAGGTTTATAAAGAGGACTCCAGCCTACCCTCAGGTGCGGACGGGGAGTCTCTGGACGAATCGGCAGAAAGGGCAAATAGCGAAAAATTGAGTAATCTTTAGATTGAGACAACTTTTCACGGGAAGTCAGACGATTTATCACCGCATAATCGTATTCGACATCCATAATCCCGGCTTTCGAGCCACATAAGGGGCAAGTATATACTCCGGGTTCAGCGGCCAGCTCCTTCCCACAGTTGATGCAGCGAAGCCCCAGTACATTTTCCATATCAATCACCCCAATATTAAAGTTTATTCCATATAGCCTGCGCCAGTTCACGAGAGCGGGCGCAGATCGCTTCTTCATCAATGTCAACAAGCTTTCTCTCCAGCATACGCACCTTGCCGTTGACGACTGTCGTTTCAACCTGATGCCCGGAGACTCCAAATAAAAGATGTCCGCTCCAATTGCCCGCATCCATTGGCGTTGCGGGAATATAATCTACAACAATGACATCCGCCCAGGCCCCTGCGCTCAATTCTCCAAAGGTTCCGCCAAACAAATCTGAGGCAATTTGCGGGTTATTGCCATAAAGCATTTGCGGAACTTCAGCCCAAGCCACACTGGGATTGGCAGCGGCATGTTTTTGCAGGACATTTTCCACTTTGGCGCTCTCAAACATGTCACAGGTATACCCATCCGTTCCCAGTCCAACCCTAACCCCTTTTGCCAAGAGTTTAAGAACCGGGGTTACTCCAACCGCATTTCCCATATTTGACTCAGGGTTATGAACCACCTGAGTGTTCGAAGCCTTTAAGAGCTCGATCTCCTGATCATTAATATGCACACAATGAGCGGCAATTGTTTTGGGTCCGAGCACGCCGTATTTCTCGAAACGCTCGACGACTCTCAGGCCGTGGTTCGTTAAGCAGTCTTCAACATCTTCAATTCCTTCGGCAACATGAACATGAAATCCTGCTCCGAGTCTCTTAGCAGTTTCGCTGCACTGAGCCAAGGTTTTATCCGACAAAGTTAGAGAGGCATGAAGTCCAAATAACCCGGCGGTCATTGGGTCAGGTTTAGCCTGGCAGGCCTCAATAAAGTCGGCATTTTCTTTAATTCCCTCTTGGGCAATTTTTTCACCGTCACGATCCGAAACTTCATAACAAAAAGCGGCCCGCACTCCAATTTCCTGAGCAGCTTTAGCCAGAGTGGACAGACTGCCTAACACGATATTGGGGCTGGCGTGATGATCGACAATTGTCGTGGTGCCTGTTTTGATGCACTCAATAAGCGGCGTGAGGGCACTGTAATAGACATCTTCCATTGAGAGCATTTTATCAAGTTTCCACCACAATCCTTCTAAGATATCCCGAAAGTTGCGCGGCGGCTTGCTTTTAGAATCCATACCCCGTGCAAAGGTGCTATAAAGATGCATGTGAGTATTGATCATTCCCGGCATAATGAGTTTGCCATGAGCATCAATAAAACGAGCTTCGGGAAAACGCTTCTGTAATTCGAGGGTTGTACCGATTTCCAAAACTTTGGTGTCTTGAATAAGAACCCCACCCTTTGGGATAACCTGATTGCTCTTTCCTAAAGTCAATACTGTACCATTGCCGATAAGAAGCATTATTTACTCATCCTCCCTTTAATTTTAATTAACTAAAATTACCTTTGCCCTAAACTTTATAATATTTTAATCTTGTTCAGATAGTAATCATTAGAAGTAGACCTATCCTTATTATTAGCTTAATCATCCCGTCAGCACGGCACGTTCTCCCATCAGTCTGGCAAGAAAAATCGCCTGTTGCGGACACATTGCCTGGCAAAGTCCACATCCTGTACATTGACTCACCATAACTTGAGGAAGCCCGTCCCTCCAGTGAATAGCCGCATGTCCGCCGGTCCGGCAAACCGTATAGCAGGTACCGCAACCATCACAAGCAGCCGGCTGTATTTGAGAAACGAGTTGAATTCCGCGCGGAAGCTGGGAATGACCCACAAGATAGGGCAAGGAGCGGCCAATAACATCCTTAAGGTTTTGAAATCCTTTTTCCTCCATCCACCCTTGCAATCCTGTGCTTAATTCACGAATAATTCCGACACCAAAACGCAATACCGCAGTACAAAGCTGCAGGGAGCTTGCTCCCAGAAGAAGAAATTCTGCACCATCCTGCCAAGTGGTAATGCCACCGCTCCCTGCGATGTCAAGATTTAATTTTTGAGCTATTTCCGCCGTACAACGCAAAGCAATGGGTTTTAAAGCTGGTCCGGAAAGACCTCCGTAGGTTGAAAGTCCTGCCACATTGGGATAGGGAATCAAGGTATCTAAATTTACACCGGTAATGCTTTTCAGCGTATTTAAAGCGCACACGCCTTCTGCACCGCTGCGTTCGGCAGCTGTAGCCGTGGCTATGATATCCGAATCCTGTGCCGATAATTTTATAACCACGGGAACCTTGCCGGTCACTTCTTTAACCCAACGGGTAATTTCCTCCGTCCCGCCCGGCTCTTGAATCGGTGAACATAACCCCCATTCGGCACCATGGGGAAAAGAAATGCTGCATTCCAGCAAATCTGCACCCGCTTCAACCATTCGCTCCGCCAGCATTTGCCAATCATCCTTATTCGTGGCAATAATACTGGGAATTACGGCTTTATTAGGAAAACGTTTTTTCAGGAAGCGAACATGCTGTTCGATTTCCTCAACAGAATGCTCAGATACCAGGTCAATATTTTGGATGCCCATAAACCCCATAACGTGTTCAACCCGCATAACTAAAGGAAAAACCCGGCTCACGATACTGGAATCGACGGTAACCGTTTTAAGTACGGCGCCAGCCCATCCAGCTTCAAATGCTTTAATCAGCAGATCAAGTTGATCCGTGCTGGGGGAAGGGGCCAGGATAAAGGGGTTTTCTAAGTGAAATCCGCAAAAGTCCACCGCTAAATCGACCGACATTTTAAATATCCCCTCTAAGCACCGGATTTATCGTTCATTAGAGAACGGTGGGAAAGAGCATTTTCTTTCCCACCAGATTGTTATTAAGCGTTCATTCCCGCGTTTTCAGCCAATTCCTTTTGGGTATCTTCTCCACCCTTACTCCCGTTAAACAGAGCATTGAGGATAATAGCCGTAATGGAACCTAAGGTGATGCCACTGTGCAAAATGGTTTGGCTCCAGTCAGGGAATAGTTTAAAGAAGTTAGGGTCCACAACCGGAATAACACCTAAAGCGACGCTAATTGCTACGATAAAGATATTGTTGGGTCTTTTCTCATAATCGACTTTAGAAAGAGTTTTAATGCCGTTAGCGGCAACAATACCAAACATAGCAATCCCGGCACCGCCAAGAACAGCATTCGGTAAAGAAGCAATAATAGTAGCTAATTTGGGGAAAAAGCCCATGACAACCAGAATTATTCCGGATGTGGCGACTACGAAACGGCTCTTAACCCCGGTCAGACCGACAAGCCCAACGTTCTGAGCAAAGGCTGTATAAGGAAAAGCATTCAAAATTCCACCAAGCGCTGTGGCTATGCCATCAGCTCGTAATCCGGCAGTCAATTCTTTTTCCCCGATCTTTTTGTCGACCATTACGCCGATTGCCAAAAAGTCTCCCGTTGATTCAACCATAACAACTAACATAACGATAATCATGGCAATGATAGAACCGATGTCAAACTTTGGAAAACCAAAAGCAAATGGATAATCGATACCCAGCCAAGCAGCCGTGGAAACTCCCGAAAAATTCACAAGTCCTAACGGCACAGCGATGATAAGACCAATAATCAATCCCAGCAGCACCGAGATATGAGCGACAAAACCAGTGAAAAACTTATTGATAAGAAGGATCGCGATCAGAACAATGCAGGCAACCCCGATATAAGTCAAACTGCCATAATTCGGATCACCGGTACCTCCCGCGGCCCAAGCAATACCAACAGGCAACAAGGACACGCCAATGACTGTGATGACACTCCCGGTGACAATAGGCGGGAAGAAGCGTATTAGCTTGCTGAAGAAGGGAGCTATTAAAAACGTACATAAGCCCGCTATAATTATCGCTCCATAAATTGTCTCCATGCCTCCCGTTTGGGCCATGATAATCATCGGAGTTACAGCGGCAAAGGTTACGCCTTGAATAACAGGGATTTTAATACCGATTTTCCAAATTCCTAAAGTCTGAAGCAAGGTTGCCAGACCGCAAGTAAACAAATCAGCGTTGATTAAAAAAGCAGTGTGAGCTTTAGTCAAACCAGCAGCACCCGCAATAATCAAGGGTACCGCAACCGCGCCCGCATACATGGCCAGTACATGCTGCAATCCAAACACAAATAGTTTACCCGCCGGCATCATTTCATCAACTGGTGCTACCGAATTTTTTGTGTCAGCCATTTTCATTCCTCCTTTTTTTCCGCAGGATTAATTTGAAATAACCCTTTAACCACCTCCGCAAATCAACCTATACCTAGTCCTGCATTCTAAGTAAGGTTGCTTTATCTATTGAGCAAGTGAATTAACTTTGTACCTAGATGTACACACTAGCAATATTCGTGCCAATTTGACAAGACCTTTTAAATGCCAACATATTCATGCTTTTTTAGACCTGGTTAAATTTATGCCTCTCAAAATGATAAGGAGTAAAAAGGTTTGGACTGTTGCTTGCACCAAAAAATACTTAGAGCGCAAATTATTAGTCAATTATGTGTTCTCTGATAAGTCTTACCAAAGCGATAAGTAATTTATCATCTTGATAAATCGAATCCCTTCACCTAAATAATTATCACCACCCAAGCTTAGCTCTGATGTTTTAAGAAAGAGGTCAAACAGAAATGTCGACCTCTTTATATATGTCCCTAATTTTAAACTTTATACAGGTACGGGTACCGCTGAATAACCGTCCAGATCAGAGCGGCAACCGAGCTATCGATGGGCACATTCGTCCCACCGGCTTGATCAAAGGCTACATCAACAACTTCTCCGTTAAGGCGAAGTTTAACGACTGGCTCCGGTGCCTCTTTTATAATAACAAAGCCCGTATTGGCAGAATCCCAAAACTCCTTTTCTCCCCAGAACAGAGTCATCTTCACCTTATACGGCGCATCGTCATAAGGACAGAAGGTTTCACAGTTGCCGCATTCATTACACATACCATCGACGTGAAGAATTTGATTGCGGTTTGTCAAGCCTTCTCCCACAACCGGGATCATGAGATTAGCGCGGTTCGGACAAACCTCCGTGCAAATGTTGCAGATATAATTGCATTCTAAACAACGTCCCGGTTCCCGGTCATCGTCACAGACCGCCTGGAGAACTGCTTTTTTAGCCCGTACTTCCAGAAGCTGTTTATCCTTGTCAAAGGAAATGCGCGAAGCGAATTCTTGTTTGAATTCCATGTTTTCTTTATTAAGAATTGCTTTAGCAACCTTCGTACCATGAGAAATGGCTCCAACAACAGTCCAAGGACCCGCGAGAGCATCCCCGCCGATGAAGACATTGGGAATATTCGTTTCTAACGTCTCTTCATTAACTTTGATCTTACCCTTTTCTCCGATCTCAATTCCATTGCTTCTTAAGAGGTCATAATCAATCAACTCGCCAATGGCCGAAAGAACCGTGTCAACGGGCAGTTCCTCGTAAATTCCCTCTTTGGCCACAGGACTGCGACGACCGGAAGCATCCGCTTGTCCCAGCTCCATCACTTGGCATTTTAGAATCCCCTTGTCCAGAGAGACAGGCGCCAGGAGTTGTTTGAAAATTACGCCGTCTTTCTGAGCAAAGGCTAATTCTTCCTCATCGGCCGGCATGTACTCTTTGGTCCGGCGGTAAACAATAGAAACTTCCTCAACGCCGTCAACTCTCAGCGCAGCGCGGGCCGCATCCATAGCCGAATTCCCGCCCCCGATCACGGCAACTCTCTTGCCAAGATTTAAGGATTTCCGCTCCACATTAAAGGCTTCTAAGAAAGGAATCGCCCCTCGAACCCGTTCGCCATCCCCTTGTATGGCCAGAGAACTCGTTTTGCCCGCACCAATGGCCAAAAAGACATAGTTGAAGCCTTTAGCCTGATAATCAGCGACAGAAATGTTCGGATTCACTCCAAACTCAAACTTAACCCCCATCGCCTCAATGAGCTCGATATCGTTGCGGATTGCCTCTCTGGAAATCCGGAAATCGGGAATAACGAACTCAACCGTACCGCCGGCACGCTCACGTTTATCAAACACCGTAACCTTCATCCCGGCTTTGGCTAAAAAGTAAGCGGCTGAGAGTCCGGCCGGACCCGCTCCGATCACCGCAACTTGAGCTGAAGAGCAGGGCTCCGTCGGAGACAGTTTTTGCCTATATCCCGCATACCCGTTTTCAGCAGCTACAAGCTTTTGCCCTCGGATATGCACAGATTCGTCATAGTCGAGCCGCGTGCATTTCGTCATACAGGTGTGAGTACAGATCGTACCTGTAATAAAGGGCAGAGGGTTCTTGGAAACAATGACATCAAAGGCTTCTTCATAGCGTTTTTCGCCTACTAAACGCAAGTACTCAGGGACATCCTGCTCAATAGGACAGCCTTTCTCACAAGGGGCAATAAAACAATCCAGCAGCGGTAATCTAAGGGATGTCTTACGGCTGAGCATATCCCGGGATTCTTTGATATGATTGGCGTCTTCAAAGGCGCTTTCCGCCAGAGCCTTAAGTTTATCCATATCCAGGCGGCTTGACTCCCGGTTATCCAGAAGGGGATCAAGAAGTTCCGCGATTTGTTTGAAACGTTGATAACCACCCGGTTTGAGCAGTGTCGTAGCCACGGTAATCGGACGAATGCCCGTAGCAAAAATCCGATCAATATTGAAAGCATCTGCCCCGCCGGAATAGGAAATTTTGAGATCTCCGCCAAATTCCGCAGCAAGTTTATAGGCCAGATTAATTGTCAAAGGATAGAGCGAACGTCCGGACATATACATTTCTTCACCCGGCAATTCCCCTCTGGCAATCTTGACCGGCAGAGTGTTGGACATCTTAATGCCAAAATCCTTCTTGTTTTCTGAAGCAAAAGCTTTCAGACGCTTTAACATCTCCACTCCGTCAGCAAATTGCAAGTCATGAGTAAAGGACTCTTCTCTAAGCTGGATATAATCGTACCCCATTTTGTCAAAGGTATTTCGGACATATTTGTATCCCAGAAGAGTGGGATTCATTTTGACAAAGGTATGCAGTTTCTTTTCACTGATCAAATAGCGGATAATCGCCTCGATCTCAGTCGGAGGGCAGCCATGCATGGTGGATAGAGTGATAGAGTGACAAATATTTGGTGAAATCTTCTCGATAAAAGCCTGATCCACATGCTTGAAAAGAGCCAGACTTTCTAACAGCGCCGCTTTACATTCTTGGAATATCCGAGTCTGCGAGGCGTCTTTTAAGCCTTCTACGAATTCGTCTACTTTAGGAGATTGAATCCCTTTGAGATCATATCCTACACTCATATTGAACATAAAGCGCCGTTCACTTTGCTTAAACAACTCTTTTTGCAAAACATGAAGAATGAACCAGGCTTTGACATACTCCTCAAAAGCGCCCATGATCGACAATTCTGTCGACCATTCCGTATTGTAGCACTCGTCTTCCGCCGAAATACAAGGTTTGGCAATCTCTAACTCATCCATAATCTGAACGGATTTCAGCTCAAAGAAACGACTGCCGCTCATATAAGACGCAATAATGTTTTGAGCCAATTGAGAGTGCGGGCCTGCCGCCGGTCCAACAGGCGTGTCAATTACTTCGCCAAACAGCTCCATATGGCGATCATTTGTTTTGTGATAAAACTTTTCTTCGGGCATACCGAACACCATGCCACTATGTTCATGTTCTTCCATCACCCAATGAAGCAATTGTTTAAAAGGGATTAAGGCCATTTTGTCACTCATATTATCTCTCCTTAAGTTGTTCTTGTTGTTGCTTGTAATGGGGACTGTCCGCACAAGCACAGATATGACTTTCCAGCGATTTCTCCGCCGCTTTAAAAATATTCTGATACCCTGTACAACGGCACAAATGTCCGGAAAGTTCTCTCTTTAACTCTTCTCGTGTATAGTCTTTGCCGCTTTCCGTCAAAGCGGTTGTCGTTAGTATTAATCCCGGAGTGCAGAAACCGCATTGAACGGCCCCTTCTTCGACAAAGGTTTGCTGAACCTTGGACAATTCTCCATTTTTAGCAGCCATACCTTCAATCGTCCTAATATCCTTACCGTCGGCCCAAACAGCCAAATAAATGCAAGAATCATAAGGTGTACCATCAATCAGCACGCTGCAGGCCCCGCACTCTCCAACACCGCACCCTTGTTTAGCGCCGGTGTACCCCAAGCGATTTCTCAGAAGTTCCAAAAGGGATTCCCGGACATCCACCTCCATTGAAAAAGTTTTGCCATTCACTGTGAAGGAAATTTTCTTAAGCAAGTTCCACACCTCCCGCTTGGACAATAGCTGTCTTCAGAGCCCTTTGGGTCAGTTCTTCAATCAGGTGTTCCCGGTACTCTTTTGAAGCCCGCCAGGAGGTTCGCGCTTTGGCCGCTTTAACGGCTCGTCTGCCAATTTCCTGTATAGTTTCCTTGGTTATCATTTTGCCTCCGGCAAATTCTTCAGCCTCCAGGCAACGCAAGGGGGTTGGCCCTGCTACCCCTAGGCCGATTCGAACGTCCGCAAATGTTTCCCCTTTCAATTTACAGAGAACCGCAACTCCCAAAGTGGCGATGTCCATTGCTTCCCGCATGGCAAATTTGATATATTGCCCGCCAAAGCCTTGATAATCCTCCGGGTAAAGAAGAATTTCCGTAAGGATTTCTCCGGGTTTTAAATCCACTTTACCTGGTCCGAGATAAAATTCCCGGATCGGAACCACTCGCTCTCCTTGCCAGTGCTGAAGTTTCAGATGAGCATTAAGGGCGAACAGAGAGGAGGCGCTGTCTGCCGATGTCGCCCCATTGCAGACATTTCCCCCAATTGTAGCAATATTTCTGATTTGCGGTCCCCCCATGGAAATAGCCGCTTCCGTTAAAATAGGAGTATTTGCCCGCATAATTGGGTGATTAAACACTTCCGTGAAGGTAGCCATTGGACCTATGACAATCGTTCCGTTTTCCAGTTTTCGTATGTCCCTTAATGCTTCAATCTTACGAATGCTTAAAAGTTCAGCCTCTTCAAGTTGTCCACCGTGCATTTTGACAAGGACATCCGTTCCGCCGGCAATAATTTTAAGTTTAGGGCTGGCTCTGAGCAGCTCCGTTGCCTCCTGAACCGTTTCCGCCTCGCAATACCCTATAATATCGTACATCGTTTCACCGCCTTTTAGAGTAATCCGGCCTTTTTAAAACTCTCAAATACGCGTTGAGGATTCATCGGCAAGCGATTAAAAGCAACACCCGTCGCATCCAGAACAGCATTGCGAATAGCCGGGGCAGGAGAAATCACCGGCGGCTCACCTAAAGATTTCACGCCAAAAGGTCCTGTGGGGTCCTCTGCTTCCACAAAAGCCGCGCCGATTTCCGGTGTATCCATGATGGTGGGCAATTTGTAGTCCAGCAGATTGTTGTTTAAAGGTTTTCCTGTCGCTTCATCAAAGAGCAATTGTTCCGACAAGGCGTATCCGATAGCCATACTCACTCCGCCATGAACTTGGCCCTCGGCAAGCTGAGGATTAATTATTTTTCCGGAATCATGAACATTATAAATTTCCAGGATCTTAATCTTACCCGTCTTAATATCCACTTCAACTTCGGCAAAGGTCACTCCAAAAGGTATGGCGTTAATGCGGGCATTATTAGTGACATCACTGGTGATTGGCCGAGCAGCCACTCGATCATAGTAAGACTGCATAGCGACCTCTGCGAGGGGTAAAACACTTTCTCCGGAATGTCTGTAAACGATGGTTTGATCTTTAAGATCCAGAGCATGAGCCGGGATGTCCGTCATATGCTGAGCGAAAGCCAAAATTTTACTCTTGACATCCAAGGCGGCTTTTTCTACAGCCATCCCGCTGACATAGGTTTGCCTTGAAGCATAAGAACCCGTATCAAAGGGAGAAATATCCGTATCCTGATTCGGAATGACATGCACCATCGACATGGGCAATCCTAATATTTCCGCCGTCATTTGGGCGAAAATCGTATCGCTCCCTTGTCCGATTTCCGTCGCCCCAAGTTGAAGCTGAACCGAGCCGTCTTGATTCAGGACAATTCTGGCTCCCGCGATTTCCAAAGCGACCGGATAAGTCCCTGAAGCGTAACTGAAACAAGCCATGCCTACACCGCGGCGCTTATCTCCTGTTTGCTTCTTGTAGCGTTCTTTTTTTTCATCCCAACGGATGAGTCCTCGGCCTTTGTCAATACATTCACGAATTCCGCAGCTCAAAATTTTATTTTTGCTTAAAGGTTCAACATACCCCACATCCACTAAGTTCTTTTTGCGGATTGCAATAGGATCAAGCTTAAGTTTTTGAGCTATGTCTTCAATATGAGACTCAAAAGCGAAAAAGATCTGCGGCGTACCATACCCACGCATAGCCCCGGCTACCGGCAAGTTGGTGTAAACCGTCACTGGGGAATATTTCATAGCTTTCGTAGGATAGAGATAACGGAACTTGCTTCCGCCACTGCCCGCGATTGAACTTCCGTGAGAGGCATAGGCTCCGGTATTCGATATGGCTGAGATCTGAATCACATTCATGACCCCATCTTTATTAACCCCGGTTTTGATTTTAAATTTAAAAGCATGCCGTGTTCTGGTATCAACCATCCCTTCTTCACGGGAAAGCTCCAGTTTAACCGGACGGCCGCCCACAGCAAGAGTCATGGCGGCATTTAACGGTTCAAAACAGACATCCTGTTTATTGCCAAAGCCACCGCCAACATAAGGTTTAATCACTCTGACTTTACCCCAGGGCAATCCTAAGGATTGAGCCACAATGCGCCGTACAATCTGAGGGATCTGAGTTGAGGAAACAATCATGATGCGCCCGTCCGTATCGACATAAGCATAAGACGTTTGCAGCTCAAGGTGACAGTGCTGGACAATGCTCGTCTCATATTCGCCTTCTATAACAAAATCCGACTCTTGAAAAGCGGCTTCCAAATCTCCCCGCTCGAATCCGCCTCCAGTGGAAAGGACATTCCCTTCACTTTCCTCGTGAATTAAAGGCGCCCCTTCCCGCAAGGCTGCTTCAGGTGTCGTTAGGGCCTCAAGAATTTCGTAGTCGACGCGAATCAATTTTAAGGCTTTTGAAGCGATAATAGCGTCGGTAGCAACGACCGCCGCGATGGCATCTCCCACATAGCGCGCTTTCTTCGCCAGGATTAAGCGATCTTCTTTATCTCGGTGACTTGGGTCCAGAGAATAGGGGTGCCCCGCCGTGGCATACTTTGGCAAATCCACTTCCTGCTCATCATCCAAGACATCATTCATCACTCCAGGCAATGCTGTGGAAAATTTAATTCGCGGTAAATCCTTATACGTCAGAACCGCCTCAACCCCCGGCAGAGCCTTGGCTTCGCTGACATCAATGGAGCGAATAACCGCATGCGCATGAGGGCTGTGCAAAATTTTCCCGACCAGCATATCTCGTTCTGAATAATCATCCGTATATTTAGCTTTGCCGGTTACTTTAGCCACCGCGTCAACTCGCCTGACACTTTTTCCCACCACATTGTAAGCCAATTCTTATTCCTCCGTCCTGAGCATTTATTCTAATCTGCGTTCCTCAACCAAACGTTAGAGAAACATAGCTTCGCGTTTCCGCACAGGCAACAAAAGAACATAATGCCGTCAACCACTCTCTGTCTGTTCAGTGCAAAATCCATGCCAAATACAGATAATATCTGAGAATTACGCATATTCACGGATTTTTCATAAAAGAGCATTGGATAACACCAATTCTTTTATCAAAATGAAAAGTAAGATTTCGAAAATATCCTTCAAACATCTAAGATATGATCATTATCAAAAAAATAATATTTTATCATTTTGATAAGCCCCGCTAGCAAGAAATTGTCTATTAACAGTATGCCCGCAAATAGGTCATTTTACATAAAATTTACTCAATATTGTAACGCGCTAATTTCCTGTACAGTGTTGCCAGGCCGATTCCCAGGGCTTTAGCTGCCTTTTCTTTGCCTCTCACCCCTCCTTCGGTCGCTTGATAACAACGCAAAATGGTTTCCCGTTCAATTCTCTCTAAATTGAAGCGGTTCAGGTCTTCCGACAATGTCCCTTCTTTCAACCTTGCCGCTAAATGATCTTCTGTCAAAGTTAAACCCGTAGCTAAATTCATAGCATATTCGATAATGTTTTGTAATTCCCGGACATTGCCGGGGAAAGAGTAGTTTTCCAGTCTTTGGCGAAACCCTTCTGATATATGGTGTACGTTTTTATTTAGCTGTTGATTATAAACTTCAATAAAATGCTTACACAAGAGAGGCAAATCTTCTTTCCTCTCCCGCAAAGGCTTAATGTGGATAGGAATAACATTGATCCGATAATATAAATCTTCCCGAAATTCGCCCCTGGCCATCATTTCCTCAAGATTGCGATGAGTGGCGGCAATAATCCTGACATCAACCGGACTTGCAGTGATTCCACCAATGCGCTCAATTTTCCTCTCTTGAAGAACTCTCAGGATTTTGGCTTGTAAAAAGAGCGGCATATCTCCGATTTCATCAAGAAATACAGTACCTTTATTAGCCAATTCAATCTTGCCAATCTTCCCGCCTTTGCGCGCACCTGTAAAAGCACCGTCTTCGTAGCCGAAGAGCTCGCTTTCCAGAAGCGCTTCCGGTATAGCCGTACAGTTAATGGCCATAAACATTCCTTGATGCCTGGGACTGAGGGTATGAATCGACCGGGCCAACATTTCTTTGCCTGTTCCGCTTTCTCCACGAATCAGCACCGTCGACTTACTGGCGGCCACTACTTTAGCCCGTTCGCGAATATTATTCATACACTCACTTTCGCCAAGAATATCATCAATAGAGTATCCCGCATCACGCAAAGTAAGACGATTAACAATTCGGCTTATTTCATCAAAGGGCCTGAGAATCACGGCGATACTCTTTACCCCGTCCTCCCCTTCTATCGGCAAGGCGCGCAAGAGCATGTGATGCCTACTATTTTTCTTTGTTTCTATATAAACTTCACGTTCAATCACGTCTTCAGCATTTTTGCCAACCGCTAAAATTTCCGAGGCTATCTGCGGCGGAAACAAGGTATTTAAATGGCTGCTTGGATGAAGCAAATTCGTGCTAAAGAGACGTTGCGCCGCTTGGTTAAAGTGGAGGATCGTGCCGTCGAGATCGGTAGTCAGCAGCTCTTCATCCAGACAGTCAATAATCGAATTCAGATACCGGTTAGCAGAAACAAGCCCTGCCAAAAATTCCTGCTCTTTAAGCTTTAAAGCAATAGTCTCAGCCATTTTCGTCAGGAAAATGAGATAGGAATGCTGATTTTCAGCAATCAGCCTGGCCTGTGCTTCCGTAAAACAAATCATCCCAATGGCCCCAACTGCTTTGCCATCGACATTAATCGGGGAAACAACCTCATACTTTTCCGAGCAGTTCCCGCGAGCTTTGCAAGGGCCACAGAGAGGATGAATACCCGGAGTTTCTATAACGAACTGATGCCCTGTGCGCAAGACTTCCCGATACACATACCCTTGGCGGTCCATTGATTGCCCGACCCCTTTATAATACCGGCCGGTTCCCGCGATGCGGATTAATTGCTGATCAGCTATTTCAATGTCTATTTTCACAACCGTTGCTATCGCTTCAGCAATTTGCTGTGCGTAATCTTTCACATCCATAAGTTCAACCATGTGATTAACCCCCATTTAGACCTTAATCCCACTAGAACTCAGTTCCATTAGACCTTAGTCCCATCAAAATTTATTTTGAAAACAAGCCAATTTGGCCTATCGGCATAACAATTTGAAATAAACTACTATAGTTCTCCATTAAAAAAGCCCCAGGCGGTGATGCCCCTGATATAATAAAAACCCTAAGACAACCACATTAAAGGCCATAAGCAGCGGGACGCCAAAAACGAACTTTTTATGAGCTGTTTTATGGTGAAAGCACTTCATACCTGCGTAAAGCCCCACTCCTCCCAAAACAACCCCCATCCCCAGCAGGCTCGTCTCAGAAATTCTCCAGCGATGCAGCTTGGCTCTGCGCTTGTCTCGTCCCATTGCTATAAAAACATAACAATTCCAAAGGATATAAACAACTAGAAAAGTTTTCAGTATCACAATTTCCCACCCTACTCTCACCTAAGTTTTCCATATCAACTATCCCGGTTTCTATTTAGCGTTATTTCCTCAGATATTCAAACTCCGCTCCAGCGTTCAAACAGGGTGTGTTCAATGCCAAATTGATCCAGAACCCTGCCGACAACATGATTAACTAAATCCTGAATTTGCTGCGGATGATGATAAAAGCCCGGCGAAGCAGGCATAATCGTAGCTCCGGCTCTTGCCAGACGCAGCATGTTTTCTAAATGAATTATATTATAAGGCATTTCACGAGGGACCACGACGAGGGGATGGCGTTCTTTTAAAGTTACTTGCGCGGCCCTAGCTAAAAGGTGATCTCCGGTACCAGTCGCCATTAACCCCAGAGTGTTCATGGAACAGGGAATCACAACCATACCGCTCGTACGATAAGACCCACTGGCTAAAGAGGAAAATAGATTCGTATTTTCATGAATCGTGACATTCTGGGGCAAAGCTGATCGGTCCGCTCCCGTTTCATAGGCCAATACTTTTTCTCCGGTTGGGGTCATGACTAATTCGATTTGCCAATCCATTAAAGCCAAAGTATTGATTAAACTAAGTGCATAGACAGAACCACTTGCCCCTGTTAAACCCACGATTAAACGTTTGCTCATAATGCCCTCCTGCTATTGGAATTTTCCAAGTTTATAATTTTGTCCTTAAGAATTAAACTAATTTCTCAAAAATAACTTTAATTTCTTTAACGCGCCTTTTGTACTTTGCTTTGTTCTTTGCCTTTGTATTTATTTTAACATCTCTCTATCTTGCGATACTAAAAACCCCTAGCATCCTATGGTATTGATGCTGGGGCCTATTATACTTTGGAAACTTTATCTCTTTTCTCTTTTCTCATTCTTTTGTAAGTTCATTTTGTTCTCATTCATTTGTATAATACGTTATATTGTACCATAGAAGACAGATAGGTAACACATTAATCATTAAAATATAGAAAATACTGTCGATATATCACAAAGTACTTCCATAACCGCAGCTTTTGGGTTGGTATATCATCGCGTATATGTAAAATTACTTTTTTCTTAGCCCGTCGCTTTAGTAATTTGAAAGCATTGTAGGGAATTTCCGAGGATGGCTTATCGGAGCATCCTTTTGGCACGGTTAAATGGTATCATGAAGCCCATTATCTGTTATGCAAGGGTATAGAAAAAGCCACAGGTGAGCTGGGGCTTAGTTTTCTTGCCTATAATTTGAAAAGGGCCATCAATATGGTGGGAACAAGGAAATTAGTAACTGCGATGAAGGCCTTCTTTTTTATGTCTTTTGGTTAAAAGTGGGGTTTAACAAAACCTATAGAAACGGTAAAACCCGCATGAATAGCGGGTTTCTAGACAAATTATGGTGCGGTCGAGAGGACTTGAACCTCCATGCCCTTGCGAGCACTAGAACCTGAATCTAGCGCGTCTGCCAGTTCCGCCACGACCGCGTAACATCACTTATTATAGGAGAAGATTACGATCTTGTCAACCATTAAAATGTCTAACTTTTATTTTTATTACTTATATCTAATCTTCAGGCCCTTAAGCTAAGGATTACCTCGAAGACAAGATAAACCTGCAAGTTTTTTTGCCCAGCACCAGTACCATACATCAAAATCGCTACATACCTTGTGCCTGGCCCAAATTTCACTACTTTGTAATTTTTCCCTGAAGTACATTTGTTAAATATCTTTGGAAACATATAAAGACAATTGTCCATATCGTCACATAATAACTAAAATGCTTTGTTGAGAATATCTAAAGGTAATTTCTTCCGTTTCGTCGAAAAAAACTGTAGGGAGGATTTACCTTGTTTTTCAGCTCAAATATAATGAAAAAAACTGTCCAAGAACTAAGAAAGAATCAATGCCTAACCGCTAAAGAGTTAGCGCAACAACTTAAACTTGACACGATTGAGATATTAAAAATTGACGACCTTAAACTTAAGGATGTCCCTGAACCTTTAAAATCCAAGCTTATTCCTATTTTAAGAGGGGACTACATGGATAAAATACCCTGGCTATAAATAACCCTTCAAAAGCAAAAATCCCTCCTGCATCTCTTGGCAGGAGGGATTCGTTCATTCCAGATTGGCACTGTCTCTTTTATTAACTTAATTTCCCTGCTGCATAAGCCTGAGCAACTGCATTAACGGTATCCAGGGCCTTATCTCCGGACATATAAACCTCATTAGACCAACCCAATGCCGGTCCGCCAACATTAAAAACTTTTGCCGCTTTTTTAGCATCAGAATGAACCCCAGCATTTCCGTTTCGGCAGAACATTGCACATCCTCCATGGAGATCTGCAATAGCTTTTGCGATTGAGTAATCATTAGCCGTGAAATAAACGACTGCCACATCCATTTCTTCTTCCCCCTTTTTCCATAATCCAGCGTCTTCATTGACATAATCCCGATCCACTGCTACGCCGACCAACTCTACGTCATTGCTATACTGATAGATATGGTTTGGCGCCGTCTGTCCTCCTGACCATGCATAAGTCTGGAAATATCGATCCACTGTAACAGATTTCATAACTACATAAGATCCATAAGCGCCCAAAAGATATTTACCGCCCAAACCATTTTTTACCCCTTGAAAATAATCATTAATGGAGGCAATGTCGTTAGCTTGGGCATCATAATCAACTGTGAAATATATTGCCACACCATCGGGAACGCCAAGATATTCAACTTCAACAATAGCAGAGGCTGCATCTGAAATCCCCTGAGCAGATGTAAAATAACTTTTGTTTGTTGGCTCTGACTCCCAAATAAGAAAAATCGCCAATCCGGCTGAGAGAATCACATTTGCTTCATCAGGAGTCAGGGCTTTTGCCCAACCTTGTTTATCCCCAAGATAACGACCCACAGCCATTATTCCTGCTTGCTTTAAGGCCTGTGCGCTCTCTGCTGTCAGTCTGGTCGCACAATCAATTCCATCCATTTACAATCTCCTTTCTCCTGCAATTGAATTGTATACTGCCAAGAAAACATGCAAAGGAACATCTAAAATATTTTTATCCTCTATTTTCCGTAATAGATATATCCCTTCACGACTAACAATCATGTCTTAAAAATCTCATTTCTAAATGAGACCATCTAACATTACTAATATGGAAACTAAGAACAAATGGTACCCTTCCGAATTCTAGCAAACTAACCTCTCAAACACACTGATAATTAGCAAAAAAGAGCCCCTATCCTTACCGATAGGAGCAGAAATGGAAGGTTAAAGTGGATGCCAAGAGAGTATATGGAGGTTATTAAAAGAGTATCACCGTTTTAACGTCTTGTCGATATAATTCCTCTATCTTCACAATAGTTTTTAGTTATAGAAAATATTATGTCGTTACACAGATATTTTAATATTCTTCATTCAACACATCCCCAAAAAATTAAATCCTTTTGTTTTCAGGCCTCCCCCCTTTCGTAGGAACCAATGCAAGAACCAATAAAAATAACGCCTTGTAAGACGTCAATTAATCTTTTCTTGTTTTATAATCAATAAATAATACTACAGCAGCAACGATTTCCATGATAACTAATTCCAATATCATAAGGTCCCCTCTTTTCAGGTTTATGCTGTATAACCTAATCAAGAAACCCAAATCGAATATCGTCACTTCATCTTATGATCCTTACTGTCTCTTTGCTAAATTCAATATAGAGATAGCCTCGTTTCAGGCATAAAAATAACCGTCGCCTGGACGGTCTTAATAAATCTTAGTCTTATACTCATCCTTGTCATATTTGTGAACAGCATGGTTAAACACTAAGAATAGGATCAAGGCTAGTACATAAAACCCTAATATAAAGTAAATCATTAACGAATCACTTCCTTATTAGGATATACGCTTAATGGAGTTATTTTAGGAGTATAGACAGATTATATTTCTTAAAGCTCATTTTGAGCTTAGAATCAAGCAAATGTTTTAGGTACTGGTATTCAACCACAGCATATAACGGATATTATTTCTTTTATATTTTCATCGTCTATCTTTTCCAGTATTACGTATTTAATTAAACGAATGGTGAATGAAAAATCGTTAAAACTAAAGTGAAAGCACTCTTAATATAATTTTATATTGGGTTCAAAAGAATACTTAGGAGGTAAGATGAAATGAACCTTAAAACATTCGAAATTACTAGAGGTTTGCTGGAAGTCGATCCCGGAAAAATAACCAGTGAGGAAATCGCGACAATAAACGCTAATTTACATAGGGGCGCTAATCTGGTTGACTTAGAGCTTAAAGGAGGAAAGCTTATCTTCACTCTTGAAAAGGAACACAAAAACTCCTCAGGGAAAAAGTCGCTCGAATGATCATTATCTCTAGTATCTAACTCCTGCCGGATGGACCAAGGACATCCTACCTAACCTTTTATTAGTCCTATATCATCAACAGGTTAAAAATTGGCAAAAGGAAGCTCCTAGCGTTGATAGGAGCAAAAACTAATAGAAGGATATTCCAGCAAAATTATTTTTTACCTATTATTTAGTAATTATACTATTACTTAAAATCTCCACCACTTATTATAGATGTCTGAAAAACTTAAAATTTCTAACAAGTACATCTCACTTGGGAGCCGGTTATTATTCAAGTGGCCATTATACGAAAAAATTCAACCTACACCATAGGACGAGTTGTAACTTTTTTGGAGAAACGACCATATTGTATATTGTTAACCGCACTTATAGACAGCAGAGCTTTCAAAAAAGAGAGTCTAACCGACTCTTCTTTTTTGCATCTTTCGCCAAAGCCAACTAACCCATAGTCAGTTTGCCAGACACAGGAGAGTTAGGGGAAATAATATCTATGAGGACAAATACTAATACTATATTATTTCCAGGCCAATTTTACTTGTCTTCATTTATTAGCATAACTAATTGCTGATAAATGTAATCCGACATCAGCTTATTACCTGCATCATTCGGGTGAAGTACATCTTGCAGCAAAGTGCTCAAGGTATCCTGATCCTGAGGAAATGCACTCCAAACATCTAATAAGTTTGTCTCTGTCTCAGCTGAAACATTAATAATTGCCTTTCTGATACCTGAAAATTTGGACTCGTCCGGGGAAATCATAGGAGGCTCAACAACGCAAAATATATCTGCCTTTGGGGCCTTGCTTTTAATAATATTGATTAACTGAGTATATTTTTCAGTGAACTGTTCCGGCATGGAGAAATTTCTGTCGATTCTCCCTGTGAAAATAAATACTGCATCTGTAGTATCTGTTATCTCAGTTGCTCTCGTTAAGAGATAATCTATGAGTTTTCCTGATGAGGCTTTGTTGTCCCAAACTATTTTGTTTGAATACTTCTTGAATAAAGCTGTTTCTAGATCCGAATTCCACCCGGTCGTTAAGGGGTTTGAAGCACCTTGACTCACAGCGATTGACTCCCCAAGGATTACAGCATTAATCGTACCAGTCTTTATCTTGCTAATACCTGTTAAGGGTTGCGCTTTAGGAGTTGTAGTAGTGGAAACCACTTTCTCTGTTGGCTGAGCTGTTTCGCGGATGCCGAGACCCACCATAGCGAGTACAAGTACTGCTAATGTTAAAAATATGCTTGCTTTTTTCATGATTTTTACCTCGTTATTTATGATTGAATATTAAAGTTATTGAAAAAAATCACAGTAAAAGGTTATTATTAAAATTCCAAAAAAGTGAGCTATATTGAACAAAACTTACAATATCTCGACATATTATACTATATATTTACATTTTTGCGTGAAACAGTATTGATAAAAATTTAATGAAATTTATTACTTTTTTGTTATTTTTATCTAGACTCCCATGCCGCTGACGCAGCACCATCGGAAGGATGAAAATTGGTTCGTGTCGAAGTTCTCTTTGGCTGGCGAAGGTAGGTCGGTGTTCTATGGTGCTTCGAGCCCGTAATCTAGGCAGACCACAGCGACCAGGTGCACCACAGATGGTTGCCTCTTTGGAGAGCACGCAGGATAGAATGATCCATGAGTGGTTGTTGCACCAGCCTTCAATTTGAAACAGCCCAAGAATCTTGAGATTTTAGGGTATAAAGTCACGGTTGAAGAGGTAGCATAACGAGAAGTATTTGAAATTTAGCAGGAGCCAAGTCGTAACCATAATTTGGATATACAAGTTGGTTTTATGGGTTTTGTTTTTTGCCTATTTTGGGGTCATTTAATTTTCAGGATAGAATCAAAAAAGAGCGTATAGCAAAACGTTTATGCACAAACGTGGAGCAACACGCTCTTTATTACCTATACTGATTTTGGGCTGAACTTATCGCTTTGTTAATGAGTGATTTAATCTTAGCGTAAGCTTTTAGCTCATGTATTTGGTATCGGCACTGACAGTTGGGACTTGCTCATTCTGCTTCATAAGATATACAACTGCTTCAACCGTATCCCGGATGGATTGTTCTAAGTCAGAGGTTAATTCACGGCCACTTAGTTTAAACATATTTATTGCATATTGAATAGCTTGTTCTTTTCTTAAATCCGAAGAAAGTTGGCCGCTATTATAAAGTTGCTGCGCTGAATGTACACCCGCCTGCGTCACTTTTAAGACCGTATCAATAATATTCTCAACATAGGATGGGATAAAGGCTTTAAGCGCGGTGTTCATTTTTTCCGCTACATCCACAAAGGTATTGGCAATCTGCATCTCTTTGCCTGGATCTTTACCATGTTTTTCCAAAAACCGGATTCTGAACATTGTCCCCCAAAAACACAGTAGGCTTAAAATAACGATCAACAGCGTTATCACTTGGGTATTCATCCTTCCTTTCCCCTTCCGTAATATTTTGCAGAAATATTAACGTATCAGGTGCACCAAACACAGCGGCTGTATCCCTCCTCACTTTTCCTGATAGAATTAGTCATTGAGATGTCTGTAGTCTCCTCTCCGGATCTACACCACTGTGGTCTGATTCAAATAGCCAATCAATTAATTGGTACAAATAACTTTTTATTTCTCAAAAAAGTTCTCCAGAAATTCAGGGTTCGTATTATGCCTTATCGCTGCCAGTGTAATAATAATCGCTAGAGTCACAACCCCTTTAATGATCCATTGCCCACCTATAGAATCCCAGAACCCGTTACCATTTTCCACATCTTCCTGGGCTGTCTCCAGAGAAGAGACTCTTTTTTCCATTGTCTCCAATGCTTTTGATGTGTTCTCTAATAATTGTGTTAGTTGACCAACGATGATTTTCAGGTCTGTAATAGTCTCAGAATGAGCGTTTAGCTTCTGTTCCGCTGTCTCCATCTGTTTGTCCAGCCCTTTGTGTGTTCTTTCACAGGCTTGCTCCGTCACTGAGTTTTCCACTGCTATAGCCTCACTTCACTCCTTTCGGGTACAAAAAACGCTTCTGAATCCAAGTCATTTACTGCGCATAATGCGCATAATGCGCCTAGTGTGAGTAAAAGGAAAGTTACTTTGCCCAAAGCTTATCTTATTATCCGTCTGTTTGCTCTGTTGAATCCTACATTTGCCCTGATGTCTCCTCTTCTTTTTCTCTTGCAGCGCAAGTATCGCGGGCATCTTCGTCTTCTTTGGCCATCTCGGGAGTCACCTCAAAAATTGATTGTGACCGTGAAGTCGCCACCAAGTACATCATCAGGATCGTCGTTTTTCTAGCTTCTTCAGTTATAATATTATTTCTTTAAATTTTATAAAAGTTACCGAAACTGGTAAATCATTCTTTTAAATGCTTATATCTAATTCCTTCCAAGGCATAAAAAATAACACCCTACTTGGTGTGTGGAATAAGATTAACTTTATTTTTAGTTATGACTAATTTCTTTAACTGAAAATCAAGATAGTATCTAATTCGATTGATCGGGAGATTGCAAAAGTTAAAAACTTGAGTCCCAAGAAGTCGAACACACTCATTCCTGAACAACCCCTCCTTCTTCCTCACTAACTCTGCGTAAGTAGTAAAAAATCTGTTTAGATTAAACTCTGAAGCTACCTCGGAAGTATTACTTATAAAAGAATTGAACAGTTTTTCAGCAGATTGGATTTGATACAAAAATAATTCAAGTGTATTTGATATATCTACCGGAAAGTCAACAAAAATCCTCTGATCTGCGCTCAAAGATTTCATCTCATCTAGTAGATTTCCTGCGGCGATTATTTCCATAATTAAGCGGCCCCCAATGATTGAATTTTATTAATAATTGATATAATCCTATCTTTATCACTAATCAAAATAGCCATTTTAACGACTAAACTAAAATAATTAAAATCCTTAACTGTACTTGATAACGCGTTATCAATAAATACTTTTACTGCTACAGTATTAGATAAATCTAATGTTCGCGCATCTAACAATGCTAATAACGCGTCTTTATTTGTTAATACTGTTAAACCATCAATAATTTTCGCTGTAACGTTTTTATTGGTTGTCGTACTCTTTTCAATAATATTATTGACATCTTCTTTAATTAAAGGATTAAATTCATCTGTATTAGCAGTAACATTGTTTATTGCATTTATTGAATCCTCAACATTTAAATCATTTGATAAAACCTTACTGGACAAATCTAAAGTACTTGTTAAAATCGTTGTTTCTTCCGTTGTCATTTAAATCACTCCTTTTCATATTTTAAGGTCTAACATTTTGCGCCATGAGGGTTTGAATATATACAATGGTTGACGCTGTATCACTTGTTTTTACCACATTCCCAATCCCTACGGACTGATTTTGAGAAGAGTTGAACAAATGGACATCATCAAATACCCTCTGAACATGCTCTTTGGTTAAAACTACTCCTATAGCTGGCTGAATTGTATACGTATCTCCCGTTGGTAGTGCCCTGCTTCTCCTAGAAAATTCATTTCGAATGGCAGCTTTAAGATCTAAAAAATCATCAGCTTTAAAAATCCCCCCTTCTAAAATGTTAGTTCCAAGATTAGCAATAATTTGAGCCATATTTGCAGCTTGACATGAATTATCACAATATCCAGAACAATTTCCCGTACAAGCAGAACAACCGGAACAGCTAGTACACGAAGTGCAGCTAGTACATGTTGCACATCCTCCAGCGCAAACAGAACAACTACCAGTGCAGCTGCCACTACAACCGGTGCAACTAGTGCATGTGGCACACCCTCCAGCGCAAACAGAACAACTACCAGTGCAGCTGCCACTACAACCGGTGCAACTAGTACATGTGGCACACCCTCCAGCGCAAACAGAACAACTACCAGTGCAAGTACCGGTACAGCCAGAACAACCACCAGTGCAGTTACCGGTACAGCCTCCTTGACAGTTATTGGCACAACTACCACAATCCTCACATGTTGCTGCACAACCCATTGCTTTCCCTCCAATCTTTTGGCACATTATTTACAAAAGCCCTATCAATTCCTAGGTTTTTGTAAAGTTCATTCCAATAATATACATTTGCAAGAACTCTAGCATGATGCATATCACAAATAAATGTTGCTTTATGGTTTGGGTCACCAAACTTATCATAATTGTAACCTGTACATAGAGAACATCCCTGAGCGATCTGGCAGGTAAGACACTTTTTATTATCTGCCCACTGGCACTGGGTAACCATGTTAATTTGCTTTAACTGGTTAAGCCATTTGTTATCCTCCTTCTTATTCAGACCATTCCAAATATCTCCAATAGGCTGTTCTTTACGTTCTGATAATGAATATTTCATAAATCGAATGCAAGGGAAACATCTTCCATCCGGGGCAATAGCAAGCATTCTGCCATTACCGCCGCACCAGTTTTTAGTGTCAACTAATGGAGTGCCAATAGATTCATCAAAAAGAGATGTGTAAAATTTAGAATATCTTTGTTCTTCTAATAAATAATCAGCTAGTTTAATAAGTTCTTTATAAAATATTTTGGCATGCTCTTTTGTCCACCCTTCTTCAAAAACACAGTTTGTATGCGCCCCATTGATTCCAAGATTCCATACATTTCGTAACGCATTGTTTAAATAACTAACATTAAACGGTGATAAAGTAATTTTTGTTTGTGGATGGCCATCAATTTTAACCCATTCCTTTGCGGCTTCTTCAACAATATCATAACTCCCTGAACCATTAGGGAAAACTCTACATGCGTCATGGAGTTCTTTGTTTCCGTCGATAGTAAGTCCAATACTTACCCTACCTTTGTTTCTTTTTAAGAAATCTTGAACAGCTTTAGTTTTAAATAAGATCCCATTAGTTGTAAATGCTATCATATAATTAAATGCCCAAGGACTATTCACTTCAAATGCTTTAAATTTAAAATATTCAACTATATAATCAATTAATTCAATTTCAAGTAAAGGTTCTCCACCAATAAAATCTAAAATTACTCCAGGTGAAGTTACATGATCAAAATACCCATTGACTTTTCCTTCATCGAATAAAAAATCAATAGCATCTTTGGCTACTTGCTTACTCATTTTTTTATTAGATTTATGAGTTTCATAACAATAGGTGCAATTCAAATTGCATTTTTCCGTAACGACAAAAGTGATATTTTTTGATTTTAAATCGGGGTCGGTAGCACATACACCTGGTCTAGGTTTTACATAATCGTCTTTCACTAAAGCCCCAAAATAATCCTGCCAAGATTCATAATCTGCGGAGGTTAAATATAAACCATTTTTAGGTGACATTTTCTCATCCTCTCTATTAATTTCACGTTTTGCTTCGAATATCTCCTGAAATCGCAGTATTTCATACATATTGAAAGAGCAGTATGTGGACAGAATCAACATCGGATGCCGGATTCAGAGAAAACGGGACAGCAAACAAAGCGTCATGTTGTTTTTCTCTGTCAGCTGTTGGGTACCCATACATCTCATAGCAGCAAACCTCTCACATCTAACAGGGTCATGGGAAGTCCCAGCCCTCAATTCCTTCGTTCTGCCTATCCACAAAATGGGTGTCAGTATTGCTTTCTTCCCGAGTCAATGCTCTGATGGATGATGTTAGTGACTGACTACCGACTCTCTTGCTTGTGTAATTACTGTTCAAAAAGGATATCCGTATTCTGGTGACGATTTCAGAAAACATCGCATATGATTGGGGGTTACGCAGCCAGCGTTTCTGCCGAGCGATGAATATCTGTTACCAGCTTAATTGGGTCATATGCAATCCCTTTGATAAGCAGGGCATAAAATACCCGGATCAGCTTACAGCTAAGTGCGATGAGTGACTGCTTCTTTTTCAAGGGATTCTTTGCTCTGGTGGTGTAACTCCTGATTCTTGGATACCAAGGGCATCATCGCCTGAAACAGAATGGCACGCAACCGTGCCCTTCCGCGCCGACTGATTGTTGTTTGTCCCTTGCACTGACTCGAACTGTTTTCACGTAAGGCCAGACCCGCCAGCTTCTGTACCTGCTTTGGAGACCGAAAGCGCCGAATGTCCCCAACCTCAGCTATAAATCCTGCAACGGTTACAAGTCCTACGCTCACTATTCCAAGCAGTTTTTCCACGTTGGAAATCTGCTTACACATCCTCCCCACTTCCTTCATGATTTGTGCGTACTGCTCCATCTTGATACGGTAATCCCTGAGCAAAAGCCGAAGTTCTAGCCTGGCTCCATTGCCACTGTTTCTACATCCCACTCTGTTCTTGGCTGCTTCATGCAGACTCATAGCCTTTTTCATTCCCACAGCCTTTACTTTGGATTTCCGCCACAACTCGTTGAGTTCGACGACTCCCAATGCGACGATATCCTCCGGCAACGGTGCATTCTCCAGAACAAGCAAACCGCTTACCGTTTCGATCTTGCAGTACACCTTGACAAATTCGGGAAATGCTTAACCATCGCTGTATTCGGTTTTTGATCTGATTCAACTCTTTGCAGACCCGCAACCGGCAAGTCCATCAAAATACATAGTTCATCATACACACCTTCAGGGATATATGGCTCGTTGTATCGCCTTTCGCATACCAGTTTGGCAATTGTTTCCGGGTCCTTGCAGTCAGTCTTACTCGGATGATTGTCGTCCATTTCCTTTGCTTTTTTTCACATGATGGGGATTTACTAAAACCAGTCTCATTTCGCATTCCTTCAAGTATGGCGCCAGACCAGTAGTGCCCGGTCGGCTCCGCGCCTACCATGACTGCGGATTTTCCCGTGCTGTGTTTCAGCTTCTCTATCCATCTGCCAAAAGCCTCAAATCCCTCCCTGCTGTTTTCAAAGCGATACACCTTGCCCAACTCCACACCAGTCAAATGCCCTGGCCCAATGGGTTTTGTGGGCGATGTCCACTCCAATCACGAGCGTATCTTCTATAACTTGATTTAGCTTCTCGTTTTGAATACAATTCATGGTACAGACCTCCGATATAATTTGATTGGATTTGCTGGTCAGCGTATCCTTTCAAATTTTATTGTGAGGTCTCCGTTTTTGTAATTTTGCTTTTTCTCGTTCTACAGGAATGCTTTCTTTAAGGTAAAACATAAGTCCCAGGATGAATCAGTTCAACAATGATACTATCGAGGTCAATCTCCAAGGTGGGATGAGCTTCGCATGTAAGCGAAAATTTTATGACATTACCGCTAAACGTACCTTTGTTCTCGAACGGAACGTAGAATATCTGATAATTTGCAACATCTACAATATCTGTATTCATAATTGATGTGACAACAGCATTGCCATCGGACTGATCCGTAACCTTAAGGTTTGTTACCACGAAATCCCCACTGGGAGGGCAACTTATTCCGGTGGTCAGCGCCGTCGATTGTGTATATGCCGTTGTAGTTGTCTGCCCTTGATACGTTTCAGTACCGGTGGCCGTACCAATATAGACCTTTGTGGCTACTGCTCCTGAAGGCAAAACCGGTACCGTTACCACTAGATTTCTCCCCGTTGCTCCAATGGCATAACTTTTCTCAGGGGAAGCACCAGTCTCGGCGCCATTAGTATACACCCAAGTGTATTTTACGTAATAGGTTGTGTTGATCAACGGAGAACTGGCATTTGTAGCGTAGGACACAGTGGGAGCAGTGGTTGGCGCAGTGTAGCTAGAATTGCATTTAAGCCTAAATGCAGCCGAAAACTTCCCGAATCTTAAGCTCGATGTTGATACATTTCCTAATGAGACCGCGCTTGGGCTCGATCCCTGTACAACCTTAACTGCTTTCCCTAACCAGCAAAGCGCATCTGCGACAAGGTTCCCGGAAACCAGGGTCAAGTTTTGAGCATCCCATTGCGCGTGAAGCTGTGCTTCATCGGCCAAATGTGCATTAACAGTGGTCTGGTCGACCTTACTTGCCATTTGGTTATTAATCGTGGCTGCAAAATTTGGATCATCACCAAGAGCATCGGACAGTTTTTTCAAAGTATCCAAGGACATAGGAGCATCTGCAACGAGGGAGGCTATTTTTGTATCTGTATATCCTTTTGAATTTGCTTCAGCAGTGTTCGCCTTAACCTGTGCTCCTTCCGGTGTTTCTTTAGCAGTTATAGAAGCATCTAGCAAATCCATATTTGCATTTATAACCGCTATATCGGCATTATCATTCAGTTCAGGTTTAACCAAGTTCAAATTAGTTGTTAAAGTTGACAATTATATCACCACCCCATTCTTAAGTCCGCCCCATGTACCGGTCTTGACCGTTGCCCAAGTTATAGTTTTTACCTTGCTCCACTGGGTATATAAAAAAGTATACGTGACTGCCAAGTGTGCCGGCTTGATTTGGTTGATAACGTCCTGTACGTCAGATAAATTTGGCGGAATACCCACAGTCCCTACAAACATAACCTCGAAAGAATAGATACTTGGATGTTCAATAACGGCCACTTTACCATTGATAAAACTGCCGGCAACATTTTGAACGAGGTTGACAGTTATAGTTCCTGATCCTCTTAGCTTGGCATTGACAACAGTCCTCCGGTAATTTACATCCTTTCTGTGATCCGTGATAATTCCGAGTAAACTCTCCCAATTGTCTAGGCCCCAAGTGGCAGTATTTACAAAGCATTGATTTACAATATCTTGAATGGAACTATTCAGATTATTAATTTCCAATTGTTCAGAGGTCAGGAGAGTTGAAAAAATTCTGGTCTTGGCTACGGCTGGTGGCAGGTAATCTTTAAGGAGCATTTACTGTTACATCTCCCACCGTTGCTACTTGCTCGCTTTCGACTGTTACATTAGCCGTGCCACCATTCACGGTTAACGCATTGTAATCATTCACGCCTGGAGTCGCTAAAATTATGGAACCGACAATTGCAAAACTTACATAGTTTTGTTTGAAAGCAATCCCTTTTAAATAGTCTGAAATCCCGGCTATCACTGCTGTTTGGATCTGTTCCTGCGTATATGCCGTATTTCTTACAACATTAACACTTATATTGATCGGCAAAGCAGCTGCACTTTCATAGGTCACTATCGCCCCTATAGGCCGCTGGGATTCTATATAGGTACTGAGTTCCGCAAGCAATGGATCTGAAAGAGGCTGCATGTTGCTGTCAAGGGCACAGACTTTAACAGTCCCAGGGCCATTCCACAAGGGAAACACTTGTGCTCCTCCTATCCCAGGAACTTGCAAGGCCCACTGAATATAATGGGCAACATTGCCGCTGGTCGGAGGAGTTTGAACTTGAATTAAAAGTCTTTGCAGTAAAGCCCCATCAGTTTCAGCATCATTCCCTCCAATAATAGGATTTGAGTTATTGACCCCTGTAATTCCGCTTATGACAACAGGAATCTGTGTTATCGTCGCAGCAGGTACATTGTAGGCCGTGCCAACATTGACGGCTTGAACTTTGATAGTTGCCAGGCCTCCTGTAATAATCCTTGAAGTCGTGGTAGTGTACCTCAATCCCCCCGGCGTCTGAATCGTTGTACCTAGAGGAATAGGCGTCGCTTCCGTACCGGTAAAGGTTACTTCACCGCTTGCGGCCGTACCGGGCTTTCTAGTTAATCCAAATTCACCACACCGTAATTCCAGCTGTGTAGAATATCCCTTAGCGGCCGCCGTTTGAGCAAAGACCATATCAAGGACTTCGTCAAGTTGTATTTCACTTGAGGCAACTTCTTTACTTACTGGGGAAAGCGCGTCATAAATTAAAGAACCTTCTGATTTATCCACGTCAGAAGGTACATTACCTAACATCCTATTTAATACTGCCGAACTTGCCTCACTAAACATTTATGCTTTCCTCCCCATAGATCGTTGTTACGGTGAAGCCAACATCCATCTTATTGCCATCGACAATCATATCGATATTTTTAATACCCGTAATATAGGGGTTGATGAGCAAGGCTTCTTTTAGATACCGCTCCACCTCAGATCTTAAGGCACCCGCTGAAAATCCTTGGTTAATCAGCAAGGCGAGCTCATTGCCGTAACTCGTGCTATAAGCTTGATACCTATTTTTAGGAGTATTTAGAGCTTGCCATATCCACACCTTGACCGCTTCCTTACCCGTTACGATTATATTTTTCCCGTTAACCAGCAAGAAATCATTTTTATCAAAATCCCAGGCATATTCCCTGGCAAGGGGTAAATCGTCCGCAGCCGTCTCCGTCGCCAGAATAAGGTCACTTACGTTGATAGTTTCCGCCGGAAATATACTCATGGACTAACCACCTTTGCCAATATAATGTAAGTCTGCTCATCCAATGTAGAAATTAGGGCTACAAGGTCATCAGCTCCCAGTCCATCTGTAAATTTAATATCTCCATCAGGCACCTCTACGCTGGAAATACTCCCTTCTGTTGTATTTCCACTGGCCGGAGTCATTGGAATATTGAGTTTTCTTTCATAGTTCGGCAATAGGTAATCTGCAACCAGGAGACTCTCTTTACCGATTTGCAAGTCACCCAGCTTAAGAGTTAGCGGCTCTGGAGTAACAACTCGACCTACCTGGACATACGGAGTGTTATTTTTTCCGCCTTGTGTTCTCATATGGTTGATAAGAGCGCTGTATGGATTCCTCACTTACTAATCCCCCTTAGTGTCCATCTGATTTTTAAAACTTAGATTTAAAGACATGGTGTATTTGCCCCCTTCCGGTTCCCAAGTATGCGTATCCCCCTCGATATACATCACCGCGCTTTGTAAAGTACTGACATAAAAAATTTCAGTGCCTACGGCATAGCCTGTTCTGCAGGCCCAATTTCCCAAGGCTGAAATAGTAATATCAGTCTGCACATCCGCCAGCATTCCCCTGGCAACCAAATCGCTGTCTTTATCAGGTTCTTTGACATAATTCTCTTGGATCAGCCCGAATTCATTAATCCAACTATTATTACTGACTTCTCCGACATAATTATTTTCACTGTCGTAGATTTTCACCTTGTTAACCATGCCATCTAAAGTATCCCGGTAACTGGTACTTAAGACATTATTGCTCCTGTCGCCCAGTTGAGACCTTAACGCATAGTTTGCAACTACGTTGCCCTTTTCGATGACACACAACTTTGCGCCATCCATCACGGGAATATACTTTTTGCCGTTTGTCTCAGAGGCCTGAGTGTACATCTCCATAATAGCCTCATAACCTGTTTTTTGAGCTAAGAGTCTATTGACTTTAATTCCGGTGCTCGCAATATCCCCGGTTTCCACTCCTAACTCGGAACATATCTGGCATGTTGCATCCTCAGGCGTAATGTTAACAAAATTATAGGTTACCTTAGATTTTGTAAGGTAAATTAAATAGTCATACGCAGGAAACGTCAGTTCCTCAGAATCAGAATTAATTTCTCTGTCCCAGGCTACGCCCCTGAATATTTCTTTGCCATCCATTAGCAGCCAAACCTTAGTACCCGGTCTGATTTGTACTCTCGGCTGATTTCTGTCCCATATAGGATAAGCGAGGGTAACGTCTAATTTTCTTGCCACCTGTGCTTTATCCCCGGTACTGCTTATGCTCTTGACGGCACTGGTTATATCTCTTACGACCCCATTGTATAAACTGTAAAGTTTAATCATAGTTCCATCCCACCCGGCTTATTAAGTTAGGGTTATTGTCTTGTACTCCTTCAGGTTCAGAGTAAAATATACATCTCCCGTTCCGTCGCGCTCGCCGTATTCAAAATCTTCAATGGTACATTCCGTGTTGATGGCTCCGGTTACAAGGTACCTGATTGGCTTCCCACTTAACATCCATTTTTCGATCAGATCCGTGCACTCTTTCGGTGTTGGTAAAGAGCTGTATTGGCAAAAGCTATAGGCCTGATTGGGAAAGAAGGATTCAATCGTTTGAATTTCAGACAATTTTGCTTTTCCTATAAAGCTTACTTCACCGCTACCTTCTACGCTGGCAGTGCTGTTATTTAGAGACCTTTTGATAGAATACGCCGGTGGAGGAACAGGAAGTTGTAATTTTTCATCACCTTGAATCAGCCAAAATTCCATTGCCATATCCCCCTCATTCAAGTCATATTCAGGGCTGTTTCGTCGATCTTCAGAAGCAGGGCGTTTGCGATCCTATCAATGTCCGCATCTTCGCGGACTATAATCGTGTCGGCAAGCTTGGCGATAGATATGCTTTTCTCATTTGACTTACCGCTCACACTCGATGAGCTTCGAGCGCCGTTGTAAGGGTTTTCGCTGGCTCTCTGCACTCTTTCACCTTTATGCAGTTCGGCGATATACCCATCATATGGAACGTAATCGAGACCATTGGCGTGGCTCCTTGCTGCCTGCATGCCATCGGCGGTGCTATTATTTGAAGTGTCTAAGGCAATCTTACCTATCAAAGGTATACCACCGAAACCAGGGATTTCCCTAATCGCCCCAATTAAGCCATTAATTAAATCGATAGCTCCGTTTACACATTCTATAAATCTATTTTTAATGGCTACCCCAACTTCATCAACCTTTGCCTTCACCGCGTCAAAGTTATCGTGGAGGAGAATTAAGCCACCAATTAGCAAGCCGATGCCCAAGACGATGAGACCTATCGGGTTTATACTCATCGCAATGTTTAAGGCTAATTGCGCAGCGGTTACCGCTCCGAAAGCAATCGCTATTCCTTCAATAAAAGGCCTCAACGTTGCCCAATTTGTTTTGAAAAAGTTATAAACAAGGGTAGCCTTATTTACTATAGATTCTATCCCGTCGGCTATCTTGAGAGCAAGTTTTTCAATTTGGGGACTGCATTGATCAATAAGAGCAACAACACTTTTGATGGCCGGCTTAAGCCTCTCCAACATTTTAAGACCAGTATCCTGAATTAATGAGCCTGTTTTCCCCTTAACTGCATTTACCAGACCCAAACCAGTGTCTGCCTGTTCCGCCGTTCCGCCCTTGAAAGAGGGCTTCAATTTCTTATCCACAAGCATACCGAAGGCCGTGTTGGTATCCGCCTCCGACATGTCGTCATTCTTTCCTCTGCCGGCGAAACTTTTAAATTCATCCTCTCCTATTGAAACGCCAAATCCCTGCAATCCTTCCATTGATCCATTTTTCGCCCCGGCTAAAGCCTCCATAGCTTCACTGATCGTTTTCCCGGGATTTAAGGCGGCCATATCCTCAGAAAGCTTTACCAGCTCCATCGCTCCTGTGGTATCCCCGCCTGTGATGCTTACGGCGCTGGCGCCGGCACTAACCACGTCCGAGGTTAGAATATGAGTGTCACTGGCGTTATTCTTTAAATTGCCGAGGAAATCGGCACTTATACCAGCTGCATCAGCAGCGTTCATATTGGGATTATTTATACTTACAGAGTGCTTCAGGACCAATTGCTGTTGTTCCAGGGTCGCGCCACTCTCTAGGGCATCTGTAGCGCCTTTCAATACTTGCGGGCCCAATGCCATAATCTTAGAAGTCAACGGCTCAAGTGCTTCAAATTTACTTTTTATGCCCTTCACGGCACTGCTTACTTTGTCCCTGATACGAACTTCCGGAGCTATGGTTTGATTTCCCAACGCAGCTGTCTCATCGTGAATCCGTCGTATTTCTCCGCTGGCATCGTCTTGCACAGTGGCTCGAATCACGACCCTATTCCTTAAAGGCTCAATAGACTCCCGAATTCTTGATATACTTCTAAGCGCGGACGTGGTATCTATCCTAACCTCATTGCGCTGTCGCGCCATTCTGTCCAAGGCCCGGCGCGTTGTTTCCGTATCCCGGCTAAAGGCCGACAGCTCGCTTCTCACCTTTCTTAGTGCGGCGCTCATATTGTCTCTGAGGGTTAATGTAGCTCCGATAACATGATTTCCCGCCATACTTCCACCCCCTTAAAAGCCAAGGTCACTTGGCAAGATAAACCAAATGACCTTGTTTCCATTCTTCCACTTTTTCTTCAAATGCCAAATTCATACTCGCCGAAAGGAACAGCTTTTCTTGATTGGATAAATTCAAAAGGTAATCCAGTGTGACTCCTTTCTGCAAATAATAATGCATCAAGTACAATTCTGAATTACCTTTGATCAGTTTTTTACATCTTCAACGACACTTACGGAATCCGCACCATATCCGGCAAAGCCAATGATTTCTTTGGCAATGGAATCGATTTCACCGGAATCCAGGATTTGGTCCAGCACCTCATAGCCGGTGGCATTGTAGGCGGCTTGTAAGGCTGTGTCCTTAAAGCTCGGCTCCATCACGCACTCATACACTAAATACGAATTGCCTGCGCCCTCTCCTATATCATAGCTGTCAAGAATCGTAGCCCGGCTGGGTTTAACGATTGTAACGCTTGCATTCAGGGATTTAACAAACAGCTCCCGAGTTTCGGCCTTTTTGGCCTTAATTTTATCGACGTTGGCTATTAAATCACTAACACTTAATTTCTTCCTTACTTCCATGGCCAACAACCTCTTTTTCTTTATTGTACCTCAATTGTATCCAGGAAATCTGCATCTTCAGCGGTGAAGCCGAATTTGTATTCCTCTTCACCCTTCTTGCCGCTTTCAAATTGCATTAAGGTCAATTCGTCAAACCAGACGTTGCCTATGGAAATACGCTCAGACTGATTGCCAACAGTATCCGGATCTTTTATTTTCCCCACAAGAGTACTGCGCGGATCTTGACCTTTTTTCCAAGCCTCAAGCAGATTTTTCTTTCCTCTGCTGAACACCTTCTTGACCTTTATTGAACCCTCACCTTTCAGCCCCACAAGCTTTGAGTCCTTGTTCATGCCGATGACAACGTCTTCTCTTTCAGCAGTTACCTTAGCCTCAAAACTCTCTAATTCAAAGATTAATTCACCATCCCACCAAATCTGACCCCAGGAACCGCTGATTTGATTATTGCCTCTGATTTTTGCCATAACTTTATCCCTCCTATACGATTAATACTGAGAAATCAAGGTCTTCCATAGCGTCAAGCGGACTGCCGCTTGCTTTGATGAAGACTTTGCTTCCCGTATTGTATTCCTTGATTTGTGCCGTCTGTAAATTCGCAACATCAACCCCGATTGACTGAAGGTATTCCGTTTGAGCCTCAAGATCAATCTCCGCCGCGGCAGCAAAATCAGGGTCTAAAACCTCATCTTTTTGCAGTCCTTTGAAATAGAGGTTGATATAAGCGATCAAGAGGACCTTGTTATCATAGAAATTATTAACCTTACCGACATATTCGTTTTCAAAGGCATCCCGGATGTCATCGCGAATCAGGTCAATAGCTTCCATAATTTTAATTTTCTTAAACATATCCCCTTTTGTCGGCGTCGTCGTAGTTAGACTATTTACGCCTCTGCCTATTTTGATATGCTCACCGTCATTGATCAAAATAAACTGCCCGGCATCAATATCGGAATCCGGTGTTGCTGTTTCAGTGATGCTGTCTACTTCGCTGAGAACATAATAGGTTGAGCTTTGGGTGAAGGGCAAACCGGCTAAAATTCCCGCTATTCTGGCACAATAGGCCGCTGTCGTATACGTTGTATCACCAACTTTGATATCTTTTCCTGTAAAGTTAATGATTCCCTCATGGTCCGAAACACTGTTGGGCAAGACCGCTTTAAACGTCCTTTTATCCACATCTCTTCGCGTCTTAAGCCAGGTAGAAATTGTGGAAACATCGCCGTCAGCCAGTTCGGGGATCGCCAGATAGTTCCACTTCTTGTTGTTTAGCCTCGCCAGGGCATCACTGTAATTTACGGCAGCAGTATCAATTCTTTCAACAATAACTTTTGTTGGAATACCCAGAAAGGTCTTATTGATATAATCCAGGTTTGCGGCTGTCCAATCCTGAGGATCAATTTGAGTGATATCCGTATAGATTTTTGTGTCAAAAGTGGCTCTGGTTGAATCCTTCAAAATTAAGGCGACAATTCCTCTCGCGCTTCTGGCAATTGCGGTGGCGGCTAACGTCTGAAATTTGATATTGATTTCAGGCAATCCCATAGTTTTTATTCCTCCTCGATTTCTAATTCTTGCATCAACTCTACGGTTCCTTCGCTATAACCCAGGCTTTCGTCAATCTCAGTCATCATTACCCAGTTGTTATTTATTTCTTCTGCCTCGAGATCATTCAAAAATTCCAAGTCAAACTTAAACTGCAAGACATTATCACTGATCTGATGTCTCTTATTCTGCAGGGTAATCACCCGATCTCCGATTTTCAGGACATTAAAAAAGGCCAGATTTAACTGGTCAAGCATTTTAAGGTTAGCTAAATCTGTCTTTTCTGCCGAAAAGTAATGAATATTGACAGTTAGAAGTTTCTCCTCGTAATCACGATAAGGTGTATCATTAATGGGCATTATTTGCACAAAAAAGGCGGGTGGTTTGAATCCGCTCATTTCTTCATTAGCGACAACCTTTACAGTACCGGCCTTACGTTTCAAAACATCAATTATGGATCGTTTAACATCAACATATCCAATCATAATTCTAATTCCTCCAAGACCCGGCGTATAAAGGTATTCAGTTCATTGCCAAACTGGGCTTCTTTCTTTACCACAGCCTTTTCCAGCATATAACTCCCAGGATAAAAACGATATTTTCCATGCCGATTTGCCCGTTTATGCCCGTTTTCAGTTAAGCGGACGTTCGGAGCGTTATTCGTAACCGTAAATTCAATATAGCCTCCGGACTCACCTTCCGCGCTTGCGGTAGCTATTTGCCAGTGTTCTTTTGTCAGGTTATCCGGAGTTTCGCGCATAGCCTGAGTTTTCAGATCATCAGCTTGTTTTTCCATAAATTTTCTTGCTTCTGTCGGATACTTCTCACTGACAACTTTGCCAAGATCCCTCTCAAACTCTGCTAAGCCACTGATTTCCAAACTACTCATTATAAACACCTTCTTCTATCAGGGTGCAAAATAAATGAGTTTCAATATTTTGTTCCTTGTCGTTGACGACGTGGTCGATATTGTAAAATTTGTCGTGATAAACTACACGCATAGCCGTATCAATGTCATCCCGATACCTGATCACGATCTCATAATAGACACTTTCTGTGTCCTTTTCAGCTTTCAGGTGTTCGTCAACCGGAACATAGCCAGTTAGAAAATAAGCCCACACTTCAGCATAAGATTGCCATTGCTTAACTTCTTCACCAACTTCGTTTTCCACCCGGACATAGTTTTGAATATCAATCTTCTTATTTAATTTTACAGACTTCATACAGGCACCACTCTGTTCATATTGAGAAAGGCATCCCGGGCGCTCTCTAATTTCTGGCAATCCTCCGGCTTATAATCATCATAAACTAATCTCATTTGCAGTACCATAGCCCATTTGACGGACTCCGGAACTTCCGAAGCATCACCATAGCCGGCAACTACCCGAATCCTAACGGCATTAATTGGCTGAAGAGCAATTGAAGGCCATTGTTTGTTGTAGCCCAGAGCGATTCGATTCACAAGACTATCGGTATCCACGATGTAATTTTCGGCATCGAAGATATATTCCGTTCCATCCGTGCCATAGTATTTAACGCTGACAACGTTTTGAACAGGCGAAAAGTCCGTGAACTCAATATAGTTTGTAGTCGGAAAGCTATCCAGCACCAGCTCCAGCGTTTGCGTGATATACTTTTGTTTCTGATAACTTTCGCAATACTCGCGGGCCTGGTTTATCAGGCTGGATACAATCGCATCGTCATCATCACCGCTAATCCGCAAGTGATGTTTCGCTTCCTCCAGGCTCAATGGTTCCATTGCCGGCGGTGTAATTAACTTCAGTGCCATTTACTTCACCTTCTACCTTTGTTACCCTCGCCGCTCTTTAGAATATTTTTAACGACGAGTAGGTCATTAACTTTGCTCAGCGGATCGGGGTTCATCCTCATGTAGGTTCTCTGGCCAACCTTCTCCATCGCCATATTTTTTCTGCGCTCAAGCCTTTGGCATTCTGCAAGACTGAGGAACTTTGGCAAATACCCAGAGCTCTCCTCATCATTTGCAGCTCCAAATTGATCCTCGCCCAATCAGCTTGATCAAGAACAACAAAACAGAAGCTTCTGAACTTTGCTTCCTGTCTACCTTTTTTGAGGTTTGAGAAGCATTCAAAGGATAAGTTTGCCAGTGCTTTCGACTTTCGAACCGAGCATTTAAAAACAGCCATCATCTGTATGGCTGTTTTTATACTTACTATTGAAATCGACCTAAAAACACCGCTGCTTTCAAACCAATCTCTTAACTTTTGACTCAGGCTCAACAACTCTCCCCAAGAGGGAAGCTTTATAATAATGTTCGCTATGATTGTCAATAGATCTCACCTCCTTCCACTTCCTTATTCCAGCCATATTCCTTTATTCGTTCTCATCATCCGGTCAAAAGTTTTAAACCTCTTAGTGTCTTCGTATTTAACCTTCGGTGGCGGTTTAGGCAATTCTTTCTTAAAATTCTTTTTCTTCACTATGTTCACCTCTCATGCTTCAGTTAAATTTTGATTAGCCAATAAAGAAGACTTGATTCCGGTGGAGTTTTAACTCCATCTGAATCTTAGTCGCACTTATCCAGGGACTTAGCCGCTCTTAACTCACCGCTTGCCGAAGCGGGAGTCTTAGAACGGCTTAGCCAGCGGATCAATTACTAATAACAAAAGCCCCCCTTTCGGACGGCTCTCTTTATAACATAATACCACGGATTTTCGATGTAATTGGGCCAACTCTCAGCCAGTCTACTGCCATTTCTCTGCCTATTTTTCTGTAATTTTATATAAATGTAATTAATTTCATATAAAGAAAACATTCACCTGCTTATAAACCTGCCCTTTTGTCCGGGCAGTTTTCTTGCAGGAAAATCTCTATAACCTTTCCTAACAAACTTAAACTGCCTCACCCCTTTCCTCTCATCTTAATTCCAAAAAGATATTCTCTTTATCCCCTAGAATCCTCTGACTAATTATTCAGGATAAAAGAGCTTGACTGACACCCAAAGACACTATCTTTGCACGGATTACGGGTTAACACATCCTAGGAGCTTACGGCGCAGGCACCCCCCTAATTACCCTTTATGCGGGAGGGAAGTAGTTAATCCTTTCTGACTGTATAACAAAAGCTGCCCCTATCGGACAGCTCTCTTTTTATCATAATATCATGGATTTGAGGTAAAACTCTGCAAAGTTTCTGACAAATTACTGCCAAAAATATCATAAAATGGATTAAAGTTAAAATCAAATCCGTTAATCCTCTGAACCAGCTTTTAAGTGCTTACCTTAAATAAGTTTAACGGTTACTTGCTCGAATAAACAGTTCTTTCAATATCAGAGCTCATAGCTGGTAAAGGCTAAATACTTTTCACAACTTAACCTGTTCCCGCTCAGCGTAGCCAAACATCTGTGCTGCCATACTTATTATTTCTTCCTTCAGTCGATAATAAGACCTCACTGCTATCCCGATTTCCCCAGCTATCCAAAAATCCTTATGAAATCTCTGGAAATATTTAAGTTCTATTAAATTCCTTTCCGTGGAACCCAAAGAATTAAGGATGATATCCACCTCTTGAATCTTAAATTTCAAGTCGTTAATTTCTGCTTCAAGCTCTGATCGTTTAGAGCCGTATTCCCCGGTTTGATCCCTTACCATACCAATAGCGTGTCCGGGGCTTAAGCTGATGTGAGACGTATTGCCGGGGAATTCTGTTTCAAGCTGTGCCCTAAGAATTTGCAGCCGCAGTTTATCTTGAGTATAAGTAGTAAAGCGGCGAACCGTTCTTTGGTACCATATCGGTTTCTCTCGTTTTTTCTTTTCTTTAATCACAACCTCATTGTTAGCCAAGACTTTACCTCCTCGTCTTTATTTTGCCTTAAGAAGAATCCAGAGCTTGTCCATTCAGCAACCTATAATCCATTATCGGGCCATAGTCAGCTCAGGTGCTTTATAAAAGTCATTGTAAATTTTAGTTTGGCATAAGAAAACAACTTTACTAAGCCAGGGCATATTTCGCTGAGTTTAGCAACATTATAAGAAAAAATATCGACCCAATTCATCGCGCGACATTCTTAAGGAAACAGCAATTACTCCGCCTCAGTGACAGTCATCAAGGAAAAAGCGTCCATTTTACCCGACAGAGTGCTTGCCGGCACAAGAATATTTTTCCTTACTAGCTTATTGCCAGCTTTCCGGTAAAACGTATTTTTCCCCTTTATTCGTCCCTTCAAGAGTTGAGTACAAAGTGTTTTCGGCATTTAATCTACCTCCTCTTTAATGCGTTACTCAACGTTTTCATTATAGCATTCCTCAAAACTCTGTCAATGAGTTCCGCAATATCATTTTGCGACATTTATGTCAAAGCATTGCTTTTCTCTACATTTGAAAATATAATAACATCTGAGTAAACAATGCAAGGGGCGGATCACATGGGTAAGTATTTCAACAAGAACCTGTTTGGGCAAAGGCTTTTAGAAGCGATGAAAGACAATAACGATACCACTTACAGCTTGGCGGAATACTTACATTTGAGTCCTTCCGCAATATCCCGTTACACAACAGGGGACATGGCTCCTAAGATCCCTACGGTCCAGGCAATAGCCGCCAAGTATGGACTAAGACCTTCTTGGCTAATGGGAATTCCCGGCGAGTCCAAATATTCTGAAATGAAAGAAGCGGCAAAGAAAATACCTGTTTTAGGCGTTATCGCAGCAGGCGCACCTATTTGGGCTCAGGAAAACATTGAAGGTTATGAATATGTACCTGAGGGACTTAATGTGGATTTTTGTTTACGAGTCAAGGGAGATAGTATGATCGGAGCCTATATTTTTGACGGCAGTTTAGTTTTCATTCGCCAACAGCCGGATGTTGAGACGGGAGAAATCGCAGCCGTTTTAATTGACAGGCAAGAAGCCACACTGAAGCGTGTTTATAAAATTAACGGAACAGTTATTCTTAGGGCAGAAAACCCCAACTATCCTGATCAAATATACACAAAAAAGGAAATGAAGGACGTTCGAATCCTCGGTAAGGCTATACGATACGTAGCGGAGGTTCACTAAAAATAAAGGCCTCAGATGACCTAAAATTCAGGTCATCTGAGGCCTTCACTGGCTCGGTCATCATAATCTATAAAGACATAAATACCGCTATAGGGGATCGAATTAGGGATTACACTGTTAACAGGAGTATCGCATCAAACCACTACGAGACAATTATCATCTACAACGCTAAGGCTAGACCAACCCACCAGGCAGCGAAAAAAGTAAAGCGAGGAATTACCCGCCTCTAGTCTTTTAACTATTGCTTGCTTCAATTTCAGTCTTACCGTTAGTTTATAATGGTTTCCCGCCAGGCTAATTGCGTCAAGCGTTTTCTGCAAATCGTTAATCCGGGTGAAAGCGGAATTGTCATCAGTTCATACGCCTCTCCCGCTCCCTTCGATAACTCCGCCATAGCCTGGTAGGCCGTACCGCACCATTCCGGCTGAATCATTTGCTCATTGCCAGGATGAGTATCATGCAGTAAAATAAGGCCATGCGGAGCTACATATGGAAAGAAATTTTTGAAATCCTCTAGCACTGCATCCTTAGAATGATCGGCATCAATAAACAACATATTTATTTGCAGAGGGTTAGCCTTTATTTCTTGGGCAAATTCCTGAGTTGTGCCTTTAAAAAAACTAGTTTTTGAAGATTTCTGCATATAGTTTCCGGCATCCGCATTAATATCCACGCCAATTAGTTGATCGGCAAAAGGTATAATACGATTGAACAGCATGCAATGATATAAACCAAGTTCAACATAAACCTTCGGACAAACGAGGCTTGCCAAATGAACGATAAAGTCTTCATGCCAGTTTAACAACGCCAACTTATTCAACCTCTTCCTAACGTTATCTAGTTTTTAGCTATTTCTTAACTTATTTGAACCTTCCCCCAAGGAACTCCAAAACTATATAACTTAGTGTATGTCTGATAGGGGAAGTCTGACACAAAGTCGGCCAGACTTGACCAGGCCTCAGCTTTTGAACTCATTGCGCTCAAAAAACTGCTGAGATTATACAGACCTGCAGAGCAGATAAATTAAAAAAATCCCCTCTTTTGGAGGGGTAAGTGGAAATATGAAATGATTTGAAAACTGGAAACCAGCGAGCAACTGGATTAAGTTAATAATAATACTTGCGAGGAAAAAAGACAAATTCATTATAATCAACTTAAGTATGAATAAAAGTAATAGTTGCTGCTCATCTCCCGAATCCTCAGGGGACATGCAGCCCTTAATTATAATTCAATTCCTGCCTATAGCTATTGGGAACCAGATAAATCTTGCCTTTATGTTGTTCAAAAATCGTATCTTTTTCCTCAATCACCAACTGAATCAACATTTCAGCGTAATCTTTAGGGTGATAGTTCGCAATACTGCACCCCTTTTTGTTACAAAAAATATGATACTTTCTCCCGGCATATGGCCCATTTTTAACCTCAAAGGTTTGAACTACGTGTCTGCTTGGGGAGTGATTTACAATTATGTTTACATCAGTAGTTTTAATCAAAATATCCCTCTCAAAATTGATGTCTTCAGGCCATAAGTGTTCCATCTAATCCCCTCCTTTAAAGATAAGCCATTTATGATGCTATAAATTTATTTCGCTTCATAAAAAAGTGCTCACAGCATTAACGTCTATAAAAAGACTCCCACCGTGCATTGATGGGAGGGAAGATGAAAGAGATGTACCTCACATTTATTAGCCTATCATCGTTTTATTTTTTTGTCGATAGAATGTTTCTATGTTTTTCATAGTTTTATTCTATGAAAATCTTATCTCCTGCAGCCTTCCCAACCCATAAACTCCCCTGCTTTCCCATGGCCGCAGGGGAACACCCTTTAACCTTGACCCCAACGACCCGGAGGCGGTAGAATTTATTTCTAACTTTCAGCTAATTTTCAGCTAACGTTCAGGTATATTTCAGCTAACATTCAAGTTACTGTAGTATCCTATTTCTGAAGCGATTCTGATTTCCAGTAATTACATATATTCATACTCATGCTCAAACGGATTTGAGAATCTTCTTTGTTTAAAATTCGAGAAATTTTAATTTAGAAAATGAAAGGGGTACATTGAACTATGAATGTTTCAACGATTTCATCAGGAGCAAGCAGTTATTCTTTATCTAACAATAATAGTCAAGTTAAGCAGATTCAAAATCAAATACAGCAGCTGGAGCAACAATTAACCGCTGAGAGTCAAAGTAAGGATGACGCTAAAACCAAAGAAACTAAAACCCAGCAAATTCAAACCCAAATCGAATTGCTCCAAGCTCAATTACAACAAATTCAAACCAAAAATCAAAGCCAAAACTCGTCAAATTCAACTGACAAAAACAAGCAGGCTGACAAAACGCAAGTCAATAATACTTCTCTCAACGACACAATTGATATTGAAGTGTAAAAATTACGGTTCCAATTCTGGCCTTATAAAGAACCGGAAACGTGTTTTCCTTAAATGAGCTGTCTTATTAGATTGTGTAAAACATTCTAGTGAGACAGCTCATTTTTATTCCTTGCATGCTGCCACCTTACGGATAGACTGAGTGAACAATATAAGGTAAAATATGCGATGGAGCCAACTCCAGCAACAAGGGGAATTCATTACTTTAGGAGGGCAAGAGATGAACGACAATCCTAATAAAATTTGGGTAGTATTGAGAGCTATCGGTGCGAGAAATCCAGAGTATTATGAGTATAATTCCGCAGTAGAGGCACTGGCCGATTTTGACGATTGGTCATCCGATACAAAGGATATAGCTGGCTGCGAAGTACTCTACCGGGGAATTACCTTGATGCATTCCTTAAAAGGTAAAATAAGCGGCGGATTATGCGAGCAGTATCACCCGGACTGTGCTGTCAGAGGCAAATTGCCAAACTCACAAGAGATAACAAATTGCGAAGAATGTATGACAAAATTGATGGAAGACTATGTCGAATAAACTGTTCTTTAGTTAAAACCTTCTGCAGATGGTTTTTTCTTTTGCTCTTTTTCAGGGTTAAGGATAAAGACTCAGATTAATCAGCAAACACTAATCCAGATAAAGAAGACTTGATTCAGGTGGAGTTTTAACTCCATCTGAATCTTAGTCGCACTTATCCAGGGACTTAGCTGCTCTTAACTCACCGCTTGCCGAAGCGGGAGTCTTAAAGCGGGTTAGTCAGCGAATAAAATAATACCTTTACTTCATTCTTCGCTTCAATCTCTAAACAAACGTCTTCCAGTTTAGGAGCATAATCCACATTGATAATATCATCCAAACGAATCCAGAAAACCGAGGAGTCATTCCCCCATACGGAAACTTTATCATCAGAAACATCAATATCTGCCACTACTCCGAAATCCAAGGTGCATTCTATTACGCACAAAACCTCGATACATTTCAAGTGCTTACCTAGAAACTTCTCCTTGAGAAATTTCACAAATTCGATTTTAGAGGACAAGGTTAACAATCAAATTCCCCCTTTGCAGTGCTTCCAATCTTTAATTGCATTCTTTCCATTAGATTATCATACACCAAATAAATAACATAAGCCAAGAAATTGGCTTGCTGAGCTAATCTTTTTAGACCTGCATTAATAAATCAAACGCCTTCACGCTAAAGTATTAACGAAATTGTACTCCTTAATAAATTAAATGTATCTTTCTATTGCAAAAAAAAAAGCCCTCTTTGAGAGGGAGAAATAAGGAGGAGGAAAGAAAAATGAAAAAACCCTTTATGTTAACCGCTAAGCAGCGAGGTGTTTTCTGTTGTAGATATCATAAAATATAATTGTTACCCTTCCGTGATCTTTATATTAAGAAACTGTTAAGAATTAAAAAATTTTATAATCAAATAACGGCGGATAAAGAAGACTTAATTCAGATGGAGTTTTAACTCTTAACTCCATCTGAATCTTAGCCGCACTTAGCCAGAGACTTAGCCGCTCTTAACTCACCGCTTGTCGAAGCGGGAGTCTTAGAGCGGCTTAATCAGCGGATAAAGTCCTCCCAGACCATTCATTCGCGGCTTGGTCACATTTGTGGACGATCATGAGTACTATACTTAAGAAGTCCTGAAAGAATACGGCTTCAATAATAAAGTAGCGAGGAAAAGATATGGGACAAAGAGTTTATCTGCTTAAACAAGATAAAGTTGACGAACGGGACAAAAGTTTTCATGCCATTCTTAATAAGCTGAAAATCGTCCTCCCTAAAGTCGTGGACTTGCGGAACGGCTGCTCTCCCGTTGTCGACCAGGGAGAATTAGGCAGTTGTACCGCCAATGCTATTGCCTCAGGTTTCCGAGAATATTTAGAAATTCAAGCAGGAAAATTAACAGCCTTAAGTCGATTATGGCTCTACTGGGAGGAGCGCAAATTGGAGGGAACTGTCGATGATGACGCTGGGGCAAGTATCCGTGATGGCATGAAAATACTGCACAAGTACGGCTGTCCCCCCGAAATTGATTGGCCCTACGACATCTCTAAATTCAGCCAAACTCCACCAACGGAATCTTTCGCTGATGCAGCCCGGTATAAAATCAAAGAATATCATAGGGTCTCCAGCTTAATTGCTCTTAAAACGGCCTTGGCCGAAGGATATCCCGTTGTGATTGGCATCAAGATCTATGAAAACTTCGAGTCCGATCAGGTCGCTCAAACTGGTATCATACCCCTTCCGAAACAAGGAGAGCAATACCTTGGCGGGCACGCGGTTTTGGCTGTCGGATACAAAGATGATGCCCAGATTAAAGACGAAGGCGTCGTAATTTGCCGTAATTCATGGGGTGAAAACTGGGGAGATCATGGCTACTTCTATCTCCCTTACCATTATTTCGACGACAACGTTCTTGATATGTGGACCGGAAGATAACATGAAACTCACATTCGATAGCTACGATCCCCTTATTTAGCTGAGGGGATCTTTTACTAAACTGCTCGGAACGTATCTGCCCAGTTGGCAAGTTCTCCGCGGAAATTTTTCGATAAAGTTACTATTTTACAATACGGCTGACCTTTAAAATGCTCCATATAAGGTACAAAGCCGCTTTTCGAGCTTGGAATATCAACTTGACCGGAATGACCGATACAAATGACTTTGCAAGAGTCATGAACGCGCGTAAATATCTTCCGCAACTCCATAGCCGTAAAATTCTGGCACTCATCAATAATTATCGTCATATCTTTTAAATTAGTACCACGTAAAAACAAAGGGGTTTTGGGGTAACACCAAATACTGTCCATAACGCGTTTTACGCTGACTTTTCTGCGAATCGCTTCATTAGCCAAAACCTCTTCGTTATAGATACACTGAACAGGGTTTTCATTAATTTCCAGAAGGGCATCAATAAGCGGCTGGTGATAAATACTCTCTTTTTCCGACTGTGTACCCGGCCTAAAACCCATCATCGATTCCTGAACCGGATTAAAAATATAAATAAGGGGCTTTTTTAAAATTTTAGCACAAGCAACGGCCAGTGTCGTTTTCCCGGTTCCGGCCTTAGCATTGACCATCACTAATTGATAATCAAAAATGGCATCAACATACTCTCGTTGTTCAGTCGTCAGCCTCGGGGCCAGACCAAACAATAAATTATTCTCTGGTAGCGGCATACATCTCACCTAATCCTTGCTCTAATATTTCTACTTCGATATCATAACGCTGCTTCATTTAAACCAACGGAATGTTCTTATGAGCATTAAAACTATTTTCTAAGCTTAATTTCCACAAAGTTTCAAAATTATCCTGCTCCATCAGGTGCAGTTAGATTCTGTCAACTCATTATCTTTTATTCCTTACGTTCAAGAATGAATGTTAAGCCTGACTCTCTTTAAAGAATTATCCCCAAATGAATACAAATAAAAGCGCTTAACCTTTTGCCAAAGGATAGCGCTTTTAAGAAAATATGACACAAGTTTATACTTTCTAATAATACAAAAATAGGCTGCAACAAAGCCATTTCTCTGGCTTGCTACAACCTAAATTCTATACGGTAAAATCAGCTCTAAATTTAGGTATTAATTCGCCAATTCAAAAGCACCTTTTAAGGCATTATAAATGAAAACCTCCCCAGTTTCAATAGTGTAATACATACCGATAATATCAATTTCCCGTTTGTTGAACTTTTCAACAATAAAAGGATAAGTCAATAAGTGTTTAATCTGCTCAACAATATTAACCTGTTCAGTTAACCATTCCTTTTTCAGCGGTTCATCCGAATCACCCAGTTCTTCTATAACTCTTTGCTTAACATCATGAGTGAGCTCCAGCCATTTTTTTGTGGCGGGTATTTTATCCAGGACTTCATCAGGCAAATAAATCGAGGCACATCCCCCACAATTGGAATGCCCGCAAACAACAATACTTTTGACTTTTAAGACATTGACCGCATATTCAATACAGGCTGTCGTAGCCGCTGTTGGAGCCTCTTGTTCGTGAAATTCCTGATATTGTGGAACAATATTGGCGATATTTCTTACAACAAACAAATCTCCCGGCAACGATTTTGTAATCAATTCCGGTACCACACGAGAATCAGAACAGCCAATAAATAATGTATGAGGTTCTTGCCCTCGTTTTAAACGGCAAAATAAATTTTTATGTTCCTCGTAATCTTGCGTTCGAAATTTTATTAAACCTGCTATCAAATTGTCCATACCGGCACCTCCCTAGTTTCCAAGTGCAATGACGGAGTCTACTCACAACTGAAGATTAGCATTCAGGTTGGCATTAGTCAATACAGATATTACATCACCATATGGTAACGATCACAAATTATTATATCTAATCCATAAACACAACGCTATTAAGATAAAAACACCGAACAAGTCTTAGTTTTAAAAACTTAGGACATAAAAGCCAACTACTCTTGATCAATTTTTTGAATCAGTAGTTTAAAGAAATAATCGTCAACCAGCGACCTTTGCCGTTGGTTGACGATTTCAAGCCAAGACAGATTATTTTAATTTACTCAGGTAAGCAGATACCATTTCCTTCGCCGCAGCTTTAATGGTTTCCAGCTTATACCCTCTGTTTCTTTGCGTGACTCCAATTAAGTCAAACTTATCGGCCTTAAGAGTGAGAAAGAGTCTCTCCAGGGAAGTGAGGCATGAAGTAAGGCCATTTCCGCTTCCCCCGGCAGCGGCCACCTGCAGGACCGGCTTGCCTTCAAAGAAAGATTTATCATGTTTAAAAGCTTCACAGCGACGTAAGCGATCAGTAAAGGCTTTCGCAGATTCGCTCATTTCCCCAAAATAAACAGGAGTAACAAAAACGAAGGCGTCAATATTAGCTAAAGAGATATGAAGCGCTTGAAATTCATCCTGTACCTGACATTCATGTTCATTGCGACATGGGCCCCAACCATTGCCGCAGGCTTGACAGCGGCCAATCTTTTGTTGATTCAAATTAACCTGTACTACATTAGCGCCTGCTTCGATTGCCCCTGCTTTAGCCGCATTCCCGCAGGCTGCCGTCAGGCCATCTAAATTTGGGCTACTCGTAAAAATCATAACATTCATTGTACTCATCCCTTAACCTTTCAATATAAAAGTGCTAATTCATTGTATCAAGAAAATAATACCCTTGGAAGTGTATTTTTTAACATTTCTATAAAAAGCACTTGTCTAAATCAGCTAAGAGTTTGTCTGGGACTTTAACGTTATCTCTGATAACCTCCCCTGGTTAGTTTCCCCTTAATGGGGGCAAACTCTTTAAAAATACATATAGTACACATAATAAACACCGGCAATTACCGCGGGGATGGCACAAGCCAACAAATAGGCAAGGATAGTTGGTTTAATAAGTTCATTCCAGATACTATTCTTTTTCATTGTCCTTCCCCCGTCAACTTTGATGCCTTTAAATCGTAGTCTACCCCTCAAAAGATTGCTGAAGACAGGCTCGTGTTCCGAATAGTGAAGCGAACCTGTCCATAAAAAGAGGCTAGTCCTGCCCACCCTTCAATTGACTGCCTTCCATGATTCCTTGATTATGAAATACCTCATCAACCTCTAAGGTAAGCTGACCTCCTTTAGCATTTTTACGTCCATTAGTCCCATATTTCGGAGTCTCGTCATCATTCTTTACGCTCACGACCCCAGCAGGCTCCCATGGTTGTCGCTTCAATTGAGAAGCGTGTTCTTTGTCATTTTCATTTACCATCATGATACCTCCTCTAAGAGTATTCTTCCTACTAAACAACTTCGATCAGTTTAGATTTCCCCGTTGTTCAATAATTACTCCCTTTTTTTGAAGTGCCTTGGAAAACTTAGGCATTTAGGTATCCTATGAGGTCCTTTCAGACATAATATAAAAGCGATTCGTAATTTTAAGAGAGGGCAGAGGGCTGATACTATGAGTATTCAACAACTTTATAAATCCACAGATACAGCAACTAATACTTTTCAATTCCCAGAACTGATCTTTGTTGAAGACCAGCTCCAAAATATACTCTCTAAAGCTGATGGTCTAATTCAACAAACCTGTTTGAATTTATTACAATCAGGCGGTAAAAGAGTTCGACCACTCCTGACGCTCTACAGCGGGATGTGCTTTGCCCCTTTAAATCCTTTAATGCTTAAAGCTTCTGTCGCTGCAGAATTGATCCACATGGCCTCCCTAATTCACGATGATGTGATTGATAAATCTGAAATGCGGCGTGGTAAACCGACAACAAATTCCCTTTACGGAGACTACGCTGCCGTTCTTACAGGAGATTATCTCTTTGCGGAAGCTTTCAACATCCTCTCATCAGAACAATTATTGTCAAGCATGAAATTTTTTGTTGAAGCAATTCAGGCGATGTGCAACGGAGAAGTAAATCAAGCAGAAGAACAATTTTCCGTCACAATCGGAACAGATCATTATTTTAAAAGAATTGCCCAAAAAACGGGCATCCTTTTAGCCGCTTGCTGTCAATCGGGGGCTCAATTGGCTAATGCCGGTGCTGAGGAAATTCTCTGTTTTAGAGAATTTGGTTTAAATATCGGTTATGCTTATCAAATTACCGATGACATTTTGGATTTCAGGGGAGACTCAATGTCATTAGGCAAACCTGTTGGCGCAGATCTTTTGAACGGAAATATGACTCTGCCCATTCTTTATCTTTTGGATAACCCCATCTATGGAAATTGGCTCAGGGAGATTCTGAGAACACGCCAAATTACCGATCAAGGACTTTTCAGCATCACTGAGGCTTTGCTCAATGCCGGCTGCCTTGAGCACGCCTATTTAACCGCTACGCAATGTGTTAACAAAGCGAAGGCCAGCTTGAGCAAAATCCCGGCAAGCCCTTATCGGACAGCCCTTATTACCCTCTCGGATTCCATAATGCAACGTACTTTTTAAAGAAGTTGGCGTTTTCTCAGCTGACGGCATAACCAATAGAGAATCCTTACTCCCGTTCCACTTTTGCCAAGCAGTTGCTTGGTAATCAGCCGGATATCTCGGTCCTGACTTTTTTCGTCAGACAGATACATAGCCAAAAGTCCCTGAATAACCGCCCGTTCAAATTTCGGATACCTGAGCGAGAGCGACAGTTTAAAGGAATTAGCGACGAAAAGCTTTAAACGCGCAGCTACCCGCCGGGAATCAGAATAATAAGCTACAAAATTCAGTTGTCCCGTTTCCCGATCTTCTCTCAGATCAATAAAATAATCCAGCAAAATATGCAGCCCGCAAATCCAAGGAAAGTAAGCCTGACGAATTTTTTTAACCTCTTCCCTTTTTAAGCGCAAATCATAGGAAAGCGCATAGAAGCAAAAAATCCCCAGAGTCGATCCTGTCGCAGCCGCAAATTCCCAAGCAGTTATTGCCGGGTATTCTTTTAGGTAAGGTTCAATCCAATTCAACATCATTGATTCCCGCTGCTCAACAGCTAAATGTTTATAGGTTTGCAAATGGGAATAGAGCTTTGCCAATTCCAGAGCATCTTCCTGAACGATGCTGTACGAGGGGAGACTGTCAAGACCTGCTTGGCAGGTTCTGACTAATTGTTCAAGGTACCCCCCATCGTCACGATAAGGATAATATTTATAGTAATCAGAAAGAGCTGCCTGAGGGAGTAAGGCTTCCTCCATAGCCAAATGCAATTGAGCAAATGCCAGCTCATCCTCGACTTCCAAGCTATCGACTAAGTTATCAAGATAATCGCTCATAGTCTGATAGGCTACTATAAAACGAACGGTTTCTTCTCGCTTCACACCTGGATATAGGGCGTAAACACTGCCTCCTTGACAGTGAAACGCTTTTAGACGGATACTTTCCTGAGCTTGCCTGCTCAGACGAGAATCCGGTATCTGTTCAGCCCTTTGTCTCCAAATTGTCAGTTCTTGTTTAACCAGAGGAAAAATTTTGGCAACAAAATTATAAATTAATGTCGCCCGGTTTATAGATCTAACGTTCGTTACCTCCACGTCTGCTCTCCTTGCTTTACTGAAAAATTGGACCCTGCCTCCATAGTCTTGCCAAAAATTCCTTCTCTTCAACCTTTTCCGGGAATTTTCATTTCTGCCGGGAGAAAGCATAAGGATTAAATATTCCCTGACAGCAGCAAAAAGACGAGGCTCAGTTCGCCTCGTCTTCACATTTTTATTATTCAACTTTGTCTAATTTAGCCGATTTATTTTCCGTAGGGTTTTGAACTATGTCATCGCCTTGGCTTGCGCTTTTAAACTCTTTGATCCCTTTGCCTAAAGCTTTCCCTACGTCCGGTAATTTTCCAGGACCAAAAATAACGAGTGCTATAACGAGAAAAATACCTGCCTCCAACGGAGACACTAATCCAAACGTTGCCAGCATTTAATCCACCTCCATAAATCTTTAACTGTTAACACAGCAACAACTGCAACCACTTAAAAATTAAAATCCAGCATACCTAATCCTATCGTATTGTGGGACAAGACGCAATATGTTTTTTATGGAAAGTTGGAAAAAGACTGCTTACAGCAAGTCTTTTTCCACAACGTTCCAAAGTTCGCAGCAAAACTTGCCTGTTTAAGTTTATTTTTCTTTAAATAACTCTGCATAAATCTGATACAAATTCCAAATAACGTCCAATAATTCACCTTGAGCGCTCAGGACATTCAAGCCAAGCTCCTTGGCCTCCCGGTGTCCAATAGGATATCCATGAGAATAATAGCCCTCTGTTAAAGCCCGAACTACGGTTTCAACACGCTCCGGTGAATTCTTAAACATGTAGTTAGTCATCAATATTTCCGCATATTGACGCGAAGCTTTAATGGTTTTTTCATAATCACCAATAAGCCAGGGATCAAGTTTATTTAACATAGGAGTAGCCATAAAAGAAGCAATTTCCGGATCACTACTCGTGGTAATGGATCGTTGCAAATAATCAAAACAGTGCCAAACAGCTTGAACCGGTACGAGAATATCTTTATACACAGGGTGTTTGACTAAAGGATCAATAGGTCCCAATTCGGAAAGCGGCCCCATAACCACCTCATCAGCCCCAAGCACCATCATCGAAGCCGCAGATTTCGCCACATAGGGAACAATAATCGAAAACTCCTGGCAAAATTCCCGAATTAACATGACTACTTTATAAGGAGTGTCGACGGTCCCTCCATAACTGTGCAAAATTAAGTCAATTTTCGGAGTAGGACCGATCTCTTTAAGTTGTCTGTATAAAGGAACTAAGATGGAATCATCAAGGGTGGAATAAGAAAAATAGACTAAGACCTTAGATTTCCGCAATTGTTCTAACCGTTCAAGCAAGTATACGCGATCTTCTACGTTCAAACCAAGTCCCCTCCCAGCCATCCTCACATTCCATATTATTCCAACAGGTATGTGCCGGTGTATGTCCGAGATAGCAAGGAGTTTTATACTTTTCAATACTTTATCTGCTTGAATCGGTACTAGGAAGGTTTCTTAGGCAGAGTAACCTTGACGTTCGATTTTGTGTGACAACTTTGGCAAAATTCCTCTCCGCCAAGCCCCTTTTTTTCATGGCAGGGATAACATTGCTTCCAGGGCTGTTGATTGTTCATCACCGCATAGCCATGTCCGTGAGGCCCATTAATCCATGTATCTTTGGGAATTGTGGAATGCGGATTCGATGGATCGTGATTCTGAGAAACTATTATCACCGCAACCAAAGCACCCAATAAAGCAACCGAAATAATCGTTCTGAAAACGCGTTTTCTATTCATTGAATTACGCTCCCTCTGTCAGCATGCACTTCTTTCGCTCTAATCATACATTCAGAGAGTTTTCATAACGAGACGGGCTTGTTCAAGTGTATTATCAATGTCCGAGTCCGTATGAGCTGCCGATAAGAAAACAGCCTCATATTGGCTCGGCGCCAAATAAATCCCATGTTCCAGCATACCTTTGAAATACTTGGCAAAGCGTTCGACATTGGAAGTGCAGGCGCTGGCATAATCTTTGACAGGTACTTCCGTGAAAAAGACGGAAAACATGGCACCAAGCGCATTCACCCAAACAGGAAAGCCTGCTTCCTGAACAATAAGCCTTAAACCTTGAGCTAAACGAGCCGTCTTGCGGTTCAGCTCCTCATAAACACCGGGCCGCTGTAATAACTTCAAGGTAATTAAGCCGGCATTCATAGCCAAAGGATTGCCGGACAGGGTCCCGGCCTGATAGATCGGACCGCTGGGCGATATTTGCTCCATAAAACGCCTCTTCCCGCCATAAGCCCCTACCGGCAGCCCGCCGCCAATAACCTTGCCCAAACAGGTTAAATCAGGATCAATCCCATAATAGGCCTGAGCTCCACCGTAACTGATCCGAAATCCGGTCATAACTTCATCAAAAATCAACAGCGCTCCATATTCTTCTGTCAAACGGCGAACACCCTGCAGGAAACCTTCTTCCGGCAGGACAACCCCCATATTGCCCGTCACCGGTTCGAGGATGACAGCTGCAATCTCCTCCCCTTCCCGTTGAAAGATCTCCCTTAGTCCTTCCAGATCATTATATTGAGCAGAGATCGTTGAAGCCGCTGTTTGAGCCGGAACACCCGGAGATGTCGGCACTCCGAAAGTCAAGGCACCACTTCCGGCCTTAATTAAAAGCTGATCGGCATGCCCATGATAACAGCCTTCAAACTTAACAATCTTCGTTCTGCCGGTGACTCCCCGCGCCAGGCGCAAGGCACTCATAGTCGCTTCCGTCCCGGAATTAACCATACGGATCATTTCCATTGAGGGGTATGCTTTGATAACCTCCTCGGCAAGAACGGTTTCTATTTCTGTCGGTGCCCCATAACTTGTTCCCCGCTCAGCCACTTTTTTAATCGCGGCCACCACGTCAGGATGAGCATGACCAACAATCAGCGGGCCCCAGGAACCTACATAGTCAAGATAGCGGTTGCCATCAATATCCCAAAGATAGGCACCCTCGGCATGATCAATAAACACCGGATCTCGGCCCACCGATTTAAACGCCCGCACCGGGGAATTGACACCGCCGGGAATTACCTTTTTCGCCTGAGCAAAGGCTTGACTGCTTTTCCTATCCACAAAGGGCAAAAGAATGACCCCCTTTTCGTCAATGAAATTCTTCTTCAAGGAAATATTGCATACTGCTCTTTTTTAACTCCGCAGTACTAAAAAGCATCGAATATTCAGGGATACCTGTCGCTTGAGAAATCCTCTTCATGACTTCCCCGCAATCCTCAATCGTTTTACCATGGATCATGGTGTACAGGTTATAAGGCCAGTCAGGAAGAGGTGACCTTTGATAGCAATGACTTACCTCTTTAAACTGCGCCATGGTCTTCCCGACCTCTTCAGCCTTCGCCGTTTCAACTTGCCAAACCCCCATGGAATTGGCCACAAAACCTGCTTTTTGGTGCCGCAAAACTGCCCCAAAGCGGCGCAGGACTTTGGCCTCCAGCAATCGCTGGACAGATGAGATTAATTTTTCGACAGGCCAATTAAGGGTTTCTGCCCAGACTGTAAAGGGTGTTGAAGAATCCGGCAAATCTCCTTGGATCACCTGAATAAGAGCAATGTCCTCATTCGTCAAATCATAGGGACGGCCGTTAAACCTCTGTGCCCCCTGCTCGCCTTCGTTGTCGAAAGCATTAAACCCTTCTTCTTGACTATCTTCATCATCTGTAAAATCAAAGTTAACCTTAATTTTAAATAAACGTGTAGCCGGCAAGCTGAAGACCTCAGGTATTTCTAAGGCAGTACGAATGGATTGAATGATACCTTTGGCAGCCTCTTCCGAGCGGGCAATTAAGGTAAACCAAATATTATACTCATGATTTCGAACATAGTTATGGGTAACACCCGGAATTTTATTGAGCAGCTCAGCCAGAACAGGAATTTTTTCTTCCGGAACTTTTGCCGTGCACAAGGTGCTGAAATAGCCTAAGCGCCAAGAATCAAAGACCCCGCCCAAACGGCGGATGATTCCCTCCTGACGAAGTCTCTGAATACGTGAGAAAGCCTCTTCTTCTGCCGTTCCCACACATTTTCCCAAGATTTCATAAGGATGAACAGCAATTGGAAATTGATTTTGAATCGCATTAAGCAAAGCGCGATCAAGAGAATCCATACTAAGCCCCCTTTCTTCCGTGATACAAGCGCCACGGCTCCTCTGCCATGTAATCTCCTTCATTATAGAAAGCCGCCCGTGCCCGGCAGCCACCATCTCTATAACAATGGTCACAAAACATCTTACAGGCATTCGTTGTATGCCAAGGTACGATCACAAATGCTCCTCCTCTTTTAACCAGCGTGCTACATCAAGAGCATGATAAGTGATCAGCAAATCCGCACCGGCGCGTTTCATGCTTACCAAGGCTTCCATCACAATACGTTTCTCATCGATCCAGCCCTGAGCGGAAGCTGCTTTAACCATGGCATACTCCCCACTGACGTTATAAGCGGCGACAGGCAGCCCAAACCGTTCTTTGGTACGGTAAATAATATCTCCGAAAGCCAAGGCAGGCTTGACAATAATCAAGTCCGCGCCCTCTTCGATATCCAGGGCCGTTTCCAACATCGCTTCATTCCCATTGGGCGGGTCCATCTGATAGGTACGGCGGTCTCCGAATTGAGGGGCTGAGCCTGCCGCTTCCCGGAAAGGTCCGTAAAATCCGGAGGCAAATTTGGCCGAATAAGCCATGATCGGAACATGGGAATACCCTTCCCGATCAAGGGTTTCGCGAATAGCGGCTACTCTTCCATCCATCATGTCGGAGGGAGCCACCATGTCCGCCCCCGCACGAGCGTGTGAAAGAGCTGTTTTGGCCAAAAGATCCAAGGTTGGATCGTTCAAAATCCGGCCCTGGTCAATTATCCCGCAATGCCCGTGGTCTGTGTACTCGCAGAGACAGACATCCGTAATTACATAAAGTTCGGGGTAATGCTGTTTAGCCAGGCGCACTGCCTCCTGTACAATCCCGTGTTCATGATAGGCTCCCGAGCCCACGCTGTCTTTACTTTCCGGAAGTCCAAAGAGCAAGACTGCAGGTATCCCTAACTTTACCACTTCACCCAAGGCAATGACAAACTCATCCAGGGAGAAATTATAAACTCCGGGCATTGAGGAAACCTCCACCCTTTGTTTCTGCCCCGGCATGACAAACATGGGATAAATCAAATCGTCGATACGAAGATGGTTTTCCCGAACCATCCTCCGGATCGTCTCACTAGCCCGCAAACGCCGCGGTCTCCGTTTAAGTTCCATACTACTGCTCCTCCTTAAGATAACTCAAAATAGCCTTCTATAGCGTAATCCTGATCACAGAATACCAAAACTTGCCGGGTACCCTGAGGATATTTTCTTCCTAGCTTTGGCACGTGAAGCCGCCCGGCAGCCTTTAAACACTTTTACTTCCTCACAGTGAAAAGAAATTGCTTAGCAAGAGACTAACTATTGCTAAGCGGACCTGAGATACTTTTATTTCTGGGATTGGAGTCCGATCTCCTCATCCGTCAAATAACAGGCAGGGTCCGATTCCCAGAAATCTCCGGTAACGGCTTCAGCACGTGTCCGGAAATTCCCGTTGCACATATCCAGGAACTTGCAGGCGGCACATCGCCCTTTCAGCAAGGCCTTGCGGTCTTTTAAGCCGGCTAAAATAGGATGAGACAGATCCGTCCAAATATCCCCGATTTTACGCTCGCGGATATTGCCAAAAGTAATATGCTGGGTAAATTGGTCAGGATGCACATTGCCAAGAGGATCAACTTCGCCGAAAGCAATTCCCGACCGGTTCCCGCCATTTAAGCCAATCAGGGCTTTAATCCTTGCCGCCCTGACAGGGTCCTCTTTTAAGGCCTGAAGGTACAGATACACTCCATCACAGTGATTATCGACAGTTAAGATTTCCTTCTTTAAACCGCGTTCTTCAAAATCCCGAGTCCGCCGAATAATAGTATCCATGGCTTGACGAGATTCCTCCGGCGTCACGTCTTCGGCAATCATTTGATTTCCGCGTCCCGAATAAACCAAGTGGTAAAAGCAAACCCGGTCAATATTTTCCTCTTCAATAAAATCAAAGATCTTGTCCAATTCTTTAATATTATGATGGTTAATCGTAAAGCGCAGACCCACTCTTTGCTCTACAGCAACACAGTTTTGAATTCCTTGCATCGCTGCCTGAAATGCTCCTTCTTTGCCCCGGAACTTGTCGTTGACATCTTTAAGTCCGTCAAGAGAGATACCAACATAGGAAATTCCAATCTCTTTGATGCGCTTGGCCACTTCCGGCGTAATCAGAGTGCCGTTTGTCGACAAAGTGACTCGCAATCCCCGGGAAATAGCATACTCTGCCAGCTCAAAAAAATCCGGCCGGATCAAAGGCTCTCCTCCGGAAAAGAGAAGAACGGGAGATTTAAACTCCGCTAAATCATCAATAAACCGTTTGGCTTCCTCCGTAGTCATTTCCCCTTGATATTTCTGGGAATCGGATTCCATATAACAATGTGCACATTTCAGGTTGCAGGTTTTGGTGGAATTCCAGACAATGACCGGTCCGGAATCAACCGTCGTACCGTTTCGGGCACCGTGAGAGTGCTTGCTGTAACGCAGAGAGTCGCCGAAATACTCCGTATCAAATAAAAGCTTTGTCACGCTGATCATGTTTTATTTTCCCTCCATTAATGCTTGAACGAGTCCTCCAATCGTATACTGAGCAGCTTCTTTGTCAATCCTTAGCCCCAGCTCCTGCGCGGTGGCACTCGTAATCGGTCCGATAGAATAAAGAGAAACGCCGTTCAAAAGAGCTACCTCGCCATCTAAAAGATTTACAAAGTTGCGCACCGTCGAAGAGCTGGTAAAAGTGACCGCCTGAATTTCCTTTTCGCGGAGCAGGCGCTGCAGCTCTTCCCGATTGGCGCCGCCGAGGACCGTTTTGTAAACCGGCACATCCCAGACATCCGCGCCCATAGCTTTCAGAGACTCAGGCAAAACGTCCCGCGCTTCTTCAGCCCGGGCCAAGAGTACTCTTTGGCCAGCTGAAACACGGCCTTTAAGTCCTTCGACAATTTTCTCCGCCCGGTATTCTTCCGGAACGAAAGCAACACGCAGTCCTTTCTTGTCCAAGGCTGCTTGGGTGGCGGGACCAATAGCCACAATTTCCAGTCCGGCCAGATCGCGAACATCCCGCTCCTGACGTTTAAGCTCTACAAAAAATTCCTCGACACCATTAACACTCGTGAAGACGAGCCAATCAAAGGTTTTCAGGCTGTCAATTGCTTTCACCAGATACGATTTGTCCGAAGGAGGGGCAATTTCAATCGCCGGAAATTCCCAGGCCTCTCCGCCCAAAGCCTCAATAGCCTGTGACAACTCACTGGCCTGATGACGAGCCCGGGTCACGACAATCTTTTGCCCAAACAACGGTCTCTTTTCAAACCACTGAAGTTTTTCCCTCAGAGAGACGACTTCGCCGACAATAATAATCGATGGATTCGTGAATCCTTCTTTTATAACTTCTGAGGATATAGTGTCAAGTTGTCCTACAAGAGTGCGCTGTTCCGGGCGAGTGCCCCATTGAATAATTCCTACGGGGGTCGTCGCTTTCTTGCCGTTTTCCATTAACTTCTCGGCGATTAAGGGCAGGTTTTCCATGCCCATGAGAAATATGAGCGTACCATGAGTCTGGGCAAGGTGCTCCCAATGAATAGAGGTTGCATTTTTCGTAGGGTCTTCATGACCCGTAATGACCGCAAAAGAAGAGGTTAAATCCCGGTGGGTCACCGGAATACCGGCATAGGCCGGTACGGCGATAGCAGAGGTGATACCCGGTACAACTTCAAACTGAACCCCTGCACCGAGTAACGCCTCTGCCTCCTCTCCTCCCCTGCCAAAAACAAAAGGATCTCCTCCTTTTAAGCGGGTCACTATTTTCCCTTCCAAAGCTTTATCGACGATAAGCCGGTTAATTTCTTCCTGTTTTAGCGTATGGCGATCCGGAGATTTTCCCACATAGATAAGTTCGCAATCCGGACGAGCTAATCTTAAAAGGCGCCGTGAAGCCAAACGATCGTAGACCAAAACATCAGCTTTAGCTATGCATTCTGACCCTTTAATGGTAATCAGTTTCGGATCTCCGGGACCGGCACCTACCAAATATACATATCCTTTAGTCAATCTAAAACACTCCTATTCAATCATCTCACGAGCTTATTTATATAATATACTATCTTAAAATATATTTAAATAAAGACATCTCTTTTCCACTCTATCCGGCCCTGAACAGTCGGGGCCCCTTGAATCGTGAGGCAACGGATCTCTTGTCTTAACCCGCTTAAGTCAGGCCTCAATCAAGACATCAGGAGTTAACGTATCTCAGCTAAAATTGAATTAGCGCCTAAATTTATCAATTGCTTGGCCACATCGTTTCCTACGGTCTCGGGATCATACCCCCGGGCCTCAGCGCGAATCAAACGAACTCCGTCAAGGCTCGCTACCATTCCTTTAAGTACAATTTGCCCGTCCAACACCTGGGCCAAAGCGCCTATGGGAACCTGACATCCTCCTTCAAGCGCGCGCATCAGGGCACGCTCCGCCCGCACCGCTTTTTCCGTTATTTCATGCTTAAGGGGCCTCAGCAGTTCCTGAATATCCGGGCGATCTTCAGCAATCTCTATAGCAATAGATCCCTGACCAACGGCGGAAAGCATGACATCTTCCGGTAATACCTGAGTTATCCTCTCTTCCCAGCCTAAACGTTTTACACCGGCGGCAGCCAAAACAATCCCTGCCATCTCGGATTCCTGCAGCTTTCTCCAGCGTGTTTGCAGATTTCCCCGTAAATCCATGAAGCCAAGCTCAGAACGGTAATGCTTAAGCTGGGCTTTGCGCCGCAGACTGCTGGTACCAACAAGTGCTCCCGGCGGCAATTCCTCAAGAGGAATCCCCCGTTTGCTCAAGAATACGTCCCTTGGTTCTTCCCGTTCGCAACAGGCACCGATGAGTAACCCGCCCGGCAATAGCGTCGGCATATCTTTGAGACTGTGGATTGCCATATCAAGCTGCCTATTTAACAAACCGTTTTCCAGTTCTTTCGTAAATAATCCTTTATCTCCGATTTTAGCCAAAGGAACGTCGAGAATCTTATCTCCTTTTGTTTTCATAGGAATAAGTTCAAATTGCTGCTGAGGATATAAATTGGTCAACTGCTGTTTAACCCACTCGGCTTGCCACAACGCTAATTGGCTGTCCCGAGTTCCAATACGAATTTTTGTCATTCTGCCCTCCCATGAAACATATGCCCGGCTTTGTGATGATTCACTGATTTAACTTGACGCATGTTTTCTCCCTCGACATCTAAAGCAAAAAGGTTCTGTAAAATTTCTGTATAAAGATGCCCTTGATTTGTTGTGGCGTACTCTTTCAAATTCGTGATCGGTATATGCAAAAGATGATTAACAATAGAATTAGCCATGGAGCGCACTATTTTTTCCTGTTTCGGTGTCAAGCTTCCCAAACGTTCCATAGCCCGGCTCAATTGAAGTTCTTTAATCTGCTGCCCCTTTTGCTGCAAAGCGACAATAGTTGGAACGACAAACAAGGAATTGTGCCATTTAATGAAAAGGAGCATTTCTTCATCAATAATCTGTTCTGCTTTTTCAGCAGCCATTTCCCGTTCCTGGTGATGACGGTCAACAACTTGCCGCAAATCATCAATATCGAACAATGTTATAGAAGGGATACTTCCGACGTCAGGGTGAATATCCCGCGGTACGGCAATGTCAATGAGCAGCAAAGGACGCCCCTGGCGTTGATTCATGATCTCCAGCATTCGTTCCGGCAAAAGGACAAAATGAGAGGAAGCAGTTGCGGAAATTACAATATCCACTTTCACGAGGTACTTGTCCATATCGTCAAAACGTATGGCCAGACCGGAAAATTCATTAGCTAAGGTTACAGCCTTTTCATAAGACCGATTCGACACCAGGACCGTCGAAGCCCCTGCGGCAACCAGATTTTTAGCGGTAAGAGTGCTCATCTCTCCGGCTCCGACGATCAGAATTCCTTTACCCTCAAGTTCTCCGAAATGTTGTTTGGCAAGCTCAACCGCTGTATAACTGATGGAAACGGGATGCTGATCAATGAGTGTTTCCGTGCGAATTCGTTTTCCCACCGCTAAAGCAGTCTGGAAAAACACATTGACCGCTTTGTTGGTAACCCCCGCCTCGTTAGCCCGCTCATAGGCGTCGGCGACTTGTCCAAGAATTTGAGTCTCTCCCCGCACCATGGAATCCAAACCCGAAGTAACGCGAAACAGATGGCGTACAGCGTCATATAAAGTGTGTACATAAAGATACTGATTGAGGTGCTTTTCTTCAATGCCCTGATAATTGGCTAAGAACTGTTTAATCGCCGAGATGCCTATTTCCACATCCGTTGTCGCGGCATAAACCTCCGTGCGATTGCAGGTGCTGAGAATGACTACCCCTTCAAGACCGTGATAATTTTTAAGCCCTCTTAAAACCTCTTTCATTTTAGAGGGATGGAAACTCATCTTTTCGCGAATTTCAACCGGAGCGCTACGATAATTTAATCCAACAGCGACAGGAAACAACCCTCGATCACTCCTTCCGCTTCGGCTGAACGGCCTGCCTTTATAAGTTCTCTAACGTCTCCATCCGTGACCCGATCCCAGAAAACGCCCCGTTTTTCCGGCTCTAACTTAGTCTTAGCCGAAGTTCGCCATTTTTTGAGTAAACGGAGATATTCCGCCATTTCAGAACCATACAAATCTTCCAGCTCAGCACGAACCTGCCGCGCTACAATTGGACTGCTTCCTCCTGTAGACACTGCAATTTTCAAGTCCCCCCGTTCCAGCATTGAGGGCACAATAAAGCTGCATTTCTCCGGATCATCTACAACATTCACCGGACGGTGGTGAGCTCTGGTGTCCGCTGATACTTGGGCATTAACGTCCTCTTTTTCCGTGCAGGAAAAAACAAGGACAGCCTCTTGCAAATCCTCCGGAGAATATTCCTTCTCCAGCCAAATACATGACTTTCCATCAACAAGCTCTTGCAGTTCCGGAACAAGACGGGGTGAAACAATATAAACGACAGCTTCATGCTGTAAGAGGGTTTGAACTTTGCGCAAGGCCACAATCCCCCCTCCAACGACCAAAACCGGCTGAGCTTTTAAGTCCATAAATATTGGATAATATTGCGGCATGAAAGATATTCTCCTTCTCTTACTTTTGATACTCTCTTAATTCGTCTTATTTTACCACTTTCCTTGTTACAATTGAAATATCTCCCGGATTTTCATGGTAGAACTCAGCTTCTCGGGATTATTCCCCTATTGAGCATAAGAATGCAGGCCCGGTAAAAGGTAGTTGACTCCAAAGAAAGTAAACAACACAGCTGCAAAGCCCAATACCGCCATCCAGGCAGCCCTTTTTCCTTTCCAGCCGTACATTAACCTGGCATGCAAAAATGCTGCGTAAATGATCCAGGTAATTAGCGACCACGTCTCTTTGGGGTCCCAGGACCAATACGTCCCCCAAGCATAATCTGCCCATATCGCCCCCGTAATAATACAGAGAGTCAGAAGCGGAAAGGCAAAGCCAACGACCTTATAGGATAGTTCATCAAGAACGTCAAGGGAGGGAAAATAAGAAATAACTCCCCCGGACTTTGGCTTCGCTCCCTTATCCTCTTTGCCCGATTTTAACAGATACATGATCCCTAAGCCAAAGGATACGGCAAAGGCGCCATAGGCAAACATTGCCGTCACTACGTGAAAGGTCAGCCACTGGCTTTTCAGCGCCGGGGGGATAGCCTGGGCAATTCTCTCCTCCGGCCCCATTGTCATAATGATAAACATTAAAAGAATAAATGGTATGGGCATAACAAAAGCACCCAGGGACTTCAGCTTATAACGAAACTCGGCATACAGATAAACGGCAATAATTCCTCCCACAAAGGTCATCAAAAACTCATAGCCATTAGAAAGGGGCGGATGACCGGAAGTGATCATTCTTAAAATAATTGCGGCCAGATCGGCAAGCAAAGCGATCATTGTCATTGCCGTTGCCAAACGCCCAATAAACTCTTTCTTAGCGGCAATCCAAATCCAATACAGCAATACAGCCAGAGTACAGGCCAGGACAACAATGTCAAACATGGCTGTTTCAAGGTTTTCTAACATAGAGCGCCCCCCATTAATTATTTTGTGACAGAACTAACAAGCTGGTCCAAGGCCTCAAGGGATACAGCCTTTGCTTTCCCGGAAAATGCTCCTACCGTGAGAGTTCCTTCCCGGCCATTCTCAGAGTTTAAAATGCCCGAGAGGACAAGCGGCTGCCAGTAAAAAGCCAGCAACAGCCCGAGGACCAATAAGGCGCATCCCAGCCAGATAATAGCCACACCCGGATCTTTTTTAACTTGTAAACCTGTAAATCCGGCATAACTATCCAGAGTCAGCTTATAGGTTGACTGAACGTCAACCGTTTGCCCCAAGGACAGCTGGCCCGATTGGACCGGATCTGCTCCTGTCCCCTTATATACCTGATAAAGAGCCACTGCCTTCTGGGAAGAGCTTGGCGGCATAATGGATGTTGCAATAAGATAAAGATCCGTTCCCGGAGCCTGGTAATAATTTTGTCCCTGCTCCCGTAAAACCACCGGGATTTTTTCTCCCTTCATCTCCACGGTGAAACGGGCGCCATTGGAAAAACTGGCTTGGTAGAAAGTAACTCCTTTATACTCAAAAGGGTGATTCACAGATAAAGTCTTTCTTGCCACTTCTTGTCCATTTTCTAAAATGCTCATGTCTGTGTACCAATTATCCCGTTGACCATTGGGCAAAAATCGATCTTCCGCAGAATTAATGCGCACACTAAAGGTTTCGGAAACTTTTCCTTTGGAAAGCTCAATTTGCTGAAGGGGTATGGTTGTTCCGGCGCCTTCCATGAGATAGCCTTTAAACCCTAAGATAGACCCTAATAAAGCTCCGAGCACTAAAACCACAAAGGAAAGGTGGGTGATGAAAGATCCCCAGTGCCCCAGCCGTCGTTTAGCCGCAATAAAGCTCCATTGAGAAGAGTCCCCGCCGAGGATAACCCGGTATCCTTTTTGCTGCAAAAATTCCTGGACAGATTTTTGCAGCGACTGAACCTCACCTTTTACCACCCGGCTATTCTTTTGAGGAACCCTGGCAAGGATTGTCGGAGGAGCTAGTTGGAATGTTTGACGGTAGATACTCCCGAAGCGCTGAATACTGCACACAATAAGATTAATACACAAGAGACCCAGCAACAAGCGAAACCAAACAGTACTATATAGATGGGTAAATCCCAGGGTTTGCCACAGCTGTCCCACGGCCTGAGCTTTTTGAGGATCTTGCTCTGCCTGTGGAATCAAGGTTCCCAGCCCGGCAACAAGAGCGATAATCCCTAACAGGGCAAGTCCCATTTTCATGGAACTGAACGCTCTCCAGAGCCGGTCAACCCAGTTCTTTGAATTTTCCTCCATTTAACCTAACCCTCCCAATTTTTGGCCTATTAACGTAGTATTAACTCAATTTTTATGTTCTATGCGACATAAAACTTGGCAAGTCTAACCATATTGTACTCTATTCGAGCCCTGAATTCCATGCCAGACTCTCCAGCTATATACAATTTTCGACAGGCAACATGGTTTGTACTTGTTCGCTGAGCCCCGTGGAGGAAAACATTTCGTGAAATTTGTAACATGATTCGATATGAATCTGTTTATTAACAGCTTTATCCATGTTTAATAACATTTTCTTCACTGATTAACCACAATTCTACCACAAGTTAGTCCTTTAAATATACTCCAATTTATCCCAAGATATGGTATGATAGAATTACTCTTCTAAAAAAGGTTTTATTGAAAAAACCAAAGACTGGTGCCAAGCCCTCGACACTGGCAACTGCCTGATTGTCCTTAGGCAGGAGAAAATATTAACGAAGTTATGCTTTCTGAGAGTATAAAAAGAGCCTGTAATTAATACAGGACTCTCCTTTTTATTTTTGACAGATACCCTTAAAATTACTTGACTCTAAAATAATATCCTCTATGCTAGAATTTTCGAACCGCAATAAACTCCGCCAGATCTTCTAAGGCCTTTCGCGCCGGTACCTGAGGCAAATCTTGAAGATGTTTTTTAGCCTTTGCTATATAAGCATCTACAATTTGCATAGATTGATCAATGGCCCCTGTTGCTTTAATCAAATTAATAGTTTCTGTTACCTCGTCATCCGTCTTGTCTGCTTTTGCCAGCAAAACCCGGAGAGAAGCATCAGCCTGAGAGGATTGCAGGGCTAGGATCATAGGCAAAGTCATGATTCCTTGCCGCAGATCTCCGCCGATTGGTTTCCCAAATTCAGAAGGTTTTGCTGTGATATCTAAAACATCGTCAACAATCTGAAAAGCCATGCCCAAAGAATGCCCGTAAGCCCCTAAAGCCCAAACCTGACGTCTCGGGGCCTCTGAAACTAAAGCACCAAGTTTACAGCAGGCAGATATCAGCAAAGCGGTTTTGCGCTTTATGCGAAAATAATATTGTTTGAGGTTCTGCTCAACATCGAAAGAAGCTTTAATCTGCTGAATCTCCCCTTGGCACATTTCAACACTAACCTCAGCCAGAATGTGGGCAACCTCAGGGTGGTCTATTTGGGAGATAAGAATTAAGGCTTTCGCCAGCAAGTAGTCCCCTGTTTCGACAGAAACAATATTTCCCCAGTTTGCTTTGACCGTCGGCCTCCCCCGTCTTGTCACAGAGGCATCGACAACATCGTCGTGCACCAAGGTCGCCATATGAATGAGTTCTAAGGCCATAGCAACAGGGATAAGTTTTTCCGTCGAATAAGCATAGAATTTCCCGGCTAAGAGCGTAAAGGCCGGACGTAACCGTTTGCCGCCGGCAGCCAATAAATGGATACCCGAATCTTGGAGAATAGGATAATCCGTCTCCACAAATTTGGTCAGTCCTCTCTCAACCCGCTGAAGATCTGAATTTATCTGATTGAAGAGCCAGAGTTGTTTCAAAACCGATTCACCTGCTCGCACCCTTTTCTACATAAGATACCATATCTGATGGTAATTCCGCCAGCGGATCAGCTGGTTTTTCATCTTCAAATCTTAACAATTCTTCGTCTTTTTTGCAATCCTTTGTCTCACTCGCTGTCTGAGATGTCTTCGACTCCGGTAAATGCTCCGTTAAATCCAGGGCTTTATTTAATATATTACTCGGCGTCTCTATTGAACCTTGGATTTCTTTCGTTACATCTTGAGTCGCTTTGCGAATTTCATAGACCACCTTACCAATAGTTCGGGCGATTTCCGGTAAATCTTCAGGTCCAAACAAAACCAAAGCGATACCCAAAATTAGGAGGATTTCTGTAAAACTCATTTTTCTGCCCCCTTTAGCCACTAGCATATTCTTTGAACTATCTCATCCGTTTTTAACTCGGCTGCGAATAGTAATACTCCACTGAATTACAAATCTATGGTAAGTCAGGCGCTTCTCTAAGCCACAAGCTGTTTTTCTCTCTTTCGCTCAACGAGATATCCCAGCCAGATGCTGATTTCAAAGAGAAAGTACATGGGACCTGCCATAAGAAATTGAGTAAATAAATCCGGAGTGGGCGAAACAATAGCTGCCAAAATCACAATAATCAAAATGGCCCAGCGTCTTTTTTTCGCCAAAGTTTTAGGAGATAACACTCCGATCCGAATTAAGATCAGGAGAACAATCGGCAGTTGAAAGACGAGACCAAACGTCAAAAGGAAGGTTATAAGAAAACCCAAATAGGACGTTTTGGTAACAAAAGGTGTTGACTGAACCGTACCGCCGCCGGCATAGAGCAAAAACTTGATTCCCATCGGTAAGACGACATAAAAGCACAAGGCGGCTCCACTGAGAAACAACAGGACAGAACTGGGGACAATCATATAGAGGTATTTTTTTTCGTTTTGCTTTAAGGCCGGCAAAACAAACCCCCAAATCTGCCACAGTATAACAGGGAGAGCCAGGGTAACCCCAATACTTAAAGATACTTTCAGTTTAACCAACATAGGTTCCATGGGAGTCGTCGTTATGAACATAATATTCTTTAGCCTGGTCACCGGACTGGCTAAATAGGCAAAGGTCTGATCACTAATGAACCATCCGATGACAGTTCCCACAGCTACAGCATACGCAGCTATAACCAATACTTTACGAAGAGCAAGAACGTGTTCCAAAAGCGGCATATTGCCATCTCCACGTGATCGCCTGCGCATTCCGCTACACTTCCTTCCCGTAGACCTTTAACCATTCATAATACGTATTGCGCTGGACCGCCTGATAACCAGCATCTTCAATGCAACGGACGATTTCTTTTAAAGGAACACGAGTTTGTACTCCGGCAGCACGAACGACATTTTCCTCCAACATCGTACTGCCAAAATCATTAGCTCCAAAGCGCAGGGCCACTTGGGCCATTTTAGCCCCTTGAGTAACCCAGGAAGCCTGGATATTAGGCACATTATCCAGCATTAAACGTGCAACCGCCAGAGTCCGCAAATACTCAACCCCTGTACTGCCTTCTCCGCCCAGTTCCGTATTTGCCGGCGCGAAGCTCCAAGGTATAAAGGCCGTAAATCCGCCTGTGCGGTCTTGAGCCTCCCGAACGTGCACCATGTGCAAGATTCGTTCTTCAAAGGTCTCGACATGCCCAAACATCATCGTCGCAGTGGATTTCATGCCAAGGCTATGGGCTGTGGTCATTACCTCCATCCACTGTTGCCATTTTATTTTGTTCGGACTAATGAGATGCCGAACCCGATCTTCGAGAATCTCCGCTCCTCCCCCGGGAATTGAGTCCAAACCCGCATCTTTGAGGCGGCTAATAACTTCACTGAGGTTTAACTTCGATTTTTCAGCCAGATCCCAAATCTCAGGAGGACTAAAGGAATGTACATGAACTTTGAAATGAGCCTTGATGTCACGCAGCATCTCTTCGAAGTATTCCAGACCCAAATCAGGATGCAATCCTCCTTGAATCAAGAGCTGAGTTCCACCAACCGCCACTGTTTCTTCAATCTTAGCATGTAAATCATCCCTTGACAAAACAAATCCTTGCGCATCTCCGGGTTTGCAGTAATAAGCGCAAAACTTACACTGACAGGAACAGATGTTGGTATAATTGATATTTCTGTCAATCACAAAGGTCACAACGTTTTCCGGATGCATCTGCTTGCGAAGCAAGTCGGCTCCCTGCCCCAAAGAAAGCAGATCAGCATCTTGTAAAAGCCGGACCCCCTCAGCAACTGACAGCCGTTTTCCGGCTAAACGCTTCTCAATGATATGTAAGGTCTCTAAATCCAACGCCTACTCACCCTTTCATCCTAATTGGCTTTCAGGACACGATAGAGAGTATCCCTTTCCACCGCATCTCGTCCCGCCTTCTGTATCATATGAATGAGGGCGCGCTTACTCATCACCTGACTCGTCTCGGCCCCTGCCGAGTGAATAATCCGCTCTTCCACAACAGTCCCGTCCAGATCATCCACCCCAAAAGCCAGAGAAACCTGAGCCAATTTAGGACCAAGCATAATCCAAAAGGACTTAATATGGTCAAAGTTATCCAGGAAAATTCTCGCAACGGCCAACATTTTCAAGTCCTCAAATCCGGTCGTACTGTCAACTCCCATCTGCCCTTCCAATTGAGTGTTTTTCGGATAAAAAGGGAGTGGTATGAAGGTGAGAAAACCTCCGGTACGATCTTGCAAATCTCGAAGCTGGAGGAGATGGTCGATTCGTTCTTCAGTTGTCTCCACATGGCCGTAGAGCATCGTTGCGTTCGTTCGCATACCTAAGCGGTGGGCTGTTTCCTGGATCTCCAGCCAACGTTGGCCTGAAACTTTCTTTTCACAGATTTTTGCCCGGACGCGCGGTGAAAATACTTCTGCGCCGCCTCCCGGTAAAGAATCAAGACCAGCTTCCATCAGCTTCTGTAAAACCTCGCGCAAAGAAAGCTCGGTAATTTGAGTGAAATAATCAACTTCCACCGCCGTAAAGGCTTGAATACAGGCTTGCGGCAAAATACTTTTCACCCTGCGCAGCATCTCCAGATAATAGTCAAAGGGCAGATCGGGATTCAGACCGCCCACAATATGAATTTCTGAAACTCTTTCCCGGGCTGCCTCATGGGCAGCTTTTTCTATCTCCTCAAGGGTTAGGGTAAAAGCCCGGGGGTCTTCTTTTTTAACCCCATAAGCGCAGAAATGACAGAGATTCGTACAAACATTGGTGTGATTAATATGGCGATTGACAACAAAGTAGGTGTTATTGCCATTTTTTTGTTCACGTTGAAGATTGGCCATATAGCCGAGAGCTAAGATATCCCGGCTGTTCATCAGGCGAACGCCATCCTCAAAATTTAAGCGTTCACTCTTTTCCACTTTCTTAATCAAGTCGTATAGTTCACTTTGAGCAAACAGCGAGGTCAGATCGTCCCCCTCCTTTTAGCGTAAAATAATTAAGTCCAAAACCGAAAATACAAAAAGCATAACACTTAAATAACCATTCAAGTCAAAAAAAGCAACTCCAACTTTGGAGAGGTCGCTGGCTGTGACAAGCCAATGCTGACGGAAAAGCAACACTACGGCAATCCCAACGCCTAAGTAATAAAGCCAACTCATCGCCATGACAACTCCAACCGCAACAAAAAACAAAGGTGCCAGGATATGCAGAACAGAGGAGATTTCCAGGCCTCTTTGAACCCCGAAAATAGCCGGTATGGAATGTAATCCCTCTTTACGGTCAAACTCCACATCTTGACAAGCATAAACGATATCAAAGCCGGCAACCCAAGTAATAACTCCCAAGCCCAAAAGAATGGGCGCCCAAGCCCAATGTCCGGTCACTCCGATCCAAGCCCCGGCAGGAGCTAAGCCCAGTGAGATGCCCAAAACCAAATGACAAGCCCAGGTAAATCGTTTGGTGTAGGAGTACAATACTAAAAAAAAGACGGCAATCGGCATTAACCAAAGTGCCAGAAGATTAAGCTTGTAGGCTGAATAGCCTAACAGCAAAAAGGAAAGCACGGTGTAAAGATAAACTTCTTTCACCCGAAGCTGACCAGCCGGCAAAGCCCGTTGCGCCGTTCTGGGATTACGAGCATCAATCTGCCGGTCAATCAAGCGGTTCAAAGACATGGCTGCAGTCCTCGCCCCAACCATGGCTAAAGTAATCCACAACAATTTCATACCTGCCGGAATTCCATTGGATGCCAAAAATGCTCCCAGATAGGCAAAAGGCAAAGCAAAAAGAGTGTGTTCAAATTTAATCATTTCCAAAAAAACTTTAATTTTATTCATTTTTTACTCCGTTCTCATGATCCAACCTCATGGAGATAGAAATCCGGAGCCAACTGCTTGGCCACAAAATGATAAACCTCACGTAGCGGCTGCAGCTGAAGCTGCGTACCAGACGAAATCTCATTGAGGATATCGTTCGCTTTTTGGAGAATTGATAGAACCACATTTTTACCCAGACACTGCTTAGAGGCTCCCCAGGCCATTCCCAGTTCCAAACCAAAGGCTTCCAGCTGATGCCGAACCGGAAAGGAAACATCCGCCAGTTCAGCACTCAGGCGGGCCGCTAAAGCCGTCAGAGCAGCACTTTCTTTTTCAATAATTTTCAGCCACTCGTCCGGACTCAGGTTCCTGTCACGCGCCAGCCAACGAGAAATTCCCCCTTCACTCATAGTCCCAATGACTTGAGCTAAGGGGGCTAAAAATGGTAAGAGCTTTTCCTGGCAAAGTTCCAAAAAAAACTTACCATATAATAAGTCTCCGACCAGTACCGGGAACTGGCGAAGCTCTTCGGCGAGATCATCATCATCTTTCATCAGTTTATGAACCTGATTAGCCATATAAATCAGCTGAACAATAGCTGCTAAAACATCCGATTTTTGTCCCTGATCGCCACAAGATCGACTGACAGCTAAAACTATTGCCGGACAAACCGTTCTATCCAGTTCATCCATATCCAAATGAACCAACTCTTCAAACTTAGCGGATCTGAAATTTATTTCTCGGCGCAACCGCGCTTGTACTAAGTTCAACTTCTCTAAGAAGCTGAATTCTAGCGGCATCATGTTATCGCTCCTTGTCTCGCATTCAGACATTAACCTATTACTTATTCTATACATTTAGTAAAAGTCCTGCCCATTTATTTATTCCACAGTGATAATATGACAATATTATTCCTATAGTATGTACTCAAACTCGAAATACAATAGACCCTGCAACTTCATCAGTTACAAGGTCTATCTAGTACCCGTCAGAAAGTCAAACTTTTGCATGACATAAGTCAGAATTTCTTTATCCGCACTCGTTTTAGTCCGGAGTAAAATAAATATCCCTCCTAAATATTTACCGCTTTCTTAGGATCCTCTACTATTCCTCGCTTAATTTCCGTTGCAGTCATATGGCCTGCTTTAAAATGATCTGTTAAATAGTTGCATGCATCCCAGGGATTGACACGGTCCCCGCAAGTAAAGACGTCAACTGCTGCGTATCCAAGTTCCGGCCAAGTGTGAATGGCTAAGTGTGATTCGGAAATTACTACAACTCCGCTTACCCCTTGAGGACTGAACTTGTGAAACGCTACCTCACGTACCTCAGCACCTGCCTCCAGGGCTGCGTCGACCATCAACGTTTCGACCTTTTCCCTATCGTTTAAAATGTCGAAACTACACCCATAAATTTCAGCCAACACATGACGTCCAAGAGAATTTGCCAATTGTGATCTTTGCCCCCTTTTCTACTAAAAAAACACGAAGGAACCTGAGCCTACCACATTTTCATGGGTCATCCCAAATTTCCATCAGGTTAAATTTTAGCACAAAGTTCAGTGATGTCAATAAAAAATTATACTTATTCGTGATATCCTTGAATAGATTATAATTTTTCCAGGATAAGGTGTAATAATGTCTGATTTCCTTCAAATTCCTCAAGTATTCACTTCCTATCATATGAAATAAAATCTGTTTATGAACATCGTCCCTAAACAACAATTCGACAATGCTTTATTCTCCTTAGTTTGCCAAAATGTATTCCGTTTCCGGCTATTTTTCTTGAAGTTTAAACTGAGCGGTCTTTTAGGCAGCCGATAATTCCAGCGTAAACAAAAAAGAGAAACCGTTACATAGACGGCTCCTCTTTTGCGGTCCCAATGCTTTAAGTTTGGCTAGTTAATCAATGTTGCCAAAGCTTTGGCACGATAGACAGACAGCAGCGAGAAATTAATCGCTTATAAAAAATTTACATGGCGTTTTTATAGATCTGAATCACTTGTTCGAGCGTTGCTGTTCGCGGATTAGTCAATTGACAGGCGTCCAACTTGGCGTTACCGGCCATCAAGGCAAAGTCTTTTTCTTTAACACCCAGTACGGTCAACCCCGTGGGGATTCCGACATCTTGAGAAAGCGTACTGATGGAGCTGAAACACTTTTCAGCCGCCTCTCTGGCAGAAAGTCCCGCTATATTTTCTCCCATAGCCGCAGCGATCTCTGCGTAACGCTCGACATTGCCGATCATATTGAAGCGTGAAACGTGAGGAAGAAGGATAGCATTGCAGACACCATGCGGCAAATTGTAGAATCCGCCTAATTGATGAGCCATGGCATGAACATAACCTAAACTGGCATTATTGAACGCCATGCCCGCCAATAACTGAGCGTAAGCCATTTGTTCTCTTGCTTCAAAATCGTCCCCATTTGCTACAGCGCGGCGCAAATACCTGCTGATTAATTTAAACGCCATTAGAGCGGCTGAATCGGTCACAGGCGTGGCAATTGTAGAAACATAGGCTTCAACGGCATGGGTGAGGGCGTCCATCCCTGTGGCGGCGGTTAAACTTGGCGGCTGCTTCATCATCAATAAAGGATCATTAATTGAAACATTAGGGGTTACGTGCCAATCGACGATGGCCATCTTAATATGCCGTGCCAAATCGGTGATTATGCAAAACCTTGTCATTTCCGCAGCTGTCCCGGCAGTAGTATTAATGGCAATCATCGGAACCATTGGTAAGGGAGATTTATCAACCCCTTCATAGTCATTAATTCTGCCGCCATTACCTGCAACAAGCCCGATTCCTTTGGCACAGTCGTGAGAAGAACCTCCACCGACGGAGACGATCAGGTTGCACCCCTCTTTAGTGTAAATCTCTAAACCATCATGAACATTTTTATCCGTCGGATTGGGCTCGGCACCACCGTAAATGACAACCTCAAGACCTTCCTTCCGGATAATATCAGCAATTTCCTGTGCCATACCAATCTTTTCAAGATAAGCATCTGTCACTAACAGTAGTTTGGTCCCACCGAGTAATTTAGCTTGTTTTCCTGTTTCCTGAACTGCTCCGGCTCCCATGAGGTTTACTGTTGGCATGTAATACCCATACACTTGATGAATAATCGGCATGTTTTTTCCTCCCATTTCTTTTGGCCTCAGCCATTAGTCTTTGTCAGCAGTGACTCTATTGTCACTTGCACTTGCTTTTAGGTATTGCAACAATCATGCCAATAATCCGAATATTCAATTATGATATTTGAAACAAGCCTTATACCAACAGCTGCAAATCAACGCCTCGCACATTTGTCTTTATAAATTCCGATTCAGGTAAGACAATTAGTTTTTTATGCCCTAATTTGACACACTTTATAGGGAACAGAGGTTTAATTCTGGAACATTATTGCAGTTTCAGCAGCCTAATTGAAAGCCAAATAACTTAGCTTTGCCGACTATACAAAAAAGGATTAAATTTCTGAGTACACCCTCAGAAATTTAACCCCTCAAATGCTTTCCGGCTCCTATTTTTCTACCTCTACAGAAATGTATTCTGCCCAAGCTTCCCGTATCCGGCAAACTGAGCAGACCTTAAGATAGCTCATACAAATTCTTATGTCACTTTATTTTGCTATCCTGATTCAATTCCTTTTGAACCTTAATCAATTCGCTGAGAATGCTTACAGCTAATTCTTCCGGAGTCTCTGCCCCGATATTCAAACCGATCGGAGAATAGAGTTTTTGCAATAATTCACCTGGCACTCCTTCTTCCTCCAACTCAGCTTTCAAGGCTTTAACTCTTCTGCGACTGCCAATCATGCCTACATAAGCCGCCGGTTGGTAGATCACTTTTTTCAAACAGACTTTGTCATAGCGATGCCCCCTGGTAACAATCACAACAAAGGTATGCGGATTAATAGGTATATCATCCAAGGCTCGCTCAAAATCATTGCATATAACCCTATCTGCAGTGTTAAAACGGACAGAATTAGCAAACGAAGGACGATCATCGACTACCGTTACCTCATAGCCAAGGATTTTAGCCATGATGGCAAGGGGATGTGCTATATGACCCGCACCTAAAATCAGTAATTGCACAAGTGTTGTTGGCGGTTCAAGCAATAAGCGAAAAGCTGCTTGCGTCGCCGAAGTTTCACATGGCTCAAAATCAGAGTTCAAACGGATCAATAAAGGCTGACATCTGTTGCCACTTATCTTGGCCTTCTCCAAGGCAACCCGCTTCAGATCCTCCAAGCCGAGGTCTCCTTTGACATCCCCGGTATCTTTAAAAACAAGTTTATTTCCTATTAAGCCTTCCTCCGGTGCCTCAATAACAGTGACCAGAATAGGATTGCCGCAGCCTTCGTCTAAAGCTGCCAAATAGTCTTTGTAGAGTCCGGTCTGATCCACAGGGCCTTGAAAACCCAAATAATCCATAAATAATTCCATGGTCCCTCCGCAGACCATCCCTTCATCCTGAGCGATATCTGCGGTCATATTCAGGTAATAAATCTTAGACGTGCATGTCTGCAAAACATGCAGAGCCTCCTGCCTGGCCTCGGCTTCACCACATCCGCCACCGATAGTGCCCGCAATCATCCCATCGGAAAAAACCAACATTTTAGCTCCGGGTTTGCGAGGAGTTGAGCCCAGCACGCTGGTTATAGTAACCAGAACAACCTCCAAATTCTGCTCATAAGCTTTTTTCAAGGCAAGAAATACTTCTTTTTCCATTAACATTCCCTCTCTAAGCTGAACTTCCACAGATCATAATTGCGAAAGCAATTTATTTTACTTATGCTGTCTGGGATTCTCTAAGCGTCATTAAATCTGCGCTTAGTCTTATTTATCGCGATTTCATCATTTTTATGCTGCTTCAAAGGACAAACTAAAAAGATTTTTAGGCGCTTTAGCTTTTATGGCCTGTTAAGCAGAAGAGCCAGATCCACTCCCTTAATATAAGCCATACTCTCAAAAATTAAAACCTTATTTCACTAAGTTTATTCCATAACCTTACTTTGTCAACCCAACTCTCCAGGATACGCTTTGCCGAAGCACTTTAGGGATAAAGCCAACAGTGTTCCGCTATTTTCCGGCAAGAAAAGCTCTGACTTGACCTGTTGTCGCCGATACGATACCATAATATAAGGAACAATTTGTCTGCTCTCGGTTACTATAAACCTTTGACAATTAATCTATACAATTTAATCCACTCCAGGACGTGTAAACCACGTCTTCCAAAATGTATTGGAGGCTATCACAATGGAAAAAATCAAAGTGCAAGATTCAGTCGGCTCTGTTCTGATCCATGATATGACGCAAATTATCCCCGGTGTTTCCAAAGGTCCCCGCTTTCGCAAGGGACATGTTGTCCAAGAAGAAGATATTCCTGTTTTATTAAGTATGGGGAAAGAGCATATTTATGTTTGGGATCAAACGCCCGGCCTTATTCATGAAAATGAAGCTGCTGAACGTCTCGCTCAGGCTGCGTCCGGACCAGGACTCGTTTACGATTCGCCTAAAGAAGGGAAGGTCACACTCTCGGCCGCCCAGGACGGTATTCTTTATGTCTCCGAAGAGGGCATTTTAGCTTTGAATACTTTAGAATATATTGTTTTCTCAACTCTCCACAATCATCGCCCTGTAAAAAAAGGAGATAAGGTAGCCGGGACTCGTGTCGTTCCTCTGATGATTGACGAAAAAGTGATTCTCGAAGCGGAACGAATTGCCGGCACGTTTTCATCCCCCCTTCTTGAAGTTCGTCCCATGAAATCCCTTAAGGTTGGAATTGTCACAACAGGAAGCGAAGTTTTTCATGGCATAATCCAGGATAAGTTTGGACCCGTTCTGCGCGCAAAAGTCGAAAGCTGGGGATCGGTTGTTCTGGGACAAACCCTCGCCAGTGATGATGTCTCAAGAATCCAAAGCTGTATTCGCGATTATTTAAGCCAGGGTGCAGAGATGATTCTGGTCAGCGGAGGGATGTCCGTCGACCCGGACGATGTCACACCAACAGCTATCAAAGAGATGGGAGCTGAACTCATCACCTACGGTGCCCCTGTTTTGCCCGGCGCCATGTTTTTACTCGCCTACATGGGGGATGTTCCCATTCTAGGCTTACCTGGATGTGTTATGTATTCTAAAACAACCGCCTTTGATTTATTCGCCCCGCGCCTGCTCACAGGAGAGCGGCTGTCCCGCCTTGACATCGTCAAGCTGGGACATGGCGGACTCTGCCTTGACTGCCCGGTCTGCACCTATCCTCAATGTTCTTTCGGTAAATAAATATCATTAATTCCATAATTAAATTATTCCAAACTAAAATAACTGGCAAAGAACGATAAGGTCTTTGCCAGTTATTTTAGTACTTGCTCCTTTATTTCACTACCGGTTTGTATTATTTGATTACAAGTGACAGGCATTTTACTTTGCTGTTTTTCCATCGTGGCATACTCTAAGTTTTTACATCTTACCTATTAGTTGTCCGGTTTGAATATTTATGTTATTCTGAATTATAAAATCATTCATGGAGAAGGAAGGGAGAGAGTTGTCTAACCATTGGACTCGCTTTATGAATGGAGAAAGCGTTGAAGCGGAAGTAGCTCCTTCCATCTACCGCTCCTGGCAGCGAAGCAAAGAATATCGAGTTGATCATACGCTAACCTCTAATCAGGATATTCTCTCTAAACCTCGTCTTAATGAGCGCCGGGATGCCCAGGACGCTTTGATCCGCGCCAGTAAGCCTGTTTTGCCTTATATTTTCAGCTTACTTGGAGGCACCAGCACCAGCTATACAGTTCTGCTTTGTGATTACGAAGGATACATTATTGAAGCCACGGGCGACGCGCCTTTTATGAGTAAAGCTCAGAAGGTGAATTTGAGCCCCGGCGCCAGTTGGCGTGAAGAAATCAGGGGAACCAACGCCATCGGCATCGCACTGCGCGACAATGCACCCATTTCTGTCCTGGGCTGGGAACACTTCGTACGCGATAATCACTTTCTGGCCTGCTGGGCTGCGCCAATTCAGAACAGTCAAGGAACTCCAATCGGTGTTTTGGATATTAGCGGGGAAGCCAGCCATGATCGCGAAAAGGTCTTGTATGTCGCGAGGATGGGCGCAAATATGATCGAAAAAAATTTACAGCTCTTCGATTTAGAGAATCAGCTGAAATTTTACCAGGAAGGAGCCAAGTTAGCCTCCTCACTCCTGAAACAGGGATTTCTGGCCATTGACCGCAACGGCGTCGTCACTAATATCAACGCCTTCGGGGCGGCATTGCTTGGCCGCAGACAAGAAGACATCATCGGCCAACTCGCGGGAGACATCTTCAGTTCACCGAAAGGCTGGATGTTGAGCGGACATTCTCTGGACTTACACCTGAAAAATCACTCAGGAAAAGAGATAGCCTCTCACCTCAAGCGGGTAGTCGACGAAGCCGGCCATTCTTTAGGTATCGTCGGAACACTGGAAATAGCCAAAGATTCTTCAATGATATGCCCTAAGCCCTTGTGGATCGGGCACAGCCAAGCTACCCGGCAAATTCTGGCACGAGCTTCAAAAGTTGCCGCGACTCACTCCTCAGTTCTCATTCACGGCGAAAGCGGAACCGGCAAGGAAATAATTGCCCGCACAATTCATCAGCTTAGCCCGCGCCGTGAAGCTCCCTTTATAGCCTTAAACTGTGCCTCATTATCCGCTTCCCTCGTTGAAAGCGAGCTATTCGGTTATGTGGAAGGCGCTTTCACCGGAGCCCGCCGGGGCGGGAAACCCGGGAAATTCGAATTAGCCGAAAAAGGTACTATTTTCCTTGACGAAATTGGCGACATGCCCCTAAATGCTCAAGTCGCACTGCTCAGAACACTGCAGGAAAAGGAAGTTTCGCGCATAGGCGATACAAAAACCACAAAAATTGACGTTAGAGTCATTGCGGCCTCGCATGAAGACCTTTCCGCACTGGTTGCAAGGGAACGGTTCCGCCTGGATTTGTATTACCGTCTAAAAGTCGTAACCCTGGAATTGCCCCCATTGCGCGAACGTATTGAAGACATTCGGGATTTAGTTCCCTATTTCATTCGTAAAGCATGCGAATCTTTTGGCAACCCGCTCCTGGGAATTCATGAAGAGGTTTATGAACACTTACTGGCCTATCCCTGGCCCGGAAATGTTCGGGAGCTTGAAAATTGCATCGAAAGTATGGTTGCTCTGGCAGATGGCCCTTTCCTTACCACCAAGGATTTGCCGGATGAATTCAAGCTCTTCGTTCCGGAAACCGAACCGGAACCTTTATTGGAGCAGCAGGCTAAGCAGGCCATCCTCTATGCCCTCGGTCAAACCAAGGGTAAGATTGCTCCGGCTGCCAAACTTCTGGGTATCGGACGAAATACTCTCTACAGAAAGATTAAAAAAATGGATATTCAAATTTAACCACTCTCTTCAAACCCTTGAACAAAGTTCAGACAAAAACTCCCTAAGGCCTAACGGCGCCTAGGGAGTTTTTATTTCTATCCGGGCCAACCCGTCCTGTAGCACTTGAGCCGGCAAATGCATATTGTGGATTACTCAAAACCTTGCAATCTTAGTTAAGGAGGATTAGATATGCCGGTGAAAGTCTTCTTAAAAACCTACTTAACAATTTTTTTGCCCCTGGCCTCTCCTTTTTTTATTCTATCTGCCTGCCTCCTGATCTTTCCCATCAATCACACACTTATCAGCTCTGGGTATTGCTTTTCTCTGTTGATGAGCCTTTTCTTAACTGCCAACTGGCGGGTGGTCGGGTTTAGCGTCAAATTCGAGCGGCGTGACGAATATCTAAAGACTCTTACGGAGCTTTTAGAAGACCTTGGCTATACCTTAACCCACAATGAGGGACTGCTCACAACCTTCGAGTCCCGGGACTCCCATTTTGTGAGCAGGGAAATCAACGTCTATTTGTTTAAAGACAGCGCTTTGATTTTGGCACCAAAACGATACTCGGCCTATTTGCAGCAAAGCCCCCAAACGAAGCTCTCCCTACTGCTGCGTTACTTTGCTTAACCTGCCTGTAAACCGTAATTAGCGCATAAGGCAGCCAGTCCCCCTGAGAAGCCGCTCCCCACCGCATTAAATCTCCATTCTCCTTGATGGCGGTAGAGTTCGCAAACGACCAAAGCCGTTTCAACGGAAAAGTCTTCTCCCAAATCGTAACGCATAACTTCTTGCTCATTCACTTCGTTGACTACACGGACATAGGCATTGGAAACTTGCCCGAAATTTTGCCCGCGAGCTACAGCCTCATGGATCGTTACTGTGATGGCGATCCTTTCCACATGACTTGGGACATTCGCCAGATCAATTTTGATTTGCTCATCATCCCCCTCGCCTTCCCCGGTGAGATTATCGCCCGTATGCTGGACGGAACCGTCTCCGCCGACAAGATTATTGTAAAAGATAAAGTCTTCAATCCCTCCGGCGCGACCATTTTGATCAAGCAGGAAAGCTGAGGCGTCAAGGTCAAAATCAGCTCTCCCCGAATATTTATTCGTATCCCAACCTAAACCTACAACAATTTTGGAAAGCCCGGGATTCCCTTTCGTTAAATCAATTTTTTGTCCTTTTTGCAAACTAATCATGACGAACACCTCGTTAAATTATTTTTAAAATTCGAGTCCCTTTAGTCAATACCTGAGGTTTCCCCAGCTTAGACATCTAAGCCGAAATCTCTGCAGAGCCCTGCCAAGCCATCTTGATAACCGCTGCCTATGGCATTAAATTTCCACTCTGCACCGTTGCGATAGAGCTCTCCCACTACAATCGCCGTCTCCACAGAAAAATCCTCACCCAGGTCATAACGGATAAGTTCCGCGCCGGACTCCTCATCAAGAACCCGCACATAGGAATTAGCTACTTGGCCAAAGTTTTGCCGGCGTTCTTTAGCTTCATGAATCGTAATTCCGAAAGAAATTTTAGCAATGGCACCGGGTACTAAAGAAAGGTCAACTTTAATTTGCTCGTCATCGCCCTCCCCCACCCCGGAACGGTTGTCACCGGTGTGCATGACAGATCCTTCAGAGCTCGATGTGTTGTTATAGAAAATAAAATTTTTATCGTCAGTAACTTTTCCCTCAGAATTCAACATAAAAGCGGCGGCATCAAGATCAAAATCATTGCCTCCATCATATTTGTTAACATCCCACCCCAGGCCAACAACAATCTTTTTTAATCCGGGATTTCCCTTCGTCAGATCGACTTTTTGACCTTTTTGCAGATTAATAGCCATTACAGTATCCCCCTTCAACTTACTTATTGATAACGGCGAACAATTTCGCCCAGAGATGCATCACGAGTGGCTTCCCCAATGGCTGCAAATTTCCATTCATCCGCGTGGCGATAAACTTCAGCTACGATTAAACTGGTTTTTCCGGAATAATCTTCAGTTAAATTAAAGCGGCATAATTCTTGTCCGTTGCCGGAATTAACCACCCGGATAAAAGCATTGGCAATATGTCCAAAATCCTGGCGGCGTTTGACGCAATCATAAATATTCACAACAAAGACTATTTTATGAACTCCACTGGGAACCTTTGCTAATTCCACGTGGATTTGTTCATCGTCTCCCTCTCCGCCACCTGTAAGATTATCTCCGCTATGCCTGACACTCTGATCAGCACTGTGAAGATTGCCGAAATACACCAACCGCTCTTTTGAGGTAAGCTTGTCGTTGGCATCAAGCATCAGAGCAGAGGCGTCGCAATCAATCTCAGCAGGCTTCGTTCCTAAAAGACCGCTTAAAAACCCTCCGGATTTCGTCTTGGAGACTTCGTCCCAGCCTAAACCGACCATTATTTTTGTCAGACCAGGGTTTCCTTTCGTCAGATCAATCTTTTGTCCTTTTTGCAGGTTGATAGTAGCCATATTCAATCCTCCATTTCAAATTAGGATATTTTGTTTTTTTCCGTATCGTCATCATTAGCCTTATTATCTTTTTTGCCAAGCAAAAGGTGAAAATAATGAAAAAGAAAGGTGCTGAAAAAAACAACAATTAAGATCAGGAAAAACAGGAGATCCGAGATTGTATAACCAAATACTGAGGCCATCATCTTGATTCCGATTAAACTGATTAAAACGTAAGCTGTCGTCTCTAATTCCGGGAATTTTTCAATCAGGATTAAGAAGAGTCGGGCAACTCCCCGCATCATCAAAATCCCGAAAACAGCCCCGAGAAAAAGTACCCAAACCTTTTCACTGACTCCGAAAGCAGCTAAAACACTGTCGATGCTGAAAGCAATATCCATCAGCTCGACCTGGAGAACCACCCCCCAAAAACTTTTAGCTTTACCCTCAACAGGTTCATCCTCGTCTTCACTGTTCATGAAGAAATATTTCGCTGACATCCAGAGCAAATAGAGAGCTCCAATCGCCTTAACCCAGCGGATTTGTACTAAATATACCCCAAATCCGATCGCAAGAAAACGAAAGAGATAGGCTCCCCAGATGCCGTAAAACAAAGCCTTTTTTTGTTGTCGTTTAGGCAATTCACGCACAATGACGGCCAGGACGAGAGCATTGTCAGCGGACAATAAGCCTTCCAGGATAATTAAGGAACCGATAATCCCGAGACTTACCGGATCTGACAAAGTGGCCAGCAAAGCATGAAGCGAAAAAAACTGAGCGTAGCTTTGGGAGATCCCCTGGAAAAAACTTGAGACAGAATCCAATTTGAACCACTCCTATTTGTTGTATGTTAACTGACGTTTTTATACAAAGGCTATGCCCTCTCACTATCCGGTCAGGTAATATCATACTTGTATTATTGAAATTCACATAACGTTCACATTCCTCTGGGTGATAGTTTAACCATAACCTAAATAGTACATGATTCTTTTTATTTTTACAATGTTTACCACAAACCATTGTACTTCAAACAGATCCATTATACAACCAAGCCCTTCAGCACTATCCCCAAAAGAGTTTGCAAGATTTCCTCAGCAGCATCAATCCCGCTGCTTTGGGTAAATCGGATTCCCTTTTCCTGTAATCTTCCCTGGGTATATTGAGTAAATAATTCACCGTGGGCAGGCGCGAGAGCGACGTCGGCGTATTTCAGCATCTCCAAATCCAAGAGGGAATCCCCCGCAGCCGCCACGATACTCAAGCCTTCTTTTTCCCGGAGATATTGAACGGCAGCTTTTTTACTGACATGACGCGGAACGAAGTAAAGCTTCCGCCCCTGAATGGACAAATCCCAATGATTCTCTTTCGCCCATAATTCAAAGTCGCCAACTTCTTTAACAGGCATCTTGTCCCGATCAATGACACAATAGTAAAAGAGATCATCGGCCAGCTTACCTGAATCCTTAATGACCCAGGACGGATGGGCAATTTCTTGAAACTTACGAAGCAGATCCCTGCCCTCCGCACAATGACTCTTTCCGGCAGCAACCCTTTGCGTCCAGTCCTTATCTTCCCGGCCCTCAAAGAAGACAGTTCCGCCATTGCTCGTCACTGCGTAACGGGGAACTATGCCATAGTCTGCAAAACCAAGCCGCTGATATTGGGCTTTTGTCCGGGTAGTCGCCGGCACAAACAGGATCTGAGCGGATAGTTCTTTCAGCAGGTTGAGGGCACCCTGACTCATGAACGAAATCAACTGATTGTCCAACTCTTCAAGCGGTTGGAGAAGGCTAGCTTTTGTTAAAGATGAGCATCCCAAAGAGCGCCGGGAATAGAGTAACGTTTGATCAAGATCACTGGCAAATAAAAGCACTTTCCTCATGACAGCTGCTTGATGATCCCGCAGCTCGCATAGGTCAGTTCCGGGTATAGTTCAACCGGAACCCCTCGGTCCTTTGCCAAGAGCAGAATATGCTTCAGATTAGGGTTAGCGGGGTGGTTGATCAAAACCCGCTCGGGCAATCGCCTCAAAAGCACCCTTGTCGTTTCTCCCAGACCCGGTTTCAGCAAATTAATATCTTCGACTTCGTATTTTTCCCGGATTTGCTCTAAATCTTTTAAGCCTTGCCATGTTGCCCGGCAATCTTCCGGCCTAAGGTTTACAAGCCGCTCGTCTTGAAGGCGCTTAAATTCTGCGGAGACCGTATCCACAAAGAGATTCGATACCTCCCGGCCTTCCAGTTCCTGATAATATCTGGCACCGTGAAAATCATGGTCCGTCATTAAATCCCGACGCAAAACCGTTCGGCTGATTAAACCGGAAACCGTAGAATTCAGACAAGCACTCGGAATGAGAAAATCCTCCCGCGTTCCGAAGGTTTGGACACAGTGCCCCGGATCTGCCAGAACGGCCAGATCACTATCCAGTTTATAGCCATACTTCGCCTCAAATTCAGCGCAGGCTTCCTTAAGTGTCTTAGTTATGGCCCCTTTGCCTGTCCAGCCATCAATGAACTGAAGTTTCCCTTCGGGGTGCTGCTGAAGAATATAAAGAAGAGCGTTCTCATCAATACCCTTGCCTCGGATAATGGAAATACTGTAATGCGGCAAAGCAAAGCCTTTTTTTTCGAGCAGATACCGTTTAATCAAGACACCAACGGGCGTTCCGGCGCGTGCTAAAGACACCAGCACTGTTTGCGGACCGTTTCTCCTGAGAATTAATTCCGCAACAATTCCAACCGCCTCAGCAACCTTGAAGGCATTCTCTCGCAGCGCTTGATAAAACAAAGCCATGTATTCCCGGCTGGGTTCATATTCAACCGGCAACATTTCGGAATAATGCCCGCCGGACTGAATTATCTTCTCACGTAGTTTTAAATCCGTTTCCTGGATAAGTCCATTGAGATTTTTCAATAAAAAGGTGACATCTTGCGGTTTATAGCATCCCATCGGCAAAGGGGCTGGAATTGGCTGCAGATGGCTTCTTGCGGTCATTCAAAAACCTCCCTTCTGTCGAGGCAAGACAAATAACGAAAACTAAACGCGGAATACCCTTGTCATGGAACATTCTTACGAGAGGGGTCAAGCGCTCACGGCTGACCTCTCTTTCTAAAAATACGAATACTTCGTCGTAATAATTTTCGGGCAGGTTATACATATAATTGATAAGCCCCGGATCTTCCGGACTTCTGAAGGCACATCCCTCCCGGATGGCATAACCACCTTGGGAATTGGTATAAATGGGGCTTCTTGTCGTCGAATGAAACAGCACCCCATCTCCCATATAAGCTGAAACCAACATCGGGAAATACATAAACTCTCCTGTGCCCAGGCATAGGGTGACTGAACCCTGACGATTGGTCTTTAATACCCGGCCGAGTTTCTGGGCCAAATGCCAGCTTGTCTGTTGCTCATGCGTATTCAAGCCAAATCTTCCCGTCAATTTCAGATAGGGGATTGGATTTTGATCTCCCAAGGAATCTTGGGAGAAAACCGGAATAGTTTCCGGAAAGCTGAACTCCTTCAACTTCGAGATTATTTTATACTCAGGATAATCGTCCAGCTCAGGATTGGGCAGATCTGAAATTTCCTGAGGGTCCCGGGAAGCGGCACAACTATTTTCCGCCTTTGCCGGACTGCTGAAAGCGATTTCTCCTGCCATTAAGGATATGGTGTGGATTTTTGTGTCCAGCTCCGCTTCAAGCCGGCGAAAATCAGCGCGGTGTTCTCCAGACCTCCAGTCCAGCAACGAGAGAAGCACGTAATTTTTCTTGGGGTATTGACGATGGATGGCTCGAATAATATTAAGGGCCGTATTGCCCGTGGTTAGCTCGTCGTCGACAAGAACAATCCGCTCAGAGGAGCTAAGATAGTCTGCCTGCGCCGGATAACAGCGATGGTTAACAGCATGGGAATGCTCTTCCCTAAAATCAAGTTCTGCTTGCAGGCAAGGAATATATTCCCGAGTCGTGTGAAGATAGTATGCGTTTTCAAACAAACTAAACACCGCTTGACCCAAAGCCGTGGCTGTTTCTGCAAAACCGATAAACAACGTCTGACCGGGCAGATTCAGGAGCGGCTTTTGAGCCACCGACTCATAGGCTTCTTGCATCTGCTGCCCTGTTTTGAGGGCCTGAATAAGGGGCCAGGTCTGATCATGCTCAAGACCGGAAAGTTTGTTAAAACATTGAATAGCGAGGGCCGCCCCTGCCAAAAGCGGCAGAAAAGGAGCTCCGGGAATGTGTTTGCCCAGAACCTTACTGACGAATAAGAACCTTCGCCGTTTGTTTTTCCTTAACGCCAGAGAAAATAAAGTTTCCGGTTCTAAATTAAAAGGATTATTTTTCAATTGAACTTTAAGGCTAAGCCCTGGCAGCTCATACGTGTAGTTCTTGAGTAAATAAGCTGACGAAATTTTGCTGTTCATTATATACTCCATAATTCCTGGCCCGCAGCAGTATTTTCTGAGCCCAATGATAATGCGGTTTCGGTTCATTCATTTTGTTGGCGTAATGACTTTTTAAAACCCCCTGCTGCCCATAGCCTTGCTCAAGAATGGCCAAAGCGTCAAGATACTCCTCATAGCCCACAACATACAAGGCGTGAACAGGAATCAGATGGCTGGGATGGATCACTGTTTTCCCGATCAGACCATTTTCCTTATCCAGGATGACCTCGCGGATCAGACCATCCATGTATTTATTCAAAAGCTGTTGGCGCACGTTGGTTCTGTTATGTCCCGGGCTCGTCTGAAATTCCTCAAAAGGGCTTCTGCGCAGCAAAGGTTTTAAGACTCTCCCCTCGCCGGCAAAGTATTCCCACACCGGACCGGAGAGAACATAATCGCTCTCAATTCGTCCGAAAATATTGAGGATATCGGCAATGCAGTCCCGTATAACTGTGATATCATAAATAGTCACATCCGGCCCTCGTCTTATTCCAAAAAGACCGGAAAAATCTGTCGCTCCAATCCGTACATTTAAAATGAGGTCCTGATAAGCATCAAGAAGACCTTTAATCTCCAATAATTCTTGAAGCCTTGTTTCCCGATAAATAACTTTGGGACTTTCAATAATCGGCATCCCGTAGAAGCGGTCTGAAGCCTGACTATTAAGGTCCCCAAGGACCTCCAGATAACGATAACTGTCCGAAGAGAATTTCGGAAAGACGAAGCCCGTTAACAACCCGGAATACTTTCCTATTTTATCCACAAGCTTAAGAACCTGATCGGGAGTGCGAACTCTAATAAAAATCAGAGGAAGGTCCTCCGACGCCAATTCTTCCTCTGCGATAGCCTGACCGAGTCTTCGGATCTGAGCTGTGAGATTCTCTTCAGCCAAAATCACTTCCGAATCGGCAATAGAATCTTCTAAACAAACGACAGCCGCAACTAAGCCCGGATTCTTTTTCCTGATAAACTCCTGAGCAATTGTTTCCCGGGTTCCCGGCATATAAAGGGTCGCCCCTAAGGCATGGGAAAGAAGCGAACGGGGAGTATGTTTGTTGAAAGGCTCCGGCCCCTTAAAAAAGGTGATTTTCTGATTTTCCGGAGTTAGATAACTAAAATGCTTCACTTTATTGTCCTAACCATTACGTTAGCCTTCCCTCCTCACGGCTGTGAGCAAATTTAATCTTCAGACCTCAAGGCAGCAGATCTTAAAGTATTAAATTCTAGCCGTCGCCTGCAAATCCCTCTTTTTTGAGAAACTCAATTCCCCTCCGATTTCCCAAGGCATTCGGTTAAGGACAAAATGCCTCTCACTTAAGTCTTGGCTTTAGAAATAAGGCAAGGATGACCAGGTCCCTTAGAAAACCAGGGATTCTTGCGGGGAAGCTTTGGCAAATCGCTGAGGATAGAATAAGTTTCCCTCAATTTGTTCACAACGCCCCTTTAAAATCAGGTCTGACACGATGCGGCCAACGGCTGAAGCATGCATAAAGCCGTGACCGCTAAAGCCGCTTGTCAGATAAAAACCCTTCAAGTCTGCTGCTTCGCCGATAATGGGAAGATAATCTGGAGTTTGATCACGTATCCCGGTATAGGTGCGCAGCCATTTAATATTGAGAGCGGAAGGGATTGCCTCCATTGCGGCCAGAAAAAAATCCTCGGCTAAAGATTTGTCAACCACCTCATCCAGCCCGGGTCGGGTGTCTTTATCGGTCCCGCCTAATAAGACGGTTTTAGCACTGGCTTCCTGATGCAAATAAAAGCCTGTGGCTAAATCCACGATCAGGGGAGCCGCAGCCGGCACATCTTTGGGATTAGTGCAAACATACACCTGACGGCGAAAGGACTGTACGGGGAGAACAATCCCGGCTGCGCCGGCCAATCCGGCGGCATAAGGGCCGGCGGCGTTCACAATAATCGGACTATGGAATACCCCTTGTGTCGTTTCAACACCTGAGACAGCATTGCCCTGGCGGAGGATTTTTCTTGCTTCACATTGGAAATGTACGGGAACTCCCCGTCTCCGCACCGAAGCATAGAGAGCTGCCAAGACGGCATAGGGATCTGCATAAGCATCCCATTGACCGAAGGTTCCGCCTAAGTAATGGTCCTGCTGCAGATAGGGAAAGTTTTTTTCGAGTTCCTCTTGAGATAAGATTTTAACAGGTATACCCTCGCTCTCAGCCTGTCCGGCGCTCAGCTTCAGATCAGCCCACAGAGCCTCGTTGGGGGCCAGCATCAGATAGCCCCTTTCCCGATACCAGATCGGAGTATCGAAAGCCGGCTCAAAGTTAAGGAAAAAATCTCTGCTGAGAAGGCTTAAGCGCCGCAGAAGAGGACTGCTGAATTGGTAACGGATGCCCCCTGTGCATTTCCCGGTTGAACCTAAACCCAATAATTTTTCTTTTTCCAAGATGACAATCGATAATTTAGGATCGGCCTCCAGAAGGTGATAGGCCACACTTAACCCCATAATACCCGCGCCGATAATTATGATATCCGACTTAGGTTGTTTATAATTATTGCTCATTGACATTTCTCCTTAAGCAAATCTAACCAGGACAACGGCTTTAGGCCTGTTAAATAAAATAAGCCCTTTAGTTAACAGGGCTTGGAAAACAGCCATAGCGATCTACATTATAATTACGCAGATCGCATCTGACTTAACAGCGCTTTCCCATTACAATTGGGAATCAGCGCACGTTCAAACTTTACGGCAAATTCAGCAAGCGGCGGAGACCTTAAAATAACTGGGTTTAAACAAATAAGTCCGGCTCTTGGCGAGCGGCATATTCAATTTCTAATTCCTCTTTATGCCGCAGATAATCCGGATCATCGTAATATTTTGCCTGGGTAGGACATTTTTTAATACAGGCGCCACATTTAATACAGATTCCCAGCAGTTCAGAGACATTTTCAGGATTGATCGAACCCATAGGACAGACTTCAACGCAAAGTTTACAATTAGTGCACTGATCATTTGTTTTGGGAGTTACCTTTCTTATATCCACTGGATTACCGTCTTTGTTTTTAGGTTTATAATAATTTCTATACGGTTGATTTCCTCTCACGGCTACCGCCTTACACTCCCCCGGTGCGCTTAATTTCACGTAGAGACCTTTGGCAAATTCCTCGGCAATGGCCATGTCTTTCTCATCCGGTCTGTTTTGAGCAAGGGTTAGGGAAAAGGAGTGCTCTCCAATAAACGCTCCGGCTGCCAGCACTTTAAAGCCGTTAGCTTCCAGAATATCTCTCAATTCTATTAAAGCATCGTCATAGTTTCTGTTTCCATAAACAACAATAGGGATCGCTAAAGCACCGCGACCGCTAATCGTGTTTAAATAGTTTAATAAGACATTCGGAACTCTTCCCGCATAGACCGGAACACCGATAATAACGACATCCTGTTCTGAAAAGGACACAGGTTTTAACCTGATCCCCGGCAAGGTAAAATCAATGTTCCTGGCGGCTGTTTCTTGATCAGGTTTCCCGGATGTACTTTCTGCAAGTTTCCGGGCTATTCCCAATACTATTTTTTTAGTCGTGCCTGTCGGACTGAAATACATGGAGTTAATCGCCTGACTCATAACCCGTCCCCCTTGATTTTTGCAATAATCTCTGATTTATAGAATCAATACGTTTACAACCGGAATGTCTTCTCCAACAACACCCAAAGAATGTCCTCGCAAACAACTATATTCCAAATTAACGGCGAAAGATGGCGAAAAAGCGAACCTATAACAAAAAAATAGTTAAGAATAGTTTGGGTTCAACTATCTTAGCTATCTTTTTAAGCGGTTTATTCAATTTCCAAATCAATATCTTTGTACAGTTCAGACTTCTCCTCGATTTGGAAAGGGACCAAAGAAACAACAATATTTCTATAATTCAAAAGCGCTCTGGCTATAAACAAACTGGTGTTATTGTGAAGTGCCATTTCCCAAGGCTTCGCCACAACAAACTGGGGCAAAAGAACAGTTATCACATCTCCCGGTCTTGAAGCATGTTCATTGGACTCGATATACTCAGTAAGAGGACCAACTATGTCCCGGTACGCTGACTGCTTGATCACAAGCGGGACATCTGTTTTAAGTTTGGCCCATTTGCTTCTCAGTTTATCTGCTTCACCCTCATAAGTCTCTACATTGAACACTTCAACCTCGTTAGACAAGCTTTTAGCATAGCGAAGTGTCTTTATTACCATAACATTAAGACTTTGGACAGGAATAATAACATAGGGCATCGGTTTGGGACTGAGTTTCAGCCGTTCTATCCGGTCATTGGGAACATCCAGCCTTTTGGCAATCATAGTATAGTGATTTCTGATCTTCATCATAACAATAACCAGCAAGGGAATGATCAGTAAAACAACCCAGGCACCACTGAGAAATTTGGTAACGGCAATAACGATTACGGTTATGAAGGTTATAATGGTTCCTAATCCGTTGATAAAGGCCTTATAAACCCAACCCCTGGGCTTTGTCCTAAACCATTTTAAGAATATTCCGGCCTGGGCTAAGGTAAAGGACGTAAAGACACCGATAGCATACAAAGGAATAAGCAAGTGGGTATCACTTTGGAAAATTATGACCAGCATCCCCGCCGCTAAGGATAAAAGTAAAATGCCATTGGAAAAACCTAATCTGTGTCCCCGCATTGCAAACTGCCGCGGAACATAACCGTCCCGGGCAATAATGGACAACAGGATCGGAAAACCGGCAAAAGCAGTGTTGGCCGCCATGGCTAAGATAACGGTTGTCGTTGCTTGAATAATATAAAACATTAAGCCCCGGCCGAAAATGCTAGCGGCTAATTGGGCGATGACCGTTTGCTGGGAATTAGGCACAGGATGAAAAACCGTCGCTAAGTATGTGATCCCGCCAAAGGTTATAATCACAAAAATAGTCAGCAAGACATAAGCCAGCTTGGCGTTTTTTACCGCCGGCTCTTTAAAGTTGGGCACAGCGTCACAAATGGCTTCTACCCCTGTAACGGCGGCACAACCCGAGGAAAAAGCCCGCAGCAGCAGAAAAAGGGAAATAGCCTGAGTGCCGAAAGAAACAGCAGGATCAGAAACCATAGGGGGAATCGGTACTGCAGTCCCCCCAATGCTCTTGATTATGCCTGCTATGAGGAGACTAAGTATGGTAACCAAAAAAGCGTAGGTTGGAATACTGAAAAATTTCGAAGAGTCACTAACCCCGCGCAGATTCCCTATAGTCATTAGGGCTATAAAAAATATCGCTATGGCTATCCGGTGGGGGTACAGCGCCGGAATTGCCGAGGTAACAGCGGCTGTACCGGCGCTGATGCTGACGGCAACCGTTAAAATATAATCAACCGACAGGGATGCGCCGACAATAAGCCCATACTTTACTTTGAGATTGTCCTTAGCGACAATGTAGGCCCCGCCGCCATTAGGATAAGCACTAACGATTTGACGATAAGAAATGGTCAGTACAAGGAGAAGCAAGATAATGGCTATGGCAATCTTAGGAGCCCAATAGTAGGAAATCAAACCGATTGAAGGAACAAGGACCCATAAAATTTCATCAACGGCATAGGCAACCGAAGAAATGGCATCGCTCGCCAAAACAGGAAGACCCCAAAAAACATTAAATTTTTCTTCACTGAGCCTATTCGTCGGTAATTTTTCACCCAAAAGCCATCTTTTTAGGTTTTGTATCACTGCTATGCACCTCGCAAATCTAAAGTCAATCATAAGGCTTATCTTTTTAAGACGAAAACATACTTAACATTTTCAACTACCTATGCTCAATTAAAATATTAAGTAAAAAAGAGGTACATAGACTTGGCCCTTAATTGTGCTAAACAGGCAACCCATCTCTTATTCTCATGTTTTTGGCTTATAAAAACAAATATAATTCTACTCTATCCAATGATCGGAGTCTAGCAGATTTTAGCATTCCTTTTCGTAAAAAAGGCTAAATTCAGGTAAATTATCAACAATTTCAGGTCTAATTACATTCAGACTATTTTTATCTCGATTGTGCTCGAAGATAAACCTAAATCATGCGGAAATTATCTCTGCTTGTCCCAAACTTAGGAACTCAGAAATATTTCAGGCAATAAATCTTTGCCACTAACTGTTACAGGTATTTTTCCGCCAATCGTCTGCAATTATTAATCTTATGAATCTTTTTCTCTGAATTTCCCTAAATAATCTTGCTAATGCCACAAACCATCTTCAAGAAAAGATCAAGAGGCTGACCCGCCCATGAGAGAGCAATAAGTCAGCCTCTTAAAAAGTTTCTTCTTCTCTGTTATTCTTTGTCTTCAGGAATCTCAGATAATGCCTCCAGCGTCCGCCAATTTCTCATGAATCCAATTCACAATCTCTGTCGTAGGTGCTCCCGGAGTAAACAGCGCTTCCGCATGTCCGGCCTCTAAAAGCGAAACGATATCTTCCTCGGGAAACGTTCCCCCGCCCATGAGCACAATATCTTCAGCATTTTGCTCTTTAAGCAGCTCCTTGATTCTCGGGAAAATTGTCATGTGCGCTCCGGATAAAACACTAATTCCTATTATATCCACATCTTCCTGAATCGCGGCTTCGACGATCTGTTCCGGGGTTTGATGCAAACCCGAGTAGATGACTTCCATTCCCGCATCACGAAGTGCCCGCGCGATCACTTTAGCACCCCGGTCATGTCCGTCCAAACCCGGCTTGCCAACTAAGACACGAATTCGACTCTTCTTCATGACGTTCCCTCCCCCAATACTTAAAATACAGCTTGTTCCCGATACTCCCCAAAGACTTCTTTCAGAACAGCAATCATCTCTCCCTCGGTAGCATAAGCCCGGACAGCGTCAATAATTTTCGGAATCAAATTGCCGGATTCCTGAGCCGCTTCCTTTAAGTCCGTTAAGGTCGTTTGAACCCGGAGGTTATCGCGGCCTTGTTTCATGGCCTGAAGCGCGCATATTTGAGATTTCTCAATTTCGGGGTCAATTTTCAGCAGTTCAATCTCTACTTTTCCCTCGTTAACAAACTCATTAACCCCTACAATAATCCGGTCTTTGCTTTCGATCTCCTGTTGATAGCGGTAAGCCGCATCGGCTATTTCCTGCTGAAAGAAATTCTCGCGGATGCCTCCCAGAACCCCGCCCAGTTCATCAATTTTGCGGAAGTACTCCTCAGCCCCCTCTTCCATTTGCTGGGTTAGAGTTTCCACAAAGTAAGAACCCGCCAAGGGGTCAATAGTATTGACCACGCCCGTTTCATAAGCAAGAACTTGTTGGGTGCGCAAAGCAATCTGAACGGACTTTTGCGTCGGCAAAGCCAGAACTTCATCCATGGAATTGGTATGCAGCGACTGAGTACCGCCTAAGACAGCGGCCATGGCTTGGTAAGCCGTCCTGACAATGTTATTTTCCGGCTGCTGGCCCGTTAGAGAACAGCCCGCGGTTTGAGTATGAAAGCGCAAGAGTAAGCTTTCTTCCTTTTTAGCTCCATACTTTTCTTTCATATGACGGGCCCAAATGCGGCGGGCCGCTCGGTATTTGGCGATTTCTTCAAAAAAATCCGTATGAGAGTTAAAGAAGAAGGATAAACGGGGAGCAAAATCGTCCACATCAAGACCCGCTTTGATACCTGCTTCAACATAGGCAAATCCATCCGCCAGGGTAAAGGCTAATTCCTGCAAAGCCGTTGCCCCCGCTTCCCGAATGTGGTAACCACTGATGCTAATGGTATTCCACTTGGGAACATTTTCTTTGGCATAGCCGAAAATATCCGTAATGAGGCGCAGCGAAGGTTCGGGCGGAAAGATCCAGGACTTTTGGGCAATGTATTCTTTGAGAATATCGTTCTGAATTGTTCCGGTTAATTTATTGGCCGCAACGCCCTGCTTTTCCGCCGCCACAATATACATGGACCAAATGATCGAGGCCGGAGCATTGATAGTCATTGACGTACTCACTTTGTCAAGCGGAATGCCCTCAAATAAGATTTCCATGTCGGCCAGGGAATCAATAGCTACCCCAACCCGGCCTACCTCCCCATAAGCGCGCAGATGATCCGAGTCATAGCCCATGATCGTCGGCATATCAAAAGCAACACTCAAGCCCGTTTGGCCTTGCCCAAGCAGAAACTTATACCGCTCATTGGACTCCTTCGCCGTGGCGAAACCGGCAAATTGACGCATGGTCCAGAGCCGCCCGCGATACATATTCGACCGGACACCGCGAGTGTAAGGATACTCCCCGGGATTTCCCAAATCCTTCTCATAATCAATCTCGGCCATATGCCCCGGTGCATAGAGCGGATCAAGCGGAACACTAGAAACCGTAATAAATGGTCCTTTTCGCTCTTTCTGGGCATCATAGTTCGCTTTCCAGCGCAAGAAATTGTTTCTCATCCCATTTATCCTCCTTTAAAACGCTCTTCCCACAGCCTTTGCGCTATTTCGTAGGGATCTGCTTCAGCGTAAGACCTGAATTTTTCTTTAGCCGCTTCCCAAACGCTCTCGAACAATGCCAGGGTTTTATCCTCCCATTGGCGCCAGACTTCCAGGCGAAGCCGCTCTTTGCGCCGTTCATCTCTTTGCCCGGATTCTAACAGATGCACTTGATGAACCTCTATTTGCTGAAATAAGGTCTCCAGTCCACTATTATTAAGCACACTGGTCAGAATAACCGGCGGACGCCAAGTCTTCCCATCGCAGCTCAAGTTCAACATCATCTCGATGTCATTTTTCATGCGTTCCGACCCGGGCAGGTCTGATTTATTGATCACAAAAATATCCGCAACTTCCATAATTCCCGCTTTAATGGCCTGAATCCCGTCTCCCGTCCCCGGATTAAGTACGACCACGACAGTATCGGCCATTTGCATGATTTCCAGTTCAGATTGACCGACTCCGACCGTTTCCAGCAGAAGCCGGCCATACCCCCCGGCTTCTAAAATTCTCAAAACATCCAATGTCGAGCGGGTAACTCCGCCTAAATGCCCCCGCGTTCCTAAGCTGCGGATAAATACGTCACGGTCTGTTCCATGGGCCTGCATACGAATGCGGTCCCCTAAAATTGCCCCGCCTGAATAAGGGCTGCTGGGGTCCACTGCGACAATCCCCACTCTTTCATTTTTTGAGCGGTAGAATTTTGTCAAGGCCTCAACTAACGAGCTTTTTCCGGCTCCAGGCGGCCCCGTTATTCCTACGACCATTTGACGGTTCGTCTGTTTGAGGATAGACCGCATAATGTATTCCCGTTCGAAGTCATCTTCAACCCAGGAAATGAGCTTGGCAGCCGCCCTGCGGTCACGTTCTAAGAGACGGACTAGCCATTGATCGAGTGCTTCTTTGCTCAAAATTCCATCCCTGCTTTCGCCTCAACCCCCTGGTTATAGGCATGCCTTTTTTCCGTCATTTCTGTCACAGTATCAGCAATTTCCATAATTTCAGGCGCTGCGTAACGACCCGTCAACACTAAATTCAGGCGAGACGGCTTCTGCCGGACTAAATCTAAAACCTGAGCCACTGATATTAGTTTAAAGGCCACCGCCACTAGAATTTCATCCAGCACAATGAGATCAAATTTATCCTCTTTAAACCATTGTTTAGCCAGTTCGTATCCTTCCTGAGCCATTCTAATGTCCACCGGGTCGGGATTTTCATAAGAGACAAAGGATTCCTGACCCGATTGAACCAAAGTAAAATTGGGCAACACGGAGGCAATTTTTACTTCTCCGTAATTTTTGCTCCCTTTCATAAACTGCAGAAATCCAACGGTTTGATTATGTCCAAGCGCTCGCACGCTCAGGCCAATTGCCGCTGTAGTCTTGCCCTTTCCGTTGCCCGTATAAACAAGTATAAGCCCTGCCATACCTCCTTACCCCCTTTCCTAACGAGCCTTTTTTAGCCCTTTTAAATTTAAGGCCTCACTCCTTCTTTGTATTTTTCCAATAATCTAAATATTCTTAATTGCAAAATTTATACCACAAAGGCCCCAACCATTTATAAATTAATCCCGCCAATTAATGCCTATAGTATTTACGATGAATCAGGGCCCTTTTTCCAGGGGTGAACCTTAAAGGTTCTTCTTTGCTCAAAGGATTTTAAGCTAATTCCAAGCCATAAAAATGCCCGTAAACGGTACGTTTTTGTAGGAATGTGTACCGCTTACAGGACGTTATGGGGCAGCAATATTTCTCAGTGTTATTTGCTGCTCAGACTTGATTAAATCTTAAGATATAACATACAATGTCCACTATAGGAGTGATATATTTGATTAGATATTACAATCGCAAGAACAAAGCCTACGAAATAGAACAGGTAGCCGGAGAAAAAGCTCTGAATTGGACTTACTCTTCTCCGTTGGGCCTGAATCTCTTAGAAATAGTTATAAAGAAAAAAATGTTCTCAAGCCTCTATGGCTGGTATCTGGACAGGAGCGTAAGCAGGAAAAAAATCGGCCCCTTTATCCAAAAATTCAACCTGGATATGTCTATGGCTGAAAAAAGGCTTAAAGATTTTGCCTCATTCAATGATTTCTTTTACCGCAAATTGAAATCCAGTGCTCGTCCGATCGATCCCGACAGCCATGCCCTTATTTCATTAGGAGATGGGCGACTTTTGGCCTATGAGAAAATAGATTTGGACAACCTGGTTCAAGTTAAAGGGCTGACCTATAGCCTCAGAGATTTGCTTAAAAATGACCGAGTTGCCGAGAGATATCAAAAAGGGACTTGCTTGATTTTAAGGCTCTGTCCCACAGATTATCATCGCTACCACTTCATAGACAGCGGTACCTGTGAGAATACTGAAAAAATCAGAGGAGCCTATTACTCCGTCAATCCGATTGCCCTGCAAAAGGTCAGGAAACTCTTTTGCGAAAATAAAAGAGAATGGAGTACTTTCCATTCCGATCACTTTGGCGACGTCTTGTATGTCGAAGTAGGAGCGACTTGCGTCGGTTCAATTATTCAAACCTATAGCCCCCAAAAACGTGTAAGCCGTGGAGAGGAAAAGGGCTATTTTAAATTCGGAGGTTCCACTGTGATCCTGTTCTTTGAACCGGGCAGGGTGGGAATTGACGAAGATATCCTCAAGCAAACTGAGCTGGGGTATGAAAGTTATGTCTTATTGGGAGAAAAAATCGGGATTAAACTTGAAGCTTCGGAAATTTAAAGCGATAAAAGTATTTATGATTGGGCATTATTTATTTGTAAGTTGTATATATTGGCCTTAAACAGGGAAGGAGTGATGTAAAAGTGGATTTTAAAACTTGCTCAAAATGTTTATACGGACAAGCGAACGATCTTTGCGAGGCGTTTATGATTCGTCACTATTGTTGTGACGATGGGATAACCGAAATATCCTGGAACGGAGCATGCCCTTTCTATCATGAAAGCACGGAAACACCTTTGAGCTAATTTAATGGTTAATATAGTTACATAAGGGATATTGACTCTTTATTTGCTTCTTTCAGCTTCCGGAGAAAAGAAATATGATTAAATTCAAGTATCCATGAACTTTCCCGGCTTAAGGGGATTTTCATGGATTATTTACATTCTTCACAATAATTCCCTCATGTACATTTCTTGAGCCGGAACTTTCTCTAACATAGCCTGTTATGCCGAACATTTGGTCCTTGTACTCCGGTACTCCGTAACATTATCTCATGAACCCTGGCCCAATTCTCCCGTATTAAAGCCTCTATGCGGAAAGATTCTTCTTCCACGTTGCAGTTGATCCTTCTGCCGGAAAAAAGATAAACTATCAGCGCTTATATCATGATTCTTCATAAACAAATTACTGTTAAATTCATAAAAATAGTTTGAAAGAATTATTTTTATGGAGGCCAATGTAATGAGCAATAGCAACAAGGAAATTCACCCCAAAAGTCCATACTCCGATCCTTCTCCCTATCCGGAAGTACAAGTTCTAAGCCGTAATCCCGATTATGCCGAAATCTTAATGGATGACTATGCCGGCATCATTAGTGAATTTACCGCTATCAATCAATATCTTTACCATCATTTTATATGTACACCAATCAATAAGGAACTTGGAGACTTACTTAAAAACATTGCCAAAAGCGAAATGTTACACCTGGAGATATTAGGAAGCACGATTATAAGCCTTGGCGGGAATCCCGTAATCCGCGGTTCCGGAAGTTTGCTTCATAATAATTTTTGGTCGGGAAAGTCTATTTATTATGGAACAAATCTTTGCGGGCAATTAAAAGCGGATATTGAGGCGGAATATCAGGCAATTGCCGAATACCAACGCCATATCCTTTGCATTGGAGATTCCCAGGTAAAAACAATACTCCAAAGAATTATCTTGGATGAAAAAGTTCATATCCGTCTCTTGAGCCAGGCTCTGGAAAAATTTTGCGGCTGCAACGTTAGAGGTCTCTAAAAATTGGGGTTATTTTTAATGAAATTTTGCCACATTCGTTTTACACCTTCATCAATCTCGTCCCGTGAAGCGCGTATTGTTTTCTCCGTACCGGCATGTCCGATTTCAAGTGTCCCCTTTTTAAGTTCAGCAAACACTCCGTTGGCAAATTCCGTAACGGGCACGCCAAAGGTATGCAGTCCTACACCGCCTAAATCCGTATTCACGGCAGGAGGTAAAACTTCTACAATGCTCATCTTGGTTTCAGCCAGTTGCAGCCTAAGACTCATAGTAAAAGAATGAAAAGCGGCTTTGGTAGCACTGTAAATAGGCGCCCAAGCGGCCGGAGTAATGCTTAAATTCGAAGAAATATTGACAATGCTCCCTGCTTGCTTTTGCAACAAATGCGGCAAAAACAGCAGGCTTAAATGAATAGGCGCCTCTAAGTTGGCCGCAATTTCTTGATGGTAATAATTCCAGTCAGAGTTAAGCCGTTTAAAGTTTATTCTTTGTTGAATTCCCGCATTATTCACTAAAACATCCAATTCCGGAAATTCTTTAGTCACCGCCTCAAATAGCAATTGGCGCTCGGCAACATTGGTTACATCACAAACGAAGGTGTGCAAATTCGGAAATTTCTCTTTAGCGGCCTGGAGCCGCTCTTTACGTCTACCACAAATAATGACTTTATTTCCGGCGTTATAAAAACACTCTGCCAGAGCAAGCCCAATACCCGAACCTCCGCCTGTGATTAAAACTGTCTTTCCGCTTGTTATCATTCTAAAAAACCTCCTTATTGGTATTCGCTTAGACCTCCGGCCACTCCAAGTTTTGAGAAGCCATTTTCTGAGACACACAATTTATTTTGACGTTTATACTTCTCTTTTATCCCATTTTCGCGCCAGTAATCCGTAGACAACGTGATCGACATAACGATCATAAAGCCACTCCGCCTCGCGCAGGATACCCTCCTGAGCAAAACCCAGCCGTTCCGGTATTGACCGGCTTTTGAAATTTTTTTCCGCACATCTGATCTCAACTCGATTGAGCTTCAGCTCGGCAAAGGCATATTCAATAAATGCTTTACAGGATTTAGTCATAAGCCCTTTTCCTTGATAACGTTCTCCGAGCCAATATCCGATACTGGTGGTTTTGTTTGCCCAATTAATGCCATGAAAGCCTATGACTCCGGCAATTTTCCCTTGATACCAAATTCCCGCTTGCAGTCCGTTATTGGCTGCAAACTGGTTCCTGGTCATCTGAATAAATGATTTTATATCATCCGCACTCTTTGTTCCATCTACCCAAGGAAGCCATTGCTTAAGGTAAGAGCGGTTTAATTCAGTCAATGTATACAATTGCTCCGTATGCAAAATTTCCAACGGTTTAAGTCTTACCTCGTCTTCAACAACAAATTCAAACAATGCCGCTCAACTCCTTCTGCTTTAGATTCTTTAATTTCCACATCTTGACGGGAATTCCTTCTGGTTTGAGAGAAATTATTAAAGGCAAACAGCCAGAGCCTTAAAACGGCCTTGGCTGCTTGCTTGGCACTAACAAGAGCAGCATCAGCAATTTAAGCGGTGCCGTCTCTTATTCAAGCTTAAAACATTTCTTTAGTCATTTTGTCTATTGCTTCACTGACTGCATCGTATACACCCGGGAAAGAACTCCAATTTCCCCCTTGAGTTAAACAAGGGATAAAGAACAGCTTTCCGCAATTTCGACAAGCTCTTTCAACTTCTCGCGCGGCAATTTCCGGGGTCCATTCCGGAAAATCCACGACACCGCTGTCAATATCCCCCATGAAGCTGATCTGCCCGCCATAGTTTTGAATAAGCTCAGGCGTGTTGTTCGTTGTCATGACTCCCTGCCAAATATCTACTCCCATTTCAATCATATAGGGCACCAAATTAGCGGCATAGGAATCACTGTGGTGCACGATTAACTCAACCCCATTGTCTTTATAGAAGCCATAGATTTTTTTATAGGCCGGAAGATAGAACTCGTCAAACATGGCCGGTGAAATGAAAGAGGATTTTTGGCTCCCCCAATCGTCATGATGAAAAATACAATCGGGATGGAGATGATCGATCAAGGCTTGAGCATAGGCTAACTCGTGCTCAGTAAGGTAAGCAATCAATTCATGCATAGCTTCCGGTTCTTCATATAAGGCCATTAGGGCGTCTTCCATACTCATGAGGTGATGACACATTTCAAAAACACCCGGCGCGACAAACACCGTAATAAATTCTTCGTTGCGGTCAACCCTCTGGGCGTGAGCAGCGGCTGCGGCCCAGGCTTCATCAGAAGCAGGGATCTCTGGCGCTTTAACGTATTTTCTCCACTCTGTGATATCCTTCAATACTTTGTGCTCGTCGTCGTGAACCGGGAACCCTCCCAGCTGGCCTTCCGGCCACTTGAAAGTAATTCCCCAATCATTTTTTATGGTTTGACCAGGTTCCGGGAAACGTCCGCCGGGAGTCTCCATGATAAAGTGCATAAACTCATATTGTTTAACAAAGCGGTCAGGATTTCCGCCTTTAATTGTTGCCATTAAGTTTTGCCTCTTGCTCAACATAAATTTCCCTCCTTATCTGCGAATTTTTCAACCTTTTACCAACTCTACCGCTCTTGCGGCCGCACTGCCTGCATCGGGGGCAAAACCATCTGCTCCGATGGAAGCGGCGAATTCTGCCGATACGGGGGCTCCGCCGACGATCACCTTAAATCCCGTTAAGCCGCTGGATTTTAAAGTCTGAACTGTTTCCTTCATTGCCGGCATAGTCGTTGTCAGTAGCCCTGAACAAGCCACTAAGGTTACGTTTTTGTTTTCCTTGACAGCTTGCATAAATTTAGAGGCCGATACGTCCACTCCCAGATTTACGATCTCAAATCCGGCACTTTCAATCATCATGGAAACAAGGTTTTTGCCGATATCGTGGAGATCACCGGCAACAGTGCCAATAACACAAGTGCCCAAAGAAGATCTGCTCTGTCCGGCGAAGTGAGGTTTCAGGACTTCGACACCTTTAGACATGGCTTTAGCTGCCATCAGCATTTCCGGTACGAAAATTTCTCCGGCGGAAAATTTATCGCCAACGACACTCATTGAGTCAACCATGGCTTGAAGAATGTCTGGCGCCGCATTTCCCTCAGCCAGCGCTTCCTCTATCAGGCCCGGAACAAGTTTAGCTTTTCCTGCCTCTACCATAGCTTTAACGTCATTGATCTTAGACATTTTCACAAACCTCCTTAGGGCTTATTTCATTTAAAAAAGCTTCAAAATTTAAAGGAGTGTTAATTTAGAGCTCAATTAATTTCTCTCTGCCAAGAGAACCGGGACTCGGACTATTAAGAAGACTCAATAAATAACCCGACGAAACTCAGCCAAGCGGCTGCTCTTGATTTGTTGAACACTAGCCCGGTCCCGCAGGCGTTTAATGTATATTTGCTTGCGAAGAAGGGCCAACGGGGGCAGCCGGTTTTTTGACAGCGAAAATTATTATGAATAAGGCCAAAGTCGCTAAATAACCAAAAGTTCCAAAATAATATTGAAATCTCAGGGTTGTGATATGCAGCGGTTCCATAATAGCAGCATAGAAGTATCCGGAAAGGAATCCGCCCAGATTCATGCCGGAGACAATGATGGACATCGCCATGGGAGTTTGGCTGGGATGCACGGAAGCACCGGCAAGCATATAGATAGCTGACATACAAAGCGTCAAGCCAACACCCAGACACGCTTCTCCAAGGATAAATAAAGGCACGCTCTGACTAAAAGAAAACAAAATTTGAGATATCATAAAGAAGGCAAGTCCGATATTCAGGGTCTGCCTGCCGACTTTTTGATACATTTTGCCAAACACCACTCCGGCGATCATGCCGCCAACTGTCATGAACATCAGGACTACTCCGGCGACGGCGGAATTGGCTTTAATCGTTAAAAGGACGGAAGACATATTGGTAAGTGAAGGATAATCCAGAATTGTCAAGACTCCAAAAACCACCCCCCAGCCAAAGACTGAAGCAGGCATCTTTAATTTTTCAGTTTCAACATTTACCGAACCCTCCTTTTCCGCTTTTGGGGGTTCCGGCAAGTAAATCAAAACGATAATAAACGTAAGCAAGCCAAGGGCATGCGCCAGAAAGCTGTAATTCCAGCTTACAGCGGCAAGAACGCCGCCCAGCAACTGGAGCACGATTCCTCCGATATTCATGACAACACCGTTAATTCCCATGACACCGGCCTGCTTGTCGGAGGGTACAAGATTGAAAATCAAAGCATTATTAAGAGGCATAATAAGTCCCAGGCCTAAGCCAAAAAGCCCTCTGGCTATCAAAATCCGGGCGAAATCGTGCAGGAAATAGGGAACTGCCCCGCCAAGACTGAACATCAATGTTGCAAAAATTACCAACGTCCTGTATTTCACTGATTTCCCGGCAATCCCTCCTCCCAGGATTGATACAGGTATAGATATAAGAGAAGGGATAGTGGATACCAGCAATAAGGTACTGAAACTCACGGACGGGAAGGCTCCTCCAATAGCGGCTATGGCAGGTGTGATGGTTCCGACACCCATAGCAAGGAATCCGAATGAAAAGATGGCAAACAACACAAAGGACTGCCGTTTATCATTCATAAATATCTTCCTTTCCAATAATAATTGTCATTGATGTCATGCAGAGCCAGCCAAATAGTCATAGTTCGAATATTGGGAATTTTTTAAGCCCACTTATTTCCCCCTTTCAGTTTGCCAAGTGTAATACTGAGTCACTTCTTGTGTTCATTCCCCCTTATTTTTAAATTTTGCTTATTGTACACACGTTAATATGTATATACAAATTAACGTGTGTATTCCCCAAAGATATGTAAGATTTTCAGGGTTAAAAGCTTCTTCGCAGCCTAGTCCGGCAAACTATGCCCTCTGGAGTTTTGGGCTTTTCAAAACTAAATAACTGAGCAGAGAACCAATATCCGTCACAGCGATGATGACTCCCATGGGAACCGCAGTATTGCTTCCACCCAAGCCGACTAACGGAGCAACGCAAGCTCCAAAGATAAAAGACATAAGTCCTAACAACGCTGAAGCGCTGCCTGCCGCATGAGCGTAATTTTCCATTGCTAGAGCTGAACCGGCAGTCCCCACAATGCCAACACATGAAACGACCAGAAACAAGGGCAGTAATATAACCGCAAGACCGGCATTAAGGATAATGGCTACGAGCAAAGCAAAACCGGCAACAGCAGCCATATAAAGTCCGCTGACGAACAATTTAATCCCATCGATTTTTCCCGCCAGCCTGCCGGTAACTTGCCCGGCAATAATAATCCCAATGCCATTCATGGCGAAAATCAGGCTAAAGATCTGAGGGGAGGCGCCAAAAATATTTTGTATCACAAAGGGAGAGCCCGATATGTAGGCAAACATCCCTGCTGAAACAAGACCTTGAGGCAAGGCATATTTAACAAAACCAGCATCGGTAATCAGCGTTTTAAACGTTAACAGAGTATTTGAGAGGCCGCCTGAAGTACGGCTATCTTTAGGCAATGACTCCCGCAGGCCAAAATAAACAGCACAGGTCATCAACAACCCGACAACACACAAAACGATAAAAACCCCGCGCCACGCGGTAAAATGCAAGAGCTGTGCTCCAATAATCGGCGCCAATACCGGTCCCAAGCCATTGACCAACATCAAGAGCGAGATGAATCTCATCATTTCCGAACCTGAGTAGAGATCTCGAACCACAGCCCTTGAAATGACAATCCCTGCCGAACCGGCCACTCCTTGGATAAACCTTAAAGTTATTAAGCCGCTGATCGAAGAAGTTACCGCACAAAACAGAGAAGTAGCCGTATAAACAATTAAGCCTAATAGCAGGGGCAACCGGCGGCCACGAATATCGCTTTGGGCTCCCATAAGCAATTGTCCCAGTGAGATCCCCAGCAAACAGGCAGTTATGCTTAGTTGGGCCAAAGAAGCATTGGTATGAAGGTCCGTTGTTAAGGAAGGCAGCGATGGCAAATACATATCAATAGACAGTGGAGCAAAGGCCGCCAAAGCACCTAAAACAAAAGCGATCCAATAGCGAAGTGATTTCGACCCTGATAGTGCTGATTTCGTTAAATAATTAGTCTGACTCATCCTAGTTTCCATTCCTTTCCTTTTGCCCTTCTTAATGTCACTGAACCTAAAACAATCACTATTATGATTGTCTACAAGAATTAGGAAATGTTTTCAAAAATTCATTGTCTTTTTAAATCATTTGTTAAAACATCATGTTGTATATACAAATATACTATCTCAATAGTTTAAATATTACAATAGCTTTAGGGGAAATATTATTATCCTTGATAATTTTCATTCAATGTGGAAAGGTTGAGCCGCAACCATAAAAGAACTAATCTAAACTAATCTTGATTGCTCAAAGCTTTCCCGCCAGGCCGATAAGCTTGCAAATCAGGAAAGTAACACAACGTCAGAGAAACAAACAGGGGCGGACAAGCCACCCCTTAGCAAGATACAAAACTAAATTAGAGTTTCCCCATCTCTTCTTCTACTTCCTGAGCACCTTCAAGATAATATTTTTCTTCATCAGGAGCCAGTTCTTTTAGCAATCTTAAGAATTCACCTGCATGAACCCTTTCTTCATTGGCAATATCCTCTAATACTTCAATCGCCAATTTATTGTCCGTAGACTCTGCCAATTGCATATACATTTGAATAGCTTCGTATTCTGCTGAAATCATGAATCTTATCGCTCTAATTAATTCTGCTTCAGTCAGCTTGCGGTCTTTTGCCAACCCGGAAAAAGGGCTTCCAAACTCAGGCATAGTTATTCCTCCTTCATCTTGTTAAACTACAGTGAATTTAGCATCACTTACATGGTTTCTTGATCATAACCATTCAACATCTTCCCTTTAATTTCCTTCAACACCAGGAAAAAACCCTTCAATAGTTTTTACAGTTTCTATCTTAATCTGCTGATTTAGCCAATTATTAATACATTCATTCAACACATTCATGACGATACCTTGTCAAAGACAACTACAGCAGACAGTCGAAAAGGAACACAGCCCTACTCAGACTCTCTGCCTTACCGAAGGCAAAATTATCGCAAACGTTTAATTTGCGGCCAGCTCAATTCTGTTCCTGCCCATCAGCTTGGCTTTATAAAGAGATTCATCCGCTTTTTTGATCATCTCCCCACCAGTTAGCGAATCATCCGGCTTTCTAAAGCAGATTCCCATGCTAACTGTGATTTTTATCAACTCTGTCCCAATATCAAAGGCATTGTTTTCTATGGCTTGTCTGATTCTCTCGCACAACTGGCAAACTTTTTCCAGAGAAATGTCCGTTAAGACCAAGCCAAACTCTTCTCCGCCATATCTGCCAACTATGTCGCCGTTTCTGACATTACTCACAATAATCTTAGTCAATTCTTTTAAGACCGTATCACCGGCCATGTGTCCATAGGTATCGTTAACCTTTTTAAAATGATCAATATCGAGCATGACAAAAGCAAGGTTTCCTCCGCTTCGTTCCTGCTTAGTAAACTCTTTCTGGAACAATTCAAGTAACAAGGCGTGGTTATAAACACCTGTCAGCCCATCTCTGGAAGCCATTTCTTTCAGCTTATCCTGTTGTTTCTTAAAACGTAAAGCTGATTGCACTCTTGCTACTACCTCAATTTCATCAATCGGTTTTTTAATGTAATCAAAGGCTCCCAGGTCAAGCGCTCTTTTTACATCTTCTCCTTCAGTTTTAGCTGTCACCATGATAACAGGTATATCCTGCGTCAAAGAATTAGTTTTTAGTGTTCTACACACTTCATATCCATCCATTCCCGGCATCATAATATCCAGTAAGATGATATCGGGTTTTAAATTGAGGACCATTTCCAGGGTTGAGACACCGTCGTCAGATGTATGGACTAAAAAATTCTCGTCCTCAAGTATTTCCTTCAGCAATCTTATATTATTTATGTTATCGTCAACAACCAGGACTTTCTCATTCATAATCACTCACCTAGCCACTTCTTTACTTTAGTAAAAAAAACTTCCTCGTCAATTGGCTTGGCAATGGAATCCTCGAAAATTATTTTGAACGTTTCCGCATCATTCGGCAGGACATGAGCTGTCACAACTATAAAAGGAATATGCGCAAAGGACTCCAGCTTCTTCAACTCCTTTGTAATCGATATGCCATCCATATCCGGCAAAGAAATATCCATGAGAACCAAAGCAACTTCCTTGTCCTCAGCCACCTGTAAAGCTAGTTTCCCTGAGTCGGCTTTGATTAAATCAATCTCCTTACCAATTTCTTCGCTTATATCCCCTAATAATTGCTCTATAAGCCGTATATTATGTGGATTGTCTTCAACTAATAGTACTCTCACTGCCATAACCCTTCTCCTTTATTGTTTTAACAAGGATTTCCATCAAACTCTCTACCGTCACACCTGATTTTTGAATAAATCCATTGGTTTTGCTTAGAATCTTTTTTTTCTCTTTTACATTTAAATTCTTGGAGGAAACTACAACCACAGGAATATCGCTTAACTCCTCTCTCCTTCTCATTTCTTCAAGCACAGAAATTCCGTCTTTCTTGGGCATCATAATATCGAGTATTAGTATACTTGGTTTTTTTATGAGCATTTGCCGTATGGCTTCCTCCCCATCCCCGGCTAACCGATAAGGAAGAGATTCTTCATCTAAAAACTGACTTATCAGGCTTAAAAAATGTTCATCGTCATCTGCCACTAAAACATCAATCCCCTCTTTGGAGGAAACAGTTCGCATGATAGCCCCTAAAAATTCTTCTTGAGTTACAGGCTTAATGAGATATTCATCTACTTTCATTTTAAAGGCAAGATTCTTTTCACTGAGAACTGAAACCATGACAACTGGTATAATTTTGGTTTTGGCATTACTTTTCAGTTCGGCTAATATGTCCCATCCATCCTTCACGGGAAGCATAATGTCGAGAATTATAAGATCAGGCCTTGCTTCAATTATCTTTCCCACTATGTCTTCATGACCATAAAGAGTAATCAATTCAAACTCCTGGTCATCAAGGTACTGCTTATAGAGCCTCTGCACATTAAAATCATCATCAATGCTCACGATTTTAATCCTGCGTTTTTCATTGGCATTACTTGCTTCTGTCTCATCATAACCAAGTTTCTTTTTCGTCAAATCGGTTGGCAGACAAACGGAAAAACAGCTCCCTTGGCCAAGTTCACTGCTAACCTGAATACTTCCTCCAAGCATCTCCACAAACTTCTTGGTTATCGAAAGACCAAGTCCTGTTCCTCCGACTTTTCTCGTATATGAACCGTCTACCTGACGAAATTCATCAAAAATATTAACGATATTGTCAGGGGATATACCAATTCCTTCATCCTGAACACGAATGCTGTAATCGTTATTTATTTGCTCAACCTTAAGAGTTACAGTCCCTTTTTCAGAGTATTTAAAGGCATTGCTTAAAAGATTAATAAGAACTTGCTTGACCTTAAGCCTGTCACTCGTCATAACAATCGGCCTCGGTTCTAAAATTTCCTGCTCGTACCGGATAGCTTTTCCTTCGGACAACGTTTGGGTCATAGTATAAACTTCTTCAAGAACATCCACTAAATCGAAAGCCTCCAGATGTATCTCCATTTTTCCCGCTTCAATTTTGGAATAATCCAATAAATTATTGATTAATTCTAAAAGATGTTCTGCTTCCTCTTTAACAATCTCCAGGTTTTCCTTTTGCAAGGACGGCAGAGTCTCCCCGCACTTTTTAAGTACACGAGCTGTAAAGCCAATAATTGAGTTTAAGGGAGTGCGCAGTTCATGAGACATATTGGCTAAAAATTGGCTTTTTAGTCTATTGGCTTCGTTGGCTTCTTCTATTTTTATCCTCAGTACTTCATTCTTCCTCTTTAACTCTTCCTCCCGAATCCTGATAGCTGCTTGCATAGAATTAAAATTTTGAATGAGGACATTGAATTCTTTATTTGCATTTGGCTGAATCGGTTCTTGATAATCCTGGGTTTTTATATGCTCAGTTGCAACGATAAGGCGTTTTAACGGTTTAGAAACAGAAATGGACGTCAACACTGAAATTAAAATCGCCAGCATTACCCCTAAAAGGCCACCGACGGTGCTCATAATCTTTGTGGTTTGTTCTATGTCCCTAAGTTTTTGGTTTCTGCTTGCCAGTAATTGCTGCTCTTGATTAGTAATATCAGCCAACATTTTACGCATACTGTCCATCTGGTTTTTACCTTTATTCGTCTGGATAAGAGCAATCATATCGCTCATTTTCATCTGACCGTCAAGAACCTTTTTGCGGCTTTTAATGACGTAATTATTTTCCCAATCAAACCATTGGCGATATTGCTCTTGTAAAGCGTTCAACTGAGCTTGTTGAGACGGGCTGTCGGCTGTTAATTGCGTAATATTCCGGAAATACCGGTCAAAATCCACTTTTCCTTGATTATAGGGCTCTAAAAATTCATCTTTTCCGGTAATAACGTAACCCCTAGCCCCTGTTTCCATATTAAGCAAACTCTCTAACAAGCCATTTGCTTCATTAATCACTTCATGTGTCTTAAGATCCGTATTAACTGCTTTAACTTGGGTATTGTAATTGATATAAGTATATCCAAGCAATCCAACCATCAGCAGTATAACAATCCCGAATCCCAGGTATAATTTCTGAGCAAAACCCAACTTATTCAGCACTTTTGAACATCCTCCTAAGGTATAATCCCAGAGTAGTTTCTTTCGACGTGCGGCTAAGAAAATCCTTTGGCTTTGTTCCGCTGGTTTTTTAATCCCCCGATTCAATACCTTATCCCCTAATTTATCCTTATAAAACATTTACTTGTTTATAAGCCAATTCATAACAGTTAAACAAAAAGAAAAACCCCAGCTAATTTTTTAAAGCTGGAGAGTAACTTCGCATTAAGAAATTGAAGTTAAATCGGCACTATTGGCTGTTTAGCTTGTCTTGTGATTATTTGCACTAACGAATAGTTTCCCCCTTAAATTGAGCTTTACAAACCCAAAATTAGTTTTTGAATTTTACTGACACCCAACGGTTATATGGCGCTCAAAATTAGCAACGGCTCCAATAGTTCCGTTTCTACTTTTCCAACGCCTTCGATACCGTTCTTCCAGCAGGGCTTTGACTACTCTATCATCTCCAAACAGGCGTAATCTAATCTAACCAGTCTGTAACCTCTTGCCAAAGGACTCTAGGGCGCGGAAAAGGTTTTTCATTGGCATAACCAAGACAAATCGCGGCAATTAGTTGATTCCTGGTGTTTAACCACGTTCGAATTTCTTTTTCCGCATAATATACATCGCATATCCAGAGAGTTCCAAGTCCCTGTTCTTGAGCAACCAGCAACATATTTTGAATAGCCGCCGCAATTCCCTGAACATCAGTTAACCAGCGATAATAATTTAATTGCCCATTAACATCTACACAAGTATCAAAATAAGAATTCAAAACCAAAATTACGGCAGGCGCCTGATCCATAGCAGTAATTGTCTGTCTAAAACTACCTGTGTTGACCCCTTCAGATTTTCTTTTACTTTCGGAGCGGAATAAAAGACTTATTAAATCATCTTTTTTCTTGCCTTGGATAACAACGAATCTCCAAGGTTGACGGTTCTTGCCTGAAGGAGCTAAAGTTGCTGCCTCCAGGATTCTTTCAATCTGTTCCCTCGGGATCTTTTCACTTTTGTATTTTCTAATGCTTCTTCTTTGACTGATAACCTTAAAAGTATCCATTTAGTTCCTTTTCCTTTACCTCTTTGATTTTACCCTACCTCAGCTTTCGCCTTATTTTAAAAACAAGCGATATGCCATGAGCGCTAAGCATACAAAAATTATATCCCCTGAAAATAGATGTGCCCAATTGTTTGTCCGCCCCAGTCCACTCATTTTGGCAACAAGAAAATTAGCATCGTCTTTATTATAATAGATGAAATATTGGTTATGAGCTCTTCGATATTCTTCAACTTCTTCAAATGACCATTTTCTTTTTGCCATGGTTATTTCCCCATTCACTTTATCTCAACTTTTCCCTACAGCCAGGTCATTGTTCAGAAAGCCTTGCGTCACTTTTTCAATCCACTGTTTATTTAATTTTTCCCAAATTGAGCCACTCTGTCTTCAGCTGGGTTAGCGTGACATATCTGAATCTTGATTGTTGTTATCATTTTAACATCTCTCATTATTTCCTTAAAATTACCTAAATATTAGACACCACCTGCATAGTGGCCGCTATCTGTTCAATGGCCCGGGGCGTTGTACTCGGCATTAGCCACCAAAGCCAGTACGAATTACAGTTCGTAATAATAAAACTTCTTGTCCACTTCCATAACCGGGAAATTTACGGGCAGGTTTTCTTTCTTTATTTCTCTAAAACCATTCTTTTCGTAAAATTTATGCGCTGCCAAAAATTGAAGTGTTGTTCCCAAAAATATTTCCCTAAAATGTTCTTGCTTGGCCCAATCTAATAAGCGCGAAAGAAGTTCTTTAGCTACTCCCTTCTCTTTCCCTCTGTATTCCTGCTTGACAAACATTTTTCTTAAAACTGCTTTTTCATCACCTATGTTTTTTAAGGCAATTGTTCCAACTACCAGGCCACAATCAATAGCGACCCAAAAGTTCCCATTATCTTGTTGATAGAAAGCCGGAATATTAACAAGATCAGGTTGATCTTTTTCAGTTATGGAGAGATTGTACTCCTCCTGTTGAATCTTTAAAATCATTTTAATAATCTCATGTTGGTACTCATCTTTATAATCTTGGATCGTTAACATAAAAATTCCCTCCTACATCTGGCTAACCTTTTTGTTTATCTTTTCTGTTTTGAATCTTCCCATTATAACAATATCGTAATATTTGCCATCTTTATGAATTCGGTCCTGTGTTAAAATACAACGTTTCTTTCAACGTCAGTCCAAGGAGCAATGACTGCCAACTGACACCATTTGTTTTTGGGATTGAGTTGACCGCCAAATGACCTGAAATTACGCTCCAAGTGCAAGCTTTTTGAGGGCAAATTAGTTATTTCCCCGTCCTAATTATACCTAAAAATGCTCGTAGACTCTCACTTTTTATGTTTAAGTTCAGATAATCGGCTGTGAATAAGGCGAACCAAGCAAGAAAAACGCCACAAACTATGAAAAGAGTCAAGCATAGGAAAAAACAAGCTGTGCATGGACACAGCTTGCAATCGTTAACGTACCATCATGATATCAATTTTATCAACTAAGCAATATTGTCTAAGTAAATCACAATACCTATCTATAACCTCTTGCAAGTCACTTTCTCCATCGAAGGAATAAATCACGCTCATTATGGTTCGACTGCCACTCTGAATCATCGCTCTTCTACTGTCGCTAGTAGGATTGCCAAAGGCACCCTCCTTATCATAAAGCGTAGGTAAATGCTCGATGTTTACCGTTTCCTTGCCTATTCCCTGATATTTTTCACCGTCTAACGCTCTTTTTAATTCTATTGGTTCGGAAAGCAACTCTATATCATACGAGCCAATCGAATAACCAGTTGTCACAGACATTAAATTATTAACGTCAATTATGTTATTTATATAATAAAGCCCATTTCCTTTTATTATTCGACGAAGCATTGCCTCACAAGCATTCCTGTATTCCGAAGGGGATTTACCCAATGCCTTATATGCATTTCTTGTTGAGCGAATGTGGAGTATATCAGCGATACCTTGCATGGTGTATCTATTAGTCAATCCTTCAATAGTTCCATGAAATAATTCCAAAAACCGGGAAGAACTTTCTTCCACTTTAGCGGAATATATCAATATCCCTAAACAGGCATTGTTCCATCTATCCTTAATTTCATGACTGATTTGAACTTGCATTGATAAACCTCCATATTATAAAATAATCTTCTCATTATTCTCATGTTTAAGAATTGCTATTAATCAGAATGATGCGAAGTAGATTTTACGTTAATTTTTCTCACTAAAATCTTTAATCGGCTGCCCATCAACTCAAAATAATCGCCAAGCACAAGTAAAAATAACGCCAAAGAAAGCAACAAAGCGCCTAAAAGCTGGGATTCCTTGAATTTATCACCGATAAGTAAAATTGACAAAGCAGTAGAAGTCAATGGTTCAAATAATGTGGCAATTGACGCTTTGGTTGCTGAAGATTTCTTTAATCCCTGAGTAAAAATAATGTAGGCAAATGCCGTAGGTACAGTTCCTAAATAAAGTAACATAGCCCATGCATTCCAAGAAAGGTTGCCTGGTATTTGGGCAAATGGAAGCATAAGCACCGCTCCCAAGCTAAACGTAATTGATATTACCTTCGTAGAAGGATAATAAACAATCAGCTCCTTGCCGCATAAAGTGTAAATAGCATAAGATAACCCTGCTCCTAGAGCCAAAATATATCCCCAATAGCTAGTACCTGGCAAAATTTGATTGTCTGTTAAACCGATAATCAATGATGTCCCAACTATACTAATCACAAGAGCGATAATAACACTAGTTCTCATTTTTTCTTTGAGAAATATCCTTGAGAGTATTGCTACAAATATCGGAGCGGTACATAAAGCTATCAGTGTAGCAACCGAAACCATAATTCTTTTAACCGCCATAAAATAAGCAATTTGATACGTTGCAACAGTGATTCCATAAATCACGAATAAAGCATAGTGCTTTCTATCTATTTTAATTTTCTCTTTTAATTGTATCTTTGATATAGTCAACAAAATAGGAGAAGCAATCAATAAACGCATAGCTCCTATCGTCAATGCCGATAAAGAGTACATGTTGATTAAATACTTGGCAGAAACACCCGCTGTTCCCCAAAGTATAGCGGATAAAACTATTAGCACAAGGCCTGTGTTCACTTTTATCAACCTTTCTCATCATTTGCTCATTATCTTAATAAAAGTGAACTGTATTTTCTTAGCTTAAATTGTGGCCGTTTTATCCTAAAAATGCCTCTTTCTATACAAAATAGGGTTTAACCCTTCAATCTTTCTAAACAGTCTTGTCAGAGATGATTGGTGTGAATAACCAACCTGTAATGCTATCTCCAATAAAGATAGTTCTGTTGTTTCTAACAATTCTTTGGCTTTTTCCAACCGAATTCGCTGGATATAGGCATTTGGTGTCATTTCCATCTGCTTGTAAAACCACTTGCAATAATATGAAACGTTGAAATGCTCAATTGAAGCTAAACACTCCACCGTTAACTGCTGGTGGAAATTTTCATGTATAAATTGTATTGATGCAGGAATATGCCGTTGAAATAAAAGGCTACCTGAATAGCGCACTAAATCCGTTAAAGAACTGTTGTCTGTCTCTTGTAACATTAAATAGCGAATCGCTTTCCATCGTTCATCAAAAACCTGGTACAGTTCTCTGTTAAGCGTTTTAACCCCAAATGTATAGAAGAGTTTAGTAGGTATGTCCAATACCAAAAACTCATTTTTGCTTTTGCCATAAAAACTATGTGTAAAATCAGGAGGTAAAAAGAACAAAGATTTATCATCCAACTCAAAGTCGAACATATTGGTTTTTATGCTCATATTGCCTTGTAATGGCAGTATCAGTTGTCCATAAGGGTGAGAATGGGTTTGACACTTATCCGTATATGTTCGGCGTTCACATATTACTGAATCGGGTAAATCCATTACATTCTCCTCCTTTTAGATAAAACGATATACCATTATATCATGAAAATATCTCGCTTTATTAATTTGAGTATTCCGAGTGAGGTCGTCCACGAAATCCTTAAAATATTTTTCTGTCTTCCATTCCGGTCCAATTGGTCCGGGAGGTCTTGTCTAATTTCCGCATACAATTCCGAGTTCAAATATCGCATGCAGATTGTCAGCATCAATTAGGGGCTGAACCCATTTCCCGACTTCATCCTGATTACGAATATTCATTAGTCAAAGTGTCACGCCCTAAAACAAAATATTTATCACATTCTTTGACCTATGCGCATTAACGTTTGCACAAACCTTTTGGCTTTAGTGGCATATCCCATCCTTCCTCAAGTTATACGCGCATAAACCATGCGTATATTTTTCTTTGTTTTATTGACGCGCGCGTTAAATATGCGTGTTATAATTATATCAGAAAGGAGATCAAGGAATTAGGGAAGCAAATAACAGTAAGGAAAGTCCTACAAAAACTAAAAGAAGAAGGTTTTATTAAATCCCCAAACCACGGTAATAGTACCAGTCATCAGCGATACATACACAAAACAAACCCCGAGAGATACGCCGACATAGCCTTTCACCACACCAGTCAGGTAATCCAAAGGGAACACTAAGCAGTATAGAGAAATCATCAGGGGTTAAATTCTAACCCCTGATGAAAATCACATAACTATAATAAAACAGGAGTTGATTATAAGTGGCTTTTAATCATTTAATTTACCCTATAGTTGTGGAAAAAGCCGAAGACGGCGGACTCGGAATGTATTTTCCCGACTTCCCTGGCACTGCAATCTTGAGTCTTGATATTGCCGAAGGCATACGAAAAGCTAAGGACATGCTTGTGGATCTTGTTCTTGAAAAAGAAGAACAAGGCCAACCTCTTCCCGTTCCTTCAGCCCCTGAAAACATCTCTTTATTTGACGAAAGTGACCGAATTGTATTTGTAGAAGTTTATATGCCACCGTTTCGCAATGAAGCCGCAAATAAAGCTGTAACTAAAAATTGTACCTTGCCTAAATGGTTACGCGATGCCGGCGAGGATGCGGGCCTAAACTTCTCACAACTTCTTCAGGCCTCAATCAAGGAAGCCCTTGGTATTAAGTCTATAGAAAAACATTTATAAACCAAAATATAATATATCTCAAAGCAATGCATCTCGAATTGTGGGGCTTCGATGACACTAATCGTACCCGGCATAGCATTTCATTAAAATCTCAAGGGCTTGATGTTATTCCCCTGTTAATGCCACTGGAAGGATTTCTCCGTTCTTAACGTAGAAGAGGACTAATCCGTCTTTCCTGATTTCTCTCCTCACTTTCGCCATTAATTTATAGGGTTTTCCTCCTTTGTGTCGAAAAGGTAAATTATTCAGACCAACCCAATTCACACAGGAAGGAGGTGAAAAGTGTGTCTTTCGAGCTTAATTCTGAAGTTCTAAAGCAAATGCAATCTGTACAAAAGGCTTTGCAAAGCATTGATGTGTCAATAATTTCGAAAAGGTTAGAGGAGTTTAATAATTACAAAAATCCAGCATTCGAAATGCCTAAACTGACTAATTCAAATCTTGCAAGTGAGTTTCATGAAAGATTAATTAAAATAATCAACGATTTTGATGAAAAGCTTAATCAGAACGAAGAAGTTGGCGTAAGATTAGTAAACTTTGGACAAGCAGTGACCTTTTCCGTTGAGAATATAGGATATTGGAATCCGAGTCTCATCAGATTTTACGGACAATTAGAGGACGGTACCCCGGTAGAATTAATTCAGCATGTCACCCAGATAAGTTTCCTTTTAATGGCACTCAAGAGGAAAAACCCGGATGAACCTAAGCGGAAGATTGGCTTCTGTTCTGAGGCAAAAAGTGAAGAAACTCAAGAATAATATTCTCAATCATCTTAATGGGTTACTCAATTGCGACCAACCGTTCATCGATTATTCTTAATTGATCTTTCTCGCTTATTGGCAGCTCAACGTGTGAGGAATTTACATTGCTGAGCTGTTCTATTTCCCGATGCGGCCGGATAGCTATTCAAGTTATCTTGCGCAGCTCTTGAAACAAAAAAATACCGAAGATCCGCTTACACTATCTTCGGCATTATTATGCACTTGGCTGTATGAAAATGATGTACCAGATCATTTTCAGCCGAACTCCTGGGACACGATATAAAGTTTTAAAAGAAATTTATCAGTATCTTGGAGTTAAAAAGAAAGATGAAATCAATAGAAAAATAACAGAGCTTCAAGAACAAGAAATCCAATAGATAATTACTCGTGGCGCAGGCTACTTCGGGAAGGGTGGTGATTCCAAATGATGAGCCACTCCACGATAGAACTTTTGCGAGCCATGCATCTTAGCGCGATGGCATCTGAATTTGAGAACCAGATGGATGATGCCACCGCGTACGGCCAGCTGGGATTTAAGGAGAGTCTGGGCTTATTGGTGGATACGGAATGGAACCGCCGAACAGATATGTACGGAGCGCCCGCTTTTCCACCGCTTCTGCAACGATTGAGGGGATTGAGTATTATGATGACCACAAGTTGAGCAAAGCTCAAATCCTGCGTTTTGCCATTGGGTTGAGTATATTTCAACGTGTCGTATTTAGAATCATAGCTATCATATCGGTAGGAATGACCTTGTTGTATATTCCGGTGTGAGAGCCACAGCTGCACGGTAAACTGGCCACACCATACCGGAGCGAGAGCCACGCCTCGCCGGACGGGCTACACTCCGGACTCAGTCTGTCGGAAGATGGGAGCACTCTCCGACAGACCTTATATGTTTGTAAGCAAATCGTTAACCCAGTCGTGCAATGATCTTTTTGGACTGCTCATAGATATTGCTGCTTAAATTTTTTAAAAAGTTTTATGTGAAATTCTGGATAGCTGACATTTAGCTATTGAACATTATGAAATTGACTCAAGAAGGTGAATTTATTGAGTAGAATACAAATCGTCAACTTACTGCGTTAGCTGTCTTTCTCGTGATTCACCTCAGGATCTTCGGGATTTCTTAGAAAGCGAACCAGACCTTGTGCATAAAACAGTAGGAATAATCCAAATGCCAATTGAGTCACTATTTGAAGGAGTTGTTCAATTGAAGCCCAATTCGGGCCTCCAAGTAAAGTTTTTTCAGAAAAAAATTGGACAATTGGATTCACTATTTGAGGCAAAGAACTGCCTATAAAAAATAAACCTAGAATTGAAAAAGCTACATTGCGAATATCCCCGACCGAGATTTTCATATCTTCAGAATATTTTTCTATCCCTATTCTGTTTGCTATCTTTTTTGACAAAAGCCATAAGACTACGCCTAACAATAATAAAATTAAATATTGGCAAGATGACGCAAACTCCACTAATATTTTCGGTTGATATTGATATCCAGGGAAAATATGAGTGGGAATAAAAAATGGAAGAATAATACTATTAAATAGGTATACTACCTCTTTGGAAAAACCATTAAATATTGTATAGATAGCAAGAACTTTGCATGACAACTCCACAATTTCTTTTTTTTCCACCTATATTCATCCCTTCTCTTTTTTTAATAATTACTTCGAATTTTTACCATATTTAAGGTTGGCTATTAAATTGTAGTGTTAATATTCAAACAGTTTATAAATCCCTGTCATGTTAAGAGGTGTAACTACTTTTATCTTCATACAATTCGCGGTGTGTTAAAGACCCTATAAGTGGTATACCCAACTTATTACTGCTCATTTACAACTTGACCATTACAGATGATCGGTAAGCTACTATATATGACATGCTAACTTTTTTATTCTTGATTTCAGTGCATAAAAACAAGTTTTCTGAACTTTAAAAAATAGCCCATTTCATTACTCTGTCAAATAACTGATATCCTTTAAACCGGCTTGTAACAGGGGGACGATATACTCTCGTTTTCTCATAGTCGATTCCTCTTTTTGCATTCGACTATATCATGGTTCTTAAAAATTAACTACTTTAAATCTGATACTGTACTAGTGCGATAGAAATGTATTGACTGTCGTTGACTGTTTTGACTGACGTATGATGTTTTTTGACCGATTTTGACCGACAAAAGAGCATACGAACCAAATTTCAGAGCGTTTTCCCCTACCCGTTAAAATAAAAAAGACCCGCAAACGCGCTTATGACGCAATTTCGCGGATCTTCGTACTTTTATTTATGGTCGGAGCGACACGATTTGAACGTGCGACCTCTACCACCCCAAAGCCGATTGCAAAGAGAACATATATTCTTATATTATTTTAAAATCCTTTATTTACGCCTTATTAGATGGAGAACGTATATTCTCCATCTTCTTTTTCTTTCATTTTACGTTAGTAATTTTTATGTTTTACAACTTTCATTGTACTACCTAACATTTACAAAATACTAGATTTTCGCGGTTTTAGTGGAGGTGACCTTACACTATTCAAAACCCTGCATTATAAAGCAGAATTTAGAACGCAAAAATATCATCGTCGTTGGCACCAGTAACAACTACTATAAACGCCACTTTAAATGCAGTTTTTTTGTCCGCTAATTTGAATTTTTATAGTATCTATTCATCCTTTAATTTCAAAGTTTATATATTTCTTATCAATATCATATCCAAATGCTTTTATTAAATAATGGAAATTGCGACAGATACCTGCTTTTAAAAAGTAAACAAATTCTTTATCAGAAGATTTTAATTTTACCTCTATATCTTCCCCACTTTCTGGTATACAACTTATCTCAATTTCACTTTTTAGCGGATTAAAGTCAATTCTATAACATGGCTTTTTTATAAATTTATCCTCACTATCATATTCATTCTGTATATAATAGCGAGTTATAAACTTATTAAATAATATGTTTTGAGTCGCATTTATAAATAATTCCGCTATTTCGATTGTCTCTTTTGCTTTCTCATGACTCGGTAATATATATTCATGCTCTAATTTATTTCTTATTTTTCTTATTTGTGATATGAAAGACGTTGGTGCTATTTCCAGTGCCTGAATAAATCTTAATTTAAACGAATAATCTCTATTTAACTTTTCATCTTCCTCAAAATCATTTATTACATTAATTATATCTAAATATTTTTCTTCATTAAAACTAAGATAATCATATCCTAAATATGAAATAATCCAATCAATTTGACAATCTATTGCCCTTTTAGAATTAGTTACTGTACCAACCAATCCTTTTTTATCTTTGCTTTTATAATCTTGTTTTGCAAAATCCAAAAACTCATCTGGTGTTACTTCAAAATCAACTCCATCAATCCAAGTATTTCCCTGTCTAAAAATATAAAATTTGTTCCATTTTATTTTTACAATTTTTTGTAACTCATCTAACTTCATATTTACCTCTTTAACTCTATTTAACATAGTCTCCAACTACTTCTTTATAATCACTCTAAACTCTATAATCCAAATATGCTTGTTTGGATAGAGAATAAACATTCCCCATCCTCTTTTCATTTTTACTTTACATTAGAATTTTGTGTCTTACTACTTTCATTGCACTATAAAAGATTCTATTAATGCTATGGAGTTCTTATAAGAAAACCTTAACTCATGACCTCATATTCAAACCCTCTTTATAAGGGCTTATTTCGATAATTGTTCGGTCGAAATGTAATTAATAATTTCCCAGCATATATTACTAAAATTGTTTCCTGAAATAGTAGCAGCAAAGGTCTCCAATTCAATCATATAATGAGTGTCGTACCTTGGATTATACAGACCAATTTTTTTAATAGAATATTGTTTTGAAGCATAATTTAAAGAGCTGTAAGTAATAAGTTGCCGAAAGTCTTGTATATTAAAATTACGATTTACTGTTTTTATTTCATAAAGAATATCTCCAATTAACAAATCACCATAACAATCATCAATGATACCACATCCATTAAATTTAGGGGATATATGAATTTCTTGCTGCATATTATTACAAAATTGATTATATAGCCTTTCAAATATTTCTTTTGCATCATCTAATTCTTTAGTATTTAAACGATCATTAATATCTTGTTCATCATCAGCGTATTTTTCGAATTGATTCTGACCGATTTTTTCAAGACTTTGATACCAACTATTAACAATAGTTAAACTGTCAATTTTTGTTCTCGTAATATTCTTAAGGGCCACTTGACTAAATAGTAAATATCCAATATGACTAACGAATGATAACCTACGCCCTATAGTTGTAAGAGACAATTCATTTCCCTTGTTTGGACACTCAAGAAGTACACTTTTTATGAATATATTTGCCAGTGGAAATATGCTTTTCCAAAATGATCCATAATTTTTTATAAAAAACTTTTCACTTATCATATTGGAAACTCCCATCCTGGAATTTGAACTCTGCTACTTATCCAGTCTCTGTAAAGCAAATCAAATTTATTAAACTGAAATCTTGTGTGATCCCTCCAATGTTTTCCTTCATCACCCAATTTATATGAAGCCAATATAAAACTACGTTTTTCCCATGCCGTCATACTGCTATATCTATTTTTCATATCCGATATCCAGTGTGTTGCATTCCATTTAGCCATAATTAAAATAATATCTCTTCTGATTAATTCACTTTCTGTAGAATCAAACACTTTTAAAATAGTAATTTCGTTTTCATCACTGTACATTTTGGATAGTATTCTTAAGGCATAAGTAATATTTAGTTCAATTTTCATTAGGTATGACGATTTGTTTATAAGTTCCCTAATTAGTTCTTGCATTTTATTTTGTGTTTCTTGTGTTAGCTTTTCAAAAACGTTATCAAATAAAATCATAAGATTAGGTAGGACAGGGAATAAAATATCGATATTATTTAATAACGCATTAACTGCATTTTCTATCTTTAGTGTCTCAAGATATTTTAAAGAGTTAATTACTTTTTTCATTAAATTGGTATGAACACGTGTCTTGTTGAGCTCTTGACTAAGCACTGTAAGTATATCTAATTTTTCAATTTCTTCTTTTAGCTTTTCATAGTCTTCCTGAGCCGTTAATGCGTATGGATCATATTTCAAAGAAATTGCAAATATATTCTTTGTGTTTTCCCCCTCTTCAACATTAATTATTGAAGTTTGTATGAACTCTTCCGTAGTAATAATCCTCGTTTTAGACTTCTGAAGCGAAAGACCTTCATTTTCGATTAATTTCTTTGAAAGATAAAGTAAATCAGAATATAGCTCTTGTTCAGTTTTGGCAAAGATATGATAATCGTCCACAAACCTGCAAAATTGAATTTCTTTTGTACGTAATAATTTATCTGTCCTATTTAGTAGCAATTCGGCAAGAATTCTTGAAGCTTGTCCACCAATGGGTAACCCATATGATTTTGTATTTGAAAATTTTTGCAAGAAGTCCATAATATTCTTTTCTATGTTTTTTTCTGGAACATTTAATTTAGCAAGAGAATTTTCAAGTCTATGATGGTAGACGTTTTGATAAAAATTTGAAATATCACATAATAAAACATATTTGTAATCTGAACTTTTTGCTAATTCAAGAGAATGCTCCTGGAACTTTCTCCAACCATATTCTGTATCATAAATTGTTTTTTCGTTATCATCAAACTTAATTCTATATGAGAATACATTATTTTTTTCTTTTGGAATTCGGGTCTCTTCAATTTCCTCAGAAATACTTAAAACAAGGCCTAGGTAATATGCATTCCAAATTGGATCTATTTGTGTTGCCCACCTAAATCCTGTATACCCTGCTGCGGCCAACATATTATCGAACATAGGAGAAACATCATTTATGTAAGTACCAAAATTTGCATACATCTCTAATAGTAAATCTACTGCCTCTGTTCTTTTGTCATAGAATAGATGGTTTTCTATTGGGAAAGGAAAAATGTCAGTATCACCAAATTTAACAATATTGTCAAGTGCGAATTCAAAATATTTTTTCATAGGTCTACTCATAATATCTCCCTTTCCATTATATTACCGAAGGACGCAGCGACCTTGCTTACATCCTCTGATAATGTTCGAATTACTATAACGTATAATCATTCTGTTATGCGAAGTTTTATGATTGTAAATGAATTTTCAAACAGGTACTATGAATCTCAGAATAATATAATATCTTCCACATAATGAAGGAATATCCTCCTTTTTCGTCGAAATTATTTGAATATGATACTTATATTGACTCCAACATTTGTTTGAAAACTATTTATTTTTGTAGTTATTACATAAGTAATAGATTTTTTCTCCTATTATTAATTCTTTAGCTCATTTACCCGAATTACGAAAAATTCTTTATTCACATACTTACATGAATTAGACTATGTGCCAGTGGCGGGGACCCCCGAGTACCCCGCTTACTGGCACATAGTCTTTTTATTAATCATTCATTCCTGATTTATCAAATATTGCTGTTACAGGAACTTGTATATTCTCTGGTAATGGAGCACGAAGATCTGTAATTTTATCAAGTAATGCCTGACTAAGTTTAAACCCGGTAAACATGGCATACGTGTCATAATGATTGGAAATCCGTTTGCGATATAAAATAAACTCCGAACTTACTTTTTGTTTTACTACATACCATGCCAGGATGGAAAGAATGCAAAAAGGCCGCTCGTGAAATCGAACAGCAACTTGAAGAAGGGAAATTAACCAATTATGATAACTTTCGAATTGTTGAATGGATAAGGATATGGCTTAAGAACAGCAAAAATGAATATAGCCCTAGCACAAGAGCTTTGTACAAGGGCTATCTAAAAAACTACTATAAACCATTTTCAAGCAGATGAAATTTAAGGGCCTCCAGGAGATGCATCTTAAAAAGTTTGCGAATGAACTCCTCGAAAACCAATCAACAACAAGCGTAAGGCGTATCCTCTCTTGCTTGAGGCCAATTTTTTATGACGCGTTGAAAGACAAGTCCCCCTTTAAGGACTTCAAGCTCCCCAAAGAAGCTAAGGTTGATTACTCGGACGTGCCAGATGACGAAGAATTCAAATTAATTTATAAAGCCGTTAAGGGAACTAGGGATGAAGTGATTATACTCTCGGCAGCATGGTGTGGGCTAAGACGTGAGGAGATATTTGCCTTAAGGCCAAACGATTTAAATTACGTAAGTAATATTATTCGCATAGATGAAACATATGTCATTAATGAGAATGGCAAATATGAAATAAAGAAAGGTACAAAATCCGGGGAAGATGATGAACGTGAAGTATCTGCTCCACCATATCTCATGAATCTTTTCAAAGAGACTATTCTGAATGGATTTGCGTTACGTAAGAAAAAGAAAAATAACAACATCGTAGAAATTGCTGACTTGAAAGGCAAAGAAGATAAATTAATCTTCGCTATGCGTCCGGATAGCTATACAAGCTACCTCGCAAAACTCTCAAAGCAAAAAAAAATACCGAAGATCCGTTTACACTTTCTTCGGCATTACCATGCGTCATGGCTGTATGATAAAGATGTACCAGATCTTTTAGCAGCCGAACGCTTAGGACACGATATAAAAGTTTTAAAAGAAATTTACCAGCATCTTGGAGTTAAAAAGAAAGAGGAGATAAGTCAAAAGATAATAGAGCTCCAAGAGCAGGAAGTCTGGTAAATATAGAAAACGAGACCATGATTTTCATGGTCTTTTATTTTTGGTAGGTATTTGGTAGGTATTCGCTGTTTAAGCAACCTACCTAAAAACCGTCAAACAATTGATGTAATTGGTCGGAGCGACACGATTTGAACGTGCGACCTCTACCACCCCAAGGTAGCGCTCTACCAAGCTGAGCCACGCCCCGATATTTCCTTCGCTGAAGGACTTTTATAAGATACCATATTAGAGGCAAAAACGCAACCACAAATTTATCCATTTTGCTAGATTTTAAGCAAATCGAACTAAAATTTTCCCGTAAGCCGCCTTTTATCCAATCCCATCCGATTTTTATCCAGCTTCATTTTAGGTCTGGCCAATAATTTCAATTTTCCTTACACCGCTAATATTACCGAGCCCGCTTAATAGGTTTTCGGGAGTATCGGCCATACCGGCTGTTTCCACAGATATTGACACATTGGCGATTCCTTGAAGGGGTATCCCTTGATTAATCGTCAAGACATTTCCTTTTAGAGAAGCGATAAAATTAAGAACATGAGAAAGAACCCCGGCTTTGTTTTCCAAGATCAGAGAAATGGTTAGAATTCTTTCGCGACTCGCCTCATAGAAAGGAAATACGCCATCTTTATATTTATAGTAAGCACTTCGGCTTAGGCCTACCTTTTCCACCGCGTCATTAATCGTGTAAACATCTCCTTTGACAAGGAGTTCTTTAGCCCTTGCGGTCTTTAAAATGGCCTCTGGTAAAATATCTTTGCTGACAATTAAAAAATCGTTAGTCTTGCCAACCACCCAATCTCTCCTATCTATCTCACAATCATTGTCTAATCTCCAGACATATTATAAGCCAATTTGGACAATTATTGCAAGAATGTGAAAGGATTAACCTATTACTCTCCTTTAAACTCAGGTTTGCGCTTCTCTTTTATTGCAGCCAACCCTTCTTTATGGTCTGACATCTCGGTAACAATTGCCATGTGAGAAGAAATCAGATCTAAAGCCGTCCTTAAATCATTCGTGCGTTGAGCGGAATAAACCGCCCGCTTAATCATTTGTACACATATCGGAGGAGAAGCGGCTATTCTTTCGGCCATTTCAAGGGTTGCTTCTTCCAACACAGCTGCAGGGACAACTTTGTTGACAAGACCGATTGTTTCCGCTTCCGGCGCGGAAACAAAATCTCCGGTCCATAGAAGTTCCAGAGCTTTAGCCGTGCCGACCAATTTTGGCAAATAAAAAGCACCCCCATCTCCCGGCACAAGACCCACTTTCACATAGCCAGCGGAGAGCCGGGCATCATCCGCCGCCAACCGGATATCGCACATTAAAGCCATGTCAAGACCCGCTCCCACGGCAACCCCATTAATGCCACAGATAACCGGTTTGTCCATTGCTTCCAGAGTTAAGGCGATTTTATGAATATGGTCGGTCAAAGCCCGTTTGCGCTCAATCGCTTTATCACCCCATAAATCGCCCTGGTCGTCACAGCCCATAAAGCCTTTTCCCTCCAGCATGGCTTTAATATCCCCGCCCGCCGAAAAGGCTTTGCCTCGGGCCGTCACCGCTATAACCCTTATTGTCTGATCCTCCTGAGCGTCTTGAAGGGATTCGGCCCATCTTTGAATCATTGGCAAGGAAAAGGCATTATATTGTTCGGGTCTATTCAGGATGATCCGAGCAATATAACCCTGTTTCCGATAAAGTAAATGATCATTCTCACCCTTGTCCGGAATTCTTTTATCCTTTTGCAGTTCTTTGTTTTCCAACAGTTGCATCTCCTTCTCCCTCAGATTTCTCACGTTCAGTATCGCTTTTCCCCTTTTATCCCCAGCTCCTTAATGTTTAAGGTTTATGTGTGAAACAATTTCAGGAATTTCCACTTCAGGCATTTTATAAAACCCACAATATAACACTTATCAGAAAATTTCAATATTATTACCTTCTTAGCGAGCACATTTATTGACCTTGCAAATCTGATACTAATTTGTGCCTAAAAGATTAGACATTTCACAATCCTTGACTGCCATACAGCTTTGTTACAGCGTCTTACCCAAATGAGAAATGTAATATATTAACCACAAATTAGTATGAGTGCTGCTATACTCTATATCCAAAACAAAAAGAACGCCGGATGACGCACTTCAGGTCTCCAACGTCCTTTTTGAAAAACTTTTTAACCATTAATCCTTTAGGGCTTAACTACATTTTGGAACCACTCTTTATCCATTCAGATCTATCGATTTCGATTTTTTATCAGCTTGGCATGAATGTGATTTATAAATCGTCTACAATTCGTTAAGCACTTTACAATTTAAGGAGTTCATCGTCTTAAGCCAATGGCCTTGCAACCAAAAATTCCTGTTAAGCCTTTTAGATAATGATGTTAGATAATGATGCAAATAAGCCCTCCGTTGCCGTCATTGACGATCCGCTGCAGCGTGTCCTGAAGTTTATGCTGCGCATTTTCCGGCATCTTGTAGAGTTTATTTTGGATTCCTTCCCGTACCAAATCATGCAAGGACTTGCCAAAGATATTGGAGCTCCAGACTTTCTTGGGATCGCTTTCAAATTCGTCAAGAATATACTTCACCAGTTCTTCGGCTTGTTTTTCTGTGCCGATCAAAGGAGTAATTTCCGTTGTCACATCCGCCCTGATGATATGGAGCGAAGGAGCGCTGGCCTTGAGCTTGATGCCATAATGTCCGCCCTGTTTGACCAGTTCCGGTTCTTCCAGGAACATTTCTTCCAACTGAGGAGTCACAACACCATAACCGTTAACCCGGACTTCTTCGATGGCAACGGACATTTTATCCCATTCTCTCTTAGCTTTGCTATAGTCCTGCACAATGCGCAGCAAAGAATGATCTCCTTCGATTTCGAGGCCTGTCAGTTCTTGCAATACAGTCTTAAAGAGGCCTTCCACGGCAGTCATTTCGATATTGGCTATCCCGGTGCCTAAATTCATTTCTTTCAGGAGCACATCCTGGGCGTATTGGCATTCCGTTAAAGCGTCTAAGGCCTGATCAATGTCGCGCAAGCGCCGAACCCCTTCGATTGCCTTGCGGACCGTATCCTCAAAGGCTGCGCGCACGGGATGGCTGCTCTCCAGTTCTTCCACCCATTTCGGCAGATCAATGTTTACTTCGGCTACCGGGAACTCATAGAGCACTTCCTCAAGAATTTGCGTAATATCATCCTGGCCCATTTCCAAACAATTCACAGCGAGGACAGGAATACTGTATTTTTCTTCAAGGTCCCGACATAATTCCATCGTATTGTCCGCATAAGGACGGGTTGTATTCATAAGAACCACAAATGGTTTACCAAGCTGACGAAGTTCGTAAATCACTCTTTCCTCAGCGTCTAAGTAAGATTCCCGGGGAATATCGGTAATGGAACCATCTGTTGTGATGACAATCCCGATGGTAGCGTGATCTGTAATGACTTTGCGCGTACCTAACTCAGCCGCTTCTTGGAAAGACATGGGCTCGTCACTCCAAGAGGTCTTCATCATCCGCGGTTCTTCACCATCTTCAGCCTCATAACCGAGAGCCCCCTCAACAGCATACCCCACACAATCGACCAGCCGGACATTCATATGGATGGATTCTTTCACTACGATTTCAACGGATTCTGAGGGGATAAATTTCGGTTCCGTCGTCGTTATCATTCTGCCCGTTCCACTTTGGGGAAGCTCATCTTTGGCCCGTTCCCGTTCAAAGGCATCTTGAATGTTAGGCAGGACCAAGAGGTCCATGAAACGTTTGATGAAGGTGGACTTGCCTGTGCGGACTGGCCCGACGACACCGAGGTAAATATCGCCCCCCGTACGTTCTGCGATATCCCTAAAAATGTCTAGTTTTTCCATTAGAAATTCCCTCCCTTTTGAGTGCTGTCCCAAAAATTGGGGAAGGGCCTCCACCTTATCTCCCCTTCCACCTCCCTGTAACTCGTGGATACCCGATGACTGGACTAGCACATTAAGCAATATAAGTATATTGAGGTTTTCCAGGAAATATGACAGTAAGAAAAAAACAAGGAAAAGGATTTTATACCTTTTCCCTGTTTTTGCAAAGTTTTCAAATGTTATTTTTCTCCGGATGTTATTTTTCTCCGGAGCTTATTTTAGCCAGCTCATTTCCACAACTTCTTCAAGCTCGTGCCGTTTCCCGCGCATCATCAAATCTGTGACAGCGACTTTAGGGTCAGTCCCCTCAAACAAAACTTTATAAGCCTGCTGGGTAATAGGCATGGGGATACCTTTTTCCTGACTCAATTGATAAGCTACGCGGGTGTTTCTCACGCCTTCAACGACCATGCCCACCTCTTGAAGAACCGTATCCAGAGGTTTTCCCCGGCCTAAAGCGACACCCGCCCGGCGGTTGCGGCTATGTTGGCTTGTACAGGTCACGATAAGGTCGCCCACCCCGGACAAACCGGCGAAAGTCAGCGGATGTCCTCCCAGGGCAACACCCAAACGGGCAATCTCGGCCAAACCGCGGGTCATCAAAGCGGCTTTCGTATTATCCCCAAATCCTAAGCCTTCGGCAATCCCCGTACATAAGGCTATGACATTTTTTAAAGCGCCCCCCAGTTCCACACCGATCATGTCGGGATTGGTGTACACGCGAAATTTGGGGGTCATCATCAGGTCTTGCACTCTTTCCGCAACTCCGGCGGCCTCAGAGGCCACCACCACCGTAGTCGGCATGTCCCGGCCCACTTCTTCAGCGTGGCTGGGACCCGATAAGACTGCGATGGACTGGGCGCTTAATTCTTCCTTCAAAACCTCTGAAAGACGGGAATGAGTTGTTTCTTCCAGACCTTTAGAGGTATTGACGACAATCCCGCCCGGCCTCAGGTTAGGTTTGACAAGCCGAGCCGCGGCGCGAACACAGTGCGACGGAACACTCAAAACCACCAAGTCCGCATCCAGTTCTTTCAGATTTGTGGTGGGGGTAAGTCCTGAAGGCAGGACAACACCAGGCAAATAGCGCACATTTTCACGGAGTTCATCCATGCGGACCATCTCAGCAGATTGACGGCCAACGAGAGCCACTTGATGTCCCGCTTTTGTTAAAAGTACAGCCAAAGCGCTGCCCCAGCTTCCGGCCCCATAAATCGCCACCTTTGACATAACCTAACCCCCCCATTTCCAAGTACGATATTCGAGGTTTGATTTACAATTCGCGAGTATCCCTTTGGACCCGCTGCGCCAGAAAACCATTTACTTCTTGCCAAACTTATGTTCCGTGCCGTTTAAAACCCGTTTAAAATTGGAACGATGCAATATGATCACAATTGATGCTCCCACCAGACCGAAAATCCGATAGGGAAGTGGTTCGGAAAAGATAAACACGGATATGGCGACAGAAAGGGCGGCCACAACCGAGCCCATAGAAACATAGCGTGTCGCCCAGACCACTGCGATAAACAAAGCAATGGCCAGAAACATCACCTTGGGCATCAAGACCGTGATAATTCCGAAGCCTGCCGCCACTCCTTTGCCGCTTCGCCGAAAGCCAAAAAGAGGATTCCAGCTATGCCCCGCCATGGCCAGCAGTCCCCCGGCAATTCCGCCCCAGGCCCCGTAAGCCCAATAGCCCAAGGATGCCGCTAAGGCTCCTTTCATGAAATCCCCAAGCAGTACCGCAACGCCTAATTTAACTCCCAACAAACGAAAAGCATTCGTAGTGCCAATATTTCCGCTGCCGTGCCGGCGAACGTCGATCCCTTTGAGAAGACCTGCCAGATAAGCAAAAGGAATTGCTCCCAAACAATACGCTAAAATAAACACCAGATAGCGTAACATGACTTACTCCTTCTCTTCATCTTTTTGGCGAACGACAATCCGGATGGGAGTCCCTTCAAATCCGAAATGTTTCCGCAGCTGATTCTCCAAATAACGCTTATAAGAAAAATGCATTAATTCCGGATCATTGACAAAGAAAACAAAGGTTGGTGGTTTAACGCCCACCTGAGTAAGGTAGAGAACCTTCAGTCTCCGCCCTTTATCCGTCGGCGGAGGATTAAGGTGAACCCATTCCCGTACGAGTGTGTTTAAGGTTGCCGTTGTTACGCGCGTGGAATTTTGTTCAACGACAAAATCTGCGAGCTCTAATATCTTATTCACGCGCTGCCCGGTTTTGGCGGAGATAAACATAGTCGGAGCATACTGCAAAAAGCCCAGCTCTTCGCGAATCATTTTTTCAAATTTATTAATCGTCTTCTCATCTTTTTCTATCAGGTCCCATTTATTGACCACGATGACCATGGCTTTCCCAGCCTCATGAGCATATCCGGCAATCTTTTTGTCCTGCTCCGTAACCCCTTCCGTGGCATCGAGAAGCATGAGAATCACATCGGAACGGTCGACAGCATGTAAAGAACGGACAACACTGTATTGTTCCGTCAGCTCTTCGATACGCCCTTTCCGGCGCATGCCCGCAGTGTCAATAAGAATGTAGTGCTTGCCTTCAAACTCAAACGGTGTGTCAATCGCATCCCGAGTCGTTCCCGGTATATTGCTGACGATCACCCGCTCTTTGCCCAGCATGGTGTTGACCAGGGAGGATTTTCCGACATTGGGCCGTCCTATGACAGAAATGCGCACAACGTCGGGATCATAGTCCTCTCCATCCGTCTCCGGCAGGTTGGAAACCACCAGATCAAGCAAATCGCCCATATTCATCCCATGAACCGCCGATATGGGGATGGCTTCTCCGAGACCCAACGTTAAATATTCATACAGCTGTCCTTCAGCCTTCTCAAAGTTTTCCACCTTATTGGCAACCAGCAACACCGGCTTGCCTGAGCGGCGCAGAGTGCGGGCAAGCAATTCGTCATCCGGCGTCGGAGCTATCTGAGCATCGACGACAAAAATAACCACATCGGCCTCATCCATGGCGACCTCCGCCTGTTTGCGCATCTGAGCAGCGATCGGCGTCCCTTCCGCCTTAAATTCGATTCCACCTGTATCGATCAGAGCAAACTTGCGCCCCAGCCACTCGGCATCCCGATAGAGGCGATCCCTCGTCACACCCGGTCTGTTTTCGACGATGGCCACAAGGCCACCCGCCATACGATTAAACAGCGTTGATTTCCCGACATTCGGCCGGCCGACAATTGCTACCACGGGTTTACTCAAAACGTTCCACCTCCAACGAAAATCCAATCACCTGTTCTAAAAAGCCTAGGCCGTCATTTTCGACGATACATGCCTGGCCATTGACCTTTTCCGCCAATCACTGCACACTATGGTCATCCCAAAAGAGTGGCTCGTCCGCCTTCAGCATAACCCGGGGAATCAGGAATTCCTCTCCTGACAAATCGCCCACCTGCAGGGCAATATCCTGAGCCGTCAGCAAGCCGGCTACCGTGACCCTCTCACCGAAAAAGACATTTTTAATGGCCTGAACCGTAAGCGTCAAGCCGCTCACTTGCTGCATTAATTTTGGGGCCCATTCCTCAAAAAGCCCCTGCGCCGACGTCCCAGTGATAAGATGCACATGCCGCTGAGAAATTGAGTTGGGCAAAAAGGGCCAGCCCTTTTCCAGGCTTGAGAGAAATTTTCGCGCCATACCCACGCCGTTTTCCAGCTGGGGAAAGTCAGCGAATTTCCATTTCTTCCGCAATGCTTCCTGCCTGAACTCCTGCAATCACAAGACCACTTGCCAAAATATTCCGTCCTCCTGACGATCCGGGGTAAGTCACATACCCCAGTCTATCGTTCATCAGTATACTATATTTAAGGTGTACATGCTACTGAAGTTCCCGATCCTTTGCAGATTCAATAATTCCTTTGTCACTCGCCGGAACCAGAGCTTCGACAGAAGGGACCATCTCCGCACTTTCGGAGTAATCACTCCGTCTGAAACGCCAAATTCCCCAGCCCATCAGGACTAGAACTCCAAAATTCCAGATAAATCCGTCCGGCAAATCAACATGCCGAAAGATCCCTTCATAAACAAAGCGTTCCAGTCCCTGGCCCCACAAAACGCTCCCTGTCAAAGCCAAAACCGTCCCCCAGTAAGATTTCGCACTCAGCCAGGCGATTGTCACGAGGGCAAGGGCAAAGAGCCAGGAGCTATAAGGTATAACACCGGGATCATTGACCAGAAAGAGAGTCTCCATGCTCAAAACAAAGCTTGTCAGCAGCAAAGGCCAGACTCTGCGCTGAGCCTGTTTCCAAGCGCAGCCGAAGACATAGAGCAGCACTGCCAGGCGCGCGTAATGCCAATGCCAAACAGACGAGGAAAGAGGAATCATCCCCTCAAGACACTTCCCCACTAACCAAATCATTGATAACTTTAGAAAAAACCAGCGTGAGGCTTGCTTTTCAATCCAAGTCACCAAAGTTACAAACATAAGAATCCATTCTCCATAAGGAAAATTCAAAGCAACCCCTCCTCTGACGGGAACCCTAGTCCTAGTATTCCCGTAAAGAAGGAGATTACACAGAGAGGTCGGAAACGTCGGTCACGTTTCCTTCCTTTTTCCGGGCTTTAACGCAATACCTTGTTACATTTAAAATCAAGCCCAACTCGATCAGAGTAATGACCAGGGAACTGCCGCCATAGGAAATCAGAGGAAGAGTAATTCCCGTGACCGGCAGGACACCCGTCACAACGGATAGGTTGATCGTCGTCTGAATTGCCAGTGAGGAGATTAGGCCAAAACCCAAAAGCCGTCCGAAACGATCCGGGCATTGGCGAACAACGTAGTAGGCCCGGGCAAACAAGACAATAAAAAGAGCCATTAAAAGCAGTGTTCCCACTAATCCTAATTCTTCTCCGACCATGGCAAAAATCATGTCCGTATGGTTTTCCGGGAGAAAGCCATACTTCTGTAAGCTTCGCCCTAAACCGACACCAAACAAACCACCAGAGCCAAAAGCGATTTCGGCATTGGTGATTTGGTACCCATCACCCAGAGCATATTTCCAAGGATCAAGCCAGACTAAAATTCGCCGCCATTGATAACCGTGAATAAAATACACCAGCGGAAGTCCCAAAGCCGGTACTGCGGCCACAAACCACAAGGTCGGAACTTCGGTCTGCAATAACATAACTCCGCTGGTTAAGCCTAAAACCATAACCGTCCCCAGGTCCGGCTGCTTGTAAACAAGAACTAAGATAACGATTGTCAGGGGCAAAAGGATTCCTAAAGGAGCCCGCCAATTTTTCCCTTTCTTGACGGGAAAGCGGTCGAGAATATGGGCGTAAAAAAGTACCAGGGTTAATTTCGTAATTTCCGAAGGCTGGATTGTAATCCCCGCAAATTGAATCCAGCGTGCCGAGCCTTTAGCGGCAATTCCGGCACCCGTAAAAATAACCACGGTAAGCAGTATTGCACTTATCAGAACCCCTATCCCTGAAAAGCGGCGCCAAAAAGTATAAGGAACCTTGATAACGATCGCCGCGAAGACTGAACCGATACCCACCCATTTTAGCTGCTGCAGGACATAATAATAGGAATTTTGCGTTGCATTAAAGCCCAGCACAGCCCCGGCGCTTAAAACCATAATCAGTCCAAACGCCAGGAGCGCCAGTGTTAAGAACAAAATAGGAAAATCAATGGGCGAAATCGGTTGGCGTTTAGCCACGTGATCACCTTCTTTCGTGGATTAGAAGGAAATGACTCCCTGCGTTTATGAGCAAGAAGTCATTTCGAAGCTAATCTTACACTGTATTGGGACACTATTCTTTATTTTCCGCGGAAAGCTTTTCATTTACGACATCACCAATGGTCATGGATCTTATCTCAGGCTGTTCGGCCATGGCCTTTTCATCCTGAGCTTTATCAGCTTCTGCAATCCCCTCGCGGATACTTAAGCTAATCCGCTTGGCCTCCGGTTTACATTCTATAACCTTGGCACTAACCATGTCCCCGACCTTGAGCACTTCTTCGACTTTATTAATTCGGCGATCCGAAATTTGAGAAATATGAATTAAACCGTCGACACCATCCTCAAGCTGGACAAAAGCTCCAAAGGTCACAATGCGGACCACTTTGCCTGTGACCAGCGATCCCAGAGGATATTTTTGGGCCGCTTGATCCCAGGGACTTTCTTTAAGCTGTTTTAAGCCCAGCGAAAGTTTCCCTGTCGCTTGGTCCAGCTTTAACACCTGGACTTCGACGTTGTCCCCAACCTTCAGGAGCTCTGAAGGGTGCTTTAGACGCGAATAAGCCATATCCGAAATATGCAGGAGGCCATCAAGTCCATCTATATCGACAAAGACGCCAAAATCTGCCATTCTCCGCACTACTCCGCTGACAACATCCCCTTCTTGGAGAGTTTCCAGCAAATGCTTCCGTTTGGCTGCCTTTTCTTCTTCCAAAATGCTCTTCTGGGAAAGAATCACTTTCCGCTTGCCGGGATCAAACTCGATCAGGCGCAGGCGCAGAGTTTGGCCCAAGAACTGGTTTAAATCCTCAACATATCCTAATTGTATTTGGGAAGCAGGAACAAACCCCCTCATTCCCACGTCAACGACTAAACCCCCCTTGACAACTTCGACAACTACGGCCTGAATTTCTTCCTTACTCGCCGCCAATTGTTTCAGACGTTCCTGAGAATTCGCTTCATCTGCTTTGCGTTTGGAAAGGACGGTATGCCCTTCGGAATTCTCTACGCGTATAACAACAGCCGTGATTTCGTCACCAATGGATACGGCCTCTTCCGGACGTGTCTGCCGTGCTGCCTTTAACTCGTTCAAAGGTATAACACCTTCAGATTTCCAGCCGATATCCACGAATATCTCATCATTCGTAATTTTTACGACTTTCCCCGTAACCTGAGCTCCAAGATGAAGCTCTTGGAAACCCGCGTCCCAACTGGCCATATCCATTCCATCATCATTCATTTCCGACATTTTTCTTAAAACCTCCTCAATTATCCAATCTGGGGTCGAAGCTCCGGCAGTCAAGCCCGCGCACTTTACTCCAACAAACCAGACCTGTTCCAATTCGTCCGCTGTTTCTATGTGATATGTTTGGGTACGTTCAGCACAAATGCTGGCCAACTTACGGGTATTGGCACTGTCACGACCGCCGACGACAATCATAACGTCGACTGTTTCCGCCAGTTCGCGGGCAGCCTTTTGTCGTTCCGCCGTAGCGTTGCAGATCGTATCATGCACTGTCAGCTGTTCTGTATGGTTTTTCAGTTCCTCGACAATTTCCGTAAAACTTTCCGCAAGTTGAGTCGTTTGCGCTAAGACCGCCAGCTGCGGGTAAAAGGGAAGATTGCGGGCTTCCTCTACAGTTTGGATAGGAATGGCATTTTCACCGGCCCAGCCTAAAATTCCTTGCACCTCGGGATGGAGTTTATCTCCGACCACGATGACCTGTTGCCCCATCTGCGCGGACTCCGCAGCTAAATGCTGCGCCTTTTGCACAAAGGGACAGGTAGCGTCTACGACCTTAATCCCCCTTTTTTCCGCTTCTTGATAGGCACCAGGCGCCACACCGTGGGATCGGATAATTAAAGCCTGTTCGGCTTTTGCTTCTTCTAAGGCATTGACAACTTGAATACCGCGCCCTTCCAGGCGTTTCACAACCTGTTGATTATGAATAAGCGGTCCCAGAGATACTGCCGCTGACGTTTCCACAGTTCTTTCGGCCATATCTAAAGCCCGTTTGACGCCAAAACAAAACCCGGCTTTTTCTGCCCGTTTGACTATCAAAAAAAGACCCTCCCCTAAAATTATATGAACTAATTCTCTATTCTCTTGCAAAATTCCTGCTATGAGAATGAGTTTTATCGTTCTAAAACGAATCTGTATAATTTATCCTGCCCTTTACGCTAAAAAAGATGCAACTGATTCGGCGGCTGAATCCAATCAGCCCCTCAACCAGTCGCATTTTACCTGTCGGCGATCTTCTTAAATTACCGGCTTACTTTACTGAGCTTTAGGCAGCTGCAAATCCAGCACAGCCTGCATAATGCGGTCGGCAATCCATTCCCGACGATTGTCGATGCCGTCCGGAGCCTTGAGCATTTCGGCAGACAAGGGCTGACCGATGACGACAGAGATATTCCCCCACCCTTTAGTAAACATATGTTTCGTCCCGAACACACTAATAGGTACAACCACAGCTTTACTCTTTTCCATCAGCAGCACCATTCCGGGCATACCCTTTTGAATTCTCCCTGTTTTGGAACGTGTTCCTTCAGGAAACAGACCTAACACCTGTCCTTCTTTAAGAATTGACAGAGATTGCCTAATGGCATTCATATCACCTTGCCCCCGTTTAACCGGAAAAGACCCCAATTTAAGAAGCAGCCAGCGCAAAACCGGGAAGGAAAATAATTCTTCTTTAGCCATATAGCAAACCGGACGCGGAATACTGCAAGCCGCTACCACAGGGTCCCACATGCTAATGTGGTTAATCGCCAAAATAACCGGACCCTCCAAAGGCAAGTTTTCCACACCTTGCACCTTCCAGCCCATTATCTTGAACTGAAGACGAAACATCCCTTTCGCAAAGTTATATAACGTCATCCTTATCCCTCCTGCGTTAAGCTTAGAATTTCCGCAACAATATCCTCCACGCTTAATCCCGTTGTGTCGAGCATGATGGCGTCTCGCGCCGGCTCTAAGGGAGAAACCTCCCGCTCCGTATCCTGGCGGTCGCGACGCAGCATGTCTTGGGCCACTTCCTCCAAAGAAACACTCTTGCCATCCTTCCGGAGCTCAAGCCAGCGCCGCTTTGCCCGTTCCTGAGCCGAAGCCGTTAAAAAAATCTTCAGATCAGCCTCGGGCAGAACATAAGTGCCGATATCCCTGCCGTCCATGACCACTCCGCCGCGGGCCGCCTCCAGGCGCTGGAGTTCAACAAGGCGCTGCCTCACACCTATGTAGGCGGCCACGCTGGAAACTGCACGCGAGACTTCCGGACTTCGAATCGCTTGAGTGACATTTTCACCGTCACACCACACCAGGCGCTCATTCGAATGATCCAAGACGACTTGAGTGGTTTGCGCCAGCTCACTCACCAGCGTTTCATCGTGGACGGGAATCCCGCTCCTGAGTGCTTTATAAGCGATAGCCCGATACATGGCACCCGTATCCACATAGAAAAGATTCAAACGTTCGGCCACAAGCTTAGCCACCGTGCTTTTACCCGCTCCGGCGGGGCCATCAATCGCAATCTGCAGTTCATCCGGTTTTCTTCGCGTCACAGTCTATGCTCCTGTCCCTTCGATCATTTACCTCACAGTAGTATGTCAGGCTAAAATTTCTCTGTAATAAAGTATATTACACAGATTATAACATACGACTTTGAACGGTAACAATCCTTCGTTTCACACACCCCTTTCTAAAAATATTTCCCGCAGGCTAGTTTAATGACAGCTTTTGCGCCTTGAACAAACCCTCTTATTTGCTCAAGCAGCGGCTTCTACGCCTTGTTTTGAACTTGCCTGGGGCTTATCCTCAAATACTTAAAGGGCCTGTTAACGGCAAACAGAACTGATCCCCCTGAAACGGGGCCTCAGTTCTGTCTCCGCCCAAGCCGGGAACGTTTAAACCCGCCCGCCATTATTGGGCTTATCTAAGGAAGAAATTTCATATTTGTAGCCGTTAATCATGGAGGAAATCGTTCCGTCATCATCCAAAATATCCTGACGCAAAACCATATAGAGATGACCTAAAAGAAAGAGGGCATATCCCCAAGCCAGAAAGTGATGAAGATTGCGGACCTGGTACTCGCTGCGGAATAGCGGAACCACCCAGCCAAAAAGAGCCTGGATTACTCCATTCGGATCACTTCCCCCCCGCATTGCCAAGCCGGTTAGGATCATGAGCAGGCCTCCCAGCCAAATGAAAAAGAAATACATCAGTTGGGCAAGAGCGTTATGACCCGCATGGGAAACGTGTTCTTTAGTCATAAAGGTGTAATATTTAAAGGTTCTGACAACGTCCTGCCAAAAATCCTTTCTCCAAAGCTTCATTTTAGAATACTCGTTTCCCACCCAAAACCAATAAAGCCGGAAGAGCATATTAGCCATGAAAACAAAAGCACTTAGACCATGCCAATAGCGAACACTTCCCATGGTGAAATTCCCCACGGCCTCGCCCGGAGCGTCTAAAACGGGGTGCCCGATATACATTCCCGTCAAAAAAAGAACTGTAATGGCTAGAGCATTAAGCCAATGAAAAAAGCGCACAGGAAATTGCCAGACGTAGACTTGACTTCGCATAATTTTCATTTTGGAGCCCCCTTTAAAGCACTCTGACTTTTAGAATTTCATTCCCCTGAGGGGTTATTAAATGAGTGGCACAAGCCAGACAGGGATCGAAGGAGTGGATGGTTCGCAACAGCTCCAAGGGCTGATCTTCGCGGGCGATAGGTGTATCCAGCAGCGAAGATTCGTAAGGTCCTTTTTGACCGGACTCATCTCTGGGGGAGGCATTCCAGGTTGTCGGAACCACCGCCTGATAACCGCTTACTTTGCCTTGGTTTATTTTAATCCAGTGACCTAAAGCGCCCCGGGGAGCTTCGGCAAAACCGACGCCTTGCGTTTGGGCGGGCCATTTCTCCGGCTCCCATTTTTCGCCGTTAAATGTCTGGCTGTCTCCCGCCTTAATATTGGCTACTAAATCCTGATAAAAACCGGCCAGATGGTCTACCAAGTATTTGGCCTCCAACGCTCTGGCCAAAGTACGCCCCAGAGTCGAATAAAGGGCGCTGACCGGCAGATTCAGACGGCGGAGTGCGTCGTCCACCAACCCTTTAATCTCTTTGTTTCCCCGGGCATAAGCCACAACAAAACGGGCTAAGGGCCCTACTTCCATGGGCCGGCCCTGCCAGCGAGGGGTTTTAATCCAGCTGTACCCTTTTTTCTCGTCAAGATTGTTGTAAGGGGGCAGAGGTCCGTCATACAAGGCTTCCGTTTTTCCCTGCCAGGGGTGCAGCCCCGCCTTGGGATCATCATAGTGATACCAGGAATGGGGGACAAATTCCTGAATTTGTTTGGGGTCTTTGAGATCAACGTCCTGAACCTTGCTTAAATTCCGGTCTAAAACAACCCCTCCCGGGAAGAGGAAGCTATCGGGCTCGCGGATATCCACCGTGGGAATTCCGCCGTAAGCCAGATAGTTCGCGCCGCCTCCGCCATAGAGATCCTGTTTGTAAAAACCGGCAATAGCGAAGATATCCGGAATCAGGACCTGATCAACGAAAACCTGTGCCTCATCAATCTTGGTTTTTACTAAATTCAAACGCTCCATATTGACGACATCATTGTCATTCATGTTCAGGGTGCTGGCCATGCCTCCGACCAAATAATTCGGGTGCGGGTTTTTGCCGCCAAATATCGTATGAATCTTGGCAATTTCTTTTTGCCACATTAGAGCTTCAAGGTAGTGGGCAACCCCAACTAAGTTCGCTTCCGGGGGAAGCCGGTAAGCCGAGTGACCCCAGTAGGCATTGGCGAAAATCCCCAGTTGGCCGCTTTCTACAATGGTTTTGACCTTGTTTTGCACATCTTGGAAATAACCTTGCGAAGAATTCGGCCAATTAGAAATTGAGCGGGCGAGGGCACTCGCTTGAACCGGATCAGCTTTCAGTGCGCTTAAAACATCAATCCAGTCGAAACCGTGCAAATGGTAAAAATGAATGACATGATCCTGGACATACTGGGTAGCCGTCATAATATTGCGGATCAAATTGGCGTTTTTGGGAATTCGTATATCCAAAGCATCCTCCACGGCCCGAATCGATGCCAAGGCATGAATATGCGTACACACGCCGCAGATTCTTTGCACAAAGGCCCACACATCCCGCGGATCTCTGTTTTCAACAATTTTTTCAATGCCGCGAAAAATTGTACCGGCACTGACAGCATCTGTAATCCGGTTCCCTTCAACCACTGCTTCAATGCGCAAATGCCCTTCAATTCGGGTAATGGGGTCAACAACGATTCTTGTTGTCATAGCTTGCTTCCTTTCCCAAAGAACACGTTACTCTCCCTTAATCTCCTCTTATCTTTCTCTTTATCTTTACTTTTCATCTTTTTTATCCTGCGCTTCTTTGTGCTTTACTACGGCGGTCATTCCGGCGTGGGCCGCAACCGCAATTCCCGCTACGCCGAGCACGCCCGCTCCAACCTTATCCACGTCGTAGCCGATGGCGTTGTTGGGAATTTTGGCCAGATGGGTGTAAAAGGGCGTGTTGTCAAAAAAGTTATTTTCTGAACAGCCGATACAAGGATGACCTGATTTAATCGGATAGCTCACGCCGTCATTCCATTCCGTGATCGCACAAGCGTTATAAGTCGTCGGGCCTTTACAGCCCATTTTGTAGAGACACCAGCCTTGTTTGGCTCCGTCATCATCGAAGGACTCCACAAACTGACCCGCATCGAAAAAAGCCCTGCGCACACAATTGTCGTGCACGCGATGCTGATAAAAGGCCTTAGGCCTGCCTTGATTCGTCAGCTCCGGTATGGTTCCATAGGTGAGATAATGAACGATGGTCCCGGTGATCACCTCGGCAATGGGCGGACAGCCCGGAACATCAATAATCGGCTTATTTTTAACGACATTGCGAACCGGAACTGCTTGGGTGGGATTAGGGTAGGCCCCTTGAACACAAGCGTTTGTGGCACAAGACCCATAAGCAATCACCGCGGCGGCCCCGGCGGCAGTTTGCTTTAAAAGTTCCGTTGCCGCTACGCCTCCGATCGTGCAATAAACCCCGCCATTCCCTAAAGTGGCGCTTCCCTCCACAACCAGGACATACCCGCCCGGATAATCCTTCATGGTTTTCAGACGAGCGTCTTCGGCTTGTTTGCCGGCGGCGGCTTGAAGAACTTCCATGTAATCCAGGGAAATCATATTGAATATCAGATCCGCTACCAAGGGATGGGCGGAACGCAGGAAAGATTCTGCACAACAGGTGCATTCCTGCAAGCTAAGATAGATCACAGGCAAACGTGGCTTAGACTGCAAAGCCTGAACGATTTTCGGAAACTCGGCAACATCTAATCCCAGCATTCCCCCCATCAGAGTACAGAATTTGAGAAAGTCTCTCCTCGATATTCCTTTGCGGCGAGCCCATTGATAGTAACTTTCAGGTCTAGACATACTCTCCCTCCCCCGGCCAGAAGACCGTCCCATCTCATGATCGTGATTTACTTTTAGTCTTTGTCAATAATTTCAAATTATTCCCTGCCCTTTTTCAGCCTGCAAAATAATTAGCCCAGCACAAGGCTGAGCTGAAAACTTCTTTCTGAATATTGACCTGCATTCATTGAGTGAAATACATTAACTTAACAAACACTGAGGGCCTCGAACCTTCGGAAGAAGTGTTCAAGGCCCTTATACTGACCCGGCATCAGCCTGCCAGCTTTGAAGCCAGCAAGGTAGCAACTATGTTGTTTAAAGAGTGAAGAGCAACCGAAGGATATAGGGATTTGTACTTGTCAAAAAGATAGACTAAGGCAATTCCCAAAATAAAGCGCGGTAAAAATCCGTAAGCTTGAAAATGCAGACCCGAAAAGATGGCGGCACTGATTACCGTGGCTGTCCATTTGCCGCAATAAGCCCGCAAGCTCCCAAAAATAAGACCTCGAAATAAAGTTTCTTCAATCACAGGTGCCAGAACACCCGCCAAAAGCAGATTCAGCAGCAAAGTGAGCCCTGATGATTGTCCCAGAAGCTTTGTATAAACGTCCGTCGCCGGCGGGGACATCCCATGCTGGTAGAGAAAGAGGGCATAACTAATATTGACAATCCAGGTGACTCCATAGATACCTAAGATTTTGGGCAGGGCTCTGCGCAGGGATACGGTCCTCCAGCCGAAATCCGGCCACTGCCAACGCCGTACGGTCTTAAGAAACCAGATCAGAAGAGCAAATGAAAGCTGGGTTAAAAAGGCATTTAAGTACAGCAGCACCTGTTCATTAGGCCACCGCTTCATCAGCCAGATAGTGCCTAAGGCCAGAATTAAATAGATGCCGACAATTCCGCCCAAAACGGCCACCAGATCAACCCAATTCAGTCTTCGTTGGGGAGGCTCAAACCAGGATATACTTGGATTTGTTCTCTCATTAACGTCCAAATTGTTTTTTTTATCCGTGTCCGGATTGATTTTTTCCTTAATATTTGACTCGGTTTCTTCGTCCATACTCACTCTCCTTCTTCCCACTATACCAGGCACATAGTTTCTTAAAGATTTTCTCAAACTAGCCCTTAAGGAGGAATTTACATGCATTCAACAGAAACGACACTCCAAGTCTATCATCGTTATTTTAAAATTCCCATCGAGAGTTATTTAAATACTGTCGCCGACTTTCTCGACCCCTGGGAGGAACGCGCTTATCAGCATTTTGTCCAGAACTATCTGGAGACAACGAACGACGAGGGTATCGTAGGCATGGTCAGGCAAGAAAAAGATGAAAGCTTTGTCTACTTTGATGCCGCAGTACGATACCCGATAAACCATACCCAGGACTGCGAAATTAGAGAATAACCACTCTTAAAGACTTCTGAGGCTTAAAAAAGAATTCTCAAAAGTTAGGTATCACTCGTTTGTGTTTAAAAGTAACCTCGCCAATTCCTCAACGCTGGAGACAAAATAATCAGGAGCAGCCGCTTGCAGTTCCTCCCTCGTCCCGTAACCATAGCCGACGGAAATAACTTTAAGGTTATTGGCTCTGGCCCCTTGAACATCGTAGCGCCTATCCCCGATCATGACTGTTCGGGACAGCAGCCGTGCCGGCACCTGTTTTAAAACCTCCCGGATTAAATCGTCCTTTTCCACGAAGTTGCCGTTCAGCTCGCTTCCCATCACAACACTGAAACAGCCGGCCAAAGAAAAGTGTTGCAGAATTTTTTCCGCAAAGATTCTGGGTTTGGAGGTTGCCAGGAAATTCTGACAGCCCTTTTCCTGGAGCCGGGCCAACAATTTCGGAATTCCGGGATAAACGATATTTTCATACATGCCGATGTCCCGATAACGCTCCCGATAAAAACCTACCGCCTGATCAAGCAAGGCGTCGTCATTTGTGTGCAGCAGGAGTTTGAAGCTTTCTTTTAAAGGCGGTCCGATAACCCATTCCAGAGCGTCTTCGTGGGGAAAGGGCAAACCAAGCTTTTGCAGTGCATATTGCACGGAACGAGTAATACCTGCTTTAGGATCGGTTAACGTCCCATCCAGATCCCAAAGCAACAGTTCATAACGCATGACAGACAGTCCCTCCATTTAATTTTTCCTTATATTACCCGGATGATTTTCCATTAAACAGGCAAATCTAATACGTAAGAAAGGAGGATTAGCATGTTTTATCAGCAACGGCAACACTACCATTCTCACGGCTTGTTTTTTTTGCTTAGTCTCATTGCAGCCTTTTTCTTAGGACGAAAATCCGAACAGTATGGTTATGCCATCGTCTCACGAGGAAATAGGTGCTGCTCAGATTTAGGCGAAAACGACGAAATGGATATGACGAATTAATAACTTTAACTATACCTAACTTAACAACAGTTTGCCAGAAAAAATTAAAACTCCGAGCACTTCTCGGAGTTTTAATTTTGAAACTTAGCCTGAACAACTTCCCTATAAGCCTTTGCGCAAGGGCTCTTCAATGGGGTCCGGCCGAAAGAAGGTCATCTGCTTCACAGAAACATAGGGCAGACCGCTGTCCAGGGACAGGGGGGAATAGCTGCGCAGGAGATCAGGCCAGGCATCTCTTGAGACCAAACCCAAATCATGGAACAAAGAAGCCACCTTCTCCACAGCTCCGTCAAATAATTGCCCTAAGCTCATCTCATAAGCTTCTCCCGTCACGGGATGAAGCCAGTGCAGAGCCGAATCAAAAAACGCTAAATCAAAGCGCTGAGGATAAAACAGAGCCTCCTCTTTCTCAGCCGCCGGATTTCCGAAACGCCGGTAAAGAGTTAAGATTAGCCGGGGTGTTGACCAACGAAAAGCTGTCTGCAAAAACCGGTGATTCCGCCAGGCAATTTTAAAATGCGCGGGAACGCTCTTGTCCCCATTATAAGTATAGTGCTCCACCAAGAGCCGCAAGGCCTGTCGTCCGGCTTCCCCCGCCTCCCGCCAAAGGTGGATTAAATCCGAAGGATATTCAAGGGGATCAACGGTCTCCAGCCAAAGATCAATAGCGGTTTCTAACAGCCGATGCCGAAATACGGCCTTCTCCCGTTCTGCGGCAGAATTGGCAAAATAATTTCCGCTCATATAGTAAACCATCGGATGAAAGGTGCTGTCCGCCACAAAATGAGTCAGCATACCCAGCAAAAAGGCCAATAGCGCTTCCGCCTCGTTCCGGCAAAGAGCTTTTTCCATCATGGCAATAAGGGGCAGCAACGTATTTTCTCCGTCAACGCCATGAAGCTGGTTGGAGATTCGCTCAATCCTCGCTTCCGGAGGCTGAGACAAGTCATAGAAAGCGATATCATGCGCTATGGCCCCCAGATAAAAAAGAGCCGGATTGCTCACAATCATTTTTCCAAGCTGAGCGGGAATTCCCTTTTGCACAGCCGCACCGGCTATATGCCAATGAGTCAATTCCTTCGGCACAAACTCCCTCCTCACTGCTTTGAATCTATTCTATATTAAGGAAGGAATCTCCTGCTCTTTCTTTGACTACACCCTACCTGAAACTAGCGTCGTTAGGCTATACCTTCATTTCCCCAACAAACTCTAAATCACCCTTTAAGCCCTTTCTCCAAAAGCGGGGTTTTCTTAGCCGGAAAGATGAGGGAACCAATGACCAGACAGATAATGCTGGCCAGTAATCCGGCATACAGCGGGTCCATACCCTTAGGATTCAGCAGTTTCCAAAGCAAGCAGGAAGCAGGACCGATCACAAGGGCGATTAAACCGGCTTTGTAACTCACTTTATTTTTAAAGAAAATAGCTCCTAAGAGGGGCATACATACGGTACATCCTCTGAGTCCCATGGACAGGAAAGACCACTGTAAAATCAAAGACTTCAAGTTTCCGGTCACAAATAAGAGATTTATGGCTGCAACGACAACCAAAAGGCCTCTGGAAACAAACAGGATAGTCCGGTCACTCGCTTGGGGCGAGATGAATCGTTTATAGACATCCTTAGTTAACATCGTGCTGATTCCCAGAACTAAACCTGCTCCTGTTCCCACCACGGCGATTAAAAGGGTCCCTAAAACAATGCCGCTGAACCACGGAGGCAGATAGTTGATAACAAAGGTCGGTAAAGCCTCGGCAGCATTCATCTTGGGAAAGTTCATTTTCATATACAAACCTACTAATATTCCCGCTATTCCGGTAGGGGGAATTAAAATTGCGGAAATCAGTGCCCCACGCCGCGCGGTGGCTGCATCTTTACCGGCAAATAAGGCTCCGAAATAGGTTTGCGTCGATATGACGCCAACAACCAGGGAAAAACCGGCTGCAAAGTCAACCGCAAAGCCACGTCCAAATAAGCTAAAGGTTGGGAAAGCCGGGAAGTGGCTTGTTATGCCCGCTGCTCCTCCCGCCATGCTATAGGCCAAAACCCCCACAACGATCAAAGATAAGTAGAGCAGCACCAGCTTGGCAACCCCTGTCATTCCTGAACCAGCATTGCCGCCGAAAAATACATATAAGACAACTAAGATTATGGCTATAATAGACCCGGTTATCGGACTAAGCCCAAACATGGAAGTTAATAAAGCATCGGCGGCCAGAATTTGAGCAACAACATTAAGGAAAATTCCTATGGAACTGAAAACAGTCGTTATCGGTCCGGAATTCGGGCCATAAGTCTCGACCAAAAATTGGGGGATAGTTTCTTTTCCCGACTCGCGCAAAGGCTTTGCCAAAAAAAGTCCCAGCACCAAACAGCCAATCCCCGCACCTAAAGTAAACCACCAAGCGGATATTCCGAATTGAAAAGCAAGCTGAGCCGTACCAACCGTCGATGATCCGCCCACCAGAGTCCCCATGATGATACCCGCAACAAGCGGGGCCGAAGCTCTGCCTCCTCCGGCAAAATCCTCGGCGCTCTTCACACGTGTTCCAGAATAAACACCGACACCTATGACAAAAATCACTGCCAACATAACGAAGATAATATGAACTGTCGTAAGATGCATACTTTGTTCCTCCTACCTTCTTAATTTAGGCACCGCCAAAATGGGATAGAGATCCTATAATAAATGACAGGAAATAGTTGTGGCCTTAGGTTTTGCGTTTACTTTTACGTCCAAGGAACAGACGATCAGGATCTACCAGCGTTCGCAGAATCCGGAGTTCCTCAAATGTCGGAGGCTCCATTTCCCGGGCCTGCTCAATCTTGAGAGACCAACCTGTATTTTCCCGGATAAATTCCGGACTCACACCGGGATAATACATATCCAATTCCAAAATACCCGTTTCCGGATTCGGGCGCAGGATTCCCAAGTCACTGATCACCACCAAATCCCCGCCGCGAAACAGGCCGTAATCAAAGCGCGTCTCACCTTGAGGACCGCGCATTCCGCAAGGCGATGTTAAATATTCCACTCTTTCGACCATACGACGCTTCTCGTGTACCATCGAAACGATAATTTTATCCGCCAGGGAAGCAATACTATTGGCTCCGCCACTCCCTGTCAAGCGAGTTGCCGGTCCTCGTCCCTGCCCGGAAACGCCTGCGGGCCAATATCCGCCTACGGCGCTGGAATTTAAGTTTCCATACATATCACACTCGGCGGCTCCCAGCAACCCTAAGGTACAGAAGCCGCGGCAGGCAATTGTTCCAAAAGCGTCGGCAACCGTAGACAACACCGAGGCCTGATAAGCTGCACGTGTATCCGCTACGGACACAGGCAAATGTTTAATCGTCGGTCCCACGGTCCCCGCTTCAAGGATCATGGTCATGTCCGGCGCGGCGGTATGTTGGGCCAACATGCCCGCAAGCAAGGGCAGCCCGGTTCCCACAAAAATAAACGCTCCGTTGGGAATCTCCCTTTTGGTGGCAACCGCAAGCAGCTCCATTTGAGTACATTCCTCAGCTTTTAAGCCCGTGCGGTCCAGATACTCCAGATAAGATTGGTCAATGCTCATTTTTTCTTCACCTCCTTACTTAAAGCGTTCGATGGTTGGATTATAGTGATATTGCGGATCGGCTCTTAAGGAAAAGAGCTTATCCAAGCCCACAACCCGAAGCAGATAATCCCAATCATCCTTGGTTGAACCAACTGTTTCCGACCAATAGGCTTTGACTTCCGACCTTGATTTATGGTTGACTTCCTTGACATAATGTTTAAACCAGCCGTAATCATAATCATAATAATTGGGAACTGCGGAGGGATAGCAGCCGAAGGGGGCTTCCACGATAGCATGAACGGCGTGAGCAGCGATCTGATTTTTCTCCGGGCTGTGACGCAGCTCTTCAGGCGGGCAAATCCGCTCACATTCCACGATTAAGATCCGGCCGCACAATGATTGATCAATATCCGGCCCCACGAGACCCTCAAAACGCACTGTCCCATCCAGCGCCACACGTTGTGCATGTACCACACAGACCTCCGGCAAAATAGGCGGTACTAAAGCAACCTTAACTCCCGCTTTTCCTGTATAGTTGCTGGAGGCCACGCCGCCCTGGCGATAGCTATTTGTCTTGTTGCCGCAGGTGTCTTCTCCACTGCGGAATTTATGAGGTCTGAGCCCCCAGCCCTCGAAGGGATCGTCTAAGATCGCATATTTATGGGGAGGAATTCCCGGATGAATCCATTCGCCCTGTTCATTTTTTCCTCTCAGTCCGGCCTTGCCAAATACGTCATAATTGACCAAGTCACTTCCTATATCCCCTAAACAAGGCATAAAGGGCAATCCGTACCGGCCGGCTACCGTGCGCAGGGCAAAACTCCAATTGGTATAATCTTCGAGCAGTTCTATTTCGCCTTCTTCGATAGCTTTGCGCATTCCATAGGCGACGGGCATACCGCCTTCTAAGCCTAAGTAGGTGCTTTCCAGCCATTTTACTAAACCCGCTCCCGCAAGCATCTCTTCACACAAAGTTCCGCCATTCATCGTCAGATAGAGCTCCCCTACTCCTTGACGAAGGATTTCACGGGCAATAGCCATCGGCCTGCGCAGAATGGTAAAGCCGCCAAAGGCAATATGTGTTCCCGGCGGTATAAAGCGCTGGACCGCCTCTTGGGCCGACATCACTTTTGACTTCCAATCAGTCAATATGGTCCCCTCCTAAAATCAGCTCATTCCAAGCCATTGTTCCAATCTTTCGATACAATCCTCTCGCTCGAACAGATCAAGTCCGGAAACCGGCACGTCAATTGAACCATTCTGATCAATATAAATGGGCGGAATCTGCAAATCTGCGGGAATGAGGCGAAGTGTCCGCTTATTGATCCTGGCGACATCCCCCCATTGTCTGAGATGTTGTTCAAGCACGGCCAGCAAGGGTATGTTTTCCCAATAAAGCCTCAGCATAGTTCCCTCTCTTTTCCTTTTTACTTTGTTATTTGCCAACCAATTGTTGACGCTCTTCACGAAATTGTTTTAACACCAGAGTCAGCGCTGCCATGAAGTTTTGCAAAACTTCACTTTTGTGATCCCATTCTTTTTGCAGAGCTTCCAAATGAGCCGGAACTTCACCCAATTGGCCTAAAATTTCCCGGCTCTTTGGCGCTGTGTTCATGATTTGCTCCAAATTTCCCCGCACTTCTTCCAGACCACTTAAAAGAGAATTGTCACACCAAACTCTTGGCATGATTTGTTGAAAATTGGAGACTAATTTCTCAGCGACGATTGACGTATTTTCCATCGGATTCACCTCACCGTTTCCTAATATCCAATACCATTTTCTAATTCATTTATGGCCATAATTTTTTTCCTTTAAATACAAATCCATTAGAGTTAGAGTTAAGTTATCACCTCCTTTGTCTTGGCAATTCTACTTTTTAGAAGTGCAATTCCCATGCCAATTGATTGACATATTCAAATTTTCTGAAATCAACAGTTGGACTAACTCTTTGCGGCTTTTTTAGTGGTGCAAAATGCAAATCTGCATTTTCCTTAAGAACACTATTGTCAGAAGAGCTAGTCTATTGGCTTTGGTTCCCGTAATGCCTAAATGCATGGTTAAATGCATTCAGGCATTATCTCAATGAGGCATGTTCTCGGCTAGCGGCCATAATAGGAGCTGCCTAAACTTAGATCGTCTGCCAAAAATTCCTTCTCTGATCCGTCGGAAAAACTCACAATAAGCCCGCCTTTGGCGCTGATATCAACAGCCAAACCCTGCCTGAGCTCACTTTCTCCGGTAATGCTCACTTCACGCCCTAGAGTGACATTGTTAGCTAACCACATCGGCTTAAGAAATGAATGCCCCCCTTTTAAAAAACCCTCATAATGCTCATCCCAAAGCCTAATAAACTTCTCCAGGACTCTTTGACGGGAAACCTTTTGGCCGAGTTCCAACTTGAGTGATGTGCTCGTGTCCCTGCACTCCCGGGGAAGTTGATCGTAAGTCTGGTTGACATTAATTCCCACGCCCATGATAACGTACTGGGGCAGACCACTGGAAAAACTGCTTTGCGCGAGAATCCCGCAGATTTTTTTGCCATCTATAACAATGTCGTTGGGCCATTTGATTCCCACTTCACATCCCGTTGTTTGGCGGATTGCTTCCGCTACTACAACTCCGCACAGAAGGGTAAGCTGAGGAACGAGTTGAACGTCGATCTCAGGTCTTAAAACCATAGACATTAAGATTCCCTGCCCTGCCGGACATGCCCAGCGGCGTTTCATCCTGCCTCTGCCGGAGGTTTGCAGGCCGCTCAAAACGATCGTGCCTTCCCCGGCTCCTGAACGCGCTATAAGCTGGGCGATGGTATTCGTAGAGGATACTTCACGATACAGGAGCAGATCATTTCCTAAGAATCTTAGATGTTTGTACCGTGAAGCGGCTTCAACGCCAACGTCAAATTTAATGTCCAACACCCCCGCTCTCCCCTCTTGTCCAAAAATCTTGTTTTAAAAACCCGGGGCAAAATGCTAATCCGAATATTGAAAAAACCTTTCCTGCTTCTCTCCCTGGACTAAGTCCTAATAACTATCCTAATAACTATCCTCTGATAACTCTTGGCGTCAGCATTTGATGCACGGCGCAAATAGAAGCCGGATTCTGATAATAGGACCCTACAAAAGCTTCACAGTATTTGCGCAGCTTCTCAAGATCCACAATTTCATCAACCCAGCCCTTTTGAGCACAATAGGCCGGTCTGGACTTAGCGTAGTAATCCTTAATCATATCATTCATCTTCTGCATCGTCGGCTCTAAGGATTTGCCTTCGTCCTTATCTTTGACCAAACGCCTGGCATAAGATGCCGCTGCCGCTGTTTCGCCATGCATCACGTAAACTTCCGTAGTGGCGGTACCAAGAGTGAAAACGTTATTATTATTGGCTTGCGGACCACCTAACACATAATGAGCCGCTGCCGTACCTTTCCGCAAAATAATTCCCATCATCGGGAGATCGGATTGTTCTATAGAATAAATTAAAGACATGCCCAATCCCAGCATCTCGGCCTTCTCAGCGGTGTCCCCAACATCAATGCCGGTAGTGTCTTGCAGCCAAATGAGGGGAAGCCGGTCCCGACCGCAGAAGGTTACGAACTCGCTCATTTTGATGAGCCCTTCCCGGTATAACTTACCGCCGATTCCCTGATAGTCGGCGTAGTTCGGATAACCCTTGCCCAATATCCCCTGATTGTTGGCAATAAACCCGCATAAGAAGCCGTCAATTTTAGCCAATCCGCAATACACTTCAGGACCGTAGTCAGGTTTGAATTCCATATGTTCACTGTTGTCAAAGAGTCTGGCCAGTACTTCCGGCATGGGGTAAACTCTTTTCTGATTAAAGGGCACTAAACTGTAGAGATCCGAAGCCGGAAATTTCGGTTCAGCAGGCTCGGCAACTCTAAAAAATGCCGGAGCGTAAGCGGGTAGATCCTTAACGTATTTTTTAATATCGTCCAGAACTTCTTCTTCTGTGTCGCAGACATCCCGCATAAAACCGGTTCCATAATGATGAATTTCCACTCTGCCGGGAGGAGTCGCCTTAAATTTACGGGTTTCTTCAATTAAACTTGCGGCCGCCTCGTCATCGACATATCCTTTGGGGTTCATGCCGCCGACGATGCCGCCGCCGCCAACAGCCATATTGGCATTTTTGTGAGCGATCAGAACCGTAGGGCTTATGGAGTGATAACCACCCCCGGCCGGGTTCGTGCCATAGATGCCCACGATAATCGGTATTCCCAGTTTTTGCAGCTCAGCATGCCGGAAAAAGGGAGTACCGTTTCCCCTCCGGTTGGCATAAAGCTCTTCCTGTTCCATTAACTTGGCGCCGCTGCAGTTAAGCACCCACACTAAGGGCAGGCGCAGCCGCTTAGCTATATCCGTCACCCGCAGTATATTGTCAGCCTGCCCGGCAAGCCAGGCACCGGCCATCACTTTATTGTTCGAAGCTATGATCACCGTCCATTTACCGGCTATTTTGCCTAATCCGTCGATAACTCCGGTATTCCTTTCTTCGTTATGGGCGGGGTCATAAATGGTATGCAAGGGACACCAAGTGCCCGGATCTACCAAATACTCAAGGCGCTGCCATGCGCTCATTTCTCCTTTTTGGTTCAATGCTTCCGTGGACTTACCCGAATTTTTAACGCGTTCAACCTCTTTAGCGATCTCTGCTTCCACGTTTTTAATGTCCTCAATATTTTGTTGGGCAACCCGGGCTAATGGTTTGCCAATACCGGGCATTTCCTTAAAATAAGGGTGCATCGCATATCCGTAGTCTCCCATTTCCAATCCTCCTTTTAGGCGGCAACAGCCGGATCTCCCCAGCCATCCTAGCGGTTTGGCTGATAGCCAAGTTCAATTTTCGCTATAATCTGCATATGGATATTGGAAGTCCCTTCCAGAGTCTCAAACTGTTTGGCATCACGCAGCCACCTGCCGCAAGGATATTCTGTCGAATAACCATAGGAACCGTAAAGCTTCATAGCCACATTGGCGGCATGTACCGCTGCATTACAACTGAACAGCTTGGCCAGGGAAGTCGCTTGCTGGCTGGGCAGTTTCTTCTCTTTAAGCCAAGCGGCATGATAAACCAGATATTTAGCGGCCTCATCCTCAAGTTTCATTTCCGCAATCTGCTGCTGAATCATCTGATATTGACCAATTTGCCGGCCGAATTGGGTGCGTTCCTGGGCATACTGGACCGCTCCCTCCAGACAGGCCGCTGAAAGTGCCGCCGCACCGATTGCACACCCCATGCGAGTGTTATTTAACATCCACATACAGATTGGAAAACCCTTATTGACAGGCCCTAAGAGGTTTTCTTTCGGAATCACGGCGTTTTCAAAAACCAGTTCCGAGGTCGGAGCAGGCCACATACCTACTTTTTTCAAGATCGGAATTCTGGTAACGCCTGGAGTATGATTGTAATCAACGATTAAGCAGGACAGCCCCTTGGCACCCGCGCCTTTTTCAGTGACGACATAGAGCAGTCCCACATCGCAAGTGTGCCCTCCTGATATCCACATCTTAGAACCATTGACCAGGAAGTGGTCACCTTTATCCTCGGCAAAGGTTTTCATGCCGGCTACATCAGAGCCTGTATCAGCCTCGGTCATAGCAAAACTGCCGACGTGTTTGCCACTTACCAGGCCGGGAATATACTTTTGCTTTTGTTCTTCCGTACCCCATTCATTGATGGTCAGCGCCGGTCCCCAACAATTGCCGCTGACACTGAGCCTCCAGGAAGTATGCACTTTAGATATTTCATAGAGGGCCGTGACCGCTTCCAGCCAACCCATGCCGTTACCGCCGTACTCTTCCGGTATACTCCAGCCTAACAGGCCCAATTCACCCATTTTAGTCAGAATCTCCCGGCGATAGTAATGGTTTTCTTCATCCTCTTCCACATAAGGAGCAATTTCCTTTTCGGCAAAATCCCGTGCCATCTCCTGAACCATTCTTTGCTCATCCGCTAAACTAAAATCCATAAATTCTCCCCTCCCCATCATTCCGAAGCGCCCCAAGGCATAAGATTGAGGGCTATTTGACTTTATTACTCAATGACCACTAACACATCTCCTTCCTGTACACGATCCCCAACCTTAACCATGATCTCGCGCACAGTCCCGGCGTCGCCATAAACTGGATTTTCCATCTTCATAGCCTCAATAATGAAAAGTTCATCATCCTCCGTAACTTGTTGACCTACTTTAATATTGATCTCGAGAATTTTACCGGCGATAGGACTATCTAAATTTGCCATTTGTCCAATCCCTCCTCACATTAATTTGGTGTGGCGTTAACCTTTTCACCTCACTTACTTCTCAGCTTGAAAAAGGGCACGCTAACTATCGAAATTATGCAAATAATATGCCAGATCATTGCAAACCTTTGGTTTTTTATTAATGATAACTCTTAAGCAAGGGAGTTTTCTGAATCTTGGCACAAAACTTGCTTAGCTTATTCAGGCAGAATGCTAATGTTACTTTAGTCCCGGCGACAAATACTGATCTATTTAACAAGGTTATACTTTCGGACAGTACAAAAGGAGGGGTGAAAAAGGTTTTAAAGAGCGAGCTTCCTTTGATAGTCTTGCAAATATTTCGAAAGGAGACGAGTTATGGAAATTCTGAGCATGCTCAAGGCAATGGGGCAAGGAACAGGCCTCGCTCATTTTACTCCGGCTTATATTGTCATGTTGCTTTTGGGAATCTTATTCATATGGTTTGGGATTGTCAAAAAATACGAACCCTTTCTGCTGGTTCCCCTGGGGGTCGGATGCATGCTGGTAAACATTCCTGGCACAGGTTTAATGGGGCCCGGCGGACTTTTGCATTTTAATTATCAAGGCATAACTGCCGTTATTTATCCTCCTCTAATCTTTCTGGGAGTTGGGGCAATGACGGATTTCGGGCCTTTAATCGCCAACCCGAGCACTATAATTCTTGGGGCTGCCGCCCATCTGGGCATCTTTATCGCTTTGATCGGCGCTAAACTTTTAGGCTTCAGCATCGCTGAGTCCGGTGCCATAGGCATCATCGGAGGCGCGGACGGGCCTATGGCTATCTACGTGGCAACCAAACTGGCGCCCCATTTGCTCGGACCCATCGCGGTTGCCGCCTACTCCTATATGGCCTTGCTGCCCCTGATTCAGCCGCCCATTATGAAAGCGCTGGTTCCTCCGGAAGAACGAAAAATTGCTATGGAGAAGATGAAACCTGTTGCCAAACGCGAAAAAATTATCTTTCCCGTGCTGATGATCATGATCGTTTTAGTTTTATTACCGCCCATTGCGCCTTTAATCTCCTGTTTGATGCTGGGCAACTTAATCCGGGAATCAGGGGTTATGGATAGGGTTTCGGCCACCATAGGCGGAGTATTTTTAGATATCATCACAGTTTTTATTGCCGTTGCAATTGGCTCAACGATGAGTGCCGAAAACTTCGTCAACTTTCAAACCTTAAAAATTGTAACTCTTGGCCTGATTGCCTTTTGTTCCGGTTCGGCAAGCGGAGTTTTATGGGCAAGACTGATGTGTAAAATGAGTAAAGGGAAAATTAATCCCTTGATTGGTTCCGCCGGTATAGCCGCTGTTCCCATGGCGGCGAGGGTATCTCATACCGTGGGGATACAATACAACAAACGCAATTACTTAATAATGCACGCCATGGGCCCAAATCTGGCGGGTGTTTTAGGAACTGCGGTAGCAGGCGGAATTATGCTGACATTATTGGGGGTGTTTTAATGGCCATCATTCAAGATACTCTTTCAGGAGCACTCATTCTAAGCCTTTTTGATTTTGTCGCTTGTTTTTTTGTGCTCTGGGGAATTAGTTTTCTGATCAGAGGTCTTGGTTTTATCAGCACTAGACTCCCTGAAGCTAACGACACTGCTAAAGCTCCCATTAATAAACCTCATTCTTGAAAATTTACCTTTACTATGCAAAAATAATCTGGTAAAGAGGAGGTCGGAGCTGATGGTCAGAATCGCAGATTTGAGTAACGGAAATTATTGGAGGCATATGGGGATGTCCACGGTGGAGAAGGAGGGAAAAATCCAGGTAATTATGGAAATCAAGGATAATCTGAAGCAATTCTATGGCAATGTCCACGGAGGAGCTCTTGCCGGGCTGATTGACGGCTCTATTGCCGTGGCGGTAAATCAAGCGTTAGATCCGGGTGTGGGAGCTTCAACCGTAGAAATGAAAATCAATTACCTGCGTCCGGCCAACACCGGAACCCTTCGGGCTGAAGGGAAAGTCATCCAGAAAGGACGGAATATTATCGTCGGACAAAGTGAAATCAAAGATGATGAGGGCAATCTGGTGGCCTTTGGCACGGCAACGTTCATGGTTACACAACTTAAGCGCTGAGTCTCTGAATTATGCTCAATACATGTCCAGGCAATAAAAAAACCCGCTGTACAGTGGGTTTTTTTATTGCCTGGACATGTATTCAACTTTCTAAATCAATGCAAATAGGCATTCTTTAAGTAATGCTCTTTAGTGAGATCCTGGAACCTGCCTGTAAATCAGGTTATAAACAGGTTATAAATAAAAAGGCTGCCATGCACTTATGCATTATTTCATGCATATTGACATTAATCAGTCACAGCAATACCTAAACGCTGAAGCTTACGGACAACGGTTGATTGATTGACTCCCAATAACTTTCCCAAATCATAGGTATTTCGGGTTTGTTTTAAAGCTAAATTAAAAATTTGCCGTTCCATTTCCCAAGCGGCTTCCTTGAGCGGCATGATTGAATTGACATGGATAACTGAAGTATCCTTTTCCTGCTCTTGAGCCAACTGGTTTGCCGTAACTCTGTAATCAGGGCAAGTTACAATTAATTGTTCCACAGTATTTTGGAGCTGACGAACATTACCCGGCCATTTCCCGTAGAGAAACCATTGCAGGACTTCCGGAGCAAAGTCTTTATCAAGACCGTATTTTTGATACACACTATCTCGAAAACTGTGAACTAAAGGCAAAATATCCTCTCGACGTTCACGCAGGGATGGAATGTAAAGAGGAACTACATGAAGCCGGAAAAACAGATCTTCGCGAAATAATCCTTTCTCTACCATCGCGGAAATATCCCGATGGGTTGCCGAAATCAACCGCACGTCTATTTTGCGGATCTTTGTTCCTCCGACACGCACAAATTCACGTTCTTGAATAACGCGCAATAATTTGCTTTGCAGAATTAAGGGCAGGTCCCCGATTTCATCAAGCAGCAAAGTCCCTTGATTGGCTAATTCAAACAGACCCGGCTTTCCTTCTTTTCTGGACCCTGTAAACGCTCCCCCTTCGTAACCGAATAGTTCTGATTCCAACAGATTTTCCGGAATCGCGGCACAGTTGACTTGAATAAAGCGGCCGGAAGAACGCTTGCTGTTTTCATGAATGAACTTGGCAATCACCTCTTTGCCTACTCCGGATTCTCCCCTGATAAACACGGAGGAATCGACAGGGGCGACACGTTTGGCTAAGTCGAGAACCGACAACATTTTGGGGGAATGGGCTATTATGTTCCCACCTTTGCGCAGTGAGTTCAATTCTTGACAGTACTGGTGCGTAAGCTCTTGAGAGGTTTTTAGCTCATCACGCAGCTCATGAAGCAAACTTAAATCCCGTAAATTGAAGATTACCCGCCGTAAAGTACCATCTTCTTTAAACACCGGATTTCCAGTGATAAGGAGGTGTCGGGTACTCACTTCCTTCGTTACTGCTTTCCGCCCACGGAGAATGCTCTTCCAAAGAGAAGGCCTCTGCATTTGTAAAACATCGTCAATAAACTGTTGCAGTATATCCTGTTCTTCCAGACAGCAAAGACTGCAAGCGGCCGAATTTGTCCGCAGGACCCGCCCCAACTCATCGGTTACCAATATTCCGTCATAGGATGAATTCAGAACGGTGTTCAATTCAGCGTTTAATTCATTTAGAACCTTCAACTCATGTAAGGCGCTCTCAATTTCCGAGATATCCTGAAAAACTCCGACAGCTCCTACCACGTTTCCGTCTTCCATTATCGGCGTGCGATTGCTGATATAAGCTCTATTGAAGGCCTCAATGCGGAAATCAAATTGGGGCAACCCTGTTTTTACAACGTCGAGAAGGCCTGTCGGAATAATCATGTCTCCCAAGAAACCCCCTAGGGCTTCAGTCTGTTTGCGCCATGTTAACTTTTCCGCAGCTTTATTAAAGGCGGTGATCTTGCCGGATGCGTCGATAGCAATAATTCCACTGGTTACGGAATTAGCGACGGCATTAAAGGTTTTAACCCAAAGTTCTTTTTCCCTAAAAATCGTCATTCCTACATCGCAGCGGGTAACCATCCCCACGAGTACTTCCTGATTAAGGACAGGCGATACCCCCGCTCCAAAATCCCAGACCCTTTGCAGACTGTCTTGCAAATTAACGATCAGAAAATCCGTCTGCATGATATCTGCCGCAGTTATTTCCGGATTTAAGAGTATTCCGGGCTCTGTGAGCCGCCGGCGTTCTATGACTCCAAGTACCTCACCTTGTGCTGCGACTAATACCCCTTCAGCATCAAATTCGGATAGTTTCAGCGCAATATCGATCAGCGTTTGATCCGGCCGAATACAAATTGGGTCAATCATAATTTCTTCAACCTTCATACTCCATGCCACCTCTTTATTGCCGAGATTCCACCTCTTAAAAATACCTGATTTATTTGTTAATTTCGTATTGCGTCCCCGGAATCCTCCTAATTTATCTAAATATAAAGAATATTAATAACTATGGCATAATGCTCATTCTCCTAAAGAAACTTGGCCGGCTAATTGCACTAATAACTTATGCGCTGGCCATGAGGATAAGCGGACGAGCTTTTCGCCGCACTGCAGCTCATTGCGCATACTCCTAGTGTGGATTGGCCAAGCGTCCCTGAGTATGCAACGACGTTTTCTGACTGTCTAAAAAAGGCAGGACACTTAGTTATCCCATATTAAAATGAGACAAACAAGTGCCCTACCTTTATCGATCCCTTAGCGGTAGAGAAAGTATATCTTGCGAGATATAAGAGATAGAATATCAGTGTTCACTGGGTTTGAGAATGACTCCATGGCAGCTTCGGCCGTCAATTTTCACAGACAACGGTTTTCCCAAGCGAACCAGCCTGACATATTCGGTCTGCTTGAGAACCGGCGCTTCCTTGAGCCAGGCCCAGTCAATAAATTCGGACTCATTCTCCTTCCCTACATGAAAGTAACCCATTCGCAACGACATGAGGTTGTGATGAAAATGACTGCCGAGGGAAGGTTCTACCTGAAGGGTCTCTCGATATGCTTCAACCACCACTTTCGCCTGGGACATCTGTGACCAGGTCAGAGGGATTCCCAGCCAGGGATCTGAGGACCCCAGACGCCCGAATCCCAAGAGAAGGCAGTTGCGGGTTTCATTATGCAGCAATTGATTCAATTCACCAATTTCCTGACCAATAATGCGCGTTTTACTGCGGTCAAAGGTGTCCGGGTCAACGAAAATAATATCGTAAATAGGCTCGAAAATTCCATTACCAATGGCATGACTGCTTTGGCACATGACTTCTTGGCGTGGATAATCATGAACCTTAACGTCTTGCAATTCCCTCCCGGAAACCAACGGCCGAATTTGGAGAAAATAAAATTCGATCTCCTTTTGGCGATTGACCGGAATATTGATGGCAAACTCAATTTCAATATCCGAACTGAAGGCATTTTTGCCAAGAACGAACAGATCCTTGATAATATTGGTCAGCGGAAAAAGGCCAAATTTTAAAACCGGAGCAAAGGAGACAACTCGGGGGCCGGAAATTTGCAGAGTGTCCAGAATGGTGCCATTTTCCCTGGAATACGTGCTGCCAACAAAGCCCAAAGTGCCATCTTTTTCCGCCCGCTCTAAAGGATATAAGCCCAAAGTGCCAGCTGTATCCTGGGAAATTCCGAGCGAGTGATCCGCTAACTGTAAACCATAAAACTGATTCTGCGACTTTTTCAAAAAATCGTCCGCAGATGCTAAATCGGGATTCATCTTGGGATATGCCGGGGAAAAGCGGTATACTTGCTCGCCGTCAACCACTGCCTTGCCAAAACCTAAAGCCAAACTGACAATTCCCTGTTCAGGCTGCATATAAGAGATCGGGTAAAAGTTATAGGATTGGGCTACCCCGGATATTACCGGGTAAAAAATCTCTCCATGCGCTTCTCCGACAAGCTGCTGAATCAAAATCGCCATTTTCTCCTCTTCGATGCGCAAATCCGCATTTTTAACATAGCGCTTGGGAGACTGATAAAAAACGCAAGCGTACACAAGCTTTACGGCATCAAGGAGCTGCTTTAAGCGGATTTCGGGGTCTTGATGGTTATTGGGCAGCATATAAGTGCTGTAAATTCCGGCAAAAGGCATCATCTGAGAGTCTTCCAGAATACTTGATGAGCGCACGGCTAAAGGATAGTTTATTTTATTAATCAAGATACGAAGTTCATCTTTGATTTTGGGAGGGAGTTCGGAGTCCAGGAACCTCTGAGCAATCGCTTCTTCCTCTTCTGTAACTATGGCCATTTCCTGCAACGAGTTTCTTTCCAGAAATTCCTCAAATACCTCACTGCAAATGACAAAGGATTGGGGGGTTTTGATCCTGATGTTGTTATATTTCTTAAAGACTTCAGTCTGAGAGAGCAGAGAGTTAAAGAAGGCAATTCCCCTGCCTTTTCCGCCCAGAGAGCCGCTGCCCAATTTTTGCAAAGAATTGTCCATATCTATTTTTGTTTGTCCGAAATCCGTGATGACACCTTCCTGGATACTCTTAAAATACATTTGAATAACTTGCAGGATATAATCCCTCAACTCCTGTGGGCTATGGAAATCGGAAACATCCACACGTCTGATTTGTTCCGCGCATTCAAATTCTGTTCGCGCCTTAAACCATTTGGAAAAATCATAACGGCTGGCATGATATATCAAGCTTTCTTCAGGTAAGACACGCAGAGTTTTCTCAAATTCATCAATAATAGATGCCCTGGCAATGATACTTCCATCCTGATTTCTAAAGATGAAATCACCAAAACCATAGTTCTCCATAATATAAGTACTCAGGTCTAAAAGCATATTGGGCGAGTTTTTATTGAGAAAATTGATCCCGATCTCCTGCATCCTTTCTTCAGCCTCAGGTTCATTGGATTGGATCAGATAGGGCAGGTAGGGAATTTCCTCCTTGATTTTTTTCGCCAGAAGCAGGCCTGCCAGCGCATTGAGCTGCCCGTCTTTCGGATAGCCCATATCCGATATTACGCCCAGCAAATTGTGTCGGTATTTTTCAAAAATCTCCACAGCCTCCTCATACGTCTCTGCCAGTAATATTTTAGGCCGGGCCCGCATCCTCAATAAGCGATGCAGATTATTGATACCCTTCGAAATGAGGTAGCTTGTCTGTTTCATGATTTCCGTATAGATAATAGGCAGAAACTGAGAATACGCCCAAATCGAATCTTCAACCACCAAAATGGCTTGAACACCCTCCCGGCAATCAGACTCCAAATTTCCCAGATCTTCCACATACTTAACGATAGCTAAAAGAATTTTACTGTTTCCGGACCAGTAGAATATCTTGTCGATAGCTTTGCTTTCCCGTATTTGTTTAATCAAGTCGTTATTCAGAGTATCGTAAGTAAGCATGACAACGGGTTTCCCCGGGTAAGTTTCTTTAATTCGTTTGCCAAATTCCTGAGGATTCATATCGCGAATTCTCGCCATAGTAATAATTAAATCATAGGTCCTTTCCCTCATTGCGGAAAATGCTTCCTCTGCCGAAGAAACTCTGTGGATACGAGGGACGAATTGAAGATTCATATCCAAGTATTCCCCAAAAATTTTCTCGGATAAACGGCCGTCTTCCTCAAGTACAAAGGCGTCATAGGGGCTGGAAACCAGCAATATCTCCCTGACACGAAATTTCATCAAGTCATGAAAGCCTGAGAATTGGGCTTTGTGAAAATTCGAAGTCTCCATATAATCCTCCCCCGAGAGTTACACTCGACACTGTCTTCGCACGAATTAGCATTCTTGCAGCCTCTGGCGCAAGCGACTGCCTAATTGCCCTGATCTGCAGTCAGATAGTATTAACGAAGTTTATTTTCTTCCCCAAAATCTAAAGACCCATAAGGAAGGCAGCATCGCCCACAAAAGTGAACTCATTTCATGGAGAGGCGGTAAAGCTCACAAGGTTGCGAGGGGAAGCGGAGCCATTGGTTCACCTCAGGTATTACCCTGAGGTTTGGCGGAGCTCCCTCGCAAGCGAGTGGGCGAGCCACGGAATGTTGAGTGAGCGATGTGGGTGATGCTGCCCGACCCAAAGGATCTATTTTATAAGTCAAAGCGGGGCTATCAATTTAAAGACAGCCCCTTTTCCATTCCTTATAACGTCTTATTCTATATAACGACATAACGACTTAATCTGTCTTTGACTGCACCGACCTTACTGAGACCATATGCCGCTACCTTCAAACCAAGGTCTAATAAATACCCAGAGCCATCATCGCCGCGGCAACTTTCTGGAAACCGGCTATATTGGCACCGGCAATCAGATTGCCTTCCAGGCCAAATTCTTGGGCAGCATTTTTGCTCATTGTATAGATATTGGCCATGATCTGATGAAGCTTTTGATCGACTTCCGCAAAGGTCCAAGAGTATCTCATGCTATTTTGCGACATCTCCAAGGCTGAGGTCGCAACTCCTCCTGCATTAGCCGCCTTGGCGGGACCGAACATGACCTTGTGCGCTTGAAATAATTTTGCGGCTTCGGCCGTAGAAGGCATATTGGCACCCTCGGCTACTGCAATCACCCCATTTTCAATGAGGACCGCCGCTTCTTGCTCATTCAGTTCATTTTGGGTAGCACAGGGCAGTGCCAAATCACACTTAACAGACCAGATAGCCCTGCAGTTTTCACTATACTCAGCCTCCGGATGGTAGTTCTTGTATTCTTTAATTCTTTTGCGCTCTATTTCCTTCAGCCGTATCATCAAGTTTAAGTCAATCCCGTTTTTGTCATAGATATAACCGTTGGAATCGGACATGGCAACTACTTTAGCCCCATATTCCTGGCATTTTTTACAGGCATACAAGGATACATTGCCTGAGCCGGATATAACGACAGTTTTTCCTTTCAACTCCAGACCTTTGTCTGTCAACATCTCGTTTAAAAAATAAACCGTTCCATATCCGGTCGCTTCAGTCCGCGCAAGTGAGCCGCCGAAAGGAATTCCCTTTCCGGTCAAGACTCCCGCTTCGGTGGCATTCTTAAGCCGCTTATACTGACCGTACAAGAAACCGATTTCTCGTCCGCCCACCCCAATATCTCCGGCCGGTACGTCAACATCCGGACCAATATGCTGAGCCAATTCACTCATGAAGCTCTGACAAAAGCGCATGATCTCCCTATCGGATTTACCTTTAGGATCAAAGTCCGAACCACCCTTGCCCCCGCCAATGGGCAAACCCGTCAAAGAATTCTTGAAAATCTGCTCAAACCCCAAAAATTTGATAATTCCCAAATTAACGGAAGGGTGAAATCTCAGCCCGCCTTTATAAGGCCCGATTGCGCTGTTAAACTGAACCCTGAATCCCCGGTTAACATGAATATTGCCGAGATCATCTTCCCAGGGAACTCGAAAAATTATCTGCCTTTCCGGTTCAACGATCCGATCCAACAAGCGGAACTCACGATATTCCGGATGTTTATCAATGACCGGCTCCAATGACTCCAAAACTTCGGCCACGGCTTGGTGGAACTCAAGTTCCCCTGGGTTACGCCTTTTGACAGTTTCGAATACTTCTTGTACGTACGACATTAAAACATCTCCTTAACTTTTATGACCCCATCACCAATGCTTGTACTTTCAACCTTTCTGCTTTTTCTGTCGCAATGTCTGCCCTCCTATAATTAGGCAATAAGTATATTTAGGCCGGTTCACAATAATCCAAATATTTTAACTAGTATATTGTATACATTATACTCTATTAATAATGCCTTTACTACGTCCGGAACAATAAGTTTTCTTGTTACCAGACAATTTATTATAAACCAAGTGTGCTTTCCAGCAACCGATGTGCTGCCGCTTGCCGGATACTGTGCATCTTCTTTTAGGGCGGCATTCGCCCCGTTGGGGACTAACTGCTTCATTTTCCTCCTGATACAGCGAAAAACCGCTGAATCTGACGATTTACAGCGGTTTTCTTAGGTAGTGTTTTTCTTTTTCATTACAACTCCATCATTGTTCTGATTTTGTTTAATGTATTAAAAGCAATAGCTTATCCATTCCCCAAAAAACAATCATGCCAAAGAGAATTCCCAGAAAAAGATTGGGAACCCGGCGGGCAAACAGGAAGGTTAAAATTCCTGTCCATAAATAGGGATTGCGGCTAAGCATAATCGATCCACCTGGAGTTACTAACTCCGGGATAACTAAAGCTGCCAGCAAGGCGATTGGAACAAGCTCAATAAAGTTTCGGGCAAAACCTTGCACATTCTTGCCCTTAAATAACAGAAACGGTAAAACCCGCGAGCCATATGTGACTAATGTCATTAAAAGAATGGTGGCAACGAACTGAATGGACATAATTCTCCTCTCCCGCCTAAATAGAAAATTCCTCACTCATAATTCTTTATGTATCCTTTCGCCCTTCCCATAAAGCCCCAATCCCAGCCGCAAGGGCTACACTCAGGATAAGATAGATTTTTCCCGGCAGGAGCAATTTGAAAACAAGCGCTAAAAAACCTGCGAGCAGATAGGTCATGAGATTTTTTTTCGACAAGGAGGAAGCGGTCAGGATAATAAAGAGCCCCAGAAGGGCAAATTGAAAACCGGAAAATTGAACGGGCAGCCACTTCCCGATCAGACCGCCTAAGATTGTAAAAATAACCCAGGAAGCAAAGGCACCCGAATTAATGCCCAACATAATCCGGCGCCGCTGTTCTTCTCCAACCACTTCTTTGAGAACCCTGGAATTAAGGACAAAGGTTTCATCGGTCAATCCTTGGGCCAGCCCTAAGGACCAAGGAAGACTTCTTTCCGGGAAAAAATGCACAACCGATAAACTCATGAGAACGTGACGGATATTCACGATTAAGGTTGTCAGGCCTATCATCCAAGCGGTTGCCCCTTGGTGAATCATTTCAATAGCAATAAACTGGGAGGCGCCGGCAAATACGAAACAGGACATCAGTCCTGCTTGCCAAACGCTGATGCCAAATTGAGTTGCCAGGATGCCAAAGGTCACTGCAACCGGAGCATAGCCGATTGCGATACTCAAGGATTGGCGCAGCCCATAGGCAAAACCTTTGTTGGGATCGCTATCTGCTCGATTCGCAATGCTCATACCGCTGCCTTCCTTATAACCTCCAGGAATTCCGGATAGGAAACATCCGCTGCAGACATATTTTCCACGCTGACCCCTTCTTTCGACAGCATACCCGCGACCGCCCAGGTCATAGCTAAACGATGATCTCCGAAACTGCTGGCCTTACCGCCTTGCAAACTTGGTTGGCCGAAAATTCTCAGTCCGTCGGGAAGTTCCTCAACCTGTGCTCCCAGAGCCTTTAACCCTTCAGCCACTGTTCGAATGCGGTCAGTTTCTTTTACCCGCAATTCCGCCGCGTCCCGAATCACGGTTTCCCCTTCGGCAAAACTTGCCGCCAAAGCTAAAATTGGAATTTCATCAATTAAACGCGGGATCATTGCGCCGCTTATTTCAATACCTTTTAGCTTAGAGGGCTGAACTCGCAACGTTGCCCGTGGTTCACCGCATAGTTCAGAGCTCTCTAAAAGCTGGATATCCGCTCCCATAGTCCGCAAAACATCGAGAATCCCCGTTCGTGTCGGGTTAATTCCCACCTCGGGCAAAAGTATCTCACCCCGTTTCGCTAAGCTGCCCAAAACGAGGAAAAAGGCGGCTGAAGAAATATCACCGGGAACGGAAACTTTTTGCCCGCTGAGCTGCCCGCCCCCTTGAATTTTCACGAAAGTTTCAGCGCACTGAACCTCAACGCCAAACCCTTTGAGCATCCGTTCAGTGTGATCCCGGGATAAAGCAGGTTCCTGAACACTGGTTTCTCCCTCCGCCCGCAACCCTGCTAAAAGCAGCGCAGATTTTACTTGCGCTGAAGCGACTTCCGTGCGAAACGCTCTCCCTTGAAGTTTCCCGCCTGACATGGTTATGGGCGCTAAGTTACCGCCCGACCGTCCCAGAATAGCAGCACCCATTTGCTTTAAAGGATCAGTGACACGTTTCATGGGGCGGGAACGCAAAGAGGCATCTCCGCTCAGAGTAACAGAAAAGGGACAACCCGCCAACACGCCAAGCATCAGCCTGAAGGTCGTCCCCGAATTCCCCGCATCTAAAACATCCGTCGGCTCCTGCCAAGCTCCCATCCCTTGCCCTTGCAGCCAAACCTCATTCCCCTGCCGATCCCAGGCAACCCCAAGCTGTTGTAAACAGCGAAGCGTGCTCAAACAGTCTTGACCTAAGAGAAAGTTCGTAATCTGAGTTTCTCCCTTAGCCATGCCCCCAAAAAGCGCGGCCCGGTGAGAGATGGATTTATCTCCGGGAACTCTGATTTCTCCCCTGACGCCGGCTACGGGCTTGATATAGACGCCTTCCATTGGCATTCCTCCTTATCCCTTGTATCATACCATAAATCCCCTATTCCGTTAAAATAAGTGCAGCTTAAATCTTAACTGCGCAATACAGGGTAACGACTATCCTGATCAGAGACCGTCGCGAATCGAGTGGGCTATTCTAAATCCCTCGGCGATTTTTTCTCCCTCCCCAATTTCCAGATATTCTCGAAACTCCTGAATTCTCTTCTCCCACATTGTCAGTCCTTCGAGGATCGCCGCGGAATTCCTGACCATGATTTCTTTCCACATCTCAGGCGAACTGTCGGCAATTCGGGTCAGGTCCCTGAAACTCCTTCCGGCTAAAGACAGTACGGATTCTCCGTTTTGCGAGGCATCCTGGGCGGCTAAAGATAAGGTAACCGCCAGGATATGGGGGATATGGCTAACTAAAGCAACCTCCCGGTCGTGAACCAAAGGTTCCCGGAACTCGACAATAGCCCCTAAGCTTTGCAGAAGTTCAACAAGTTTTTGAATAACCAATTCCGGACAATCCGCCGCAGGGGTCAGAACATAGGGATAACCGCGAAAAAGGTTTTGATCCGCCGCTAAAAATCCTGACTGTTCCGAGCCTGACATGGGATGGCCGCCAACAAAATAAACGTCTGAGGTTAAACAGTTTTCCTGCCATTGACGACAAACTTCAGCCTTAATGCTTCCTACATCCGTGATGATGGCCCCTGGGGGAAGCCTCTTAAGCCAAGGGGCAAAACCTTTGATTAATTCGTGCAGAGGAGAGGCTAAAATGACAAGATCAACATCTAAAGAATCCGGGACATCCGGCCGGCCTTCCTGAATCCAGCCTCGTCGTATTCCTTCTCTAAGACTCGCTTCATCGGGATCAATGGCTGTAACCTCCCAGCCGAGGTGGTGCAAGGCGCCTGCCCAAGACCCGCCAATCAGCCCCAAACCAAAGATGCAGGCCTTCGGCACCCGAAGACCTGACCATCCCGCTGTCAAACTCTGAACAGGATGTTCTAACACAAACTCACATCCCCAAAAGGACGGCCCAGAGCTTGGCTTAAACCTGTCAGATCGTCCATCATTACCTTAAACTTCTCAGGTGTCAATGACTGCTTGCCATCTGAGACGGCCTTTTCCGGCTGGGGATGAACTTCGACGATCAGGCCGTCGGCTCCGGCCGCCAGGGCGGCTTTGGCCATGGGATGGACCAACTGCCACCGGCCGGTACCGTGGCTGGGGTCAACAATGACCGGCAGGTGCGAGAGAGCATGCAGGGCAGGCACCATACTTAAATCAAGGGTGTTGCGCGTATAACTTTCAAAGGTGCGGATTCCCCGTTCACAAAACATGACTTGGTAGTTTCCGCCATCCATAATATACTCCGCCGCCATCATCCACTCTTCCAGGGTCGCGGAGGGCCCGCGTTTGAGAAGGACGGGCTTTCCGGACTTAGCCGCTTCTTTGAGCAGAATAAAGTTCTGCATATTCCGGGCGCCGATTTGCAGAATATCCGCATAGTGGGCTACGAGGGAAACATCCCGGGCGTCGATAACCTCCGTGACAACCATAAGTCCGGTTTCTTCCCGGGCATCAGCCAGATAGCGCAAGCCCTCTTCCTCTAAGCCCTGAAAAGAATATGGGGAGGTACGTGGTTTGAACGCTCCCCCGCGCAAAAATGTCGCCCCGGCTTCACGTACCGCATGAGCCGTTTCCAGGATCTGGGCTTTACTTTCCACGGCACAGGGGCCTGCCATCATATGAACCCTGTCACCGCCGATTTCCTGCCCTCCAACTTGAATAATGCTGTCTGCCGGGTGAAATTCACGGCTAACCAATTTATAGGGCGCCAGAATGGGCACCACTTTTTCTACCCAGGGCAATGCTTCTAAATCAAGGGCCTTGATCCGAGTCCGGTCTCCAACTGCGCCGACAATAGTTTTTTCCACGCCTTGAGAAAGATGCACTTTGAACCCTTCCTCCACTAAGCGTGTGGAAACCTCATCAATCTGCTCCGGCAAAGCACCTTTTTTTATCACAATAATCATGTTTCCTACCCCTTTCAACCATACTACTTTATTGTATAACCGTTTTTCCGCCATTCTACTAATTAAAGACTTGCCTGCCTGTTTAGAAATTCCCCGCGCTTAAAGTTTTAATCTCTCCCCCCTTGTAAAGCTATAAAAAAACACCCCTAATAGAGGGTGCCTTCATCTCATTATTGCCCCCGTCCTACTATCCTACAATGACTTTATTAACATATTACCAACCACAATTTTAGGAACACACCATCCTGCACAGGCTTTGCCGAACAAAGCCAACCATTGGTCCTTAAAGGTATAAATTGAAACTATCTTACCACAAGGAAGGCTGTCTTTACAACCCCCTGACAATAAAAATCAAATGGTTTCCAAAAGATCTTTGCGCAAGCCCGCCGCCTCCCGCAAAAAAACATGCCGGATTTCTTTCTGCGTACACGTACTGTTGGCCTGAATCAAAACGCGGATACAACGCGGCAGAGAACCGGGCACCGGTATCTCCGTGGCACACAGTAACGGAACCAGCTGCCAGCCGATGGCCCGGGCACTTGAAGCCGGAAAATCCGCGTTCAGGTCCGATGTCACTGTAAAAATCGCGCTGACCAAGTCTTCAGTGCTTAAATTATTTTCAACAAGGATCGCTTGCAGGAGCTCTTTCGTCGCTGCCTGAATTTCTCCCGCATCATTGCAACTTACGGTCGTTGCACCCCGAATTCCACGTACCATACAGGTTCCCCCTTCATTCTTTGGGAGCCACGCGATGTCCCAATCCTACGGCCACTTCGTCTAAATGCAGTAATCCGATACCAAAAAAGACGGCAACACTCAAATGGTCATCCTGACGTGCAATTCCGATTTTACCACCGATGTTTAACCCCATAGCTTTATTCATAATTTGGCTCAAGGCTTCGCGTGTCGCACCTGCTACCGCACCCTCATCTCCATGCGTCTCGTGGATAGCCCCTTCGCGTTTGGCCGCCACGATCGCCCGCTCAACAATCTTACGTACAGAATTGATATACTCTCCGCCATAATCCACAGCAGCTGTTTTAACGCCTTGTCTTTGATAAGCCTCTTTTAAATGAGCTTCTTCTTCCCTGCTCTCGGTCATTGCCATTTTCAAAGCTGCGAGAGCTATTTTTTTGCTTTGTGCCATCAACCGTTCTTCCTTTCCCCATCACTGCCTGTAATTATTGCCAATTCCTACCATTCTACCCTCCTTCTCTTGAAGAGCAAACTCTTCGGATGATTGAATTATAGTCCTCCGCTTCTTAATTTGCAACATTAGGGGCTAACTGTAAAGGCCTGAACAGTCCCCGCCGGAACCGCTATTTGAGTTTGCCGCGGCTCCGCCAGGCGCTGATCATTTTTAATAACCTGCACCGTTATGGTCTGGGAGACATTGGTACCATCCAATTGAATTTGACCGCTATGAACAAGGACGCGCTGCTCCCCTTTATTTAAAGTTGCCAGGACGTTGCCATTTTGAAGAACCCGTATCTGAGCCGCAGGGACTGCTTTTAAGGTCAGCTGCCAAACAGCGGACTCATTCACGGCCAAGGAAGGCAAGTCAAGAGGAGGAGATTCCACTTTTGAGGCCACGGACATGTAAAATTGCAGAGGATCGCGCACGACACTAAGCTGCATAACCACAAGGATTACTGAAGCCAAAACCATGACCCGAATAACCCGGCGCTCTCCCTGTTGCACACTGTGCCAAAGCCATTCTACTAAACCAACTCTTCGACGCACAAACACCACCTCGGAAAGAGTTTATGCACAAAGCTGCACTCTCAGACCTGTGAAAACTCCTCCCCGGCTGCGGCGCGTCCCGCCCGGAAACCCATGGCAAAAGCGGCCTGCAAATTATACCCGCCGGTTATGCCATCGACATCCACGACTTCCCCGGCCCAATACAAGCCTTTAACGCATTTGGAAGCCATTGTCTTGGGATTGATCTCTTTGACATCAACTCCTCCGGCAGTGACGATGGCCGCCTCCAGGGAGAGAGTATCCGTTATCGTCAGGGGCAGCCCTTGCAGCAGGGCGGTTAAACCTTTCCGTTCTTCGCGGCTGATCTGGTGCACAACTCCATCCGGGTTAATCCCGCTTAAGCGGATCAGCACCGGAATCAGGCTCTGGGGAAGAAGGTCGTCCAGGGCGTTTTTAAATTGCTTATTGCTGTATTTCTGAAAATCCCTTTGGATTCGGGCATCTAACTGCTCAGAGGAAAGCGCCGGCTTTAAATTAAGCTCCAGTTTTACCGGCTCACCCTTGCGCAGGGCTTCCCCCGCCTGACGGCTCAAGGTTAAAATAATCGGACCGGATACTCCGAAATGCGTAAAGAGCATCTCCCCAAACTCCGCAACTTTTTTCTTACCGCCGATCCACAATGAGGCTTCAACATTTCTCAAGGACAGCCCCTGTACTTCTTTGACCCAGGCTTCAGCCGTTTTCAGGGGGACTAAAGCGGGTCGGGGCGTAATCACTTTGTGCCCCAGCTTGCGGGCAAAGCGGAAGCCATCTCCCGTTGAACCCGTAGCCGGATAGGAGGCACCTCCCGTGCAGATAATCACAGCCGGAGCGAAAAACCGCCTTTGCCCGAGTCCTTGTACTCCTGTTACTCTCCCATCTTCAACCAGAATTTCTTCCACTGTAATCCCGCTGAGTATCGTAACTCCCCTTTCCGCCAGATAAGCGAGCAACGTTTCAACCACCGTTTCAGCGTCATCGGAAACGGGAAAAACACGCCCGCCTCGTTCAACCTTTGTCTCTACTCCGTAATGAGCCAGGAATTCCCGCAAAGCGACATTGTCAAATTCCCGCAAGATACCATGCAAAAAGCGCCCGTTGCCCGGATAATTGCGGATAAAATCCGAGACATGCTCTTCATTGGTTATGTTGCAGCGGCCCTTACCCGAAATCGCAATTTTTCTGCCTAAGCGTTCCTTTTTTTCCAGCAGCAACACCCTCTTGCCTCTCTGGGCCGCCTGCCCTGCCGCCATCATGCCGGCTGCTCCGCCGCCAACGACAATCACCTGATAGTCTTTCATCCTTTATTCCTTTCTTTTTAGCCTGAACCGCTAAGATTTTTATTAACCGGGAACTATCTTCACTGTCCCGGAGGTTTGGATTTTTGCCCTTAAAACTCAGGTATGCTAAAATTAACCCTAACAAACTAAACTTAACCCGAACTTTAATTTCAGGAGGAATGATTCCATGAGTCTTGACCCACGGACAACCGCCCTAGCCCAAATATCAGCAGCCGTAGCCTGCAATGCCCTGGCCTCACTGCGAGTGGCCATCACGGAAGCCTTAGAAATGGGCCTTAGTTCAGATGAAATTCAGGAGGTCATCAGTTTGGCCTCGACAATTCAACAGCAGCCTATCACGCACGCAACCCATTTAGCAGAGCAGCTTTTGCGTGAACCCAAGAAAAACACTCATGAACATAGTGCTCATTGCGGCTGTGGCTGTCACCATGCGTAAGTTGGCGCGGCCTTCATGCTAGCCTTCTATCAAAGCATTCAGGCGATCCATACTCCGCTTAGCGATCGGTTTTTTATTCTTTTAAGCTTTTTAGGCAGTGAACCGACTTACATTTTTCTCATTACACTTCTCTATTGGAATATTGACAAACGCTTCGGCTTTCGACTCGCCACCCTTTTCCTGACCTCCATGGCCTTTAACGCTGTGCTTAAAGATCTCTGGGCCACACCGCGCCCCATTGGCCAGCCAGGTATTCGTTCCCTCTATCTTTCTTCCGCCACGGGAAACTCTTTTCCCAGCGGACACAGTCAAGGTGCTGCTACCTTTTATCCTTATGTTTGGAAGCGCTGGCGCTCTCAAAAGCGCTGGCTGGGAATCGGAGCCTTCATGATTCTGGGCATTGGTTTTTCCAGACTCTATTTAGGCGTTCACTGGCCTGGCGATGTCTTAGGCGGGTATCTCATCGGAGGCTTGATGGTCTTCAGCTTTCAGCGTCTGGACGAGCGCTTGTTAAGACTTCAAGCCCCGCTGTTTTTAAAGCTTGGCTTTTCCCTTACACTGCCCTTATTATTTCTGCTCATTTACCACACCCATCAAGGGTTCCAAATGGTAGGTTTTGTTATAGGCTTCACCTGCGGCCATTTTTTAGAGGATTATTATCTCGATTACCGGGAACGCACGGCCTTTGTCCCCTCCGCTCTCAAAACGCTTTTAGGTCTCGGCATCTTAGGACTCTGGGTCTGGCTTTGGCATCCCCTTAACCGTCTTTATCCCTGGACTTACCTTCCCCTGCTCGCTTTGGGGGGATTGTGGACCTCCCTGGGCGCACCTTATATTTTTCGCCGTTTTAAGTGGGAAAAACCTTTACAGAAAGAAAGAACTTCTTCCTTGGGGGTCACTCGTTGAACAAACCAAGCATAACTCGGAATTGTCAAAAATGCGTTTCCCGCATTGTTTGCAGTATAAAGGGCTGCCTTCGTGAATCAGCACTTTACCCGCCAGAAAGCGACGGCTTAACATTTTGGTCTCCATAGATAACGCTTGAATCCGGCAAACTTCCACGCAGCGATTACAGTGCACGCATTTCTGAGGCTCAAGAATAAGTTGCAATGAGCTGATTCTATCTTCTTGCGCCGACTCTTTGGCCTTGGGGTCAGAATCCCATTCCTCTGTTTTTTGCAGAGCATCCTGCGGGCAAATTGCCGCACAAACTCCACAATTCGTACATAAATCTGTGACGACCAAAGCGGGGAAGGGTACCTTCTCCTCCGGATATTTTTCCAGGACGTTCATCAGTCCCTGGCGGCTTTTAGGCAGGGAATAAGCCTGATCGGCCGTCAAGTTAGGCAGCCATTCCTCAACTTTTTTCAAGCCTTTTTGCCGCCAGTTTCCGCTACCCTGAACAGCCGGTTTAGGAACCTGGGGATTAGCCGTCTTGCTTTCAGCAGCAAGACCTGCATCCGGACGCACTTGGATACGGACTTCCCCATGACCCGGCCAGGACGAATGCACTTGCTTGAAAGCCTGTACGCTTGCGGCGCAGGCCGCACGATCTCCACAGTCTGCGCAAACGCCTGTAACAATCGTTACCGGCTTTTTCTTGGCCCAAAGCATTAACGAAGTCCAGCTATCTCTATCAAACATGCCGAGACAGGGAATTTCAAAGCCTGAAGGAACTGCTTGGGGGCAATTCAGCAGGATCTCCTCAGTCTCAGCCAGATAGTCCTGAAACTTATCAATCATGACATCCACAAAGCCGTCACTTGGGCAGACGGCCATGCAGGCGCCACATTCGGAACACTTCCGGACATCAATCTGATGATAGTCCGAGATTGCCTGATAGGGGCAGATATCGAGGCACAAGCGACAGCTATTGGCATATGGTTTTTTGGTATTCAGGCAATTTCCATTATGGTACACCATTTGACATGTCATAATTAGACCCTCACTCTTCTATCCTTTTCATAACGTCGGCTGCTCTTCTTTGACGTACAAGCAAAGAAGGCCCGGCCAGCATGAAAACATTGCCTTACAATTATTAACTGACAGACAGGTTGCGAAGTGGGCCGCCTCATTTCCGACAACTTATCTTTTTAAAAAGCAGAGGTAATTGTCTTGACTAAAAAAGGCGGGAAACACCTTCATAGTGTTTCCGCCTCTTCTATTTATAATTACGAAGCAAATCTTTTGCCAACTCACTCTCCACGCCAACCAAATGATCCAGCATTAATTTTTGAGCATTCTCCACATCGTGAGTTTTAATCGCGTCATAAATTGCAAAATGCTCATCGTATAATCTCTGCGGCTTATTTTTATCCACGGCAAGCTTATCACGGCTCGTCTTCAAGGTGATACGCATCGTATCGGAAATCGTATTCATCAGCCGAATCAGGATTTTGTTGTGGGTAGCCTTAGCGATAGAGTAATGAAAGTTATGGTCGGCCTCTTCTCCGGTTCGCTCTAAAGCGAGGTCCATACGCATCAGCTCCAGGTATTTGTACATTTCCAGAACCTCGTCTTCGGCCGCCCTCTCCGCTGCCAGCCCTGCCGCCTGAACCTCAAGAATCTTCCGGGCCTCATAAAGTTCCATATCCGAGTCTTTTTCAATGAACAACATCCAAGCTAAAGGGGCTACCACCGAGTCGACGTTTACTTGCCTAATGTACATGCCTTCACCTGAGCGGACTTCTATCAGGCCCATTAGCTCCAAGGCGCTGACAGCTTCGCGTATTGATGAACGGCTAACTTGAAAACGATCGACTAATTCTCGCTCCGACGGTAAGCGATCGCCAGGTTTTAAATGTCCATCTATGACTAACTGGCCAATTTGATCAACAATCTGTTCATAAATCTTCTGAGTTTTTATGGGTTTTAATATCACCCTAGTCACTCCTTGTAAAGGTTTCTCCTCCAAAATGTCAAAAAAGTCATTATATTATATAGAATATATTTTATCATACTTTTTCAGTTTAGCACGTGTCTAAAGCAAAATCCATAATTTTCATTTCTGATAAAGAAGCAGTATAAGATAAAAGATGGAAACACAAACAGTGCTTCCATCTAATCCCTACTGTCAGACATACCCGCCGCGAAGTGGCGCAGCTGACGAATAGATCTTTGGGGCCAGAAAGCAGAGCTCACGCTCTCCACTTTCTGAGCCGGGCCGGCTAACAGCTTCTGCTCCCGCCAGCCCGGCTCAAGTCAAATTTCTTCAGCGCTCAGCAGCATTAATTATCGCAATTACTGTTTCAGCCCTTCTTACCTGCCCGGTAAGACTCGGCCAAAATCTGAACCGTATGCATAACCTGCTCCTGAAGCCCTGCATTTTCTACCCCGCTCTGTAACTGCAGACGACAGGCAGGGCAGCCGGTTGCCACCGTATCCGTCTTCGTTTGCGCAATGTCGGCCGTTTTGCGATCGGATATTTGAACCGAGAGATCCGGGTGAACAAGGCTGAAAGATCCAGCCATTCCACAGCAGCGGCCCGGTTCTTTCATTTCGATTAGTTCCACCCCGGGAATACTCTTCAGAATTTCACGGGGCTCTTTATTAATTCCTTGGCCGCGATTTAAATGACAGGGATCATGATAGGTTACTTTCCGGTTAACTCGACCTAAGCCTTCTTTTTTAAAGGGCACTTTGTGAATTAAGAATTCGGAAATATCATAGGATTTTTCGGACCACTTCTTAGCAAGGGCACTAAATTCCGGATCATTCTCCAGCAGCTCTTGAAAAACATGCTTCCAAGCCGTCCCACCCGAAGAACAAGCCACTACCAGAGCGTCAGCCCCTTTTTTCTCAAAGGCGCGCAGGTTGCGTCGGGCTAAAGCACGCGCCGATACGACATCACCATTGACGGAAGCGGGAATTCCGCAGCAGCCTTGTCCACGCGGGATAATCACTTCGATATCGTTTTCTGTCAAAACATCAACGACTGCTTTACCGATATCGGTGTAAAAATAGTTAATCATACAGCCGGTAAAAAAGGCCACCCGCATTTTGGGGTTTTTAACCTGTATCACTTCAGGCAACTCTGAACGTAAGGGATGTTTGGCTAACATCGGAAAGACTTTTTCCGTCCCGATCCCAATGTCAAAGCGCATGCGCGCCACCCGGTCACTTTTATGCGGCAGATGCTTTAAGGCTACGCCCTGAAAAACGCTGCCCGTTTTCATGCCAAAATCGAAAAGCCTCTGCATTTTTAAAGCCGTAAAAGCGATCTTTTTCACGGGATGCAATCCCTTTTTGCGAACCGCTTCTGCTCGGGCCGCTAAAATGATTTTATCAAACCGGACTCCACAAGGACAGTTATTATTACAGGCCATGCAAGTGGTACAGAGGGAGAAACGCTCGGCCATTCCTTCGGTCATTTCCGCTTCACCTGAGAGAATCAGCTCAGCTAAACTGATTTTCCCCCGCGCGACGCCAACCTCTCTGCGCGTTTCCTTATAAATTGGGCAAACAGCCTGACAGTTGCCACATTTCATGCATTTATGGAGTTCTTCGGTAATCGAATCCAAAGTATCGTATACGGACACGATTAGTCCCTCCTCACGATTTTGCCAGGGTTCAACATATAGTTGGGATCCAAGGCTTCTTTAATGTGTTTCAAAACCTCTACACCGGCTTCTCCAAATTCCAATCCTAAAAAGCCCATTTTAGCAATGCCAATACCATGTTCACCGGAAAGAGTTCCGCCCAAGGCAATAGCGCCTTGGAAAATTTCATCGACAGCGAGATGAACCCGTTGCATTTCATCCTGGTCCCGCTCATCGGTTAAAATTGTAGGATGAAGATTTCCATCTCCGGCATGGCCAAAGGTAGCAATCTGCAGGTTATGCTTGTCCGCTATTTTACGGATGATTTTCAGCATATCAGGGATTTTGCTGCGGGGAACCGTGGCGTCTTCCAGAACTGTCGTTGGCCGTTTCTGGGCCAGAGCAGGAAGGGCACTGCGTCGGGCCAGCCATAAAAGATCACGTTCCTGATCGTTCTTGGCTACCTTTACTTCCACCGCACCTTCTTCTTGGAGAATTCGTTCCACCAACACGGACTCACGCTCGACAACTTCCTTATAGCCATCTACTTCGCACAAAAGTACAGCTTCGGCATTAAGCGGCAGACCTGCATGAACAAAGTGTTCCACGGTTTGAATCGTTACCTTGTCCATGATCTCCAGAGTCGCCGGAATCACCTTGTTGCGGATGATGGCAGCAATAGCATTGCCTGCTTTGTCAAGGTTATCAAAGACGCCTAAGACGCTTTTTCTCGTCTCGGGAGCCGGGATTAGTTTAACGATCATTTCCGTGATAATTCCTAAGGTTCCTTCCGCCCCTGTGAAAAGTGCCACCAAATCATAGCCTGTAACATTTTTAACCGTTTTGCCGCCCCAGCGAATAATCTTGCCGTTGGCCAAAACAATCGTTAAGCCCATGATATAGTGTTTGGTAACTCCATATTTTAAACCCCGTAAACCGCCCGAACATTCCGACACCGAACCACCCATGGTGGCTGTGGTCACTGTTCCGGGATCGGGAGGATAAATCAAGCCATGTTTGGCTGCTTCGTCGTTAAGCTCCTGAATAATCACACCGGGCTGAACCGTCGCGGTTAAATTGTCCTGATCCATTTCTAAGATCTTATTAAGGTTAAGCATAGAGAGAACAATGCCGCCTTGCACAGGAATAGTTCCCCCGCTGAGATTCGTTCCTGATCCACGCGGATAGATTGGCACTTGGTAGCGCTGGGCAATTTTGACGACCTCGGCAACCTGTTCGGTGGAAAGGGGCGAAACCACAACATCCGGCTTTTGGTGTTTCATCGCCGCAGTTGCGTCGTATGAATAGGTCAGTAAGTCTTCCTGCTCTGTAAGAACATTTTCACGACCGAGCACTTGCACGAGTTCCTCTAAGACTTCACGAGCTAACATTTTATTGTATCCCCCTTTGTTGTTTGTCTGATTGTCAGACCACATAATCTATAAAATAATCGTTTTTGCTCTACTCTTATAATAATCCGATTGTAGAGAAATTTCAATATGAGAATTTATGTAATATTTAGGAATCAAAAAAATGGCGGGAAGGGTTAATAAATGACCGCTTCCCGCTATTTTTTATTTAAGTTTCAATTACACACCATTAGTGCATGAGGACAGGAATCATGCCAGGCACGAGGTAGGCTTGAATCAAGGTAATGCAGCAAATGATGAGCAACATGATCAAAGAGTGTTTAATTGTAAAGCGGAAAAGGTCTGACTCTCTGCCGATTAAGCCTGTAGCTGCAGCTGCAACTGCGATGGATTGCGGAGAGATCATTTTTCCTACGACACCACCGGAACTGTTGGCAGCAACTGTCAGAACCGGGTTGAGGTGAAGCTGGGTAGCCGTAACGTTTTGTAATTGGCCGAAGAGCGCGTTGGCCGAAGTATCGGAACCTGTCAGGAACACGCCCAACCATCCTAAGACCGGGGCAAAGAAGGGGAACGCTTTTCCGGTCAGAGAGAAGAATAAGCCAAGAGTGTAAGAAAGACCGGAGTAGTTGGCAATATAGGCAAAGCCAAGCACCGAACCAATTGTGATACACGGATAAATGAGGCTCTTAAGGGTAGTACCGGCAACCTTGCCAACTCTCGCCGGGCTGATGCGCAGAATGAACATGCTGATAATAGAACTGATTAAGATAACTGTCCCAGTGAAGAGGAAGAAATCCCATTTATAGCTGGCAGCATACAAGGTTGGTTTGGCAACAATCGGAGCCGCTTTATAAACCAAACCGTCTAAGCCGGGCCAGTGCGGAATGTTGACAAACCATTTGAGTTGACTGGTAACATAGCCTTTGAAGGAGTTGGTTCCCCAGAGTCCAACCAGAACAGTCAGAACAATAAACGGAGACCAAGCTTTGAGAATTTGACCGCCGCTATATTTCTTATATTGCTCAACCTTCTGTCCATGCTCGTGCGGGAAACGCCAGATATTTTTAGGTTTCCAGACTTTAAGCAGAATAGCTGTGCAAAGGAGGGAGAAAATTGAAGCGATAACGTCCGGCAGCATAGCTCCCAAGTAGTTGGAAGACCACCATTGCGCGATAGCAAAGGTGACACCGGAGCAGATAATTCCTGGCAGTACTTCTTTAACATTTTTCCAACCAGCCATGATAACGACCAAATACAGAGGAACAAATACCGAGAGGAACGGCAGCTGACGTCCGATTGCGGCAGCAATGGTGTCGGCCGGAACTCCGGAAGCAGCGGCAGCCGCTACGATAGGAGCACCGATTGCTCCGAATGCTACAGGTGCCGTATTGGCAACTAAGCAAATTCCTGCTGCATAAAGCGGTTCAAAACCTAAGCCAATCAAGATGGAAGCGGTGATAGCAACCGGAGTACCAAAGCCGGCAACCCCTTCTAAGAAGGCACCGAAGGAGAAGGCAATTAACAGGGCTTGAAGTCGGCGGTCATCGGACAAGGAAGCGATAGAACTTTTAATAATATCGAATTGACCGGCTTCTACTGTTAAGTTGTATAAGAAAACAGCAGCAACAATAATCCAGGCGATTGGGAATATACCATTTAAAATCCCTAAAATACTGGAAGAAATTGCGAGTTCAAAAGGCATTTTATAGACGATCATCACATCAATAATTGTAAATAAGAGCGTCGTCACACCGGCAATATGCCCCTTCATTCGCTTAATAGCGAGTGCCCAGAACAAATAAAAAATTGGCAGCGACACGGCAAGCGCGGTCAACGGTATGCTATTCCCTAGGGCGGCATAATTCTGTGTCCATGGCATTTCATAATTCCACCTTTCAATAAGTATGTCTAGAGCGTTTCCAATTCGCTGGCTACTTATTCAGTTTCTCTCAGAACCTCCTTTTCTGTATAGTTTAATATAGTTTAATGAAGTGAAAATAAACTGACAGTTTGGCCATCAGACCATCCGCCCGTCTCCTAATATAGTAACCCCAGTAAAAGAAAATTTCAATATGCCAATATAATTCTTTGTTTCACAATTATCGCTATTTTTTAATAATACACTCACTTAAAGGCAACGGCAAAACACGAAAAAGCCTTTATTTACGGGCTTTTTGTCTTTTCAAGGCAAGAATCTTCCAACGTTAGCCTTTAATTGTGAAAAAAAACATTATGTTTGTCTAAGATTGCGATATAGCTTTCTAAGTTCTGCAGATTGTTAAATGTATGCGTAAGGTTTCTATCTACCAGGATAAGCCAAAGCCTGCAAGTATACCTAAATAGTTTATGGTCTTCCTTTCCTTCCGCTAAAAAACCCGCTTGAATCATTCATCTTTGAAGATTTCTCAGCGTATTGTCGCTGTTCATAGACCACCTCCCGCAAATTTGCCCCTTAGATCCGGGAATTTTGTTCAAACACCCTAATCAAAGGCAATGATTTGAAACTGTGTTTCACTCTTCAAGTAAGTCTAACCTGCTGTCTGACCACTTAGTCTTATGTTAATCCAATATTGAAAAAATTTCAATATGTTTTTGCTATTGCGAATAAATTATTTAATAATTTATGCAATAACCCCCTGTCTTATCTCCAATTAGTTTCGATTCCCTAAGCAAAAACAGTGAGGATGATGAACCCGTTCCCCACTGTTTTATTCCAAGCATTTAATAGTTGTAATTTAACGCAAATACTTTTGCTCCAATGACTTTAGCTCTTGCTGGAAGGATTGGCTCAAGCGGAAGAGCAGCCGCTCCATGTCCAAACGGTGGAGGGAAATATTTTCAGGGCTGAGAAATTCAATTTTACGAAATTCCGGTTTAATTAGCAGGGGAAGCAAATCGTCAAGATTTTCCACTCTCAGCGTCAAAACAATCGGAGCATAGGACCACTCATGGCTTCGTTTTCCCTCTCTTTGACTTACCGTATAAACATCTAAGCTCAAGTCCACATCTTCAATCATAATTCCTTGCAAGGGAACGTTGCGCAACACCGCTACTTGTTGTTCCCGGGTTAATTCCGCCACTTGCTCTTTACTTTTACCTCCGAAAAAAAAGCGGCCACTTCGCGCTTCACCGCGATAATCCAGACGAATCTTCACACGGACATGTTCCGTGAGGAGTTCATCTCCAATCCGAATTTTCATGTCTCCCACTCTCTCCGTTTCTATTTTTAAGCCTTCCAGCCTTCTCATCTCCTTCCCGAAAAATATTCTCCAAAGGCACGATTTTCTCCTGCCAACTTTGCTTTAGGCTTGTAGTTTATGGACATACTAACACCAATTTGGAGCTTATTTTAGGGAATGCTGACAAAGGAGATTAAGACATGAGAAAAACTGTGGTTGCAATTTTTAAAGGACCTCAACAAACGAAAGAAGCCATCGAAGAAATTCAAGGAGAATCTCTGGCCAACAGTAAAATTTCTGTTGTGGTTCGAGCTGAATACCTGCATCAAGGGGAATTTAAAGAAGAAATCGCTAACGAGCTGGCCTACTACCCCAGCGAAATAAATTTAGACAAATTCAATGCCTGGCTTGTTCAAGCCCCACCCGTTGAGGTTCCTGACCTGGGCCAAGTAGTCGTCGCGGGACCTCTGGCCGCTCAACTCATGCATCAGCCACAAGGACGGGGACTTACGGAAGCCCTCCTGACCTACGGCCTCTCCGAAGAACGGGCCCGGCATTATGAGCATGAGGTGAGAACGGGGCATTGGTTAGTTATCGTGCCAACCAGCAACGATAAACAGAATTCTGTCGCCAATGCTTTAGGCGCCTTTGGCGGCAAAGACATTGAGAAGTGGAATACAGCTATTAATCATCCCATTTATCCGCTTAATAATTAAGTCAAGCCCACCAAAGCACGGAGCTTTTGAACTTCCTCCTTTGTCAGGGATCTGTAATTTCCCGGCAGGAGTTGTCTTTCTTGATTCAAGGGGCCGAAAGCGATCCGTTCGAGCTTAACAACCGGATAGCCGACAGCGCCAAGCATCCTGCGAACTTGACGATTTTTCCCTTCGTGAATCGTCACCTCTAAAACTTCAAAAGAATCACTCTTCTGATCCACAGCTACAGTTCTGCGTTGCTGTAAACCGCTTCGGCGTACAACTTTGGCCGGAGCGGTTTTTCCATCGCTGAGATTTACCCCTTGCCGCAATTGTTCGAGGGCATTAATTCCGACCGGGCCGTGTACCCAAACCCGATAGGTTTTCTCCACTCCATAAGAGGGGTGCATCAAGCGATGGGCTAATTCGCCATCATTGGTCATAACTAATAATCCCGCTGTGTCAAAATCCAGCCTGCCCACCGGATAAACCCTGGCAGGAACACCTTGCATAATCTCAACAACCGTACTGCGTCCCTGAGGATCACGGGCAGTTGTCACAACACCAACGGGCTTATTCAGTAAGTAATAATATAGTTTATCCGACCGCTCTATCAAAGCTCCGTCTACACAAATAGCATCACCGGAGCTCACCTTAGTTCCCATGACGGAAACTTTTTCACCGTTCACTGTCACACGCCCTTCTGCAATTAAGCGTTCAACTTGGCGGCGGGAGGCGACTCCGGCTTGAGCCAGCACTTTTTGCAGCCGTTCTGCTGTTTCTCCAGCGAATTCTTCATTTAAGTCCTGATGTAAGTCTTTATGCTCAACATCCACAAAACTTCAATCCCCTTCTCTTTTATCCTCTGCAAATTTGGCAAGACTCAGTGCTTAGACTACTTAGATTTCTTCAGGCTGAAAACCCCCGGTCCAACCTCAGGGTAAGCAGCCTGAACCTTTTTCCAGAAGAGCTCATCCTGATGGCTTTGGGGCAGACGGACAAAATAATCCGCAGGAAAATGTGTCAGTACCCCGACCGGAGATGCTTTATCCGTCCCCTCAAGCACTGCCGTCAAACGAAAACCCACGCGATGGGCATAGTAAAAGGTCATAGGTGCAGGGTCACTTAAGACAAGCACACTTGACGATGGAGTATGGTCCTTGATCCATTCCGCCTGAGTTAAATATTCCGGATTCCAGCGATACTTTGGTTTTAAGTAACTATAACAGTTTTGGTTTACAACTATCAAGATCATCACCACTAAAGCGATATTTTGCCAGGTCCCGCAGCCGTCCAGGGCATAAGCCCCCAGCAAGGCCACTAAGGGCAGAAGCGGGACTAAATAATAATCCAGCGGGATTCGCACGCAGACAATCCCCAGATAAGTCAAGGCAATTCCCACCCAGACTAAGAGAGCCGCCCGTCCCGGAAAGCGATTCAAAAGCGTTCTGAATAAACCCAACCCTGACAGAAAGATTGCGCTATCTGTCAAACCTCGCTGTAAATTTTTACTCAATATATGCCAATCCAAATTCCCGGAGTTCACGACTTGGTTTGTGAGGATTCCTGACACAAATTGACCGGATGAGCTGACATTCATATGAGCCCATAAATAGTATACCATAGGAAAACTAACTGCAACCAAACTGTAAGCAAGGAACTGACCCAGCCGTTTAGGTTTGAAAGGATAGAAGGCCAGGCACAAGGCTACCGGGAACAGCATCAATTGTGGCAATTTGGCTAAAATAGCTCCTGCCATGACCAGGCCAATTTTCCAGACACCTTGTTTGTTCTCTGACTTCCTCCATCTCCAGACAAGCGCCAGAGCCCAAATGCTCAAAGCTTGGGCCATAGGCTCCGGCATCACTACCCGTCCATAATATATTGACAAGGGCATCAAGGCATAAAGCGCTGTGGCCAATAATCCGGTTCTGTCGGAAAAAAGGTTCCGTCCTAAATCATAAATTCCCCACAGAGACATGAGAGCTAAAAACACAGCCCACAGGCGTCCCCATATATCCCCCCATCCGAACAGTTTCCAGGTCCAGGCCAGCAGATAGGGGAACATTGGAAACTCCAGTTCGACATTTTGAGGAACAGTTCCATCGTAATTTAGCTGAGGCAGCATTACTTTGGGGAAATCCGCGAGATGACCAAGCATGTGCACAGCTATGCTTGCCGTATCCGCTTGTCGCCATGCTTGATCATCCAGCAAGGGATTGTTGATCCCTTTTAGACGAACAAGTAAAGCGGCCAGCAGAATCAGCCCTAATAAACACCGCCTTACTCTTCGACCCATTCGACAGGACTCCACCTTTGACGTTTGATGTGATAAATCAATTGAATATAGCCCCAAATTGTAGCCAGAACTTTCATCTTACTGGCTCCCTTTTTTAACTCATAGTGAAGTTTTAAAGGAATTTCTGTCACAGTATCAGCCAAGGGCGCTATTTTCAAAAGCAGCTCAACCATGCCCGAAAAATTGCGGCTTTGAATAATGTCCGGACCATACTGCCGGGTTCCTTCAGCCAGTAAAGAAAGGCGGTAAGCCCGGTATCCGCAGGAATAATCGCGCACACCACTGATGGGAACAAAATAACTCATAACTTTTCCCGCTCCCCAGGAAAGCATTTTACGCCCTAAGGAAAGCCCATGCTGTTCTCCGCCGGCGACAAATCTGGAGGCAATCACAAGGTCGGCTCCTGAACAAATGGACTGGTACAACAAAGGGATATGGTCGGGCGGTTGTGTGTTATCCGCATCCATAGTTATAACCATGTCGGGCGCCGCCGAACCATTCCGGTCATAACTCAGGGAAGAGCTGTAATTTAAAACATACTGAAAACCGCTGTTAAGAGCGGCTCCAAGGCCAAGATTTTGCCTATGCTTTACTTGGTGAATCGCCGGATAAGTCCCGGCACAATTTTCAATAACTTCAGAGGTGGCGTCTGTGCTCCCGTCATTAACCACTGCAATCACATGGGGAAGATCCGCGCAGACTCCTTCAATAGTTTCGAGCAAAGTGGGTAAAGAAGCGGCTTCATTATATGCGGGCAAAACGATATAAAGCATACTAACCATGCCTCCTTTCGGCAATGTTAGTATGCTCAGAAATAAATCAATAAAACGTTTTTGTGACAATCCAAACTGAAACAATCAGCCCGATAAAATCTGCTAATAAACCTAATTTCAAGGCATAACGATACCTCTTTATACCCACTGAGCCAAAATAAACTGTCAGCACAAAAAAGGTCGTATCCGTACTGCCTTGCAGAGTAGAAGCTAACCGCCCTATATAGGAATCGGGACCGTATTGATTGATCAGTTGGGTTGCCACGCCAAGGGCTCCCGATCCACTCAGCGGCCTCATTATAGCTAAAGGGATAATCGCCGCAATATGAGAATCCAAGCCCAGAAAAGCAAAAAACGGCTGCAGCCAATGAGCTAGTATTTCCAAAGCCCCGGAATCGACAAAGACTCGAATCGACACTAACATTCCGATTAAAAAGGGAAGTATGCGCACGCCAGTCTTAAATCCCTCCTCTGCCCCGGCTACAAATGACTCATATACCGGTACTTTCCGCGCATAAGCGATAAGCGGAATGAGCAGTAACAGCAGCGGAATGGCCCAGCGTGAAATCTCGGCTATTATCTTCATTTTGCTCTCCTCCGCCGTATAAGGTAGTCCACAAAAATTGCCGCTGTCATAGCGCATCCGGTGGCAACAATGGTTGTCCCGATAATTTCAGTTGGATTCGCCGAATTAGCTTTCAGTCTTACGCCGATAATCGTTGCCGGTATCAGGGTTATACACGAGGTATTTAAGGCCAGAAAGGTTATCATAGCCGGGCTGGCCACATCGGGGGTAGGGTTTTCTTTTTGCAGTTCCTGCATTGCTTTGAGGCCAAAAGGAGTCGCCGCATTCCCCAAACCTAAGATATTAGCGCTCAAATTCATGATAATAGCTCCCAGGGCGGGACTGTCCGGTTTTAAAGTCGGAAATAGCCGGCGCACAACGGGGCCAAAGAGGCGGGCAATCCCTTTGACAAGGCCTGCTTCTTCCGCCAAATTCATAAGTCCTAACCATAGACTCATGACCCCAATGAGCTCAATGGCAACCTCCACGCCTAATTCGGCTGCTTTCATAGCCGATACCGTAACACTCTCAATATGCCCGTTGAGAGCGGAAACAACTATGCCAATCACTAACATTATAAGCCAGATGAGGTTAACCATCGTCCGTCCCCCTCTGCAAAAATCTATGAACAGGATAAATAAAAAAGAACGAAATTTACTCGTTCTTTTTACTGTTCTTTATATCAGCTAACCTTCCCGTTAGGTTTAAGGCGCTTAAATGTTTTCAGCCGAATATGTATCTCTGTAATCCGCTGTTTATTCACGTGCCAAAATAATTTCGTCCGAAGGTCTCTTCTTTTTGTGCAGCATTCCGGACAGTTTATCCATCAGGTCCGGAACCGTGTCCAAAATCCGGTCAATAACCACATTGCTGTCCACGGGCAGCAGGCGGATCGCTCCGTTCCCGACCACCAAAAAACCTACGGGCTGCACGGATACCCCCGCGCCTGCGCCTCCTCCAAAGGGCAGCGGGTTAGCGGACCCTCCGGAATTCCCTTGCTCTTTTTGGTTATCAGGCGGGGTAAATTCACTGCCACCTGCCGCAAAACCGCAAGATACTCGTGATATTGGAATAATGACGGACCCGTCATGAGTTTCTACCGGATCACCAATAATAGTGTTTACATCGACAATTTGTTGAATACTTTCCATGGCTGTCTTCATCAACAACTCTATCGGATGATTCCCCATGTTGCTACCCCCTTCTACCCCGTTTGAATATGCGGACAACATTAAATCCGACAAAAATAATATGGCCGATTCTCAATTGGAATATGCATCGAATATCGCACAAAAAGCCTTCTTTTTTAAATTGCGGTACAACCACCAGCTCAGGACGGTCAGCCTCCACGATAACTTGTTTGTAAAGCCGGGAGAGCGCAAAGCCAAACATGCTCCAGAAAGCGCCGGCGGCGATAGCCGTCTGTGCCGCATCCTTATAACCGATTTCCACACGCCAGCTTATAGCTTTGCAATGTATGCCCCGATAAAATTCGCTTTTTACCCAGGTAAGGTGACGGAGATGATTCGGTATATGGGGCCAGAGCCGGTATAGCCACCTTCTGCGGATATAGCGAAAACGCACGTTCGATTTCGCTTTGCGAACTCCTCCCTTTCCTTCAGCTACTTGATCAACCTCTACTTGCGGCCCTTTTTCCCATTCCAGTTGGAGTGACGGAAGCTGATATTGAGTATGCCAAATCCCATGCAGCGCTCGAAAATCAATTTCCAGGTGATCTTCTTCCTCAATTCGCCGATAGCGGAAATCCACTTCCGCTTTTATTGCCAAGCTGACAAGGAAAAGAATAGTTAACGCGAGTAAAAAGGCTAAAACTCGCACAGTAACCCCTCCGTACGTTCCACTATCATCTAAATTAAATGATTCTCTAAATAATTAAGATGCCCGCAAGGAGAGAATGTTATGCTAAAGATTCCTTTTATAACAATTATTTCCTATAACAAAGAAAGCAATTCCCCAGGCTGACTTATTAAACTTTTGGCACCATTAGTTAAGAGCTCCTCTGGCGTACGGTACCCCCAAAGGGCGCCCACGGCATACATATTGGCGGCGGCGGCGGTTTTCATGTCCACGCCGGAATCACCGAGATAGAGGATATCCGCTTCAACTAAACCCAGTTTCCGGCTAATTGCCAAAGCACCCGTAGGGTTGGGTTTTCTCGGGATGTTCGCGCTCGGCCCCATCACAACTTCAAAGTTCCAAGCCGGCAATAACTTGGCAACTACTTTCTGCGTCAGTTCATCAATTTTATTGGAAAGTACATTGAGTTTTATTTGACGTTTAGTCAGTTCGTCAAGCAATTCGGGAATACCAGCATAAGGTCTTGTTTTAGCGAGACAGCGCTCGCGGTATTCTTTCATCATTAAATCAAAGCACTCGCTGACCAGAGGCTCTTCCCTGCTTCCTTCCGGCAAAGCTGCACGCACTAAGTTTTTTATACCATTGCCAATAAAATATTTGTACGCTGCCAGGCTCTGGGATTTAAATCCCAGAGCATATAAAACCCGGTTCATGGAATCAGCGATATCCTCCAGAGAATCTACTAACGTTCCGTCAAGATCGAAAATCACGGCTTTGAATTTCATAATCCTTTAAGCGCCTCCTGCTAAATTCCTGCCGAACCCCCATGTCTTCGGGCGTTCTCTTCAGCTTCAATAGCCAGCGGACATTCCGCCATCTGTGGTGTTCTTTTAAATCAATGCCCTCAGAAATGACCCCTTTAATTTAAAAAACTTACTCTTTGGGCAAATGCGAACTGGCTCCAGCCTGGTAATGCTTAAGAAACAGATTAAAATATTGCCTGATCCCTTGTTCTTGCTCTGCTTCATCATTTATTTTAAGAACTTCCATTGCGGTTTCAATAGTACACAGTGTCCCCTGCCTGCCTCCCCTGCGCAGGCAAAATCCCGAAAGGTAATCCGTCTCAAGAGAAACAAGCGGCAATTCACTTAAATAATCGCTCTTTCGCAATATCCTGCCGGCTTCTTTCCATGTACCATCAATTAAAATAAAGGCGTTCTCACCGGCATCAATCTTACTCGCTGTTCTGAGGGCCAAATCCTCAGTCAGGGCCGGAAATAAGAGATAGGTTCTTCCCTGGTAGTTCCTGATGTTTTCGATTAATTTTAAATTGGGACTGGTTCTTTCCCACAAAAAAATTTCCGTTGAGCCAGGATTCAGCAGCTTTAATAGTCTTCCCGTACTTGAGGGCCGATAAAACTCTCTCTCACTGGTTATAATCCAAAATTTCGCTTGAGTGTTTAACGGGGAAATGAGTTCACATATACAGGTCAGTGTAGGCAACCCACACTGAGGGCAGCTTTCATATAAGCGCGTAATTTGCTTAACCTTAAACGCCTCACAGGTCTTGTTCATTTTTTACCTGCTTTATGCCAGCCATACCTTTGCTGATAGTATTCCACTCCCTTTGCAGCATAGAATAATGAAGCTGATCAAACTTTTCATCTTCAAGCCAATAGTGCTCCCTTAAGCGCCCGTCAAGGGTAAACCCTATCTTTTCCAATAACCCAAAAGAAGGAAAATTATGCGAAGAAGTCGTAGCGTAAAGTTTGTTTAATTCATTTTCCGCGCAAAAGACCATATTTAGCAACAATGTAACCATAATCGAGCCCAAGCCCTTTCCACGCAGATCGGGAGGAATATAATAGCCAAATTCTTTACTGTGATTTCTTGGATTATGGTCGAAGGTCATGATCCTTCCCAAAGGGTTGGGCAAACTTCTCTCCTCAACTAATAAAAAAACTTCTTTTATTCCGCCGTTAATTTTCTCAAGGTTGCTTTGCACATAACTCTCGAAAGAGAGTATAGGATGTAAGGGCCGGCAGGTATAATGCTCCCGGTTCTTCTCCATCCTGTCCCATTCATATAACACCGGAAAATAGCTATCCTCTAAGCGCACAAGCTGATACATCGATAATCTTCCGCCTTTCTTTAATCCTGAGCCGCTAATCCTTAACCCTCTCCTTCCAGAAAGCTGAGAATTATCGCCCATTGCTTTAACTTTTCTGCAAATCCCAGGGTATTGGCCGGGCTGGTCGAAGGAAGTTGTTTGTATATTAGATTGGGTAAGTTAAACCCTACTCGTTTTCTGTAAGTTTCATAAGCCTTCGTCCCGTTAAAAACAACTGCTGTCAAATTCGAGCAGGTATTAAACAGAGTCGGAAAATCGTTGACTGTCTCATTTTTAATATTAGTATCGAGGCTGCCCTCCCGGTTGCAGGCCGCAATGACATCCCAGAGCGCGATGCCCTTATCCTCAATAAATTTAAGCCGCCTGGAATAATCCAAATCTAGCGGCGAGGAAAATAAAGTGTATAAAATTCGCCAAAACTGATTGTGAGGATTAGCATAATATTGTTGTTCTCTGAGGGATTGAACTCCCGGCATCGAACCAAGGATTAAAACCCGCGCTTGGCGATCAATAATCGGCTGAAATGATTGCACTCTACTCATGCTGTATTCCTTTTCCAAATTTATCAAGGCTTATTCCTTTTCTTAAGCTAATGATAGCATAATATACAATTATTTATCTTATTTGTTATAATAACTAAACAGTATTTTTAGAAAGTGAACAGCAAGACACTATGGTGCCCCTATTTTTTATGGCGATTCAGAAAACGTCTGCCAGGAGTTCTTTTAAACGTCAGTTAAACCAGTTATTAATCTCGGACCTTATTTTAAGGGGCAGAAAAAAGTTGTCGCTTTGAAGCGCTATCTCATAAATTCCTGAGAATTTATGAGATAGCGCTTGCATAAGCAACTGCAAATGAGCGAAAATAACCTTTGGGAGAAACTAAAAAAGCTTTATAAAAAACTAAAAACAAGCTTATCTTAGGGAGGAACAAAAAATTGGTTAAAATTAAAACCCCGCAACAAATTGCCCTGATGGCTGAAGCGGGTAAAATACTAATCGCCTGTCACCGGGAGCTTCGCAAACTGATCCGTCCAGGTATAACGACAATGCAAATCGACTCTTTCGCAGACGACTTCATTCAATCCCATGGGGCAAAAGCCGAGCAAAAAGGCTATAAAGGCTATCCCTTCGCAACCTGTGCTTCAGTCAACGATGAAATCTGCCACGGGTTTCCAACTCAGACCTCTCTTGGCGAGGGCGATATTGTGACTATTGACATGGTTATCAATCTCAACGGCTGGCTGGCTGATTCAGCTTGGTCTTATGCGGTGGGGCAAGTATCTGATCAAGCAAAAAAGCTTCTGAGGGTAACCAAGGAATGCCTCTATATCGGCATCGAGAAAGCCGTCATAGGCAACCGGCTCGGCGACATTTCTCATGCGATTCAAGTTCATGCCGAAACGCAGGGCCTTTCGGTAGTCCGTGAGTTTACAGGCCATGGCATAGGGCAGGACATGCACGAAGAGCCGCAAGTTCTTCACTACGGCTCCCCCAATAAAGGACTCAGGCTTCGGGAAGGGATGGTTTTCACCATTGAACCGATGATTAATCTAGGAGCTCACAACCTGACGATTGATCAGAATGGCTGGACAGCCCGGACTGTCGACGGCAGCTTGTCGGCTCAATATGAACATACCTTGGCTATCACCAAGGACGGTCCGCTGGTTTTAACTGAACAAGACTGAAAGAACCTTAAATCCATAGGCCTTAGCGGTCTATGGATTTTTCTCTGTAAAGAAATCTGTTAAAGGAATCTGCTAAAGAAATCCGTTATAGAAATCAGCTCCGCTCCATAAGATTTATAAAGCTTAGGGGAGGGGTTAGATGAAGAAGCAGATATTTTTAGGCATAATCCTCGGCATTGGTCTCTCGCTTATTTTCTTTAATCTTTTAAGTCCGGCCTACAGCACCAATTCCAAGGTTATTAAACATACATTTAACAACCAACTCACCTTACATCTGCCGCTCTCAACCAGAGCGACGGAAACCAAGGTCATTGAGCAAGGGCAGCTTTCCTACAGTGTCTACATAGATGATCCGACACTCTTGATCCGGGGATATATTCAACTTTGGAAGTTAAACGACCTGGAAAAATACTTAGTGGATAGCCAAAAAATCAGTACCTTTGATTTTAACTCTTACACGCTGAAAGGAATTAAAGTGGCTAATTTTGACGGCTATTTATCCGAATGGACGGCATCCTTTGGCCAGAATTACAAGATTTCCGGGATGGAGTACTGGCTGAAGCAACCGGGTTCGGACAATGTATTGAGGATTTCTTTTTTCACAGACACAAACACCTTCACAAAAGAGCAACATGACTATATCAACGATATTATCCGCTCGGTTAATTGGAGTATTTAGATAAACGAAACCCATAAGTTGGGCGTGTCGCTTTAGCCGCAAAGATGAAGCGACACGCTCCTTTGGTCTGGAAAAAGGCTCAGATCAAGATTAATTTACTGAGCCGCCAGTGCCCCGCGAATAATAGCCTTTTCCAGCACTACGGCGGCGGCTGTACCCACCACCGTTATGGCGGCGTCACCTTTATAATAGCTGGTATCTGAACCTGTCGCGAGACAGAAAATCGTATCGCCATCCCATTGGGTATGAATTGGTGAGATGGCCCGCGCCATACCGTCCTGCGCCAGTGTCGCAACCCGGCAGGCCTCCGTTTTGGTAAGCTGTGCCGTGGTGGCTATGACGGCGATGGTGGTGTTGCCCTCAGCAAATATCGGCGAAGGCACACCTGCCAACATCTCCTTGGTCTGGTTAACGAATTTCCCGTCAGGGCGCAATGCCCCGACGACAATCCGGTCATGGTCCCAAACGTCCCCAAGCGGATTAACGATCACCAGGGCAGCGACTATAGGGCCGCCGGGAATATGAATGGAAGCAGTCCCCTGTCCCCCTTTCATTGGCCGCCCGTAAAATTTTCCTACGGTTGCTCCTGCCCCGGCACCCACATTTCCTTCCGCTACCAGACCTGCATGTGCGGCCCGGCAGGCTGCGTAACCCAAGGCAGCGTCGGGAGGTTTGGAGCCCCGGGCATAAAGCAGGTCAAAGATGACCGCCGCGGGTACGAGGGGCACTTCGGCAATTTTATGCTCATAAAGCCAGCGCATCACACCGCTCTGTGCAGCCAACCCGTATCGGCTGCCGCCGGTGAGCAGAACGGCCTGTGCCAGTTCTTCTTTAGTGCCCGGGCGGATCGCGTCTGTCTCCATAGTGCCCGGGTTGCCGCCGACTACGGATACGCCGGGAACTGCCCCTTTGGGACAGAGGATTGCGGTGCATCCCGTGCGGCCTTTTCTGTCCTCCGCTGTTCCAACCAGAATGCCGGGAACATCGGTGAGCCCACCTGCTCTTTTGCAATTGTCTTCTTCATTTTTCAATAATCTCACCCCATGCCCTATTAATAAACATAATGAGCGGAATAACACATCGTTAACCTCTTTGGACCGGAGAGATACTTTTCAGGAAGTGAGAAACCTTTCAAGAGTCATATTCGGCTTTCACTTGCGTCGGCCTGGGCAAGCTATTTCTCCATAATATTCCATCGGCTGGTTTTTTGCTAAAGAACCTGGATATTAACGCAGACACCACCTGTAATTAAGATATACTCTCTGGAAAGCCTCCCCCCAGCGTATCCAAGGGACCGCATTGTCCAATCGGTTCACCTGAGAGGTCGGATACATATGGTTTTGCATTTCCTGAAATAGATTTTAGCTATAGCAAAAGCCGCCACAACTTCTGTGGCAGCTCTTAGTGAGAGATCGCTTTATGATTAATAGCTGAGCCGGGGAACGCAAACTACTTTTCTATATTAAATAAAATTTCAGATGTCTGCCTCTCGCTCGAATCCTGGCAAACTTCAGTCATCAATTTCCATCCCCATATGAATAGAATCATAAAAATTACCGTTAATAAAAAACTCACGCGTGATAGTTCCCTCAAATTTAAAATTCAAACGTTTATATAGATTTAGGGCAATCTGATTATCACTTCGGACCCTTAAGTTGATTTTACGGATAAGGCGGGTTTCTTTCGCCCAATTAATCATGTACTTTATGAGCTCTGTCCCAATACCAAACCCCCAATATTCTTTTAATACCGTGATACTAAACTCACCAGTATGCCTGATGCGCGGTCTATGGCCTCCGTTAAACACCAATTGCCCAACCAATTCATCGCCGATCAAAGCAAAAATCATGAGCCCGTTATCAGCTTTTGCAAGACTTGCAATGAATTCCACTTCTTTCTCCTCGGTTATGCCAAACTCGCCTTGACCAAATGTCAGATTTTCAGACTCAGCACAGACCTTGTTTATGTAATCCAGAAATTTCGAGGACTCTTCTTTTTGGGCCTTTCGAATAATAAGTGTTTTTCCATTCTTAAGCCGGGAATATTCCACCTCTGATCTCTCCTTTTCAAGCTTAAGCTACCATTTGAGGGTTTTTATCCGCTGACTAATCCGCTCTAAGACTCCCGCTTCGGCAAACGGTGAGTTAAGAGCGGCTAAGTCTCTGGATAAGGGCGACTAAGATTCAGATGGAGTTAAAACGCCATCTGAATCAAGTCTGCTTTATCGTGCCTCCTTGAACCTGTTCAAGAGCGAATCATGCAAACTGACTCCTATTGCAATTTAGGCAATAGGAGCCGGGGACCGCCAAAACAACTTCCAGGGATACTATAATTGCTCGACGCTATATTTGAAATATTTGACATAACTCCTTTATTTCCTTCTGAAACAGCTAAAAATTATTCTGAGTCCGGAAGGTCAAGTATTTACGGATTAAGTGCTTTCGTCACAAGGGATGCGTAAGCTTGAATTCCTGTCTGAGTGAGATGAACGCCGTCCGGATAAAAATAGGCGTTATGGCCGCTGCTGGCTTGGTGCCAATCGACAAGAGTAGTATGCGGATAGCTTGCCGCTACTTTCGCCAGAGTCTGGTTAACCACGTCCTCCCATGGCCGCGGGACACGGGTATTCACCAGCACAATCTGCCGAACTTCTCCCAAAGAACCAAGCAGCGCCGTCAGCTGTTCCTCGGAAAAGGGGCCGTTCGTTCCCAGCTCTATAATAACCCGATCTCCTAAATTGCCTTGCGCTTTCAGCTGATCAACTACATTCTGGGCTTGATACATCTGACGGCCAACCTCCGCGCTAACCACAAGGCCAGGCAAAAGCTTTTTCAATTCCGGTTCCTCACCGACCATGACAGAATCTCCGATAACTGTAACTCCCTTGCCGGTATCTGAAGAAGTTGCGGCATTAGGCTCGGTTTTAGATCCCTGCGCCACCCCGGAAGGTGTATTGACATCAGGTTGCGCTGGCGACGTTGAATTTGAACCTTCACTCTCTGAGGCGGGTGCATTGGCCTGAGAATCTGACCCCGGTTCTGATGTGGAACTGTTCTTCTGGCCCGGATCAGGAGACCCCAATACAGCCGGAGACACGGCCCCTGAGCTGCCCTCGTCTGGAACTTCACTTGCAGTTGAAACGTTCGCCGCGGAAGGTGCCGCGGAAGAAACATACGTTTGCTTGGAATTCATAAAGATAACCCCTGCTATGGCCAGACAAGATATACCAAGAATCAACAATAAGCCCACTATCGTAGCCCAGCCCCTGACCGCTACAACTTTCTGGCGGCGGTCCGGATTGAGTATCCGCCCACGCCACTTCTTCCAGGCGCCATGGCGGATAGGTTCCTCGATGAAGTACCAGGAGAGCGCAGCAAGGACAATGCTTATCGCCACTTGCCGGAGAGCAAGCATAAGATCAAAACCTCCCGTATTTACGACAGGGTTTGTCAAGGCAATGACCGGATAGTGCCAAAGATAAATGCCGTAAGAACGTGCGCCAAGCCAGCGTAAAGGCTGCCAGCCAAAAATCTTGCCCAGACGGCTTGCGGGATGGGCCAGAACAGCCACTACTACAGCCGCGGCCAGAGAGAAAAGCAGAAGTCCGCCGCGATAGAGAAAGGATTCATATTCATTGGTTTGCCAAATCATCAGCAGCACAACAAACAGCCCTGCTCCTCCAACGATATCAAGTACCCGGCGGGCTTGGGATGAAAGTGCGGCAGACAGTTTTCGGCTGGGCCACACCAGAGCAAGCGCGGCTCCTATCAATAAGGCAAATGCTCTCGTGTCCGTACCGTAATAAACGCGGCTGGGATCTGTACCAGGCTGATAGATCAGAGCCATGGCAATGCCCGAGGCTAAAACTCCGGCCAGGGGCAAAACAACCAAACGTCCCCACTGTGGTATATAGCGCAGACCAAATTTCGTATCCTCTTGAGAATTGATTTTGTAAACTTGCCTCCGCCGCGGTACATAGCGCAGACCAAGCCAAAGCAGCAAGGGCCAGATTAAGTAAAACTGTTCTTCCACCGCTAAAGACCATAAATGTCCCAAGGGAGAAGGCGGGCCAAAGCTTACGAAGTAGGAGACCTGGTGAAATATCAGCCACCAGTTGCTGACATAAAACACCGCCGCCAGCACATCTTCCCCAAGGGATGTCAAGCGTTCAGGAGCAAATAGCGCTACCCAAGCAACAACTCCCGCCAGCATGACAAATAAAGCGGGCAACAGGCGGCGGGCACGCCGCAGCCAAAAATCTTTCAGATCGATGCGTCCTGTCGAGCTCCACTGAACGGCCAGCAAGTCTGTAATGAGGTAGCCGGATAAGACAAAAAACAAACAGACACCCAATAGCCCTCCCGGAGCCCATTTCAAGTTGAGGTGATAAGCAATCACAGCAAACACTGCCAGGGCCCGCAGCCCATCCAAACCGGGCATGTAGCGTTTGGATTCACAGCGCTGAGAAGACTGGACAGTTTCAGGAGTGAAGGTATCCCCTTGCCCGGTTTCAGCATCACGGATATTCCTAAGTTTGTGCTGCCCAAACCCGGCATCAACAAGGACGGGCCTTTGCTTACTTTCCATTTGTTGTTTTCTTTGTCTCATTCCATCATTACGACCCACGTCATTTCACTCCCCAGCCCTACATTAAACTTTCATCTTCTCTCTCCCATAAGCGCTTGACAGTCGCTGAATATACGGAGGATTTATTTTTACGATACCAAGTTTTTAGGGCAAATGCTTTACAAAATGATGAAGAATTAGTTATGGAAAAGTTACATGAAAAATAAGCTCGGATTAGAGGGCAAAAAAGAAACCCCTATGTCAGTACAGGGGTTTTTGCTAATCATTTTCGCGATTATAAGCAGTTTCGGAAATAAATTCTTTAGCATCTGACTACGTCCTTGATTCTTCTTGCTTTTTACTTAGTCATTAGAGCCATTGTTGCTGTATAACTTAACAAAATAATTTAAAACCGTTGTAGCCAGCCGGTGGTTTGCAGCCATACTACTCATTTCTTCCCTGCGAAACCATGCATTTCCTTGTTCATGCTGTTGATAGGCTACACCATTAATCTCATAATTTTGATCTGCATGCTCCTTAGAATAAGCCATGATATAGGGATTCAATAAAGTCTGCTGCTGAAATTTCATCCCCTCCCCAGGGAAACCCTGATCTTCCGCCCACTTACGCAACGAGGGGAAATAAGCGGCGATCTGAAAAATTGCACAGCCCTGGCAGCCACCGTAAGTATCACTGTATGTTAATGTTTCTTGGGAATCCTTGGGGTTTTCCAGAGTTATACCAACTGAGCCATCCGCTCCCACCCCTGCTTCCACGGGACGCCATCCTCGCGGTCCTATTAGCAAAAGTCCGTGTTCTTCTGCTATTCCCACATTGACCCAAAAGGCCGCTAGTTGATCTGCCTGATCTTTCGGAATGAAAAAAAGGACCTCAGGCAAAGGGGAAGAAGGCAAAACCGGAGGAGTAAAACCCGCTGTTACGCCATATTTAGCGGCAATAGCTAATAGAGGCAGTTTCACTTCCGATCCGCTCTCTGCGGAATGAAACGTGACAGTTCCATGCTCCACCATTTTAGGCAATTGGCTTTCTTCAGGACTAGCTGCAATTGAACCGACAGCGTCACCGTTTGCCTCTGTTTTGGGGTAATCTGCTGCTGGTCCTTTCAATTCAGGCTTATTAGCTTCAGTGATGCCGTCATGTGTCGAACAAGCAGCAAGTAAGGTACTGACTAAGGCAAGTAAAATAGATATCGATACTATATAAATTTTCTTCCTCACCATGATTCTTATAAAATTCATAACTCTCTTTTTCACTTTTCCGGCCCCCAGGATTGGAATAAACATAATTTTATGGTTTCGCTACGCAATTCGTTATAGTGGGAACGAAACCGAGCGCCCGCCAGGTTTGCTCAGCCTCCCTGTTATTAACAACATAATTTAGGGTGAAATTTTTGATGCCTTTTTCAGCAAACCTGTTGCGTAAGTCTGTTAGCAGTAATGAACAGACTCCCTTTTTTCTATGCTCCGTGTCGACCCAAACATCGTCGATTTTCACCGATCTCTCAATCGTAAAATTCGGATGTTCGACAATGACGCCAACCATCATTCCCACAATTTCATGATCTTTCTCCGTGATCGCCTTAAGAATAAGGACGTTTAAATCATCAAGCAACTTATTGTAAAAAAGGGGCAGCTCATTTTTCCAATCGCTATTATAACGCAGGATTAATGCGTTAACTTGTTCCATATGCTCTTGTAACAGCAGACGCATGCGAACTAGCTCATGGATATCCTGTTTCGCTGCGGTACATACCAAGTATTCACCAATGATTTTCTCTTGCTGCATAGTAGTCCCTCCGGCAATGAATTGGCGTAATTCCAGCTGCAAAACGAAACTTCCTTTTGGCAAAGCCTCAAATAACGGCAAAGGTTCAAAAGGTTTCTTTTTATCCGGCGTTGTTGCAACGGCTATTTAGCCTAAACGCTCTCCAGATGTAAATGCCTATCGTTCCAAATACTAATAATAAGCTTATTATGAGAAACGCTGAACCAAGGCCCACCCCTTTACCCATTGCGCCTTTAATACTTATCCATTCAATATAAAAGAAAATCCAGATAACTTCTGCTTTAAGAGCCTGGACCATTAACCTCGCTAAATGATATTGCACTCCCGCATTTTGCTCGGTAATGTCAAATGGATAATTAAAGCGGTGTGGATAACGGTTTAATGTGGTCAGGAATATGTACATCAGAACGATTACAGGTACCAGCAGGAAGAGTTCTCCCTTCGATCCCCAGCGGTCAATCTGCCCGGATATATTGTAGTGGGCCGGTATTTTAGCGGGTAAGGAAGACCATACCCAAATAGGACTAACGAATGAGGCCAAGACACCTATTAAGGCAACTGCCTCAAAGACATTTTCTCCAAAAGACCGCTGAATTTCTGCATAAGGACGTTTTTCTTCCGTTGAATTTTCAATCGTAAACTCACTCCCTTTTTGACCTGGCAATTTTAAAATAGCCGCCTCATGTTTAAGGCCCTGTTCCCAGACCTTCAAGTTTCCATCCCTTATCATATTTAGTAAGGACCGCAAATCGAACACTCTTCCCGTCAGAGCTGTTAAAAGCAGAATCTTTCCATTCAAGTTCAAGATTGACCTCAATCTCAACTCTTTTTCTCTGTCCTATATCTTTGATCTCTAGGAAATTGTCAGGATCAAAGACCCGCAGATATTGAATAGGCTTACCTCTGACTATGTTATCAACGATTGAATTTACTTGGTTAAAACCAGCATTATAAAGATGTCCGGGTTCCAGATTAACCGTTAGCGATTGTAGTAATATTTGAGGGGAAAGACAGGAGTATGCTCTGGTTTTATCTCCTTTATTAATTGAGTCAAAAAAGGTATCGATCACCTGAGTGGGAGTAAGGCTCTCTAGATCATTATCCGTACTGGAGTTTTCGAAATAATGCTTGCTTTTAAGCCATTCTTCAAAATTCAGTCCCGTTATCTCCGTTAATGTACGCCTTTTAACTGAAGGACCAAGGCCTTGTATGTTAAAAGCTAACCATGCCCCTATAACCCGCCTGTTATCTATGATTAAAATAACATTTGATGGGTAACTAAAAATCGCTTGTTCCCCGCTTCCAGGTAAGCCATCAACTAATTCATAAATATGAGCCTCTACTCTTTTCCCTTTAAAAGCGGTAAGGTCTAGCCCAACGTCCTTCGAATACTCATTTGCCAAGCCCCAATACAGACCTATTGGGTATTCGCCCAGCCGAACTTGCCAGTCCGAGGGGATCATCAACTCAAGAATAGTTGGGTTTTTATTGACACTTAAGTTGTATCGTTTCAAAAAGCCCATCTCGCTGGAAACAGAACTAATTGCGACTTGGTTACAAGCCGCTAGCCCAAGAAATACAATTATTATCAAGCTGGAGACCTTTCTGACCACGCTAAAACCTCCCCCAAGTATCCCCCGAGATATTTTACCTTTATCTCAAAGGGTTGGATAGCGTTCAACTATTTCCGACCTAACCACATTAATATCTTCTAAGCGTGAGGAGCTCTGTATAAACTCCTCCCACAAAAATGCTTTGTATACTAACAATCTCCCGCCACATCCAGGCAAAGATGCCCGGTTCCGCATAGTCTGTCGCCTGAAATTCCGTAAATTAATATTAATGCTACTCTTCGTTGCAGGATGCCAAATTACCTCCTACTTCCGCAAAATATTTACGCTTATCTCCACTTAAACCATGATTTAGGACTTCAGGGATATAATACATCAACTGAGCCCTTTCAAATGACTAACCGGCTCTGACAATTGCCTCAATCCTCTCCTTGTCCTTTAAGAGATGATGCGAATTAGCCGAAATGGCGAAAAGATAAACAACGATCAAGAATTAATTTGCATACAATCTGATAAAATAAACTAAATAGGTTATTCGTTAATAGAGTTGGAGGATGCAAAATGGAGGGTGAAAAAGCAAGGTTGTTTTACATCGACAATTTAAGGCTGCTGATGATCATACTGGTCGTCACGCACCATCTGTCAATAACCTACAGCGGAGGCGGTAGCTGGTACTACATCGAAGGAGGGCATTTGGACGCATTGTCCACCCTTTGGTTTATAGTTTTCAAGTCCTTCAATCAGGCATACTTCATGGGAATCCTCTTTATGATTGCCGGTTATTTTGTTGCCGGAGGCTATGACCGGAAAGGTTTTGGTCGATTTATAGGAGACCGGTTCAAGCGGCTGATGATTCCAACGCTAATCTACATAGCGGCAATAACGCCATTTATTGAACTTGTAGAGCTTAAAAATAAATGGACAGGTTTCAGTATAGCCGGCTTTCTTTCAGGCACCGGGGTATTGTGGTTTGCAGCGGCGCTCTTTATCTTTTCGCTGGTCTACGGGTTGGCACGCCTGATTATCAGCAGGCCCGCTACTGTGACAAATGAGAAGCAACTCAAGCCGTCATTTGCCCAAGCAGCTCTGCTGATCCTGATTATTGCCGGCTGCGCTTTCCTGATTAGAATCGTCCAACCGATCGGTACCAATATCCTTAACATGCAGCTTTGCTTTTTTGCCTCGTACATCGCTCTTTTTACCGTAGGCATCATTGCTTACAGAAACAACCTATTCGCCAGAATCAGCTATAAAGCCGGAAAAAGATGGCTTATCTGCGGCATCGTCGCGGGGTTAGCCGTCTTGCTGGTGTTGGTGATAGCAGCCGTTAAGAGTGGAAATCCATCTGCCCTTAAGGGTGGTTTCACCTGGCAAAGCGCTGGATATTCACTGTGGGAATCCTTTGTGGCGGTAGCTATGAGCATTGGTCTGGTAACAGTTTTCAGGGAAAATTTCAACCATCAAAGTGAATTTATCAAAGCAATGTCAGACAGTTCATTTACCGTTTATATGTTTCATCCTCCGATTATTGTCGCAGTTACCCTTTTGCTCAAGCCAATTGCATTGCTGCCGATTATAAAATGGCTTATGCTTTGCCTTATTTGCATTCCTCTATGTTTTGCAATAGCCTATTTTGTTTTACAAAGAGTTCCAATTTTAAACAGAATTCTATGAAAATCTAAAGATTATTTCCTGCAATTTTTCTGTAATTGTCATGCCCTGTTTATTATTGGCTCCAAACGTCTGCACCTGCATTTTGAGATACCGTCCTATAAACCTGAATATATGGGCAAAGCGAATGGCCGGTAATGAAGAACAATAGCTATAAGATCACTGAGCTGTTTTTCTATGTACTTATTGTGATTGTGGGCTTGGTCCTGCTCATCATGGGAAAGGCCAAAGGACCGGAGCTGCCGAGGGACGCTACGCCGCCGTCCGCACAGGCCACCCTGCAACGTGTGGAAAGGGTGGAATAATCATGCTGCTATACTTAACTGGAAAGGATAGGGTAAACCTTCTGGACTTCATAGAGGACCAAATCAGGATAATCCCCAAAAAGATGACGGGCAAATTTTCCCTGATGCAATTTGTAGTACGGGATATGCGCAATTTCGCCCACATAAAATATTTTGTTGTCGACCGGATCGCCGTAAGTGAAGATGAAGCTGGTTTTACTGCGGCGGTCAGTTCTTTTCAAACTATGTTCAGTGCCCGTATTCTATAAAGATTGTTATATATTATGCCGAAATGTCACTATTTACAAATCGAACTAGAGACGTGAATCGGCTGCAAAAGTAGCTGATGGAACCGATTTAGTTTTTTCAAATCATGATTCCCCATAATTTCCTCAACCCTCAACCCACTCTTTAACTCAAAAAGCAAAATGCGCTGGTGTAAGAATTTCTATCTTCTCAACCAACGCATTAAATATTTTGCCCCTGAAATTCTTGAAAATAACAAGTCATGTAGTATTGTAAGTATTATTAATCTCAGCACTTGACAAGGAACTGAATTTAAGTATAATAATCTCATAATCACTTATTAATCAAAAGATTCAGTGTTAAAAAATTGATGGTAGCGTGCTAGGTAAATTTCGATTCATCGAAGGTTTCAGCAGTGCAATCAGTTAGGACGATGCTGAATTTCGAGGAATCGAACCACCTAAAAGGGTGGTTGTTGTTGTTTAGAAAGAAAAATTTCCCGCGAGGTTCCTCTTTGTTAGGTCTGTATGAGTCAGGTTAGTTAGTCGGGTTCGTATGAGTCAGGTTCGGTTAGTCGGGTTCGTATGAGTCAGGTTCGGTTAGTCGAGTTCGTATGTGTTAGGTTCGGTTAGTCGAGTTCGTATGTGTTAGGTTCGGTTAGTCGAGTTCGTATGTGTTAGGTTCGGTTAGTCGAGTTCGTATGTGTTAGGTTCGGTTAGTCGAGTTCGTATGTGTTAGGTTCGGTTAGTCGAATT
>NZ_JAVHUW010000059.1 GCF_030954495.1 Candidatus Desulfosporosinus nitrosoreducens | reverse complement strand
GTATCGCACAACCGCAACTCAACGTGTTTTAGGGTGTTAAACAACTCATTACGAAATCCTTTTTCTCGAACTTCATCCCAAATCTGTTCGACCGGATTAAGTTCCGGACTATACGGCAATAAAGGAAATAGTTCAATGTTTGCTGGAATATCAAGCCCTTTTGACCTGTGCCATGCTGCATTATCCGCAACCATTAAAATGTAGTCTTCTGGATATCGTTGGGAAATTTCTTTTAAAAATAGGTTCATACACGTAGTATTAGCGTATGGCAAAACAAGCGATACCATAGCCCCATCATGGGGTGAAACTGCTGCATAGGCATATGAGTATTCTCTTACCCTATGGCAAGGGACACTCGGACGAAATCCTTTCAAACACCAACATCGTTTCGGTTTATTAATCCGTCCGAAACCTGCTTCATCTTGAAACATTAAACGAAGCCGTTTACCTAAACTGTTAGTAGTAAATTTTACCAGTTGGACTATCTTATCCTTGATTTTTTTTATAAGCACTGAATTTTTCAGGCTTTGACTTAGGATGCTTGCTTCTAGGCATTACTTTTCGCCAACCTTGTCGTTTTAGCATCCTATATATGGTTGATTTAGGGACTTCCTTACCGATGATTTTTTCATAAGCGTTCTTTATATCCGATACCACTAGGAGCTTTCCATCGTTTGCTTGTGATTCAAACGCTTGAAGAAGTTCCTTTTCTTCAAGTTCAGTCAGGTATCGTTTATTGCCTCCTTTACGGTTTTCTCCAAGGATTGGCTGAAGGCCTATTTTAAAATATTTGCTGATAATATTGTTTACAGTTGCGGCAGGATATCCAACAACTTTCGTGATGTCTTTTGACGGCATACTCTCTACAGCCCTCAGTCGTAATACAAGTAACCGCTTTATTTCAAATTTGTTGTCCGCTTCGTTTTCTGCTTTTAAGATCTCTTCAATCTGCTCTTCGGTAAAGCTTTTCCTTCTCATTTCAGATACACACCTTTAAGCGTTAGTATGTATCAATTATATCATAAAAAGGGAAGTGATATAATATTTCATACGCTAAATAGTATAAGTATATGAAAAACAACTCTGGCACAAAAACCATGCACATGAAGGTCAAATAGTTAAGATCCGGCCGGGCTTGTCCCAAAAATCTTACGCACTTAAAATTTTTGGGACAAGCCGAGGAGAAGGCTCCCATGCTTGTTAGGATTGCTCAGATTCTGATTGGGATATTGGGCGGAAAAATGGTAAGATTTTGGTCGCCTACTGGGAAAAAGGGGGTTGGTTTAGAAACCCTATTTAGAGGAGGACTTATGCATCGTGAGGTCGATAACTTAGTTGGAGTCCTATACATATATCGTACAAAGGTTCAGTAGAAGTTGTTAGAAAAAATCCACAAACTTTAATCATGTATTATGTATAATAATATAAAATTAATTGTTTTTGTTATATAGTAGAAAAAAGACGCATTATTCCAATATATAGTATATTTCCCTTAAATAAAATATAGTTACTATTTGTTCGTATTATGGAAGGAAGGTGAGGATTTACGGAATGTGTCGGGATTAAGACATTCTTCAAAATGGCCAAATCTCACGTAAAACCCGGTTCGGAATTCCAAGGGCGGCCCTTTATTATGGTAATTGATTAGTCACACGATCATTGTCTTTGTCTGTTACCTCATCCTCGAATGGGAATGAAGGGAAAACAATGATGAACGTTCTCTAGGAGGTTTGCTTTATCTTTTTGCAAATAAAGTTATGGATTTAGACTTAAATCAGCGTTACGCTAGTTAATGGCTTTTGTGCTAAATTTGCCACCAGATAAACTGGAGAATCTTGAGGCGTTAAGCCAATTTCATAAATGGATTAGTGAATTACCTCGTTATATCTAGGCTTTGTTCGCACATCGGTGTGCGAAAGTTGAGAAAGTAATAGAAAGAAATATAGAAATAAGTAAAAGCTACTGCAAAATGTAACCATTGACTTATTGTAGCGTTAAGACTATCCGGTCTAAAGGTTCACGTGAACTTACAATTTACGTTCCCAAAGGTTTGTTCGTGCAACTATGTATTGAAATTCTGATGGGTTAGTCTTTAGTAGGAATTTTTTAATTCTTTCTGAAGTAGTGGATATTGCGTAAAACTTAAATCGAAGTTCAGTATTTGAAAATCACCATGGGCATACATAATTTTTTAGGGCTATAGTATTGATTATATAAGTTCATGATTTTTGAGTTTTATTAAATTATTTTAGAGGAAAAAGTTAATAGTCACTGAGTGCCTTTATGACTAAAGGATTTAGAAAGTTTTTCAAAAGTTATTTAATTTTCGAAGGAGGTTCTATGGAAACAAGAAATCTAAATTATGTTTTATGTGTAGCTGAGAATAAAAATATTTCAAAAGCTGCGGAAAAGTTATTTATATCTCAACCTACTCTTAGCCAACATATCCATAAGCTAGAGGAACAGCTTGGTGTTGAATTATTTGATAGAACAAAATCGCCGTTATCGCTTACTTATGCTGGTGAACGTTTTGTTCAAATTGCATCAAAAATTCTAAATTTAGAAAAACAATTGATTCAAGAAATAGAGGATATTAATAATTCTTGTAAAGGAAGGCTCATAATTGGCATATCAGCCATCCATGGAACTTCAATTCTACCGAGTATTCTTCCGAAATATAAAGAACTTTTTCCAGGTATAGAAATATCTCTGGTCGAAGAAAATGCTACAAAACTCTATAAGTTAACAGAACTTGGGAAAGTAGATATTACTATTACTAATACTCCAATACAAAATGAACATTTAATATACGAAACTTTAACACTAGATGAAATTATTATTGCTATACCAGATATTTATCTTCCGTTTAAGTTCGATAAAAATAAATACTATCACCCCTTTGATAAGTTAGATTCTCATAATATTGAAATTTCTCAGTTAAAAGAATGTCCTTTTCTTTTTTTAAAACAAGGACATCGAGTCCGGCAAATATCAGATGCCATTTTTCAGGAAGAAGGGTTTAAACCTCAAATTATTATTGAAAGTATTAATATTGAAACTCTATATCGGTTAACAATGGAAAATATGGGGATTACTTTTCTTCCTAAAAGTCTTATTCTTAAATGGGATAAAGTTGAGAATTTGTATCAGTATCCAATATCTTTTTTTTCATTAACTAATTCTATTGCGAATTATAGTATGGTTGTAATTTACAATAAATATAGGTTTTTACCTATAGCGGCTAGAAAATTTATTTACTTATTAAGAGAATTTTATTAAGCAAAAAAATACAAAAGCAAATTAAATAGGCAGGTGTTTTTCTTGCCTAAGGACTGGAAAAAAGTCCAATATTCAAGTTATTTATTAAATGGAATATAAGGAAACTGGCTATAGTCTTGATAAATAGATTGTCAGCCAGTTTTGATTTTGATATTCATAAATTAAAACGTTTTTAAAGGGGGTCATGTTTCAAGGCTTTATGCCCTTTTAAGCATGGATATCGGAACTACTATAACCTAAAGATTTACTTACAGGTGTATATAGCTATTTTCGAATAATTTGGGCCTGAACAACCTTCTTTATCAAGCAATTTAGTTTTACTACTGAATGATTTTCTCAACTACTTTCTTCCCAGCAGTTACGGTAAAGTAAATACTATATAGTCTAATACCAATAACTTCTATTTATGGAAAACTATTAGATTTTAATAAGGGCATGTGATATTATTCATTTACGTTCAAAGATCAGGTTTAAATAATTTTGTGGAATTATAGTATGACTAAATTTAAATTAGAAACAATTAAATGAAGTAATAGTTGTCTGTAAAATCTCTTAAATAGGTTTTCATTGCTAGATAACAAGAACAAATTTCCTTATTAAAGTTAGGATTTGTAATAATTGAAAAAATCAGAGGAGTAAATTTCTGAAAAGGAGTGATTTTATTTTAATGGTTAAACGACTTTTTACTTCTGAGTCTGTTACAGAAGGGCATCCAGATAAAATTTGTGATCAGATCTCTGATGCTATATTAGATGCTATTCTTGCAAAAGATCCTAATGCTAGAGTAGCGTGCGAAACATCTGTAACAACCGGATTGGTTCTTGTTAGTGGAGAAATTACCACTTCTTGCTATGTGGAAATTCCGCACGTTGTTCGTAAAACTATTAGAGAAATCGGTTATACTCGAGCTAAATTTGGTTTTGATGCAGATACATGTGCTGTATTGACATCAATTGGAGAGCAATCCCCTGATATAGCCCTCGGGGTGGATAACGCTTTAGAGTCTAAAACTGGAGATGCTAGAGATAGTGTAATTGAAGGGATTGGTGCTGGCGATCAAGGAATGATGTTTGGTTATGCTACAAATGAGACAGTAAGTTATATGCCACTGCCCATTGATTTAGCCCATCGGCTTGCTATTCGTCTGACTGAAGTGCGTAAAATAGGCTTGCTAAATTATTTACGACCGGATGGAAAAACTCAGGTAACCGTAGAGTATGAGGATGATAAACCGGTAAGAGTGGATACTATAGTAATCTCTACACAACATCATCCGGATGTATCTCAGGAACAAATTAGAAGTGATTTACTAGAGCATGTTGTTAAAGTAACAGTTCCAGAAAAGTTTTTAGATGAGAAAACAAAGTACTTTATCAATCCCACCGGACGTTTTACAATAGGTGGTCCCCAAGGGGATACTGGTTTAACCGGTCGAAAAATTATTGTAGATACCTACGGTGGTATGGCTCGCCATGGGGGTGGAGCTTTCTCTGGGAAAGATCCAACAAAGGTTGATCGGTCTGGCGCATATGCTGCACGTTATGTTGCTAAAAACATTGTTGCTGCAGGTTTAGCTGATCGTTGTGAAATTCAGATAGCTTACGCTATCGGCGTTGCACATCCGGTATCTATTTTAGTTAATACGTTTAGAACAGGAAAAATTTCTGAGGAGAACATTATTAAATTGATAAATACCAACTTTGACTTACAACCAGCTGGGATCATTAAATCATTAGATTTGCGCCGGCCCATTTTTCGTCAAACGGCTGCTTATGGACATTTTGGACGTATTGAACTTGATTTACCTTGGGAAAAAGTGGACAAAGCAGCTACGCTTAGTAAGCAAGTCGAAATGTATAATTATTAGAAATTCTTGTAATTATCACAATAAGTTCAGAGTTTAACAATCTTAATAATTAGACGCCCATGCCCTTTAATGGCACTATCAACGAATGAGTATCTCCACTCAGCTTGAACACATTGACTTATGGATGTTTAATGCCTCAGAACAACCAATAGATTTTCAAAATCAAAAACGTGATATTTGGAGTCTGGAGGATTATTTTGCCTTTAGAGATTTAAGTTTTCAGGATAGTAATTTAATTTCATGCTGTTATTTAATAAATGATTTGGAGGGTGATTAATTTGGAAAAAAAATTCGTCTTAAAAGGTTTGGATGATTATAACGTAGTAGAACTAAAAAAATATTGGCAGGGATGGGACCCTAAAAAGGACGAACCCAAAATACTTGGATTGGGACTAAGTTGTTCGTTTTTATGTAATTACAAGTGTAATTATTGCTATGTAGGTGAAAAAAGGCCTGGCGCTGATGAATTAACCCTGGGAGAACAATTGAACCTAATTGATCAGGCTGTTGATTTGGGGGCCAAGACTGTAATTATTTGCGGAGACGGGGACCCATTGATGGACAAGAACTTATGCTATATGACCGAACATGCCTATAAGAAGGGTATGACTTCTGTAGTTGTTACAAATTCAGCTGTTATGGGCGATGATAAGTTAGCAATGAAAATTCATAATAAGACTGGCAGAGAGGTTGCTCAAGCATTATATAATAGCGGTTGCTCTTTAGTTGTTAAAATGGACACTCTTAATCCTGAACTATATGAAAAAATCGTAAATGTTTCAGGTTCCTTTGAAAAATTCAAAAAAGCTATTAAACATATTATTGATATTGGATTTACTAAAGAAAATTATATTAAAGAAGTGAGTGTGACAAGATTGGGGTTTAGTGCTGTTGTTATGAAACAAACTTACGATGAAGTTCCAGAAATGAAACGCTATGCCGATACTATCGGAGCGCAGTTTATTTGTAAGGTACCATCTCTTGTAGGTAACGCTCTTAATAATCTTGATCAAATGTTTCATGTAAACGATTATGAGAAAGTAAGAAAATATTTAAAACAGTATACTGCTAAACGTGAAACATTAATGGTAGACATACCGCGTTGTATGGCTTGGCATTATGGTCCGGTTATCGATATTAGAGGAGAAGTAAGAGAGTGTTATACTTCCCCGTGTAGCCAAGAAAAAAGGATTGGAAATATCAGGAAAGATAGTTTGCGGGAATTAATGAAAAAGAGAAATCAAATATATGACGTTACTAAACAGGACTATTGCCCTGTAAAATCGCGAATTAACGAAGAATTTCTTACAAAAGGATTTGAGAAAGTTTGGAATATTGCTGAGGAAAAAGCCTGTATTGATTATATCTTAGATAGTGAAGAATAAAATCGGTAATTCTTACCAGATACAAGAGCGTATATATCAAATATTTTTCAGTCTGCAGATTACATTATAAGTCCATACACTACGTTGAAGCCATAAAGAGAAAATTAGGTAAGTTATGATGGCAATGGTTCTTCTTTGCAATAAATGCTTAATCAGTCTAATCACAATCAAAGGAGGATAGAATCCATGTAAGAAGTACTTGGTTTCCTAAAATGAGACATCAATTTTAAATCGAAAGGAGTAGAAAATGGATAAAACCATTTTAAAAAGAAATAATGATATTTTTTGCATCTACCGTTTTACTTCTCGATTTTATATGTATTTACCTATACTTCCCATTATATTACTTAATTATGGTTTATCCTTCTCTCAAATAAGTTATGTTTTAGCTACTCATGGTCTTTCAATAATGCTGTTTAAAGAACCGGTTAGTATATTGGTCAAAAAAATAAAATCTAATAAAATTGTTATTTTTATGGGGGAAATTTTTAAATCATTAGGTGTTTTAGGTCTTGCCTTTTCCCAGAATGCTTTTTGGTTAATTATAATAGCTCAAGTTATCTCGGGTTTAGGATTTGCTTTAACATCCAGCACGGAATCTAATTTGTTGCTTAAAACTATGAAGGCGCTTGACGCACAAAGTGAATATAGAGATATGGAGGCAAGATCTCAAGGGTTTGGATTTATTTCAATCTTAATTTCTGGAATTATTGGGGCAATAATAACAAAAAACAATATGGCTATGGCAATGTATTTAACTGCACCGTTTAGTCTATTAGCTGCAGTAATTATTTTGTTAATGTATGAACCTAAAACACTAATTACTAATGTAGAGATAAAGGAAAATGAACTTAAAAGAAAGGATAGAGGGGAAATAAGTGGTGTAATTCACTTATTGCTATATTATGCAGTAAATAGGGCAGTAAGTATGACAGTTTTTATATTCATATATCCGCTGTCACTAAAATTAGCTAGCATTGATGAGAAGTTTTTTGGACTTATTATCGGTTTGTTTTCAGTTACAGCTTTTTTAATAGGGAAAAATTTCAAAAGAGTAATTTCAATATTCAAGGAATCTCAATCGTGGTTTATAACACCTACTGTGCTTTTAGGTGCGATTCTTTTAATGATATTAAACGACCATGTGGGGTTAATGCTAGTACCTATATTACTTGGGATTGCGGCCTCAATTGTTCGCCCTCTAGCTATGGGGAAATTAAATATGGTAATTAAAGAAAACAATGTTGCTGTCATGTCAAGAGGGGAGCAGATATTTGGATTATTTAATGCATTATTTTTACTCCTTGTTGGATACTCGATTACTTATTCTAATTTAGCAAATACATTATATATTTTATCTTTAATACTTGTTCTAATAAATATAATTCAAATTATTCTTTTTAAAGTTATGCGTAAAGTTTCAAAAAGAGCAGAATATAAAGAAAATGTTTGTTGAAAGCTTAATAGATTTAGTTAAATAAAAGATATAACAAAGAGTGTACTGTTCAGGACATTGCTTTGATTACGATAATAGAATCGTATCTACTCCTGCTTATATGTTGGGGAAAAATATTGTGGAAATTTCATCGGGAATCGAAAAATTAGTCGACAGAGTTGTTGAAATGGTATATATAGATTGATCTCAACTAACGTAGAAAGGGTGAGACAGTGAATACCAAAATACTTAAACAATGTGAAGAAGCTATTAACGAAATTATTAGGGTATTAAGAAGAGGGGAAGTTGTAGTTCTTGCATCTGATAATACTTATGGACTGTTTGCAAATGCTCAAAACAGAGAGGCCGTTGACAAAATATATCAGCTTAAAGGAAGGGATGCTAGCAAACCCTTAGGTTTATATATTAATAGAGAAAAAATCAGTAATTATGCCGTTGTTGCTAAAGGTTTGGATAAGATTATTGACCTGTGGCCGTGTCCCATAACGATTATTCTTCCGAGAAAAGAAACTGTGCCAGATTATGTCACAAAAGGGTACAATTCTATATTAATGGTTTGCCCAGACAATTATTGTATTAAATTGAATAGATTATGTGATTTTCCTATTACGTGTACGTCAGCTAATTTATCGGGCCAAAAGGCGATAGTCGATTTTGCTGAAGCATATGAGACATTTCATGGTAAAGTAGCTTTAATTGTTGACGGCGGAATGAATAAACATGGTCAGAATGGTACAATCGTTGATTTTTCTAAAGAAGTACCAACAATTTTGAGAATTGGTCCCTACTCGGCTGATGAGATTCGGAATTTAATTCCAGAAGTAATTATAGCGGAGAAATTAATTTAAGTAATTTATAGCTGTATTATTTTAAAATAATCTTATCATTTTTTATTGGGGGATTGTCAATGGGAACAGTGAAAGAAATTCTCAAAAAAAATTCAGGAGAAAATGAAATTTATGAGGGTAAAATAATCGAGGTTTATCCTGACCTAGTTATGAACCATGATGGTGACAACAGCTATAATGTTACGGTATTTGAACAAAAATTAAAAGCCGACAAAGTATTTAGTTCAGAAAAAATTGTAATGGGTTTGGATCATAATGTTCCATCTAATTCAATTAATACTGCCTCGGTCCATTCCGATTTGCGTAAATTTGCCCAGAAACATAAGATCAAGCACTTTTATGACAATGAAGGTATTCTTCATCAACTTATGATCGAGAATCATGTTCGACCAGGGCAACTAATATTCGCCGCTGATTCCCACACTTGTTCTTATGGTGGAGTTGGGGCTTTAGGCATACCCATTGGTACCACAGATAATGCTTTTATATGGGCTACCGGTAAAACCTGGTTTCAGGTACCGAAAATTGTAAGAATTCAGTTTGCTGGATCTATTTCGAAAGGTGTCTTTGCGAAAGATATCAGTCTGAATTTATTGAAGATGCTGAAACCCTACGAACTTACAGGGAGTATAGTTGAGATTTCTGGGGTTGCAATAAATTCTTTAAGCATTTCTTCTAAAATTACAGTGGCTAATATGTGTGCGGAATTTGGCGCTTTGTCGGCTGTAATAACAGAATACCCTGAAGAGAATGATTCATACAATTACATGTTTGATATTACTAATATTGAGCCTTCTGTAGCTATTCCTCACCATCCAAGTAATGTTGAGAAAGTAAACGAACTTTCTGCAATTAAAGTGAATCAAGTTTTCCTAGGTTCTTGTACAAATGGCAGATTAGAAGATTTGGGAATTGCTGCTTTAATAATGCAGGGGCAAAAAGTGGCGAAAGATATACGAATGTATATTGCCCCTGCCTCAAGGCAGCAATTATTGTTAGGTCTTGAGAAGGGATATATTCAAACATTGATTAAAGCCGGAGGAATTCTTTTAAATCCAGGCTGCAGTTTGTGTTTTGGTTCCTGCCAAGGCGTAATGCATGATGATGAAGTGCTTTTTTCTACAGGCAACCGAAACCATAAAGGAAGAGTTGGAAGTAACAGTTCCCATATTTATTTGGGGTCACCGGCAACCGCTGCTGCGACAGCTATTAGGGGAGTTATTACGGATCCGCGTGAGTTTTTGGCATCGCTGAATCAAGATGATTTTATCGGGGGAGAGAGGAATGTTAAGTAGCTTAAGTTTAATTAAGGGGAAGTGCTGGGTTCTTGGTGATGATATTAACACAGATCAAATTATTTCTACCAGATATATGTTGCTGAAATCAAAAGAAGAAATGAGTAAGTATACTTTGGAATCCGTTATACCGGAATTCTCGAAATATGTTAATGTAGGGGACTTTATTGTAGCGGGAAAAAACTTTGGGAGAGGTTCAGCTCGCGAACAAGCGCCCGAAGCATTAAAAGCTTTAAAAATTGGGGGTATAGTTGCCCAAAGTTATAGTCCGATTTTCTTTAGAAATTCAGTGAATATTGGAATACCTACATTTGTTTGTAGAAATGTAACAGATTATGTAGAACAGGACGATTTAATTGAGGTAAATATTTTTATTGATAATTTAAAAATTATCAATAAAAATATTCAATTGGATATTGAAAAAATGCCCACCATTATTAAAAAAATTATGGACAGTGGAGGACTGGTTAATTTTTATCTTCAATATCATATGTAAACATTTTAATTAGGGGGTATAGCAAATGGAGAAAAACCAGGATGTTTTTAATTCATGGGAGAATACATGCAAGAGTTGGGATGAGTTATTTGCCCCTCCCGGGAGGCCTTCAGAAAATGATATTAAGAACTTTAAAAAAATAGTATATCAAAGAGTTGGTTTAAATCAGAAAGACAGACTAGAAGTACTTTTACTGGGAGCAACTCCAGAAATTCGGGATATGTTTGCAGAGGACAAACGGTTTAGGGTTACATTGATTGATAAAACTATTAACATGGTTCTAGCCATGACGAATTTAATGAAGGCAAAAAGTAACAATGAGATCTGGGTTATCTCCTATTGGCAGGATACACCTCTTAAGCCTGAGTATTTTGATATTGTTATTAGTGACCTTGTGATATGTAACATATTTCCGGATGAGCACGATTTGTTTCTTAGTAAAATTAAAGAAATGTTAAAACCAGGTGGCCATTGGCTTAATCGAGTTTATTGCATAGACGAAAATACAAAAATAAGAAGCCTTGATCAATTAATTGATGAATATGTCCATGGTGAAGTTATTACAAAGGAAGATGTCAATAATTTTAGAAGTACGGCAGGACTCAAGTATTGGGATCCTAAATCAAAGATTCTAGAGTGGGGAAAATTGCTTGATGAAATGACCAACTATCGTATCAATGGAGAATTTAGTCACATAAATGATAATGCAGTTGAACTTTTAACTAGGTCATATAACTTAGTGGAGAAATTTAATCAAAAATATTGGATAGATACTAAAGATGGAACTGAATCTTTATTTAAAAGGTATTTTTCAATTGAAAATGTAATCCGGGATACAACAGTTGTCACCCTAAAGGAAAAAGGCTACTATATATATGACCTTAAAAAGTGAAGTATCTACACATTAATTATATATTTTAGATTTAAAATTAAATTTTAAAGAAATTTATTTATAAATTCATAGTTAGCGTTATTGCTTAAAGAGTTGCTTTATTAATATGACTTAATCCGTAGTAATTTCTCAGATATATAAGTATGAAGGAAAAGGAACAAATGAAATTAAAGACCTCATTTTTAGAAACCCCCACTAGAAATAAAATAGCGGTATATTCTATATATAATTCCCCAGAAAATTTGGCGGTTTTTCTCTGCCATGGAATATCGTATTCTTGTATCCCTGCTTTTTTTACTACAATTGAAGGGATTAGTTTTGCTGAGCATTTGGCTAAAGAAGGGTTTAATGTATATGCCTGCGATTACCTGGGATATGGAAAATCACAATTGTTTGAAGCTGAAAACGAAGTGACTGTTCAAACATCGCTTGAAAGCGTCGAAATATCAATTGACTATTTTATGAAAAAAGATGGTCTGAAAAAGCTAAACATACTTGGTTGGTCATGGGGAGCACAGGTAGCAGGATTATATAGTGCTAAACATTCTGATGATATCATAAAACTAATTTTGTATGGGTTCAAATGGCACTTCTCGCGATGGAATAAACAGGGTTTTGAATTTAATCTGGATGAAAAAAGAAAAAAGCATGACTTATCTTTTATCAGGAGTGATTTTACGAATAATGAAACTATAATTCCTGAGGCGTTGGAAAATTATATACAACAAATAATGCTTATTGACCCAGATAGTCCGAATAGTCCTCGTCAAGAGATCCTTGCACATTCTTTTTTTATTCATCCGGAAAAGATAATTTGCCCGACAATGTTAATTTACGGCACAGATGATAGAACAATAGATGAGAAGGATTTAGATTTGTTTTACAAAAGGCTATCTTGCAAAGATAAAAAAATCATAAAAGTTTTTGGTGGGCATGCTATACATTTGGAAAAAGGCTATAGTAATTTCTTGAATTTGATCGTTGAATTTATGTCAACATGATTTACGTACATTAGAAAATTAGCCTCAATCAGAATTCTCCCAAAAATATTCAAATACGTTTGTCATATTATTCTTGCAATGTATAACCATAGAATGGATAAAGCGTAAAAATTAAGGAGGAAAGAGACTTTGGGCAAAGATATTCTATTTCTTCAATTTGCTCAGGAAGATTCCCATGATAATACGTTATTAAATTTAAATAACGGTCTTTCAAATGTTTATAATGAATGTAAAAAAATTGGCGATTTTTACTGGGCAACTCAATTTAATAATCAAAGCGAAATGGGGAAGAATGAACTTCCAATAAAAAAAGGAAAAGTTTACGTAAGTGCATTTTATTATCCGCACTTATTGCAAACGTATTATTGGGCTCAAAAATATCCTGATATTGAATTTAATGTAGGGGGACCGGTTATTCGTTCAGGCAATTACAGTGGTCAAGATTTACCGGTTAATTTAAATTTAACGAATAAAAATGCTGAAGAAGTTATTTTGAACAAAAATACACTAAGTAAAACATGGGGTATTGAATATCCCAAAGAATATATTAAAGGTAAAAAAGCAGTAAGATTTACATATCATTTAGACCATCGCTGCTATTGGAATAAATGTATTTTCTGTGAAGGTTATACAAAGGATTTGAATAAGGGATTAAACAATTCAATTGATAACCTTAAAATTAATGATAATTATAGTAATCTAAAAAAAATTATCCGTTTAAATATTCCCAGTATCACTCCTAAGTTTCTGAAATATGAACTTCCAAGATTGTTAAGAAGAAAAGACATAGTATATGATTTTTTTCTTAGAGCAAGTAAAGAAATTATTGATCTACTTCCAGAAGTATTAAAAAACTTGGAAGAAGGCAATGGCCCTCATCCCTCACAGTTAAGATTTGTAGTAGGGGTAGAATTTCCTTCATATAAAATGCTCCAATATATGAAGAAGGGTATTGAAAAAGATATTATTCTTAGAATTATAGAGTTAGCGAAGGACTATCATATTTCGTTAGGTTTGCCATTTATATATGGTTGGAATAATTTGTCTCAGACTGATGTTGATGAAGCTGTAGAGTTTTTACATAATGTTGAAAAAATTGGACATCCCAATACGGAATCAGTTCTGTTCAAATTGGAGGTATATCCCAATACATCCTTATTTTCTTCTTTAAAGGGATGTCTGGAACCATTAAAAAAATATATATTTGACAATGGGGAACATAGAGTAGTATTAAATGCTGAACAATATTTATTGAATGAAGAATTTAAAAATGCCCTAATAAATAGCCGTTTAAATACGGTTTTATATGATAGTACCAAACTTGGTTATATTTACACTAATGATTGATTTGGATATGACGATTAATGTTTTAAAAGTGATATAAATGTAGGCATTTTTTGATGTTTCAGCAAGGTATTGTACTCATTACTACAAATACAGAAAAATCTTAGTTTCTGCAGAAGGAATATTACAATGTTTTGGAGATATATAAATTATATTTCAAAGAAGGTGAATAAACGTGAAAACCATTGAAGATTATTGGGATAAGAAATTTAAGGAAAAAGGACATATATGGGGAAATGAGCCAAGTAAATCTGCCCTTATTACGGAAAGTTTTTTATCAGCTAGAGGATTTAAGAAGGGGAAGATTCTAGACATTGCTTGCGGGTATGGCAGAGACAGCAAATATTTTACGGATAATGGTTTTGATACAACTGGAATAGATATTTCTGCAGAAGGAATTGCGATGGCAAAAAAGCAATATCCAGATGTTAAATTTATGATAGGGGATATTCTACACTTGCCTTTTCAAACTTCAAGTTTTGACTATGTTTTTGGTAATTTTATCTTGCACTTATTATTGAAAGATCTTCGCTTTAAACTCATCAAGGAAACTTCGAGGCTTATTAAACCAGGGGGTATTTTAGTTTTTAGTGTGGCATCTATTGAAGACGTGGATTTTGGGAAAGGAGAAACAAAGGATACTAATTGTTTTGTTAATGCGAGGGGTGTAATGAAATATTATTACTCCAAAGAGGCTATTTATAATGAATTTAAAGATTTTGAAATTATGGCCATTCATGATATAGAAGAAATTCATGACCATGATGGAATCCATAAGCATAAGAGTTATTTATTATTTGTAAGAAAGAGGAATGGTAGGAATGATTAAAGGTAGAGTATGGAAATTTGGCAATGATGTAGATACTGATCAGATAATCCCATCACAATATATGCTGCTTTCAACGATTGAGGAGATGAAGCAGTTTGCTTTTGAACCGCTGGACAAAGATTTTGCGTCTAAAGTAAGTTTAGGTGACATTATTGTGGGTGGAGAGAATTTTGGTTCGGGTTCTTCGCGGGAACAAGCTCCTCTAGTACTAAAAGCTTTGGGGATAAGTAGCATTGTAGCTAAATCATTTGCGAGAATCTTTTTTAGAAATGCTATTAATATCGGATTGCCTGTTATTGTATGTAAAGAGATATATGACCATGTGGAAAATGAGGATGTTTTAGAAATAGACTTTAGTAGAGGAATCATTAAAAGTCTAAAAGCAGATAAGCAGTATACATCTACTAAGTTGCCGGAACATGTCATAAAAATTTTAGAAGCAAATGGCTTAATTGGATTTTTAAATCAAAAATAAAAGGTGGTTAGGTTATGGGAATGACAATTGGAGAAAAAATTTTAGCAAGGGCCAGTGGAAAGGAGAGCGTTAAGCCTGGAGAAATAATTAACGCTAGAGTTGATTTATGTATGACTAATGATGCCACAACACATATCAGTATAGATATCTTTGAAAAGCAGTTGAAAGCAGAAAAGGTGTTCGACCCGAAAAAGGTTGTGTTTATTATAGATCATAATGTTCCATCAGAAAGCGCCAAAACAGCTGAAGTTCATAAAAAAATGCGAAATTTCTCTCAAAATTATAATTTACCTTTTTACGAAGGTGCTGGCATTTGTCATCAAATTATGGTTGAGGACTATATCGTGCCTGGGCAGCTGATTATTGCAGCTGACTCACATACTTGTTCTTATGGCGGACTCGGAGCTTTTGGGACAGGTGTTGGTTGCACGGATTTTACTTCGGTGATGAATAGGGGAGAACTATGGTTAATGGTCCCGGAAACTTTTAAGTTTATTATTGAAGGTGATTTTAAAATCGGTACATATGCGAGAGATTTAATCTTAAAAATTATAGGTGACATAGGAGCCAATGGTGCTAATTACAAAATCATGGAATTTAGTGGGTCCGCATTTAAAAAGCTAACCATTGACGACAGAATAGTTCTTTGTAACATGGCGGTAGAAGCAGGGGCGAAGAGTGGTTTAGTTGAACCAGACGAGCTTGTCGTCGAATATGTACGGTCTATGGGTCGTCAGATGATGAATTTATATAAAAGTGATAATGATGCGCATTTTGAGAAGATATATAGATACAACCTTGATGAATTAGAACCTATGGTAGCCAAACCTCATCTTGTTGATAATGTTGTTCCAGTTACAGAAATTGGCGAAGTTAAAGTTGACCAGTGTTTTATTGGTTCATGTAACAACGGCAGGATAGAAGAGCTCCGAGTAGCGGCACAAATACTAAAAGGGAAAAAAATAAATCCTTTTGTGAAATTATTAATTTCTCCTGCTTCCAAAAGAACATTTTTAGAAGCATTAGAAGAAGGATTAATAGATATTTTCATAGATAGTGGGGCCATTACGCTGAATCCTAATTGTAGTGTTTGTTGGGGAGGATGCCAAGGAGTTATAGGTGAAGGAGAAACGCTTATTTCGACCGGTACAAGAAACTTTAAAGGAAGGGCGGGACATGCGGATTCGAATGTATATCTCGCTTCTGCAGCAACTGTTGCAGCTTCGGCCCTAACAGGTAAGATAACTGATCCAAGGAGGATTGATTGATGAATAGAATTTTCGAAGGACGAGTGTGGAAATTAGGCGATGATATTGATACTGATATTATTATTCCTACTCAGTTTCTTGCTTTTAAGTCTGTAGAAGACATGAAGAAGTATACGTTTAGTCCTTTAAGGCCTGATTTATCGGAATTGATCAAGCCTGGTGATATAGTTGTTGCAGGTAGAAATTTTGGATGCGGCTCATCGCGGGAACAGGCGCCAGAAATTCTAGCAGCTCTAAAGTTAAGTTGTATTATTGCAAAATCATATGCGAGAATTTTTTATAGAAATGCTTTTAATAATGGTTTATTGCTTTTTGAAAATATGGAACTTTATGATTCTTGTCAGGAAGGTGACATTTTATCTGTAAATCTGGAAACCAACAAGATTTTATTGAACAATAAATCTTTTAACATATCGTCCATCCCGGAAAATCTTTTACAAATGGTAGAAGCCGGAGGGTTAGTTTCTTTTATGAAGAAACGTAATGTTAAATGATTTGATAATTTTGCAGCGAAAGGAAGTATTAGTGTGGGTTATACACTAACTGAAAAAATACTGATGAAAAATACAGGTGAAAATCATCTGAAACCGGGTAATATTATAACTGTAAATGTAGATAAGGTTATGGTTCATGATTTATTTGCGCCTTTTGTTATCGGTAAATTTAGGGAAATGGGATTCGAAAAGGTTTGGGATCCTGAGAAGATTGTTTTTGTGTTTGATCATCTTGTCCCAACTAGTTTCATTGAAGATTTTCGACATCATAAAATAACAGAAAGTTTTGTGGAAGAGCAGTGTATCAGAACAATTCATCGCTCCGATGGAGTCTGCCACCAATTGATGGCTGAATTACAGTATGTGGTTCCTGGTCAAGTTGCTTTTGGCACTGATTCCCATACAACTACATATGGAGCAGTAGGTGCTTTTGCTACCGGAATTGGTTATACAGAAATGGCCGCAATTTTTGGCACAGGAGAACTATGGATAAAGGTTCCTCCCACTATCAAGTTTAACATAGATGGAAACTTGCCTAAGGGAGTATTTTCTAAAGATATTATTCTTAGAATTATTGGTGATATTGGAGCTGATGGCGCGACATATAAAGCTATGGAATTCGGTGGTACAACTGTTGAGGGATTAAGTGTATCGTCACGAATGACGCTTTCCAATATGGCGGTAGAGGCCGGAGCAAAAGTTGGTATTATTGAACCTGATGAAAAGACATTTAAATTTAGTGGGCTTGGGGACGATGATTACAGAGATTTAAGAAGTGATCCAGATGCCTGTTATGAGAAGGTTTTTGAATACGATGCATCTAAGTTTAAACCTTTAGTCGCGTGCCCGTCTAGCGTAGATAATATTACTGGTGTGGAAGAAATGGAAGGAGCAAAAATAGACCAAGGTTTCATTGGGTCATGTACAAATGGTAGGTTAGAGGATTTGGAAATAGCGGCCAGTATATTAAAAGGTCGTAAGATTGCTCAATACACTAAGCTTGTTGTTACTCCGGCTAGCAGAAGCATCTATGCAGAAGCCGTTAAAAAAGGAATCATTGGAATATTAGTTGAAGCTGGGGCAATAGTTAATCCGCCTGCGTGTGGGCTATGTTGTGGTAGAAGCGGCGGAATAGTTTCAGATGGGGAGAGAGTTATTGCTACTAATAACCGTAATTTTTTAGGTCGTATGGGTAGCCCTAAATCGGAGGTTTTCCTCGCCTCACCTGCGACTGTTGCCGTCTCAGTTTTAGAAGGTAAAATAGTTGATCCTAGGTATTATTTTTCTTAGGGAGGTATTACATTGGCTGTTAATTCACTACAGGAATACTGGAATAATAGATATTCTATCGAAGGAATGATATGGGGGGAACATCCGTGTTTGGCCGCAAAAAGATCCGTTAATATATTTATGAAAAGCAATTCAAAAGAATTGTTAGTTCCAGGATGCGGTTATGGGCGTAATAGTCTATATCTGGCTTTACAGGGTTTTCGCGTTTTTGGTGTTGATATATCAGACGAAGCAATTATGATTGCCGATAAGATAGCGGCCCCAAGGAGGTTGTCTTTACAATATAAATGTCAAGATGTCTTAAAGGAAAAAATCGATAATAAATTTGATGGAATACTCTCTATAAATATGCTTCATCTTTATGATAAGTCTGATGCTGATATAATCAGTGAAATCTATTGTAGTTTGTTAAATGAAAACGGTGTGCTAGTCCTTACCTCAATGTCTGTAAATGATCCTGATTATGGTAAAGGTAAAAAGGTCGCAAACAACATTTATGAGAGTAAAAAAGGACGTCCAATACATTATTTTACACAAACAAGTATGCAAGAATTAATTGAAAGATATTTTACGGTTATTACGATTGGGGAAATTAAAGAATATGAAAATCATGGAGGAAAAGAACATTATCATAACATGTTATATGTTGAAGCTAAAAAGAAATGATTCGTTTATTATGAAATTTTGAATTTGTGATATATAATTTTTCCATAAGGTTTTCAATGCTCTAATAAGGTATCATAAGTTTTGAAAATAGGGATACAATTAAGTGTTTAAGGCTCTCGGGCATGAGCGGATCTTAGGTAAGGCGACTAAAAAACAAGAAGGTCTCTACAAAGCCTTAGGCGTGGCCAGGTCGGTTTTCCTGGATTTACTTGTCGTCTGTGACATCGCCGTCGCCAAACACCGGTATGGAGTCGCCTAAAAAGGTTGGCTTAGGCTTAAATACTTCGGCCCAGAGGAAATCTTTGTTCCGGGCGGCGATTTCCCTTACTTTATAAAAGGCCATAGCTTGGCCGTAATCGTGTTGGTCGGAAGCCACTCCATAGGCTTCAAGTCTCATAGCGCGGGCTAAAAAAACCGCCCTCATCAGGTGATACTCCTGAGTTACGATAATGACCTTCCGAACTTCAAAAATATCCCTGGCCCGGTAGACACTCTCATAGGTGCTGAAGCCTGCATGATCCATAAAGATGTCCTGTCCCGGTACCCCTTTGTTCATTAAGAAATTCTTCATGGTATTGACCTCATCGTAATCTTTTCGTCCATGGTCGCCGCTGACTAATAGTTTAGGCGCTTTGCCTTGTTCATAAAGCTCATATCCTTCATTCAAGCGATCCGTGAGCATCGAGGACGTCGTCCCATCGGGAAAGACGTAGGCGCCTAAGACCAGAATCGCATCGGCAGTGGGAATATCCTTAGCATTAAGGATGTAACTTGATCCCATATGTTCGACATAGCGGTCTACGGCAAGTGCAGCGCTTGTCAATACTGCCAGTGCAGCCAGAGAAATAACTATAATTTTTTTTAGCCGTCCCTTTAACCATTTGACTTTTTTCACCTAACACAACCCCCCTAATAGTCCGCTAAGGGTCCACGACATCGGGTTTTCCAAGGGAAGTCCAACACGATGTCGCGGACCCTCTGTTTTCGATTACTTCGCCATTATACTGACACAATCCTCTCCAGCTTATTATTTTTCCGGATCTCCGCCGCTATATTAGCATTTTCGCCAGACCATAGTATATTGGTGGAATTTGAAGTTTCTGACATGGAAAAGAAGGGATAACCTGGATTAAAGAGAAATTAATTTACTCAGGGAAAAAACGCCGCAAGTAATTGGCCTTGTTTAGGAGGGAACTCTGTATATGGGCATTGAGCCGGTATTAACTATTAAAGATCTCAAAATGAGCTTCGGCACCAAACAAGTACTGAAGGGAATCAGTTTAGAAGTATACGGGGGCCAAATCATTGGCTATATTGGTCCGAACGGAGCGGGAAAGAGCACCACGGTTAAGCTTCTTTTGGGTTTGTTAGGCGGCTACAGTGGTGAGATCAGAATCTTAGGCGAGGATATCTCCAAAGCCAGCGTAGCTTATAAACAAAAAATAGGTTACGTACCTGAAATAGTGGACATATACGAAAGCCTGACAGCTTTCGAATATCTTACCTTTATTGGCGAAATTTACGGACTGGGTTTGGAACAGGTCGATAATAAGGCTAAAAAACTAATGTCCCTGCTTGGTATAGAGGAAGTCTATCATTCCAGAATATCATCCTACTCGAAGGGTATGAAGCAAAAGCTTTTAATTATTTCCAGCGTTATCCATAACCCGGATATTTTATTTCTCGACGAGCCTCTAAGTGGGCTGGATGCCAATAGTGTGATGATTGTCAAAGAAATTCTTGCCCAACTGGCCGCTTCGGGTAAAACCATCTTCTATTCTTCACATATTATGGACGTGGTAGAGAAAATCAGCAGCAGAATTATAGTAATCAATGAGGGGCAGATTGTGGCAGACGGAACCTTTGAGGAACTCAAAGAACTAAGCCGAAAAGGTTCCCTTGAACAGATATTTAATCAGTTGACCGGTTTTAACAAGCATAAGGAAATAGCTCTCGAATTTATTCGTGAGGTACAGGGAGTGTAACTTATGAGGGATTTTTGGATCTTAAAGTTTCTGGATAGGTTCAGCTTTTTCTATAGAATCTTGGGCATTGATTATGGAGTAATGAGGAAATTATTAAAACTTAAACTTCTTATGGACCAGCGAAGAATACCTTCTATACTGATAAATTCGCAGCGTCGAGCTGAAGAAAACACCTTCAACAAGTCATTGCTGATCTACGGTCTTATGGGCCTGCTTTTCGTCTTTATAGTTTTAGCCCCTTTACCGCTTTTCCTAAAAATGAATCTGGTCCTTGGCACCCTGATCGTAATGGTTGCGGTGACTATGGTGTCCGATTATTCGTCGGTGTTGCTGGATACCAGAGACAAAGAAATTCTTCTCTCTAAGCCCATATCTCCTAAGACAGTGAACGCCGCCAAAATGACTCACATCCTCATAAATCTGCTGACAATTACTTTTGCCATGGCCGGACCTTCGCTGTTAGTAGGTTCTTATAAGTATGGTTTTGCTTTTTTTGGTCTATATTTTGTTGATTTGCTGCTTCTTGCCGGAGTTATACTGGTTATGACCTCAATATTATACTTCTTTGTTCTGCTATTGTTTGACGGCGATAGGCTTATGGATATCATTAATTACGTCCAAATCTTTTTATCCTTAGCCCTGATGGTTGGATATCAGTTTACAGGCCGCATTTTCCGCTTTGTAAGCTTTAATTTGAATTTAGATTTTAGATGGTGGATGTATCTGCTTCCTTCCGCCTGGTTTTCAGCACCATTTTCCTTGTTTCTGGAGAATAGGGCGGAAAACTATTATAAGTATTTGTGCTTTTTAGGAATATCGGTTCCTGTTTTGCTTGCGTTTTTTTATTTTAGGGTAGCGGCAAATTACTTTGAAAAAGGCTTGGAGAAACTCAACAGAGTTTCTTTAAGGAAAGGCAAGCATGTTGAAAAAAGAGCAATCATCTCTGAAAAGTTAATGAGGCTGATTATCCCCAATAGCTGTGAAAATGTTTTCGGCAGATTTGCGCAACATATTATTTCCAGTGAAAGAAGTATAAAACTGCGGCTGTATCCCAGCCTTGGCTTGGCAACGTTTATGCCCATGATTATGTTGGTAAACACCACTATAGGAAGCGGTGCCGTCGAGCCTCTAATACCCCAAGGTACGTCTTATTTTTTTATTTATATTTCTGTCCTCATACTTTCGCAAACTATTTTAACTATAAATGCCAGTGAGAATTACAAAGGAGCATGGGTATACAAAGCTTTGCCAATCGAGGTACCCGGCCGAATTCTCCTGGGAACGTTAAAGGGTTTTATTTTGAAGTATCTTCTTCCGATATACTTATTGATAAGTTTACTGTTTGCGCTGCCTTATGGAATTTGGCTGATACCGCATCTGATCCTAATCTTCGCCAATATGCTTTTGCTGATTATCTTGTTATTTAAGCTGGCGCCTAAAGAGCTGCCCTTTTCCATTAAGTTCCAAAATGAGCCGGGCGATAGATTTATCTTACTTATTGCTTCGCTTGCCTTCACTGGTATATCTGCGTGCTTGCACTATAAATTGCGCAATGTCCCCCTGGCCTTGTCCGTATATTTCGTCACAGTATGTTTGGTAACAATCTTTTTATGGAAAAGCAGCGGCAAGATTGCCTGGAAAGAGATCGAATAATTATTTGAGCAGCAGGGTTCCCAACATAGCCTAAGGGATTGAGATTATGGAGATGCTGAGAACCTGCTGCAATCCTTGCAGTTCTAATGCAACTGGCTTAAGAGCGTGAAAACAGCGCCAGGCCGAGGGCAAAAATATAAATAAAGAAGAGGATTTCCATGCCAACCAAGCTTTTGGCACTGAGAGTCTGCGCTCTGATATCCCCATCTTGAGCAGTGGCAAATGTTGTAATACTATAATAGACGAATGTGAGAAATTGAGTCGTTGGGTCATCGCCAAGTTTTCCGGAAAAGCTGTCAGGATCTATCTTATAAAGCAGAAAGTAGACTGCACTGTAAAATACTAGAAGTATAGCTAATCCAATAGCCAACGGCCAATAACTTGATGAAAGTTTTTCTTTGTGGCTGTTAAGTGTACAATAAACATAAAGAGCTAGCGCTAAGGTGGCTAATGCCGTATAGATAACCGTGATTTTCACATCGTTAGGGCAAGGCTGCTGATCCTCAAGCATGGGATTAAGGCTGAGGGCTAACAATAAGGCGCCTACTGTTCCAATCCCGGCAGGGGCCAGCAGCCAAAAAGCGCTTGAACTTGCACACTTGAAGTAAGGGTTTACAGATTCCCCCAGGCAAGAATATTGGCAGTAATTAGGTTGGATACTGAAGTTAAGCTCAGGATTTTGAGGATAGGGTGAGAAAGTATTTGTCTTCAAACCAATTTTCTTAAATTCCTCCACAGGGTCAACTCCTTTCCCACATGCTTCTACCAATATATTCCGCTTTCGCGAGAATGAAGCTCGTTTCGCTAAAACTGTAAATAGACTGAAACCTTATACATGGACACTATGCTGGCTCAAATTCATAAGTGAGGTGGAAAAAGTTTGAAACTGGTTGCCATTGGAGATTCAATTACAGAAGGGTATCCTTTTAGCCCTTTGCAGTCTTGGGTAGAACATCTGGCAAAGGCGCTAAAATGTGAGATTCTTAATCAAGGAATTAATGGTGATTTCACCCGGGGCATGTTTAAACGTTTTGAGCGAGATGTACTCTCTTGCGCGCCCACCCATATTATGATTCTCGGTGGGGCCAATGATGCTTATGAGCAAATTCCTTTAGAACAGGTAAGCTCGAATTTTCGGGAAATGGTAAGTTTGTGCACTCAACAAGGAGTTAGCCCTATTCTTGGTTTGCCTACGCCGTCATTGCTGGCAGCAGAAGAGAGCGTCTTAATCGAGTATAGAAACTGGCTGAGGGAGTATGCGGCTCAGAATTGCCTGACAGTCATTGATTTTTATTCGCCCTTCCGGCTTAGAATCCGAGCGGGCCAGGCCGCGGCCCTTTATGTTGATGAAGTTCACCCCAGTCTTCAAGGCTATGCTCTGATGGGAGAGATAGCGGCGCAAAGCTGGCATAATAATTTCAATTTTTGTGGAGAAGCTAATAAAAACATTTGAAATTCAGTGGTCGGAGTGCTATGATTGTATAAACTGTTGATAGGGAAGTAAAAGCGCAGGACCAGCCTTCCAGAGAGTCGGGTAAGGTGGAAACCCGACAGGCATGGAGCGAGTAAATGGGCCCTTGAGGGCGGAGCGAAAAAGTATCGACTTTAGTAGCTTCCGACGCTGAGCCGGCGTTATCAGGCGAAGGGTGTGTTGGCACTCTGCATAAGAGGATGCAATATTTGCATCAATTAAGGTGGTACCGCAGATTGACGTCTGTCCTTATTTTGGGGACAGACGTATTATTTTTGAGTCCACTCTCGGTTCCAGCCTCGTGTTGATGGCGGCAAATAGCTGGAACGTGCAGAGAAAGTTACCCGCAAATCATTGAATTTGAGGGAGGAAATGATGATGAAAGACTTGAAGTTGGCAGGACTTGAATCGGAGCGAAGCATCATTGAGGTGGACGGAGTAGCTTTAGGCGGAAGGGAAATCATCCTGATGGGAGGACCTTGTGCCGTTGAGTCGAGCATCCAGATGCAGGAATCGGCTGCAACAGTTAAACGGGCGGGCGGAAAAGTCCTGCGCGGCGGAGTATTTAAACCCCGAACCTCACCCTATAGTTTTCAGGGGTTAGGCCTGGAAGGCGTAAACTATTTGGTTCAGGCCGCTAAAGAACAGGGTTTGCTTTGTGTGACTGAAGTCGTCGACACGACAAGCCTGGATCTAGTCCTTGACAAAGTTGATTTACTGCAAATAGGCGCCCGCAACATGCAAAATTTTGAGCTTTTGAAATTGGCAGGCAAGGTGAACAAACCGATTATTCTCAAACGGGGCTTATCAGCAACGGTTGAGGAGTGGCTGCTCGCCGCCGAATATATTTTGTCCGCGGGTAATTCCCAGGTTATTTTATGTGAGCGGGGGATACGCACCTTCGAACCCAGTACGCGAAACACGCTGGATTTAAGTTCCGTGGGAGTTGCCAAAGAGCTTACTCATCTCCCGGTTATTGTCGATCCCAGCCACGCGGCCGGGAGAAGAGATTTGATTTCCGCTTTGTCCAAAGCGGCTATAGCCGGAGGGGCAGACGGTTTGCTGATTGAGATGCACCCTAATCCGGATGAGGCTGTGAGCGACGGACCACAGTCGCTTACTCCGGAGCAATTCTTAACCCTGGCCCGGGAACTGGGCGGGGTTGCCCGCTCTGTGGAGAGAGTTTTCAATTTTGCTGAAACGGCAGATACTCTTGAGTCCTTACGTGCTCAGATTGATCAAATTGATCAAAACATTATCAGCGGATTGGCGGAACGGATGCAAATCGTCAGGAAATTAAGTGATCAGAAACGTTTGGATCGTGTTAAAGATACGAACAGGGAAAAGGATATCATCCAGCGTCTTGTGAACCTTGCGGAAGACCTCGATCTTCCCTCAGACCTGGTCAGGAAGCTTTATCCTTTGATTTTTGAGTTTGGCGTTCAAACTCAGATTAAAAGCAAACTGAAGCAGGAGCCCAAACTGAGCCAATCCTTTTACAATTTAGGCAGCAAGTAAACATTCACCATCTGGCTATCTGAGGGGGAAAAACTTGTTTCTGCCGAAAGTGAAAGCTGTCAGCCTCTAAAATGTATGCCTTAACGGCCTGGAATTCCTCCTGAAAAGGAGGAATTTTTTAGTTCTTGACGAAGAAGGAGAAAGTTTGGTTCAGATCTTTAGTTTGCAGAATAAAGAAAATTTGGCTCATGCCGGACTTGCAAGAGCAGAAGCCGTTGGTTACCCTTGAAAAATAGGCTGTCTATGAGCCTAGAGAAAGAAGACGTTATTGTGGATTACATCAAACAGGGTACACCTTCCTTTCGCAGGGCCCTTCTGGCCTTATTTGCGGGAGGGTTTAATACCTTTGCTATTTTGTATGATATACAACCGTTAATGCCGGAACTCTCCAGAGATTTTCATAGTTCTCCCACGCTGACAAGCTTGTCATTGTCTTTAACTACAATTTCTATGGCTATCAGTATGCTTTTTGTAGGCTCGCTGTCCGATGCTTGGGGGAGAAAGTCAATTATGACGGTTTCTTTATTTGCGGCATCGGTGTTGGCGGTTTTGACGGCAATCAGCCCTGATTTTCATGTCCTTCTTGTTCTTAGAGTCATTGCCGGGATTGTCTTAGCCGGTCTTCCGGCTATTGCCATGACGTATTTGAGTGAAGAAATTGAACCCAACGGGCTGGGAATTGCCATGGGGATTTATATCAGCGGAAACTCCATTGGCGGCATGGGGGGAAGAATCATCAGCGGGATGGTGACAGATTATTTCAACTGGCGGATAGGGATCGCCGTTATTGGAGTATTGAGTTTGGCTGCTACTCTGTTGTTTTCTTTAACGTTACCGCCTTCCAAACATTTCAGGCAGCGCTCCCTTAACCTCAGAACTATGGCAGAGTCTCTTCTCTCTCAATTTAAAGATTCTAATCTGGTTTGTATCTATGCCCTGGGATTTTTGCTGATGGGCAGTTTTGTAACCTTGTACAATTATATTGGCTATCAGTTGGCGGCTCCGCCCTATTCCTTGAGTCAATCCTTAGTGGGCTGGATTTTTATTGTCTATATTACCGGGACGTTCAGTTCTACCTGGATGGGACGCCTGGCCGATCGACACCCACGCCATAAAGTCATCTGGATCGCTTTAGGAATAGTTTTCACCGGGGCTGTCATTACTTTGAGCGGCAACTTGTGGGCCAAAATCGCCGGTATTGCCATCTTCACCTTTGGCTTTTTTGGCGGACATTCCGTTGCCAGCAGCTGGATTGGCAAACTGGCTAAACAACATAAGGCACAAGCTTCTTCTCTGTATTTATTTTGTTATTATGTAGGTTCCAGTATTGGAGGAACGACAGGGGGCATATTTTGGACCAGGTTTGGCTGGGCGGGTGTTATAGCCTTGATAATTTTCTTTGTCTTTACGGCCTTTCTGGTTTCCCTGCGCTTAGTATCTGTTAGCGAAGCGGGGCATGCTTAAAATAAACCAATTCCTCGCCAAGCTCTCAGAAAGGCTTCGGTCCGCTAAGCAGAGGGAGATTTTCGTAAGGTTATGATTTCTGCTTTTCTTGGAGTTTCCTCCAGGAAGCAGCGTATTGTTCAAAAGCTTTTTGGACGGTTTTGCCGATTTCTCCATAGGCCTCGTCGTCTAAGTTAGCTAAAGATGTGCGGATTGACCACTCGGGGCCGCCAAACCCACCGCCGTTTAAAAGCACAATCGAAGCTTCTTCCGCCAGGCGGAAGAGGATGTCCGTGGGCTCGTAGGTGGCTTGTAAGTAGTCGGCAAACTCGTCGCCGTATTTTTGCCTGGCCCATATCAATAAGTCGATTTGACTGTAGTAAGCCGCATTATACGGATCGTTAGGCAAAGTGCGCCCAAAGCCTTTGTATAATAATTCCTGACGCTGGCGACAAATTTCCCGGGTCAGCTTTTTATAACGGTTTTCATGATCAAGTAAAGCGAAGAGGGCAAAAAGGCCCATTTGCACCTGTTGGGGAGTGGATAGACCGGCTGTATGGTTAAGAGCAACTTGACGACTGTCTGCTACCATGCGGTCAATAAAAGGAAGTTGTTTCGGGTGCAGAGACATGCTCTCGTAGCGTGCGGCGAGCTCTTCGGCCTTGGAAGCGGGGAGTTCCTGCAAGAGCTGATCAAAAACATTGTCTCGCTGCAGGGCAATTACCCCAAGACGCCAACCTGTGGCGCCGAAATATTTGGAAAAGGAGTAAACACCAAGGGTGTTAAAGGGCAAATCGGCCATCAAGGAACGAAACCCGTTTACAAATGTCCCGTACACGTCATCTGTGATAATCATTAACTTGGGATTGTGTTTTTTTACGATCTCCAATAAACGGTTTTTAGATTCGGTTTTGATGGCGACGGAGGGGGGATTGCTGGGGTTGACGGTGAACAAGGCTTTAATGCTGGGGTCTTTCAATTGATCCAGCTCGGAATCCGGATATTGCCAGGTATGATTGCCCTCTTCATCTGTTTCGGAAGCATTTATTCTTACAACCTCAAATTGGTAACGGGATAAATGGGGGATTTCCAGATAAGGCGTGAATGTTGGAACCATAAGGGCGATTTTATCGCCGACGGCTAAAAGCAGGTTGGCAATAAGGGAGTCAAAAATATAGCACATGGCGGCGGTTCCGCCCTCAACAGCGAACAAGTCGTAGTGGCCGGAAGGAGGATCTTGATTGCACATTTCCTGGATGAGATAGGTATGAACAACTTGTTCCAGATGTTTGAGCATCCGATCGGGAAGCGGATAGTTGTCTCCGATGATTCCATCCACAAGTTCATGGACCCAGGCGTCCGGGTTAAATCCTAAATTATTGACGCAGAAATCAAGGGTATTCTCCAGCAGGCTGATTCCGGGGGACTCAGGCTGCTTCTTCAGGTAGGTTTCCAGTCGTGCGGCAATTCCTTCTTTCTGCGGCATACCGGCAAGGTCCTTATCTTTCCATGTTCTGCGGGTTTCCTCAACGGCAAATTGACCCAGAGCAAAGAAGGCTTCGCGTGGAGTTGCGGCAATCCAATTAGGGTTGCCTCTTCCGGCGTTGAGCATGGACCAAAGGCTCGTATCATGGTGTTTATTGGCAAGCGAAATCAGTTTGTCTTTCAGTTCAAAGGGACTGAGATTCTCATATTTGATTTCCATTTTTCGACGGGTTTGCTCGTTATTAATGGTTATCATTCCTTCCCTGTTTTAGGTTCTCTGAATTTCTTCTGACAGGCAGATTAGCGGGCGGTGATTAGGAGACGTTAAAGGTACTCTGTGCGGTACTTAAAGCATTTATGCACCCTTTTCTTTGGTTTGTCAGTTTTTGCCCTCTGAGATTGCAACTTATTGTCTAACGGCACTACCCAAATCGGGTCCCATAGTTGTTATCCTGCCTTGGCAACATGTCATTGTTCAACTTAGAAAAAATTTCGAACTGGACATACTAAATTCAACTCTAAGCGGCGGATATCAACTTCTTTTTTCGAATATGGAAGGAATTATAGAGGCTTTACCGAATTGATCAAGAAGACCAAGCCCACTCGCTAGGGGCACTTGATCCGGCAAGTTATCTTGATTGAAAGGCGTGAGTAGGAAATGTCATTAAAACCAAGGCGCATTTATGCAGAACAGTGGAGCCCATCAGAGGAACAAATAAACAGTATTTTTCCTCTGGACGGTTTAATATCTGAGATAGGCAGGAATCCCGGTATAAAGGTATTTCGCGATGAGGATGTTAAAAAGAAGTATCCCGCCCAGTATAATATTTCCGTTCAGGCAAGAGCCCATAACATAGGGTTGACTCAGCTGCTGCAGGAGTATTATGAGGACTATAAAGCGAAGCCGGAATTTGAGGATTTAATGGGAATAAAACTGCCGCAGATTCTTTGGGAGGATTCCTTAGGTTATGAAGATAAGCTGATCAGTCTGCATATCTCCAAACTTAACAATCAGGAAATCTTCATCAACGACATTGTTTTAGTCAAAAATGAGGATTTTGATATTTTAAGTGACGAGATCATCGATAAAATACTCAATAATTTACGAAGTTTTGCCAAGGAACAGGATGCCAGGTATCTATCAGGATATGCAACTAATCGCAGTACCTTGGCTCTCTTTAAACGCAAGGGTTTTCAGGAAGATAAGCGAGAAATGATCGGCAATAATTATCTCTGGAAAATTGCCGAGATGACAGGAGAGCAGCTGCCTTTTTACACCGAACTCTGAAGCAATTGTGGTCTGGCTGAGTAAATTTATTTATTGAAGGAGATTAAGAACAATGTCTAATAAAATTACCGTTTTCTCGGATTTTTTATGACCCTTTTGTATGATAGGGAAAGTCCCCCTTGACCAGTTGGCCAAGGATAAAAACCTGGAAGTTGTCTGGAAATCTTTTGAGCTCAGACCGGAAGGGATGGAGCTTCCGCCGAAGTCGCCCGCATATCTGGCGCGGGCGAAAGCAGGAATTGAAGCTTTAGGCAGCAAATATGGCGTTAAAATGATTTTTAACGATAAAAGCGAGCATTCCCGCCTGGCTTTGGCAGGCTCCAAATTTGCGGAAGAAAAAGGGTTAGGCAATGCCTATCATGATGCAGTGTTTGCCGCCCAATTTCAGGATCAGAAAGATATCAACGACCCCCAGGTGTTGACTGAGCTGGCCGAGAAAATTGGGCTTGACCCTGCGGAATTTCAACAAGCGCTGGTTTCAAGGCGCTATGAGCAGGCTGTTTTACAGGACATTAAGGAAGCTCAGGAGTTAGGTATTCAAGGCGTACCTTATTTTATTGTGGAAGGTCGTACCGCTTTTGGCGTCCAAAGTTACGAAGCGCTGGAAAACCTACTGCTTGGAAAGGGCACTTCAGCGTTGCGATTATCCTTGGAGTAGAAGTATTTCCTAACTTAAAGAAAGAACCGAATTGCGGAGGATTTAGAGGAGGCAGAAGCGATGGATTTGACGGATGAGGAGAAAAAAGTTTTGCTGGGAAAAGGATATGTAGCCCAAAAAGATGGTCTGCACTTTGCATGTCGGATTGCCATGCCGGGTGGAAAAATGACTGCCCGACAAGGAGAAAAGGTCGCAGACTTATCAGTTAAATATGGTCAAGGGTACTATACGTTTACCCAAAGGCTTAATGTTGAGATCCCTTGGATACAGTATCAGGACTTAGATAACCTGGCCAAGGAGCTTAAAGAAGTGGGCCTTGCTCCAGGAAGCACAGGCAGAAGGGTGAGACCGGTTCTTGTTTGCAAAGGCAGTCTCTGCAAATTTGGTTTACTGGATACTGAAAGCATAGCGCAAAAACTTGATGAACGATTTTACCAGGGGTTTTATGATGTTGCTCTTCCCAATAAACTTAGAATTGTAGTGAGTGGCTGCGGCAACGGTTGTTCGAAGCCTCAACTCGGATGTATAGGCTTACAAGGCAGACAGCCCGACAAAGTAGCCGTCATAATTCAGGGAATGTTTGGGAAAGAGAAGCTGGTCGGCCGTGAACTGCCAGGCCTCTTTTCGCTCAGTGAAGCGATGGAAATAATAGAAAAAGCTATTTTTATTTATCGGGAAAAAGGCATAGCGGGCGAACGATTTGCCAAGATGGTCGAGAGAATTGGTTTTGAAAGCATCGCGAATAGTCTTCTTGGACTGGATTAAACTCAAGAAAATTCACCAAGTTAAAAGGCTGAATCAGAAGGGACTGTTTCCAAACGGGTATTAATAAGCCCTCATAAATAGAAAACCGTGCATATAGGTGGACTTTGCCACTATTATGCATGGTTTTTATTCTATCTAAAGCTTTTAAGCATTTTGCAGCTGTCCCTGCGCAGTTTATGTCCTATTTTGCTAGACTAAATTTAAAATTTTGTTTAGAAAAAGAGGAATTTATTGAATAATGGAGAATAATCAACCTTAATTAGGGAAAAGGTGGAAATATCATGGTTTAAGCCATGAAATGAGAATGCAATAACTGCTTTCTTCTTTCTTTTTGATATAAGGTAGCAAGTGAACCAATGAAGAAGAGGAGGATATACGTGACAAAAATTGAAAGAGTTATGGTCGCCATAAATTTTGCCAAAGCAGATCGTATTCCTAAAGGGGAATTTTATCTCGAAGATGGATTTATTGCCGGCTTGCTCGATCTTAAAGAGGGCGTAACGTTTAGGGATCAAGTGGAAGCTTGTGAGCGCTGCGGGCTGGATGCCCTGGCCTTCTCACCTTCCCCGTTTACGGCAAGTCTGCCCCCCGATTCCGGCTCGCGGCCGGAAAAAGCTGAGGTTTGGCAGGAACTAAAGCGCTGGAGAGAGCAAACGGACTTTTTTATATTTGCCATTATTGATGGCCCGTTTCAAGGAACCGCTAAGCTCTTTTCGTCGTTTACAAATTATTTATTAGCCATCGCCCAAGGGGACCCGGCGATACCTGAGCTTGTTAAAGAAGGAGTAGCCACAAATATTGAATTGGGATTAAAGGCGTTGGCTTTGGGTGCTCACGGAATTATCATAGCGGATGACATCGCTTACAATGGCGGAACTTTTATTTCACCGAAGACTTTGCGCCTGAATTTTTTTCCGGGTCTTAGAGAGCAAGTCGAGGTTTTGCAGCGCGCTCAAGCCCCGGTTTTCTTTCATGCGGATGGAGATTTAAAGGCGGTTTTAAATGATATCGTTAGCTTGGGCATCAATGGGCTGCATTCGCTTGACTTTTCCTCCCTGGCTGAGATAGCTGATGTCAGAAAAGCTACTGCCCATAAAGTGTGTCTAATGGGTGGCTATGACTTGAGTTGGTTTGAAGAAGAGACTAGAAAAGATAAGGCTTTGAGGCTGCTTGAGGTTGCCGCTCAGGGGGGAGGGTACATCTTTGGCAGCAGTGCCGGAATTATCAGTGACCGTCAGTCTCCTCAAAAGGTTATGGATGTATACCGGTTTGTCGGCAGTTATGATGAGTGATCGCAAAAGAAATTCTAGACAATTCTCTGAGTGTTGGGTAAAATAAGGGATGTAGGGAATCTGTGAGCTGTTTCACAGGTTGTAGTAGAGTAGCAGGATGGAAGCTCAAGGGACGGATATTTTAGGATGGAAGGATGGTTGAACATGAAGCATTCAACGTAAGCGTGAAGCTATCCTTTGGTGATAGCTTTTTTGTTTTTTATAGGGTAAGTTCAGGTCAATAATTTGGGTATTTATTTAGCTTTGGCGCTGCGGTAACAACCATTGTAATCTCTTGGGAAAATAGTAAGAAACGAGGGTGATAGGGAGAATGTCTATTAGCTCACTTTTATTAACTTTGGCCCCGATTGTAGTGATCATCTTGATGCTCGTCGTCTGGAAAAAGCCGGCGGATGTCAGTGGAGTGGTGGGGTGGCTCGTCATTTCGGTTATAGCTTTTTTATTTTTCCGTACGAGTGTGGAGGTGATCATCAGATCCACCATAGCCGGCTGGATTAAATCTTTTGCGGTATCCTTAGTCGTGGCGACCTCTTTATTGCAGATGGCCTTTCTGGAGAAGACGGGAGCTCTGCAAAGGATTATCATATTTATCAAAACTCTGGCCAGTGAAAACAAGGCCGTTCAAATCATGCTTATTAATATTGGCTTTGGAACTTTAATGGTATCGGTAGGCGCCACGCCTGTTTCTCTCTTGCCGCCGATTATGCTGGCTTTAGGCTATTCTACCTATGTTTCCATCGCTTTGCCCTGTATTGGCTATGATGCTCTTTGTACCTACGCCCTGCTGGGAGCACCCGTCGTCGTCTTTGTCGATATTGCCAATTCCTTTTTGGGCAAAGGGCATGAAATCAGTTTATCTCAGGCAGGCAGCGTCTTTTTTATGTTTCTGCCGGTGATTTCCACCCTGATTGGTTTTTGCATGCTCTGGATTGTTGGCAAATGGCAGGGGATAAAGGCTGGCTGGCTGCCCTGCCTTATTACAGGAGCGGTTATCAGCGTGATTTCCTTCTTCGCCAACAAAGTTGATCGCTTAGTTGTTATCACAGGTGTTTTGTGTGGTGCCGGTGTCATTGTGGCGATGGTAATCTATCTTCTCTTAACCGGGAAAAAAGTTATTGATAAAAGCAGGCTTACTTCTGAGGAGCTGGAGTATGAAAATAAATTCCCTCTTTGGAAAGCCTTAACTCCCTGGGGCCTGCTGATTATTCTCATACTGGCCCTTAATTTGCCAACGGACTTATTTAATATTCTTTACAGAAAGGTTACCATGCCTATTCTGGGTTTGACTGCCGACGGGAGTCCGATTGTGACGAGAGCTTTGTGGAACGCCTATACTTGGATTTTTGTCAGTACTTTGCTTTCCTTGGTGTTTATCAGGCCAACAGGATCACAATTGAAAGATACCCTTGCCGTTTGGTGGAGAAGGGCTCCCCGGCCGGTTTTCGCCGTGGCAATTTTTTTCAGCATCGGGGAAATCATGAATATGTCGGGCTACAGTATGGCGGTTAAAAAATTTGTAACTGTCAGCATGGTGCAAGTTCTGGCTAACTTTTCCTCTCAAGCTTTCAGTCATGCTTATGGTTCCGTAGTCTCTCTTATAGGGCTGTTAGGAGGGTTTATTACCGGGAGCGAAGCTTCAACGATCGCTATGTTTTCTACGTATACGCTGAGGACGGCGGATTTGCTCCATATGGGACTGCGCGGCATGCTCATTGTAACCGCAGGTCTGGCCTTTGGCGGAGGGCTAGCCAGTGTTATTTCTCCGGCCAAATTGCAAAACGCCGCGGCAGCCATTGACAAAATGGGTGAAGAAACAAAGGTTATCAGGGTGGCTTTTGTCTTTTCCCTAATTCTTATTGCTGTGACTTCAATACTCGTAATGATTTATTTATAAAGAAGACTTGATTCAGGTGGAGTTTTAACTCCATCTGAATCTTAGTCGCACTTATCCAGGGACTTAGCCGCTCTTAACTACCGCTTGTAAAAGCGGGAGTCTTAGAGCGGATTAGTCATCGGATAAAAATTTTCTTCTCGATTTCGTGAGCGCTCCGAAAACTCCGCATTTTCCAAAGTGCGGAGTTTTTTGCTGTACAGTCAGAAAGTATGACTTCGTTAATACCTTCCTCCAGCATAAGGGCAATTAGCGGCTTCTGTCCCCGCAAAGCTCGGCATAAACCGAATTTTTTTGCTGGCGCTTAACTTGCCCGAATAGCCGATAAAACCTTATAATGAAGGTTAAGAGAGCAATGTTAAAATAAGGAGATTAAATGTGGCTGTAAAGAAATACTTAAAATTAACTGAGGATGCCGCGGAGGAAGTCCTCGAACTCGAAGAAATCTGTAATAGGTACGACGGTCTAAAAGGCAGTGTTTTTTTAGATACTTCTTTAAATTTTAAGCAGAATATCCCAAGCATTTTTTTGTATTATGAGGACGGCTTATTGATCAGTATGTTGTCCATGTTCATTCCCAGCCATGTTGAAGTTGAAATTTCGGCGCTGACGAGGCCGGAGTATCGAGGCAACGGGTACTTCAAAGCTTTGCTGTCCCAGGCTCTGGAAGAGCTGCGATTTCATAATATCCCGGAGATCCTTTTTGTTTGTGAGCGGTCTTCGATTTCCGGTAAAAAGGCCCTTGCCGCTCTGCGAGCGGAATTTGAACATGCCGAGTACTATATGAGCTTGGTAAAAGCCGACCATGAGCCTGGGCAAACGTCTGATCTGGACCTCCTCAAGCCGGATCTTCGGGACCTGGAGACTGTCGTGGAGCTGAGTATTAAGACCTTTGCAGATAACTATCAAGACTCGAAAAGTCGTATTGAGAATTGCTTTAATTCTGAAACAAGAGAACAATTTTTGGTCGTTCTCGGCAATAAGGTCATAGGGCTTGTTGCCGTAAACCATTTGGATGGGGAAGAAGCCTCGATTTTTGGCCTGGGAATTTTGCCCGAATATCGGGGGTTGGGATATGGGAAAGAGCTGATGGAGCTGATTTTGGAATATCTATGGAATCGAGGCAAGACGCGTTTGACCCTTGAAGTGGACAGTGAAAATGAGCGCGCTTTGAACTTATATCAGGGTAAAGGCTTTAAGATTGAGATCGCTTATGATTATTACCGCAAGAAAGTAGCTGCTTTTGATGCCTGGCGTGAGCGGGTCGGAAAGTGAGGTGCTAACGTTGTGTTTGCTGTTTTTCGCCTATCAGGTTCACCCCCGTTATCGTTTGATCCTTGGAGCTAACCGCGATGAGTTTTATCATCGGCCGACGGAGCCGGCGCATTTTTGGGAGTCATCTCCCGGGATTTTAGGCGGAAGGGATCTGGAAATGCTGGGAACCTGGATGGGAATAACCAGGTCAGGCCGCTTTTCCGCTCTGACTAATTTTCGCGATCCTTCCTCCCAAATTGAAAACCCTAAATCCAGGGGGCAGCTTGTAAAGGATTACCTCGAATCCAGGGAATCGCCGGAGGAGTATCTGGCGAAAGTTATTGAGACCCAAAGCTTTTATAATCCCTTTAATATTTTGGTGGGGGATCTTAGGAATTTGATGTACTTCAGTAATCAATCCCCGGAAGTAAGAGATCTCAAGCCGGGATTTTATGCTCTCAGCAATCACTTTTTAGATACACCTTGGCCTAAAGTCCGCAAGAGCAAACAGGCTTTGTTTGCTTATCTGGAAGGGAACCAAGACAGATTAATTGACTCCCGGGTGATTTTTGAAATCTTAGCTGATACGGAGCAGGCCTACGACCATGAATTGCCCAGTACGGGGATCGGCTACCCCCGAGAGAAGATGCTCTCCTCCATTTTTATACGGGGAACAGATTATGGAACAAGATCCTCCACAGTCCTCTGCCTTGACCGGGAAAACACGCTCCTTTTTCAGGAAAGAACCTTTCGTGGTGACCACAAATTCTGGGATGAGGTGTCTTACAGTTTTAAACTCATTGATTAAACCAGTAAACCTCATTTATTCTGACCAGGCCCAGAGGAAAGCCTTTGACCTTAGGTTGGCGATTTACTGTTGTGAGGGTTCATTCATTCCAAAAAAGATGGTATACTTGGTTAGAAGTGGAATAGCCGTATTACGAAAAAATTATTCCGAAAATTGAGTTAAAGAAGGTATGGCTTATGTCAAACCGGCCAGAGAAGCCAGTCATTCTTGCAGACCAAGTCCGGACAACCCTCACCGGTCTGGAGCCTCTCAGCAGGAAAGTATTTTTAGCGTTAACTCCGCCAAGTTCCCTGGACAATCGAGCCGATGTCGATCAATTACGGCAAAATTTGGAGCGTGCTTTTCAGTCTGTGCGAGTGCCGCTGAGTTTAATGCCGAAAATTCCCGGTCTTTGCCGCAGCTCAGATTGGAAAGTCACTGCTACTTTGGCCGAAACGGGTCAGGGATGGGAGCTTATTGATCTGGAACCTGGCGATACCACCCCAAGCCATTATGGTTTGGCGATTGACATAGGAACAACAACGGTGGTTGCCTATCTTATAAATTTATGTGACGGAACTGTGCTGGGTCACGCAGCCGATTATAACGATCAAATAAGCCTGGGCGAAGACATTCTAAGCCGGATTCGCCAGGCGGCGGAGCCGGGCGGCCTGGCACGCCTCCAAACTTTGATAATTAATACCCTTAACCGTTTAATAAAAAGTCTGCGCGCCTCATCCTTGAACTCTGCTCAAATTACAGCGGCGGCGATCGGGGCCAACACCACCATGATTCACTTGCTGCTTGGCCTTGATCCCGCTTCGATTTGCCGCTCACCTTATATTCCGATTGTCAATAGTCCCGGATTAATCCCCGCCGGGGAGCTGGGACTGGAAATTCATCCCCTGGCGCCGGTTTATTGCCTGCCCAGCATCGGCAGTTATCTGGGCGGTGACGTTATTGGCGGGGTTTTGGTCAGTGGGATGCACAAGCAGTCAAGTGTTTCTCTTTTTGTGGACATTGGCACTAACGGAGAAATAGTTATGGGCAATGAGGACTGGCTTGTTGCCTGCGCAGGTGCGGCCGGTCCTGCTTTGGAAGGTGGAGTTACGGCTTTCGGCATGCGGGCGGAGCCGGGAGCAATTGACCATGTTGCCATTGACGGGAAAAGTGGGCGGGTAGAATATACAACCATAGGAAACCTGCCGGCCCGGGGGATATGCGGTTCAGGTCTGGTGGATACGCTGGCCGAGCTTTTTTTAAACGGCATCATTGACCGAACGGCACGTTTTACGCAAGGCAGGGAAGAGTATATTGTTGTTCCCGCTGCAGAAACGGCTGTAGGTAAAGATATCGTTGTCACTCAGATTGATGTGAATAATTTTATGGCAACGAAAGGGGCGGTCAATTCCGCCATTGATCTCTTGATGGAAAACGTAGGCTGTCACTGGCAGGAAATAAGCCACTTTTATGCTGCGGGGGCCTTTGGGCAGTATTTACCTGTCGAGTCGGCGATTACCATTGGCCTTTATCCTGATCTTCCCCGCTCCGCCATCGTACGTTTGGGCAACAGTTCCGGGGAAGGAGCGCGTCAGGTACTTATCTCTCGCTCTAAGCGCTTGGAAGCGGAGACGATCGCTTCGCAGGTTACCTATTTTGAACTTAATGCCAACCCGTCGTTCATGGAGAAATTCGTCAGCAGCAAATTTCTTCCCCACACAGACCTTGATCGTTACCCAAGTGTCAAAGAACGGCTGGAAAGCCGAGCTTGACTCTAATAACTTGGGAAAGATCGGCTGTTAAAGCGGTCACGGCCTCAATGTCCCTTTTCCTGGCGGAACCGGTCGGGCCTTTTCAGAATCGACAACGTTGTCGATTCTGAAAAGGCTTTATAAACACGATTAAAGACCAGACAGGGAAAATCCTTCTGGCCCTTCCTAAATGAAAGAGCCAAGCCCGATGCGGACTTGACCCAGGTGAGATTTTACTTAAATATTGCACCCCGAAGCAATGGAAATTAGGCTTTCTTGGGCCAAACAATCTCATCGTCTTTATAAAGAGGGCTGAATTCAATAGTTCTCAATCTATTCAGCTCAAATTGAAATGTTGTCCATACAGAATATGGTATCGAATAGTTTTATAGCATTTCACTGACCAGGGCCGACCAGTTTTTTCCTTTATAAGCGTTATAGCCGCGAGTATGGGCATAACCGTAGATTTTCGTGCCCATGGTACCTTTGTCAAAAATATAGCCGTAAGTTTCACCGTTCATGGCCCGTTGGCAGGCTTCAAGATGCTTTAAATTATCCTTTAATATTCCTTTCCGGCTCCGGCAAGCGATGACATAGCCTTCCTTGTTGATGATGAAAATATCTCCGTTCTTACCGATACGGGCGGAGTCGATAATGTCATAGATGAAATGCCAGTTAAACCTTGTAGAGAAATATCCTAACAGTTGATTTTCTTCACTGCGGATAGGGCAAGTATAAGCTACGGTGTGCAGCTTACTGATCTCGGAGAAATAGAGGTCGCTGACTGATATGGAGTCCGCGGATTTAGCATTTTTAAACCAGCTCCGGTCCGACATATCTTGTCCAATGAGTTCGTGGTGAACACCGGCTGCAACGATTTTCCCTTCCGTATCAAGCACATACAAATCAAGATAGACTTCATAGATGTCTACGAGCTTTTTTAAGAGATCGTTTGTTACCGCCCCTCTGTCGTGAGCAGAAGAGGTCAGGCAGTTCTTGACCTTGTCAAATGTAGCCCAGGCCTGAGCATCGCAATTGCGCTCGAATAGGTTGCGGTCAATCTTATCGATGGTGTCATAGGCTACGTCGGCAGTTCGTACGGCCATCACTTCATTGGCCGTGCTTTGGATATTTTCGATGATTTTGGTACTTTCTTTAGTCGAGGTTAAGCTGCGTGTTGCAAGTTTTTTTATTTCATCGGCAACGACGCTGAATCCCCGGCCTGCTTCACCAGCTCGCGCTGCTTCGATGGCCGAGTTCAGAGACAGAAGGTTTGTGTGTTGGGCAATTTGGCGGATGGAATCAATGACTTGCCCCATTTCCTGGTTGGCATCTTTTAATTCACTGAGAAGAACGGAAGTATCAATCATTAGGCTGTTGCTTGACATGCTAAAACACCTCACAAAAAAAATAGCCTACCTGAAAACAGGTAGGCTTCGTTGCCAATACTGATACTATTATAAGACAGATGCGGGAATTTGCAAAGAGTTTCTTTGACTCGACGAAGGGCAATACGGATAGTATTTGAATAGGTTAAATTGACAAGTGGTAAGGAAACCATTATACTAGTTCGCATAAGAAACTGTTTTCGAATGAACGATTGAACTATAGGAGGGCTTCCCTATGGATTACTCTGATAAAAAGGTTGAAATTGCCGCTGAAGTTGTTCAATCTTTTATGACTATCAGTAAAGTACTCGTAAAATATACTCAACAGAATGCTACAAGTTTGGGTTTGACCCTTCAGCAAATGGGAATCTTAAACACGATTTATTCTTCTCCCGGTATTACGCTTAAAGAAATCACGGAAAAATTGCAGCTTTCCAAAAGCACGGTCAGCGTCAATGTAGATGATCTTGTTAATGCCAAATTGGTTGAAAGAAAAACAAGCGCAGAGGATCGCCGGGAAATTAATCTCAACTTGACGGCTGAGGGTGAGGAACTGGCCCGGAAATCTTGCCGGAACGCTTCTTCTTATAAAGCAATGATGTCGGCCCTAGCGACTATACCGGAAGAAAAAATCCATTGGTTGCTGGAAACTCATGGTCAGCTGTTGAAAAATTTACAGGAATCCGAGTTCTAAGCCCATCTAATCACAGCCTTTAACCGCTTGAATGCTTATGCTTAAACTTTAATTTTGATATTCTGCCTTAGGAGTTTCAAAGCAAAGATTGCTGAAGGTCAGCACGTCATTGAATTCAAGAAAGTTATAAGAATTCATTTGAGCTTTTTCCATGAGTTCGGAAATAGGGGTAGCTGTAAGGATCACATCTTTGGGCTCAATGAGCTGAGCGATTAAATTGAAGTGCTGAGTGTTGAAACGTATAGCAAGGTGAAGATCATCGCTGTACAGTATTTGAAGAACATAGGAGTCCTGGTGTTCCGTGGCAAACCAGTGATAGGCATAACTTGACAAACCGGCGTGATTGACGGCTTTGATTCTGTCTTTGAACTCTTTAATATATAAAATCAGGACGTCATGACCATTTTCTAATTTGCCGAAAGCAGATTGTTCAGGGGTATAAGCTTGCGTGAACATTAAAATCCTCCTTATAAAACAGTGAGAGTTTAATCTTGCCTAAATTCTATCATATTGACCTCTTTCTTGATAGAAGATGATTATGAGGGATAAAGCTCTTTCCTGCTTGAATATACCTTAGTGATTTAAGAAATTGGAGAATGGGATTATTTCAGGCCATAATGTAAGTAACCCGCAGAAACAACGAAGGCTCTTAATGTTAAGGAGGAAGTTGAATGGAGAATCCTTGCGGAACAACGAAAGCCAATGTTTTTGAAAGCACGGAAATTGAAGGGATGCCCATTTATTTCGGCGCCGGTGTGAACCCAGTGAATTCACCTGCTCAGTTCTTCGTGGCCTGGGGCAAGGAAGTATTGACTGACGGTTTAATACATACTTATAATACAAAATCAGCCGAGCAAGGAATCGAATGGTTTGTAGAGGAAGAAGAGGCAGAAGCCAAATATCTTAAAATCCAAAAGCTCTTGCTCGGGTGTCTGCTTTAGCGGGACTCACGCTTAAACGCAATTAAAGGCTCAATTAAGCCATCGGAAGTTAATTTGAACCGCCGCCCTAAAACGGGTGATACTTTTCCTTGTGGGGGACGTGTTAAACTTTGTTGCACGTCCCCTTTGCTGTGCTTTGGACACAGTCCTCATAGGAGCAAGCAGGCAGCTGCCTGCGCCAAGGTTAACATGAGTGAGACGGTCTTCGGGCACTGCTGGCACTATTTGGATTTAGATAAAAGGTCTTCACTTTGGCGAAAATAAGAGTATAATAGGTTTAAACATTTAGGAAATTGTCTAAATATCTAAATATCTAATGATCTTAAGGAGCGTGATTTAATGCTTAATCTGCCATTTAAAGCGCTTGCCGACCCTACAAGACGAAAGATTATTCTTCTTTTGAAAGAGCATGATATGACAGCGGGAGAAATCGCCGAACAATTTAATATGACCAAGCCCAGTATTTCTCACCATCTTAATACTTTAAAACAGGCTTTATTGGTCACTGATGAGCGAAAAGGGCAAAACATTTACTATTCCCTAAATACGACAGTGTTTCAAGAAGTTATTAATTGGTTTTTTAACGCCGGTCATGTCAATGAAGGAGGGCTTAACGATGACGAAGCTTAGCGTTTTATTAAAAAAGGATTGGCCGATTTTGCTCCTAATTATCTTGGGTTTTGCTCTGGGCATTTATTTTTATCCTTCTCTTCCGGACAGAGTGCCGATTCACTGGAATGCTCAGGGAGAAATCAATGGCTACGGCAGTAAATTGTTTGCTACCTTGGGCCTTCCTTTAATCGCTTTAGGCCTGTATGTTATGTTCGTCCTGCTGCCCTTTATTGATCCGAAGCGCAAGAATTATAGCTCTTTTGAACCGACATATCAGTTTTTGAAGTATTTATTGGTTATCTTTTTCCTGGGTTTGGAACTGATAACCCTGCTTATCGCTTCGGGAATGGTTGTTAACCGGCCGATTCTGATTCAAATTATGATTTCATTGCTCTTCATTTTCTTAGGGAATGTCATGGGCAGAGTTAAGCATAATTATTTTGTAGGTATTAAAACTCCCTGGACCCTCGCCAGTGAAGAAGTTTGGAGAAAAACTCACAGATTGGCCGCTCCTCTCTGGGTCTTGGGCGGAGTCGCCAATATCTTTTTAGCGCTAAGCGGAATGACCTTTAATGGTTTTAGCTTTATTGTCATTATCATAGTTATTTCGTTGGTGCCCATCGCCTATTCCTATTTAGCTTATCGTAAACTCGGCCTTCCTAGAGACTATTAAAATTTCTGCAGGTTGTTTTTGCTTTAAGTAGTAATTCAGCTTCTTCACCCTAAGATCGAACGATTTTAATGCAACCGTTAAAATCGTTCGAAAAATAGCTTGACCTATGTCTTGATCTCTTGTAAAATAGCCCTTGTGATAAAATAAATAGGTTCATATAGTCGCAGAGATAAGGTCTGCAAGTTTCTACCGGACTGCCGTAAATGGTCCGACTATGAGCGAAGTACCTAGCAAATGGACGCTGACTTTGAAGAAAGTTGGCGGAACTTATCCAAGGGCTTATTGAGGCACTGCCTGCACAGAAACGTGAAGGCCGGTGTTTTAGTCGTGGTTTAAGGTCAGGCGGGCAGGTTTCTCTCAGTAAATTTGAGTTGAAAACTGTTCGCCTGATTTTTATTTTCGGCGGGAAAACATTTCAAGGAGGCCGGCAAGAGTGTTTACAATTCTTGATATAGCACAACCGGATAAGTTAGACGAGGCTTATAAAATTCTTACTAAAAGAAAGAACAATACGATTCTGGGTGGTTGTGCTTTTTTAAAGATGGGCGGCAAGCGTATCGGAACCGGAATTGATCTCACAAAACTAAAATTGGATTATCTCAAGGACAACGGCGAGTTTATCGAAATCGGGGCAATGACGAGTTTGAGAGAGCTGGAAACGAACGCTCTTTTAAAAGAGTCTTTTAACGGCATTCTCCCTAAAGCCGTAGAGAATATTATCGGAGTGCAATTTAGAAACAGTGTGACAGTAGGTGCTTCGGTCTATTCCAGATATGGCTTTTCTGATTTAATTACTGCTTTGTTAGCTTTGGACACTGAGGTTGAATTATATAAGGGCGGTAGAATTCCCCTTGAGGCTTTTCTGCAAAAACCCTGTGAAAAGGACATTTTACTTAGGCTTTGGCTAAAGAAAAATCAGCGCCTTGCAGCTTTTTTAAGTTTGAGGAAATCAGCCAGTGATTTTGCGGTTTTAAATGTAGCTGTCTCCAAACTAAACGACCAATGGCGGATTGTAGCCGGAGCCAGACCGGCTAGGGCGGCTATTGCCGCCGATGCCTCAAAAGCTTTGGGTCAAGGAACTTTGAGTACTCGGGAAATAGAAGACGCGGCTCAAAGGTCGGCTGAGGAACTGGCTTTTGGGTCTAACGCCCGGGGAAGCGCAAGTTACCGCAAAGCCCTTTGCCAAGTACTTGTTAGGAGAGGGATTATGGAGGTAAGAGAATGCGCATTGAACTGACTGTCAACGATAAATTAGTGGTTTGGGATGTCGCAGGCGACGAGTTTTTGGCGGACACTCTTCGCTCCCACGGTTTTTTAAGCGTTAAGAAAGCCTGTGATACCAGTTGCTGCGGGCTGTGCACTGTCTGGCTTGACGGAAAACCTGTTCTGTCTTGTTCTACTTTGTCCTTGCGGGCTCAAGGTAAAAAAATCACAACGATCGAGGGAGTGCCTGAGGCTGCGGAAGAGTTTGCCCGCATCCTCACAGCCGAAGGGGCTGAGCAATGCGGCTTTTGCAGTCCGGGTTTTATTATGAATGTTTTAGCCATGAAAAATGAACTGGCCAACCCAACCGAAGAGGAAATTGTTCACTATTTGACAGGAAATTTATGTCGTTGCACAGGGTACATGGGGCAGCTGCGAGCGGTAAAGACCTATCTGGGGGTGGCCTGAGGTGTTAGTGTCTTGTTTGAAAAGTGTGGGACGGGGTGTTCCGAAAATTGACGGGATGTCCGTAGCGATGGGCAAGCCTGTGTATACGGAAGATTTAGTCATGCCTCATGCCCTTGTTGTGAAAATTCTCAGAAGCCCGCATGCTTACGCCAAGATAACGAATATTGATAAGGCCAGAGCGGAGAGCCTTGAGGGTGTAGAGTGCATTCTTACCTACAAAGATGTTCCCGGTGTTCGCTTTACATTAGCCGGACAATCCTATCCTGAACCTTCGCCTTACGATCGCTTGATTTTGGAGAATATTGTTCGCTATGTTGGTGACGAGGTGGCTGTTATTGCGGCAGTGGATGAAAAGACAGCTGTAAAAGCGCTGAAATTAATGAAGGTAGACTATGAAGTGCTGGAGCCGGTATTGGATTTTGAAGAAGCTATTGGACATTTGTCACAGGTTCACCCTGAAGAAGATTTAGCTTGTAATTTTGACATAGGCTTAAACAAAGAGGAGAATATTGCCTCTTCTTACCATGAAGCAGTAGGTGACGTGGAACAAGTATTAAAGGAATGTCCCGTGGTTGTTGAGGAGGTCTATTTTTCTCAGGCTCAGGCACATGCCATGATGGAAACCTATCGGGCTTTCACTTATCAGGATCATATGGGAAGACTAGTTGTGGTCAGCTCTACTCAGATTCCCTTTCATATAAGAAGACAATTGGCGCGGGCCCTACAGATTCCGGCAAGCAAGATCCGCGTGATCAAACCGAGAATCGGCGGCGGGTTCGGAGGCAAGCAGACGGGTGCTGGTGATGTTTTTGCGGCCTTGGTGACTTTGAAAACAGGCAAACCGGCTATGATAATCTATGACCGGCAGGAAACCTTTAGTTGCACCACCAGTCGGCATGCCATGAGAATTAAGGTGCGGCTGGGAGCGGATTTGGACGGATACATCCGGGCTATCGACCTTCAAGTGTTGTCCGATACGGGAGCCTACGGAGAACATGCCTCTACAGTTCTCGGCTGTGTTGGACATTATACGTTGCCCTTGTACAATAAAACAAAAGCAGTTCGAATTCAAGGGAACGCGGTTTACACCAATAAAATGCCGGCGGGGGCTTTTCGCGGCTATGGGGCGACGCAGGGAACCTTTGCTTTGGAATCGGCCGTCAATAAGCTGGCGGAACGCTTAGCCCTGGACCCTGCGAAAATACGTTTGAAAAATATCAGCAAAGAAGGGGAAACCTTTCTTACGGGGCAGGGAGTTTTGCTCGGAAGTACGGCTTTAGACCGCTGCATTAAGAAAGGCCGGGAGATGATTGGCTGGAACGAAAAGTTTCCGCGTCGGGAAATTAATTCCGCAAAAGTCCGGGCAGTAGGTATGGCCATTACCATGCAGGGGTCGGGGATAGCCAACGTGGGTACGGCTTCCGCTGAGATCCGTTTAAATGACGACGGAAACTTTACCCTGCTTATTGGAGCAACGGATATGGGAACCGGATGTGACACAATCCTGAGTCAAATAGCAGCCGAAATATTAGAAGTACCTATGGAAACTATTATTGTCTGCGCCGGGGATACGGACAGTTCCCCCTTTGATCCCGGTTCGTATGCCTCCAGTACCACCTATCTGGCGGGAACTGCCGTGGTAAAGGCGGCAGAGGAATTAAAAGGGAAGATTTTGGCTCAAGGAGCTAAGTTCTTAGGAGTTTCTGAAGAAGACGTTGTCTATGAAGAGCTTGCCGTGCGAACCTTGGAAGGCGATCGGGAAATCAGCTTGGCTAAACTAGCCGAACAAACGATTCTTGGTATGGGAAACCTTCAATTGGTAGGCATGGCTACTCATGGCAGTGACATTTCCCCTCCTCCTTATGTCGCAGGTTTTGCGGAAGTGGAAGTAGACCGTGAAACCGGCAGCGTTGACCTGATCGATTATGTCGCTGTTGTTGACTGCGGTACGATGATCAATCCCAACCTGGCCAGAATTCAGGCTGAAGGAGGAATAGCCCAAGGAATCGGTATGGCTTTGTGCGAAGAAGTCAGGTACAGCGATTTGGGAAAGATGGAAACGAACACTTTCATGCAATATAAAATCCCTTGCCGTAAAGACCTCGGTAAGGTGCGTGTTGCCTTTGAGGAAAGCTATGAACCGTCAGGTCCCTTCGGGGCTAAATCTATTGGGGAGGTCGTGGCCAATACCCCGTCTCCGGCGATCGTTAATGCGGTATATAATGCCGTTGGAGTTCAGGTCCACCATTTGCCGGTTACTCCGGAAAAAGTCTTTTTAGAAATGCGGAAACAGAAGCGAGAATAAGCAGAGATTGTAAGATCAAAGCTGAGATTTAGTGGCAATGTAACGGATTTGCCTGCTTGATAATGACTTGTAAGCCAGCGCAAAAGACTGCCTTAGACGGTTTCCTTCGTCGGGCAGTCTTTTGCGCTTCGGAGATTCAGAAAGGAAATTGAAGATACCAGGGCGGTGAACCCTAAGGAAGATCCGCCGCCAAATACCACCAGGGTATCGTTAATGCGTTCATGCTTCAAGAATGGTATAATAATGAAACAAAGAGATTGATAGGCAGGGGAGGTGCGAAAGTGACAACGAATTCTAAATCCGGTCCGGAACAGTACGCTACTAAAACTGTGACCTTACCCCGCTTGAATCGCTTAAGCCCTTCTTTGGAGAGTACGGCCCTCAAGATCATGGAGGAATCCGGGGAGTTAGCCCAGGCTATCGGCAAGTTCAGAGGGCTCAGCGGGGAACGTCAGCGCCTCGAGGAAGCGGAGGCCATGCAGAGAGTGGCCCGCGAGTTGGTTGACGTTGCCCAAACAGCGGTGACCATGATGTTTGTTCTTGAGGAGCAGTATGGAATTGATTTGGAAACAATTTTGCGTGAACATATTATGAAGCTGAGGCAGAAGGGGTATTGTGATTAGTGGAAAAGCAAAGCTGACTCTCAATAAGTTTTTTAATACGATTATCTAAAGCTAATCAGGCAATTAACGCGGTTTCTAAAAATAAATTTCATTCAAGTGTTCAGCGAGGGATTCTCCCTCGCTTTATTGCTGTGCTTGGCATGGGTTTGTCTTTAAGTTGAAAACTCGAATAATATGCAGATTGCCGATAAGTTATTTGTTGATCTTTCTTTCCTTACTAAGATATAATTATTTAGAAAAAGCGAACAAAGAGACTGGCTAATAGATTTTAAATATTAAAACGAACTAAGGAATCTGAAAAATATCATAATCCACCTGGATTTTAGTTAACTCTTTTATATGCAGATACTTTCTTTAAGCACCATTGTCAAGGCAAAATGTAATAAACAGATCTATTCCAATTGCTTCGGGAAGGTGAAAAAATGAAGAAAGCCCTAGTGGTCGATGATACAAAATCAAACCGAATATTGTTAACTAAATGCTTGCAAACGGAAGGCTATCTCGTTGAGACTGCCGGAAATGGCAAGCAGGCTATGGCCCTAATGAAAGCTGAGGACTATACTATAATATTTTTGGATATAAAAATGCCTTATATGAGTGGCACAGAAGTCTTTAAATGGATGATGCACAATGGTATTACTACGCCTGTAGTCATAACGACAGCCTATGCCACTGTAAAAAATGCGGTGGAGTGTACTCAAATGGGTGCCGTGGCCTATCTGCAAAAACCCTTTACTTTGGCTAGATTTAAAGAGCTGGTGACTGAAATCGAGCAGAAAATACATACCAGAGAATTAAAAAAAGACCCTATTGTTGAGGAACAGGACGTTTTTCAGCTTGTTAATAGAGAATTAAAATACGGCAGTCCGGAAGAAGCTCTGATATATCTGAAAAAGGCTCTTTCTGAGACCCCCATCAATTCGGAGATATACTTGCTGCTAAGCAAGGTGTATTCTTCGATAGGAAATGAAGACTATGCGGAAAAGTTTAGGAAAGTCTATGAAATTTTCAAATGAAGTAAGGGGTTTGATTTGATGTGAGTAATTTAATTAGTGACGAGGATGAGACTCAATTTGCACCAGCCTCTCGCTTAGCTGATGACATAATCCTGGGGCAAGCAGAGCAAATAACAAAACAAAATCTGATTCCCAATCTCTTTAATATCATTCCTTATATTGTGCTTGTTTTGAATAAAGAAAGGCAAATAATATACTCAAACAATGTTTTATTTGAGACCTTAGGAATTGCATCCCAAGAGAAGCTATTAGGTCTCCGCCCCGGAGAGGTCTTAAACTGTGTTCACTCGCACGAAACGGCAGGAGGCTGCGGAACAACGGAATGCTGCAGTGTTTGCGGAGCCGTCCTCGCGATACTGGAATCACAAAAAACGAAAGCCCCTGTGTCGAAGGAATGCCTGCTCACCGCGGAAAAAATGAACGATACGAAATGCTTTGAACTGGCGGTTTATGCGGCTCCCGCTGGAGTTATCGATGATGAGTATACACTGTTCATCGTAAGGGATATTAGTGAGGAAAAAAGGAGACAAGTCTTTGAACAAGTCTTTTTTCACGACTTGCTGAATACATCGGGTGCTGTAAAGGGGTTCGTTCAAATAATGAAAGAATCGCCAAACTTGAGCGAAGTTCAGGAATTATCAACCCATGCTAATGAAGCTGTTGATATTCTGATTGATGAAATCAATAGCCAAAGAGATTTGATAGCGGCTGAGAACGGAGAGCTTAAACTAAATTTGTCAAACTTTTCAGCAAAGGGTTTGGTTACCAAACTCGTCGAGTTTTATGAAAAATATGACACGATGTTTTGTTCCATAGAAATCGAGTGTGATGAAGATCTGATCATAACAAGTGATGTTGTTTTAGTAAGACGTATCGTCAACAACATGCTAAAAAATGCGGTTGAAGCTTCCGACGGGGATACGGTAAGCATATTGATTGAAAAGAAGGATGGCTATGCTGAATTCAGAGTGCATAATACCCAGTCCATACCGCGGGAGGTACAACTGCAAATTTTCAAGCGTTCCTATTCCAACAAAGGCAGTGGACGCGGCATCGGCACTTATAGCATGAAGCTCCTCGGTGAAAAGTATTTAGGAGGTTATATCTCTTTTTCTTGCAACAACGGGACGACCTTTGTTTTTGGAGTGCCAATGAAGGCGAAGTGGATATAAATGTTAACGAAGAGAATAACCGTAAAAAATATAGGAAAACTATGAACCGTTCTGATAAATTGATTTAAGTCAGATTTGAACTGTCGGTAAATTATTTAGGCTGGTTGCGGTTCAGTTTTTAACTTAAATTCTTGTAAGCTATAATTACTTTGGCGAGGGGAAAATGAAATGAAATGTTTTTGATAAATCAAACACTCTTGAATATTAGACAGTTGACATTAGAGATGAGTGTGACCTCTTATTGCGCACCTTAGAGATATTAAAGTCGTTTAGCCCCCTGCCGGCAATTAGTTAATAATTGTTGGTTTTTTTATTGTCGTAATACAGATCGACTTAGAAAAAAGCTCTACAGTGGAGGGGGAATCTTTATGACTTTGTTGTTTGCCCGGCAGCCAATTCTTGAAATCAGTAATAAATTATATGGATATGAGTTTTTATGCAGAGAAGAAGGAGGGGGGAACTCCTATAGTAGTGTTAATGGGGATGTAGCCACATCCAATGTGATGGCTGCCAGCTTTTTATCAATGGGTGTCAATGAAATATTGGGCAAGAGAAAGGCTTTTATTAATTTTACAGAAGCTATGCTTTTGCATGGTGTAGCAACATTATTTCCTAAGGAACAAATAGTAATTGAGGTGCTTGAAAACGTTGAACCAAGCGCAGACATAATAGTTGCCTGTAAAAACCTTAAAGCAGAGGGATATACTCTTGCTCTGGACGATTTCGTGTTCACACCAAGTTATGAAGCGTTGATTAACTTAGCGGACATTATCAAAGTTGATTTTATGGCAACTAAAACGGATCAAGATAGGAATTATGTGGTTCGACAATTGAGAAATGGAAAAATCAAGTTTCTTGCGGAAAAAATTGAAAACTATGATGATTTTCAAATAGCGGTTAAAGCCGGATATACACTTTTTCAAGGCTACTATTTTTCCAAGCCTGTAATTACATCTTCTAAAAGAATCCCGCCGTCAAAAATGAACCATATCGCCTTAATTAAGCTGCTTGAAAGCAAGGACCCTGACTTTGAAGATATAGCAAAAATTATTGAGAAAGATGTTGCTTTTTCATATGAAATCTTACGAATAGCTAATACCGCTTATTATTATCGCGGAAGTGAAATCGTATCGATCAGACAAGCAGCGATTCGAATTGGGTTGGACGAACTGAAAAAATGGGCCTTTATAACGGCCCTGCGCAAAATCGGTGGCAACGGTCAGGATATGATCGTAAATCTCTGTGCCCAACGTGCTAAAACTCTGGAGCTTCTGTGCCGAAAGCTAGGCTTAAATAAACGGGAAATGGAGTTTTTTACATTAGGCATTTTGTCCATGATAGATGTTTTGGCCGGATGCCCCATAGAGCTGCTGCTGCCTGAATTGCCCGTATCCAGTGAGGTGAAACAAGTGCTTTCAGGAAATTATGATCAGGGTAAAATGTCCGTCTGTTACAAAGTAATCTTGGCTTACGAAAAAGGAGAGTGGGCTAAGATATTTGATTACGTGCATAAACATGCCATTAATGTTGCCGATGTCGCTGAAGCCTATGCCGGGGCGGTTGTCTGGGTGAATAATGTTGAGTTGGATTAATATCTTTTAATAAGCAAAACACGGTTAAGTGCTGACTTGTTATGAAGCTTATCACTTATTCGAACAGTCAATACTCCAATGAAATCTAAGGGATCAAAGTTTGGAAGTATACAATTTCTCTGACAATTATTTAAAGGGGGGAGATTTTTTGTTTAAATCAGGTCAAATTCGAAAGTTTTTTTTCATCTCGGTTGGCTTTGGGTTTGCTATAGGTATACTATTTCCCTTTTATGCCTCTATATTTACAATATACAAAAGCGAAGAAATGCGGGTACTGTTTAGTATTTCATGTATCGCAGCAGGTATTATTGTCGGTGTAGTCTCTTATATAGTAGCAAATATTACATTAATCTCTTCAATTAGAAGTTTATACAAACATTTTGATAATATTATTAAGGGAGATTTAACAAAACGCTTACATATTAAAGGTGAAGATGATATTAGCAAACTCTCTGATGATTTCAACTTAATGGCAGAATCATTAAAATCAATAATCGAACAAATTATTGATGAAGCTAAGCAATTAGCCAAATTCGCAGATAATACCACAGAGGATATAGGCTATCTGGACAAACAAATTGGAGATGTTACCTCAATAACGCAAATCCTGTCCGTAAGCATGCGGGAGACATCTGCTTCCACGCAGGAATTAAGCGCTATTTCCAATGAAATTGAAACGGCCATTGAATCTATTGCCAAGAAAGCGCAGGAAGGATCAGAAACAGCCTCTGAAATAAATATCAGGGCCAATAAGCTTAAGGAAGATTCTATTACTTCGAAAGATAATGCGATAAAGATTTACAGAGGGACAAGAGAAAGGCTGATCAATGCCATCAAAAAATCCAAAACGGTTGCAGAAATAGGTATTTTATCAGAATCGATACTCCAAATTACGTCTCAAACGGATTTGCTTGCTTTAAATGCCGCTATTGAAGCTGCACGGGCGGGAGGAGCAGGCAAAGGGTTTGCGGTGGTAGCTGAAGAAATAAGAAAGCTTGCGGAGGGTTCGAAAGCTGCCGTTATAAAGATTAAAACTGTGACAGAAAATGTGATGGAATCTGTTGAAAATCTTGCTTCAAGCTCGGAAGAGATATTAGAGCTTGTCAATAATACGATAATCAATGAATACGATATGATCGTTAAAATAGGCGAACAATACAATAATGATGCTCATGGAATAAACGATATGACTTCTGATTTTAAAGTGACTTCAGAAGAATTGCTCACTTCAACCCAGACCGTGGTTAACTCTGTTAAGGGGATTGCAGAGGCAAGCCATAAAGCAGCATCGGGAACTCAAGAAATTACCGATAGAGCAATAATTATAGCGAAAAGGGCTTCTGATGTTGTAGAACAGGCCGATCTAGTTAGAAATAGCGTAAAAAGGCTCCATAATGTCGTATTAAAGTTTAAAGTGTAATTAAGTTTGGCTGAATTGGCCTTTGTTGTTTTCACATCCCCACTTTTGCCTCTATAGTAAGCAATGAGAAAGCGCCCTCACTTCACTTTGACAGTGAAAGGAGGACGCTTTTTGAGCGTTGCAACCACTTTGAATTTTAGGGACTGAGTTTTCGTGCAGACAGTTTTCAGGACAGCCCCTTTTTTGACACTGCTTTGTGCGGAAATCCCCGATTTCTTCCCGGAGAAGTTTGTCTTCGACAACGATTCTTCCGGGAAGGCGGAATCGGGTCAAAAGAGTGCAAGCTTAATTCTAAACACTTGCCTTAAATTTAGCTTGAATGACATCATAAATTTTGGGGTCCTCGGCACCAAGATACCAGATAACGATGCCATTAAGGTCATAGTGATTTACTAAATCCAACAGGGCAGCAAAAGAATTGGCGTCGATGAACCAGACCTCATGGGCGACTCCATCTGCCGTATAGGTAAAATGAGGACCCTGTTGAGCATCTTCCGTGATTGGAGCATTATAGCGTTTCGCTGTGGAAACAGCATAGCTATAAGTTATTCCCTTGCCTTCTTGTCCGAGGGGCCAGTCATAGCCGTATGTCGGCAGCCCCAGAACAATTTTACTTTTAGGGATCGTGGAAACGGCATAGGCCAAGACGTTGTCAATCCAATCAGCAGGGGCTATGGGGCCGGGTTCACCGCCAAACCAGTGAAAGTCATAGCCCATGATGCGGACAAAATCGGCAGTTTGGCCGATCCCTATATAATCGTGAGCTTCAGCACCGGTCCAGTCTCCGACCGGATCGGTCTTGGCATGTACCGTAACTATAAGCTGCTTGCCTATTGGACTAAGGGCCGTTTTCAGCTCTTGAAGAAAAATGACAAATACTTCTTTATCCTTTACGAATAGGTTCTCATAGTTTATGTCGATGCCGTCATAATTCAGCTGGCTTAGCAGCTTGACGATATTGGCAACATGATTCCTCCGAATTAGAGGATCGTTAAGAACAGCCGAGATCTGTTCGCTGCTGAAGGCGTTAGATATAAGAGGAAACAGCTTAATAGCATGTGTTCTGGCGAAGGAAAGAAGGGAATTGTCCTCCGCGCCGGTATACTTGATGATTTCTCCCGATGATTCTACTTCGTACCAAAACGGAGACAGGTTGCTAAATATGTCGGGGTGATTTTGCACCGAGCGGAAGGCTTGAGTTTGCAGCCAGGATGGAACCCATCCGCCGACTGACTTTGTAAGTACAAGTTTGGGAAGGGAAGTGGGAAGCCAGATTTTCTGACCGATATTCAGCTTATTGGGGTCGACTCCGGGGTTAGCGGCAAGCAAAGAAGATAAGTTTAAGTTAAAGGTTAAGGCAATTTTATAGAAAGTATCCCCGGCCTGGATTGTGTAAAGCCGGTACCCTTGATCCCTGTTTTGGAGAGCTAGCCAAGTAACCGGACCGACGATTCCATCCGGTGTTAAACTAGTATCTTTTTGAAACTGAATAACGGCCTGCATTGTTTTGGGGCCAAATATTCCATCTGCCGTTCCGGGATTATATCCTAACCTTTGTAATATCAACTGAAGTTCTTTAACTTCAGTCCCCGTAGAACCTTGCTTTAAGTTCGCCAAGATTGTCACCTCTCTATAGTTTAGCTTTGGACACAATGAACCCTATATTAACTATCTATTATTCTATGCGCTCTATTATTTGAAGGTACTTACAGGGCGGAAGAGTTCTCGAAACGAGGGCAGACAATAACCGGCGTAATGATAACAGTTGGCAGTGTGCAGTGAGGCAGATTCACCCGGTGCGAAAAACTCCTTAAATAATCCAAGGAAATTACTTAATTAATTTAATTTAATATATTATAATAGAACAGAGAGGTAGTTATATTTCTTTGGAAAAGGGAGAAGAGTAATGACAGAGCTGCGCTATAATCCTTTGTTAGGGGACTGGACCATGGTGGCGTCACACAGGCAAAACCGTCCGCATCTGCCGAAAGAAGGCTGTCCTTTTTGCCCGGGCTCGGGCAAGGTTCCCGAACATTACGATGTTCTGAAATATGATAACGATTTTCCGGCCTTAATGCCTGAACCGCCTGAACCGGACCCTGTGGCGACCTCGCTGTATACTGCTGAAAAAGCTTTTGGCAAATGCGAAGTAATTCTCTATTCCCCTGATCATACGGCGACCTTGCCTGAGTTGTCCGTGGAGCACCTGGAAAAGCTGGTTGATTTGTGGACGGAGCGTTTTATCGCCCTGAGTCAGGAGCCAAAGCATCAATATATCATGATCTTTGAAAATCGCGGAGAGGAATGCGGCGTGACAATGCCCCACCCTCATGGTCAGATCTATGCCTATTCCTGGATTCCCTTGAAGCTGCGGACGGAACTGGAAAACTGCCGGGTTTATCACGCTGCCAAAGGATCTTGTTTAATTTGTGATATGAATCAAGCGGAATTAGATTTTCAAAAACGGATGATCTATGAAAATGAGCATTTCCTGGCTTATATTCCTTTCTTTACAGACTATCCTTATGGGTTGTTCATTGTCAGCAAAAGCCATAAAACTGCTTTGAGTGATTTTACCCGCGCAGAAAAGCGGAGTCTGGCTGAGATCCTTAAATATATGACAGGTGCCATGGATACGTTGTTTCGGCGCTTATTTCCCTATATGATGGTGATTCATCAGCGCCCGCCGCACGATGCCGCAGCTCGGGACTTTTATCACTTTCATATCGAATTCTATACGCCTTTGAGAGATGCGGGAAAACTTAAATACTATGCTTCCTCGGAAATGGGCGCCTGGGCGCCCGCCAACCCTCAATCTGTTGAAGAAACCTCCGAGCGTTTGCGCCAGGCGCTTCAAGAGTATCTTCAAAAAGAAAGGCGTGCCGGCCAATGCCCGGATTGAAGCTGCTTCGGGAGGAATTCGCTCAAAGGTTTGGAGCTAAGGGAGAGGAGAGCCGGATCTTCTTTGCTCCGGGCCGGGTGAATCTAATTGGCGAACATACGGATTTCACAGGAGGCTATGTTTTGCCCGCCGCTTTAACCTATGGAACTTGGGCAATGGTTCGGCGCCGTCCGGAGGGAATCCTTCGTTTAGCTTCCACGAGTTTCCCGGGAATAGCAGAGTTTGCTGCCGCTGAAGAGGTAGTTTATCGCCGGGAGGACGGCTGGGCAAATTATCCCAAAGGTATTTTTGCTGAATTTAAGAAGTTAGGTTTAAGTTTGCCCGGTTGTGATATTCTTTTTGCGGGGAATATACCTAAAGGAGCGGGATTATCCTCCTCGGCTTCCATAGAAATGGTGACGGCCGTGGCTATAAAGTGTCTGGGAGAGTTGGAATTCACAGCCGTTGACCTGATCCGTTTGGCACAGCGGGCGGAAAATCAATTTGTCGGAGTCAACTGCGGGATTATGGATCAGTTTGCTTCAGGGCTGGGAAAGGCGGGGCAGGCCATCCTTTTGAAATGCGATACCTTGGCTTACCGCTATGTGCCCTTGTCCTTAGGGGAATATCAGTTGGTGATTACGAATTCCAACAAACAGCGAAGTTTGACGGAATCGAACTATAATCAAAGAAGGCAGGAATGCGAGGAGGGAATTCGCCTTCTGGAAAACCTTCTGCCCGCTTTTACCTGTTTGGGAAACGTTACCGTTGAAGAGTGGCAGGCGGTACAGGGGCAGGTGGAGTCCCCTGTGGTCAGAAAACGCTTGGAGCACATCGTGCGGGAAAATGAGCGGACACTGGCATCGACGAAAGTCTTGGAGGCGGGAAATCTTCAGGCCTTTGGAGAATTTATGCTTCAATCTCATGAATCATTGCGGGATCTTTACGAGGTGACGGGGACGGAACTGGATACCTTATTTGAAGAGGCCCGACAAGTTGCGGGTTGCATCGGAACGAGAATGACCGGAGCCGGTTTTGGAGGGTGTACGGTGAGCTTAGTCCATCAGGAGGCTGTGGCCGATTTTAAAACCCAAGTATCTGAGAGATACGCAGGGAAAACAGGTTTAATTCTGGAATTTTATATCTGCGACTGCGGAGATGGTGCCCGCGAATTATAGAGGGGGTCGGTGAAATGGCAATTTTAGTGACCGGCGGGGCCGGTTATATAGGAAGTCACACGGTTGTGGAATTTTTGAGCAAAGGGGAAGAGGTCGTAGTACTTGATAACCTGCAAAAGGGGCACCGTGACGCTGTCAGGGCCGGAAAGTTCTATGAAGGAGATATCCGGGATGCACGGCTGCTGGATCAAGTATTCAGCGAACAGAATATTGAGGCTGTAATTCACTTTGCGGCTGATTCTTTAGTCGGAGAAAGTGTTCAAGATCCTCTCAAATACTACGATAACAATGTCGTTACGGCGCAAAGGCTATTGGCCGGAATGGTGAAATACGGCGTTAAAAGCATAGTCTTTTCTTCAACGGCGGCCACTTATGGAGAGCCGGAGTCTATTCCTATTCAGGAACAGGATCGCAAGGAACCGACCAATCCTTACGGTGAGACAAAACTGGCCATTGAAACGATGTTGAAATGGTGTGATCAAGCTTATGGGGTTAAGTATGTGGCTTTGAGATATTTTAACGCAGCCGGGGCTCATAGTGACGGGCAGATCGGAGAAGATCACCGGCCGGAAAGCCATTTAATCCCGATAATTTTACAAGTGGCTTTGGGTCAACGGGAGCGGCTGGCCGTATTCGGAGATGATTATCCGACTCCTGACGGGACATGTGTTCGCGATTATATTCACGTCACGGATCTGGCGAATGCCCACTGGCTGGCCCTGCAGAAGCTCAGGCGGACCGGAGAGAGTGCTGTTTATAATTTAGGCAATGGAGAGGGCTTTTCTGTGCGTCAAGTCGTAGAGAAAGCCCGCGAGGTAACGGGTCACCCTATTCCGCTTGAGATCGTACCGCGCCGGGCGGGAGATCCGGCAGTACTTATCGCTTCCTCCGAGAAAGCGCAACGGGAATTGGCCTGGAAGCCGCAATTCAACAGCTTAGGCCAGATCATCCAAACCGCTTGGAATTGGCAGCGCAACCATCCAAAGGGGTATGCTAAATGATGACTGTCGCCAGGAAACTAGCAAGGATCAGGAAGCTGATGGCGGCAATGGAACTGGATGGGGTCCTTCTTCGCCAGCGCCGCAGTTTCTCCTGGCTGACCGGTGGAAAAAGAAACTATATCGTCACCGCGACGGAACTGGGTGTCGCCGATGTGGTTGTTTTACGGGACCAGGTCTACTGCGTCACTACCAAGATGGAATTTGCCCGCATAAAAGAGGAGGAATTAGCCGGATTTGCTTGGGAATGGATGACGCCAGAGTGGTTCGAGGGGAGCGAAGGAGCAATCAGCTCCCTTTGCCGGGGAAAAACAATGGGGATGGACGTTTGCCCTGAGTTGCTGCCTGAGGTCAAAGGCCGGAATATCAGCAGGGAATTGGCGGAGTTGAGTTTTGTCTTAGATCTTGAGGAGATAGAGCGTTACCGTTGGTTATCCCGTTCCGTGGCCGAGGTTTTAGAAAAAACCTGCCGGGAGATTGAACCGGGCATGAGCGAATTTGAGATTCAAGCGCTTCTTGCTTCTAAAGCCGCGGTTCTGGGTGTGCAAACTCCCGTTTTGTTGGTGGCTGCGGATCAGCGAATCTATGCTTACCGCCATCCCATCCCGACGGAGAAGAAATTGGAGCGTTACGCCATGCTCGTTCTTTGTGGTGAAAAATGGGGTCTGGTGGCTAATGCCACTCGCTTTGTTCATTTTGGGGCACTTTCTCCGGAGCTTCAGGAAACTAAACAAGCTTTGGCGGAAATCGATTTAGCCTTTAACCTGGCGACTCGTCCCGGTGTGCCGATCAAAGACGTATTCCGCCAAGGAATTGAGGCTTATAAAAAATGGGGACATCCGGACGATTGGCGTTACCTTCATCAGGGTGGGCCGACAGGTTACGCTTCCCGGGAGTTTTTAGCGAATTTGGATTCGTTAGGGATTGTGCAGTGCCATCAAGCCTTTGCCTGGAACCCATCCCTAAGGGGATTGAAATCCGAAGATACCCTGTTAGTGACTGAAAGTGGGCCGGAGTTCCTTACGCAGACCGGGACGTGGCAATATCTGCAGATTGAGAAAGACGGGATACTCTATTCCCGGCCCGATATCCTTATAAGATAAGAAGAAAATCATGATTAGGCAGAGGGGGAGCGGCATAAGTGAGTGAATTGATACCGGTAGGAAGTTTTCAAGGCATGAAATCCTTGAATAAATCAGCGATTCTCAATATTGTCAGGCAGTATGGACCAATCTCCAGAGCGAAAATTGCCAAGTTAACCAAACTGACTCCCCCGACCGTAACCAATCTTGTGGGTGAGCTGATTGAGTCCAGGCTGGTGGTCGAGAGCACTTTGGGAGAATCCACGGGCGGAAGAAAACCGATTCTTTTGCGGATTAACTCCTCCGCCTTTTACGTTGTGGGGCTTTATGCCGGCGCCAAACGGTTAAAAGCGGTGACAGCGAACCTTGACGGCAATGTTCTGGCACAGGTTGAAATGAGGTATCAAGCCAATCAGACCAGTGAGCAGTTTCTTCAAACCTTGGAAACAGCCGTGGAAAATGTCATGCAAGCTACGCAGAAACCCAAAGAATCTTTCTTAGGGATCGGGGTAGGCATGCACGGACTTGTCGACCCTGAACAAGGGTTCTCTCTTTTTGCTCCCCACCTTAACCTGCGCAATATTCCTATCAAATTTCGTTTAGAGAAGAAATTCCAGTTGCCGGTGGAAGTTGAAAATGACGTAAGGGCTCAGGCTTTGGGAGAAAGTTGGTTTGGTAAAGGAGTAGGCATACCGAATTTTATTTGTGTGCACGTTGGAACAGGTGTGGGGGCGGGAATCATCATCAATAACAAGCTCTATCGGGGGACTTCCTTCACCGCGGGTGAAATCGGGCATACAACCATCGATAGCAACGGGCCAAAATGCAGCTGCGGAAATTACGGTTGTTTGGAAACGATGGTTGGCGGGGGAGCCCTGGCCCGCAGGGCCCAGCAAGCCATCAGATTGGGCAAAGAATCTATTCTTGAGGAGTGGGTTCAGGGAGATTTAGATGAGATTAATGGCGAAATGCTTTGTAAAGCGGCCCAACTCGGGGATTCAGTGGCCGCGGAAGTCTTAGCGGACACAGGGCGTTATCTGGGGATCGGACTGGCGAATCTTATCAATACTCTGAATCCAGCCCTTATTATTTTGAGCGGAGGAGTATCCAAAGCTGAGGACTACCTCCTGAAACCCTTGTTGAATACTTTAGAAAAGCGGGCTCTGACCAAACCGGCCAATGCGGTGAGGATCGTCATCTCAGAGTTGGGCGAAAATTCCATTGCTATCGGGGCCTTTACTCTGGTCTTGAACAAATTGTTCACGCCGAGCGGATTAAGTGATGCCGTTAACGATTCCCTGATCTGAAATTAAAGTTAAAAAAATAGGGTAGCAACAAACCATTTGAAGAGTTGTTGCTACCCTATTGATATTCTGAAGGCTGGTGCTCAACTTATGCGTCCATAAATCCCGAACCGTCCTTCAGAAATTTATTTCTTGGTTAGGTATTTGCGAATATCAAAGGCTACGGCAGTGATAATAATCAAACCTTTAATAATTAATTGCCAATAAGGGCTAACTCCGATATAAGTAAGTCCGTAATTAATAACTCCAAAAATTAAAACCCCAACCAGCACGCCGGGTACCGTGCCGATGCCTCCGGCGGTGGATACCCCGCCCACGACACAGGCGGCGATGGCATCGAGTTCATACATATTGCCGTAATTGTTGGTGGCTCCCCCTGTACGGGCAGCCTCCATGACTCCGGCCAAACCGTAGAGGGCTCCGGCAATAGCGTAAACATAAAGCAAGACCTGTTTGACGTTAATTCCGGAAACAACAGCGGCTTGAATATTTCCCCCAATGGCATACATGCTTTTTCCCAGACGAGTCTTGTTAAAGATAACCCAGACAATGAAAGCAACAACAAGCGCGATGATGACGATATAGGGTATAGAGTAAATGCCTGTCCCAATATAACCGCTCCCGAGGTCGGTGGTAAAATCCGGTCTGAGCCCGCCAATCGGCTGAGATTGATTGGGCTTCATATCGAAGTAAAGGGAGTTAAGGCCGTACACTGCGACCATTGAACCTAAGGTGGCAATAAAGGGGGGAACACTGAAGCGGGAAACAATTAAGCCGTTGATTAGACCGACAAGAAGTCCGGCAAAGATAGCGATTAAAACCGGTACCCATAAGGGCAGATTTGGCAACCCGGGGTAAAAACGGTGTGAATACTCCTGGATTTGCAGCATGGAAGCGGATAAGACCGCTGCAAACCCTACCATACGACCTGCCGAGAGGTCGACTCCACCGGTGATCAGAACAAAGGCAGCTCCCAAAGCGATAATAGCTCGGGTTGATGATTGCAGTAAAATATCCCTGAAACTATTGATCGATAAAAAGCTTGGGTCTATGGCGGCAATACCCAAAATAAGAATGACGAGCACAAAATAAATCGCATACTGAAAAAAGAAGCTACCGGCTTTCTTGGCACCGGTATCGTTGCTTTTTGCCATAAAAAGACCTCCAGTCAAACCATAAACTTTGTTGCGAGGTGCATAATGTCTTCTTCGGTTTTGTTTGTTCCTTCCAGAATACCGGACATTCGGCCTTCACACATAACCATGATTCGGTCCGACATACCGATAAGTTCGGGCATTTCAGAGGAGATCATAATAATGCTCTTACCCTGTTGAACCAATTCTGTGATGATAGAATAGATTTCGAATTTAGCGCCAACATCGATACCCCGTGTTGGCTCATCCAGCATAAGGATTTCAGGTTCAGTCAGGAGCCAGCGCGCTATTAGGACTTTTTGTTGATTTCCGCCGGAAAGATTTTTGATTTGGGTCTTTGCGGAAGGGGTCTTAATCCGCATTTGGTCGATACTTTGCTGGACGTCCCGGCTCATGGTTTGTTGGTTGAGAAGACGGTAGGGGGTAATATAGCGGTTCATATTGGCCATGACCGTGTTTTCCACAATTGGAAGTACGGGAAAGATTCCTGTGGCCCGGCGCTCCTCTGTCAGCAAGGCAATCCTGTGTTTCTTAGCATCCATAGGGGATTTGATTTTCACTTGTTTGCCCTTAACGAAGATCTGGCCTGAGGATACAGTTCTCAAGCCGAACAAGGCTTCGATCAGTTCTGTGCGCTGAGCGCCGACAAGCCCTCCTATTCCTAAGACTTCCCCTTGGCGCAATTCAAAAGAGACATCTTTAAAGGCTTTGGGAAAAGGCGAACTCAGCCCCTCAACCCGCAGCACTGTTTCCCCGGGAGTCCCGCTGCGTTCAGGGAAACGTTGAGTAAGATCACGGCCCACCATTTTGGAAATGATTAAATTGGTCGTTAACTCCGACGCCGGCCAGGTTCCGATATGTTTTCCGTCGCGCATGATAGTTACGTCATCGGAGATGGCAAGGATTTCCTCGATTTTATGAGAAATGTAGATGATGGATACGCCCCGGCTTTTTAAGGAACGGATAATTTTAAAAAGCTGCTCCACCTCATTGCCTGTCAAAGACGAAGTAGGTTCATCCATCACAATGACCTTGGCCCGGTGCGATACCGCTTTGGCAATTTCGATCGACTGGATTTTAGATACGGACAGGGTTCCGACAAGGATATGAGGATCGAGATCCATTTCCAAGTCTTCAAATAAAGCTACGGAATCCTGATACATGCGTTTGTCATCAATCAGTTTTAGAGGGCCAAAGCTTTTGAGGGGAAAGCGGCCGAGCCAAAGATTTTCCATCACACTGCGGCGCGGCACGGGATGGAGCTCTTGGTGAATCATAGAGATACCGTGATCGAGAGCAGCTTTGGAATTGTTGATCTCGGTTTTCTGGCCGTTTAAAAGAATTTCCCCGGCATCGGGTTTGTAGATCCCGAAAAGGCATTTCATGAGAGTGGATTTCCCTGCACCGTTTTCCCCCATGAGGGAGTGCACTGTACCGGGCCGTACCTGTAAGGTGACATCGTCTAGTGCCTTAACACCGGGAAACTCCTTAGAAATATGTTTCATTTCCAATAAGAATTCATTTTCAGGCATTTTGACCCTCCTGTAATCAGTGCTGGTCTAAGAATTTTACTTTTTCAAGGAATAGCAGTTTGGGGAGTCATTGAAAATCTAAAAAGCAAGGGGGAATTGTGTACATTGCCCCCTTGCTTCGTTATACTGTAAGCACATAAAGCCAATAGGTACTCGAAAGGAGACGGTTATTGGGCGTCTGCCATATTATCTTTGGTGATTTTCTTATATGGAACCCAGACATATTGGCCGTCTGTGATATCGTACCCGGTATTGTCTTTGCTTGGAGTTAATCCTTTGGCTAAAGCAAGCGACAGGTTTAAGGTTGCTGCGCCTTGGTTCTTGGCATCGTTTAACACGGTTCCTAAAAGGGTTCCGTCTTTTAAAGCCTGCAGGCCGGGAGCTGTGGCGTCAACACCGACGACCGGCATATATTTGCCATTGGCAAAGTATCCTTTCGCTTTTAAAGCTTCGATAGCCCCTAAAGCCATATCGTCATTGTTGGCAAGAACTGCTTCAATTTTGTCTCCTTGGGCGCCTAAGAAAGCAGCCATTTTGTCCTGAGCTTTGGAGCGATCCCACATAGCCGTGTCTTGAGCCAGTATGTTCACTTTAATTCCGGCATCCTCCAGGGCTTTAACGGAATACTTCGTACGGGCGATGGCGTCTTGATGTCCGGGCTCTCCCTGCAAGATCACGACATCCATGACGTTATCCTTGTTTTTGTCCATTTCGGGGTGGGCTTTCCAATAATCTCCCAGGATTTGCCCTTGCATGATACCGGATTCTTCCGCTTTAGCGCCGACATAGTAGACTTTGTCCCACTTTTTCATATCGCTGGCCAGAGGCTCGCGGTTGAAGAAGACCACCGGTGTGTTTGCTGTTTTGGCTTTGTCAATAATAACTCCGGCTGCCGTAAGGTCTACAGGGTTAATTGCCAAAGCGTTGACCTTTTTATTGATGAAGAGGTCGACTTTGTCATTTTGAGTAGGCTGGGAATTCTGACTATCGACAATATCAACAGTTGCTTTACCTTGGGCGGCAGTGGAAATGGCGTTCCGAACACCCGTCATAAATGTGTCGTCAAATTTGTAGATGGCAACACCAATGGTGGGCTGCTTTTCCGCGGAGCCGGATGAACCTGAACTGGGGGCGGAGCTGGTGCTGGCACCGCAGCCTGCCAAAAACAGTATTGCTCCGGTGATCACAACTGGAAGAAGTTTTTTCATTAATGATCCTCCCTTTTTAATTAGTTTTTTCACAAAATAGACTTAGTAAATTTATTTTCTTAAGTCTATTATAGTGTTCAGTATTCTGAATAGTCAAGGACTTTATTCTCCGTAATAATAGCCTTAAAAAGGAAACATATTCCTTAAATAGCCAATTATATTCTTTTTTTTTGCTGACATTATTAGTACTTTGAATTAACAATCTGAGATAAAATCCCTAACCTGTGAAGGAGAATGGTAACAAGAAGGCGAATTAAGTAGTATCTTGTAGAGGATATCTATTTTCACGGCAGGACGCAGCTCTTCTGATTTGGAAGCAGCTGCGGAGAAAGGCTTCGAGCCTGGGGAATTGACGATAATCGATAGACGGGGGATTTGGAATGAAGAGGATCGCACTGGTAACTGACAGTACGGCCGACCTGACAGAAGAATTGAAAAAGGAGTGTGACATCCACGTCGTTCCTTTGAAAGTTAACTTTAGGGATCAGGAATACTCAGATGAAGAACTTTCCAGCGAAGAATTTTACCGGCGCTTAGCCAGTGAAGAGGCACTCCCTAGGACTTCCCAACCGTCACCTGAGGAGTTTGGGAGGTTGTACGGCAGATTGCTTGAAGAATATCATGAGATTATCTCGGTGCATATCTCTTCTGCTTTGAGCGGGACCATTAATACCGCTTATCTGGCTAAAGAAAAGTTTAAAGCAAAGATACATCTCGTGGACTCCAAGACCATTAGCTTAGGTATGGGTCTGATGATGGTGGAAGCTGCCCGCAATATAAAAGAAGGATATGACACTGCCTGGATTCTTCGCAATCTTGAGAAAGCAAGGAAGAATATTGAAACTCTGTTTACCTTAAATACCTTGGAATACTTGCAGAAAGGCGGAAGAATCGGCAGAGTTCAAGGGTTTATGGGTTCTCTTCTCAATCTTAAACCGATTATTCGGGTGGGGGATGATGGGGTATACCACACTTATGCTAAAGCGCATAGCCAGAAAAAGGCGCTTGAAGGCGTTGTGCAGGCCCTTCAGGATTTAGCGAAAGGCAGAAAGCATGTTCGCCTGGCTGTTGCTCATGGAGCAGCAGAGCAGGCAGCCCATTATTTAAAGGAAGCTTTGGAAAATGCTTGTCAACTTCAAGCGACAGTTATTACTCAGGTTGGAGCGGTTATTGGTGTTCATACCGGTCCCGGAACAGTAGGCGCAGCTATTCAGTTTGAATAACGGACAGAGTACCGTCAATTCCCACAACACAATGGGGTTGTAACAAACTGAAATAGTCTTGTTACAACCCCATTCGCTAGATAAAGAAGACTTGATTCGGGTGGAGTTTTAAGTCCATCTGAATCCTGGCCGCACTTAGCCAGGGACTTAGACGCTCTTAACTCACCGCTTGCCGAAGCGGGAGTCTTAGAGCGGATTAGTCAGCGGATAAAAAATCTTCTGTGGGTGATAATTGAAAAACGGACAGTATAAGCTAATCCTGGAGAAGTCATTAA
>NZ_JAVHUW010000047.1 GCF_030954495.1 Candidatus Desulfosporosinus nitrosoreducens | reverse complement strand
TCGGCTGCAACGCCGCCGGAATCATCGGCTGCCGGATCATCGACTCGCCGCGCGAGCGTTTAATCGCAACTATTACCAATAATTTCGTGCCCTGCAACGGAAGATTCCCCACTCTGATTGCCATCATCACCATGTTTTTTTGCGGGAGCTGTGGGAGGGGCGTTCCAGTCTGTCGTCTCCACACTGACTCTGACAGGAGTCATTGTCCTCGGCGTCATCATGACCGTACTTATCTCCAAGCTGTTGTCCAAAACTATACTGACAGGAATTCCTTCCTCCTTTATCCTGGAGCTCCCGCCTTACCGGCGGCCGCAGTTCGGCCGGGGCCTTGTGCGCTCCATCCTCGTCCGGACGCTCTTTGTACTGGGCCGGGCGGTGGTTGTGGCAGCCCCTGCCGGACTGCTCATTTGGCTTCTTGCCAATATCCATGTGGGCAAATTAACATCCCTAGCACAGTGCGCCCGCGGCCATGAAACGTTTGCCAAACTGATGGGTTAGGACGGCTATAGCCTAATGGCCTTTATCCTTGGTTTCCCGGCCAACGAGATTGTCGTACCGATTATGATCATGAGTTACATGGCAGCCGGATCGCTGACCGATATTGAGAGTTTGTCCCAGCTGCACGCCTTGTTTGTTAGTCACGGCTGGACTTGGCTCACCGCCGTCTGCGCCATGCTGTTCTCGCTGATGCACTGGCCTTGCGGAACTACCTGCCTTACAATTAAAAAGGAGACGCAAAGTCTTAAATGGACGCTGCTATCCTTTGCCGTGCCGACAGTAACCGGCATCGTCATCTGCCTGATCGTGGCAAACACTGTCCGTCTATTGGGACTTGTATAAAACGCTGGAATGGGAGCTTTATATATCAGAAAACATAAAGGTACCTCAAATAATAAACGTATGGAATAAACCCTTACATAATAGAGTTTGAGAATTGTTATTATGGCACAGACTACTGTAACCAAAGATATCTAAAGCCTAAATAATTAAGAAGAGCGGGTAAAACAAACTCGCTTTTTTTATGTTTATATAATTTGTATATGCCAGGCAAAACCAAACCGAAAAAGCCACTTATCAGCCTCTTAACGACAGAGAATACAACCTGTTCTTATTTTTCGATACTGCCATGAACAAGTTTATATTGACGGCAACAGCCTAGGATAACTTAAACAAAATCCAAACCAATATCACTCAAATCAACTTTTTCACATATACTATCTCCAAAAACGAGGAGAATACATATGCAAATCCATGTTGTCCGGCAGGGTGAAACATTAGCTCAAATAGCAAGCTCTTATGGCCTGAGCGCCTCAGCTATTATGCAGCTTAACGGCCTCCCCAATCAGAACCTTACGACAGGTCTGGCTTTGGTCATCCCTACACCTTCTTCCCAAACTTACACCGTAAAATCCGGCGATACTCTTTGGAAAATCGCTCAGAAATACGGGACGACGGTTTCCGCCTTGGTTAGCGCCAATAATCTAACCAATCCTTCCCGCATCAATCCCGGACAGGTTTTATCCCTGCCCTCAGTGACTCATACGGTTAAATCCGGCGAAACTCTCTGGCAAATCGCCCAAACTTACGGCGTCACCGTGCAAAGCCTCATCGACGCCAACAACATCACCAACCCCAGTCTTATTTATCCGGGTACTGTTTTCCTCATCCCCTCAAGCACCTCGACGAGTAAACCAACCATTGATGTGAATGCCTATACTTACCAGATCGGCACGGCCGGCGTACAATCCGTGCAAGCTCACGGTCAATATCTCACCTATTTCAGTCCCTTCGCTTACGGCGTCCAGGCCAACGGCAGCCTGATCAACCTTGACGACACTGCCCTGGTTCAGGCGGCACTTGCCACCAGAACCGTGCCCATGATGTCCGTCAACAATTTTACCGCCCAGGCATTGGGCTCCAACGTGGCCCACGCCATCCTCGCCGACACCGGGGTTCAAAATACTCTTCTCTCTAATATTGTCAGGGTCATGAAAGCCAAAGGCTATAAAGTCCTGAACATTGACTTTGAAAACGTCCTGCCCGCCGACCGGGATTTATACAGTAATTTTATCCAACACGCCGTTAATGTATTGCATCCCCAAGGCTTCCTGGTCTCCACAGCCTTAGCCCCCAAAACCAGCGCCGGGCAAACAGGAACCTTGTATGTGGCCCATGATTATGCCGCCCATGGCCGAATCGCCGATTTTGTCGTACTCATGACGTATGAATGGGGATATCGCTTAGGGGCTCCCCAGGCTATTTCTCCCCTCAATCAAATTGAGCGTGTTCTGGACTATGCTGTGAGTGTTATTCCCCGCAATAAAATCTTGATGGGTTTCGAAACTTATGCCCGTGACTGGAAACTTCCTCACGTGCAAGGTCAGGCCGCGGAAACCTTTAGTCCGCAGACAGCCGCCCTGCGGGCCATTCAGTATGGTGTAACAATCCAATATGATCAAACCGCGGAGTCTCCCTTTTATAATTATACCGACGCCCAGGGAGTCGGCCATCAAGTCTGGTTTGAAGACGCCCGCAGTGCTCAGGCCAAATTCAATACGGTTAAAAGTTACAATTTAAAAGGAATAAGCTATTGGGTACTGGATACCTCTTATCCTCAGAACTGGGTCCTGCTTGCCGACAATTTTAATATCCGCAAAAATTTATAAATACCTCAGGACAAAACTCAGCACAAATATTAGGTAAAACAAAGCCGCAAAGGACAAGCGGCCGGCAGAGAGTTTCCGGTTTCTCAGCGTAAACCATAAAAACAAGATGGACGATAAGGTCGCAACTGCCGCAAACGTCAAATACCTATCGAACAGCCAGGGAGTAAAGAAAATTCCCAAGGCGCTGGGAACTGTTGCCTGGATCATCATCGCACCGCTGATGTTGCCAAAGGCCAGGTGTTCTTTCCCTTGTTTTACCCAAATCAATACATTGATGATCTCCGGAAGTTCTGTGGCTATAGGACTTAGCAGCAGGGCAACAATATGAGCCGGTACTCCTAAGGCAAGGCTCAGGCTCTCCAGGCGGCCGACAAATAGGTGGGAGCCCAGAAAAATCAAACCTAAAGAGATCGCGGTTTGAAGTATAATCCAAAAAGTCCGAGGGATCTTCTCTTTTGGCTGAAATTTCAGAGGCTCTAAGAGATCATTTTCGGCATGAGAATCTATCACCCGCATCTCGGTATAAAAATAAAACCCATAAGCCACTAAAAACAGCAGCCCCAGCCATTGCTTTCCGGTAAACATCACATAACCAAGTGCGACTTTAAAGAAGAAAATGATTAAAAACCAAAGTTGATCCCGGCCTAATTTGCGGTTATCAATATCAATTACAGTACCTTGGGAACGCCTTTTGCGAAAAGTGATAACGCTCCAGCCCACAAAAGCATAGGCAATTGTGCTTAAAACAAGAGGACCTCCCAGGGCCGCCCCGACCCCCACGTCCTTTTGGGCGGCATTAGAGCCGAAGACAACTGCAATTAAAGTGACAACGCTCTCCGGTAAGGCCGTGCCGAAAGCCGCCAAAATAGAGCCTACCGCACTTTTGGCGATGCCAAACCTTTTTCCCACCCATTCAATGCCGTTGACAAATAGCTCACAACTAAAATAGATCAGGACCGCAGATCCCAGCAAAACCAAAACCGTAGTTGCCAATTTTACCCTCCTCAGAATTACAACAATAAAAAAGACCATTCAGTGCATCAAAAATGATCCACCAAAGGTCTCGTTACGCAAAATCGCGGGCAGTGCCAGGCTTAGGGCCAGGATGTTGACACTACCTAACAAACTACTCCCCTTCAGCTGAAGGCTTATAAAAATTTCCTGCCATTAATATATAGGATTATCCACTAATTGTCAACCAGCTTAGTTCATTCCCGTCTCCGGTTCTGATCTGATCTGATCTGATCTGATTTGATTGGATTTGGATTTTCGATTTCGACTTGGATTTAGACTTCAACTTGGCTTTAGAAATCCAGTTATTAAACGTTAAGATCCCGCTTCCGGTAAAAGAAATAGGTTAGGCCGAAAAAACCGGCGCTAAGCAGAAGAGAAAGTATAACTATGCCAAAGTTAAGACCTTTACCCTCGACAATATCGTTATAGTTAAAATACTTAAAGGGCGAAAGGAGGTTGAGAAAGTTCAGACTCGTCAGATCCGTCACTTTAGAAATCACAAAGGCTGCCATCATTATCCCCGCAGCAAGAGAACCCGAGGCCTTGGGATTCCAGAGCAAGGCCGCCAACATGGCGCCCAGGGACAAGAAGATAAGCTGAACAATCAGCAGACTCAAGATAAACATCCCTATTTCGCCGGAAATATCCGCGCCCTTATTATAAACGGCAGTCAAAACGATTGACGAGACAAGGGTGACAACATTTACAATTAAAATATTGATAAACGCCGCCAGGAGCTTCGAACTAATAATGGCGGTTCGCGATACCGGCTTGCAGATCAGAAATTCCGTGGTCTTATCGCGTTCCTCCTTAGCGATGATATTGGCCCCCAGCAAAACGGCGTGAATGGCGGCCGCGATCTCAATATAAAGAAACAGCATTGCGAAGTAACCGCTCATCAGCGTTACATCAAAGGAACCCATGCCCAAGAGGGCTTTGAGGGAAAAGGGCATTTTCTGAAAAATCTCCGCACTCTGTCCCCCCGCAGAATAAGCCGTATACTTTGCCATGCCGCTGGCAACTCCCAAAAGCATACAGACGCTCCAGATGATCAGGGCTTTCCTATTGGCCTTTAATTCCCGCAAGATGATATTCATAATCAGAATCTCCTCCATTCAATCCCGAAAGCTGCTTTAAACCGCATGGATATCCTTCTGCGCGTAAATAACATAGCTTGCCGCTACCGCCAGCACAACAATGACCGCGCCTGTGATCAGGTAGGACATTTCAAAGCCGGCGTTTTTCATGATATAAGTAAGGTCGAAGTATTTAAAAGGAGAGATAAAACGCTCCCATTGGCTCCGGCCCGTAGCTATCAAGGCGCCAATCAGGTAAAAGCCGAACACAACGCCCAGGGAGAGCGGGAGCACGGCTTTTAAGCGCGTGAAAAATGCGGAAATAACCAGGCCGATGGCCAGAAAAATCAATTGGATAAATAAGAGGGTCAGATTAATCAGGAAGAACAGCTTGACGCTGTAAGCTGTTTTTAGAAACGAGGCCAAGACGGAAACCGCCAAATAATAGCAAATGTTCGTAATCAAAAGTATGGTCAGAGCAGCCAGAAGCTTGGCGCTGACAATGGCCTGGCGTGAAACGGGCTTGACCAGGAGAAAATCCGCCGTCCGTTCCCGCGCCTCCTTGGACAGGATAGAGACACCGAGATTCATAGCCTGAATAGCTCCAAAGAGCGTAATAAAGGAAAATACCATGGCATAAAAACCCAGGAGAGTTGCTATATTGTCAAGGGAAATACCCAGGGCCGCCCTCACTGAGGCGGGATAGCCGCTCAGCAAATGTTTGAAGTCCGCCGCGTCGGCCGCGATGCTCGGATAGATGGAAAAATAAAGGGCAGCCAGGGCAATCATGACACACGTCCAAAGCAACGTCGATTTGCGCAGGGATTTAAGTTCATGAAGATACATATTCAAAGCGTCTAGTCCTCCTTTGTATAGTAATGCATAAAAATCTCCTCAAGCTCGGGCTCGATGATCAGGAGATTGGAAATACTTATCTCAGCAAGCTTTTTCAAAACCCTGTTGATATCACCCTTAAATAAAAAGCTTGCGGCTAACCCGCTGAGTTCAAGCTTGCTTACTCCGGGCATTGCGAAAAAAGCGCCGTCAAGCTGCCGCTCAGTTTCAAGTTTGATCAGCTTATAATTTTTCTCTCTCAGATCGCTCATTTTTTCCAGTTTAATTACCTGGCCCTCCTTGATGAAAGCAACGCGGCTGCACATGCGCTGCACCTCGCTCAAAATGTGCGAAGAGAAAAACACCGTTGCGCCCTTTTCGTTCTCCGCCTTGATCAGCTCGAAGAATTTATGTTGCATCAGCGGGTCAAGACCGCTGGTAGGCTCATCCAGTATAATCAGCTTAGGCTCATGGAGCAGCCCCTGCACAATACCAACCTTCTTCTTGTTGCCGAAGGACAGATCATCAATTTTCTTTTTCAGGTCAAGATCCATAACCCCGGCAAGCTCTTTGATCCGCTCCGAACAGTCCTTGGCGTAAAAACTGGCGGAATATTTGAGAAGATCAATGACCCTCATGTTATCGTAGTAAAAGACCTCGGACGGCAAGTATCCGACTTCCTTTTTTACTTCCGGGTGCTCGACACAGTTTTTGCCGAAGATAGTTGCCCTGCCGCTTGTCGGATAGATCAGCCCTAACAGCGTCCTGATGGTCGTCGATTTTCCCGCGCCGTTCGGTCCGATAAATCCAAAAATTTCACCTGCCTCGACCTCAAGACTCACATCGACTATCCCTCTTGATTTGTCGTAATTCTTGGTCAGATTCTTAATTGCGATAACACTCATTGACGTTAACCTCCCAATATATCCGTTGCCCAAAATCAAGTACATTCCCCAACTAACTCCTAGATAACTTTCCCCAACTAAATAACAATTACTAATGTTGAGCAGAAGCTTTTCCTTCCGGATATAAAAATAGCCCGACCGTCAAAAAACGATCAAGCTGTGAAGTACAAAATTGCCTAATCCACCCCTTAGCAATCCCGGAGAGTTTTTATCTGCTCCCTCCATGACTTACACGATTAAAACGGGCGAAACTCTCTGTCAAATCGCCCACAGACATCTGCCCTCCGGGCCATATGCCGATCCCAGGGACTCAGCCGCCAAGCTTAGTTTGAAGACACCCACACAGTGACCAGGCCAAATACTAAAGCATGATATCCGCATAACTCAAAATCTGATAGAAATAAAAAATATAACGTAAACGTATTATTTCTCAAGCATTTTTGAGAATATAGCCAGAAAACCAAGCGAGGTCAAAATTAAGATAGTTGACGTTAACGTTAAATGCATATATAATATAAATGGTTATTGGAGGAGGTTTCTTAGATGGATGGTTTATTGAAAATAGATGATGTGGCAAATCAGAGTGGTTTGAGTAAACGGACGATTAGGTACTACGAAGAAATTGGTGTTCTACCTTCTCCTGAACGTAGTGAAGGGGGGACTAGACTTTACAGACAGGAACATGTCGAGTTTTTGAAAAGAATTACGATTTCCAAAGAGGTGTTAGGGTTTACCTTACAAGAACTACAGCATTTTTTATCACTTAGAGAAACTTTAGAAAGTCAGAAAGCCGAATATAAAAAGGTTTCTGATCCCAAAGAACAAAAGGAAAAATTGCAGGAAATCTTAGCAATCACCGAAAATCAACTTGAGATGATTGAACAAAAGATTCTTAAAATCCTGAGCATCCAAACCGAACTGGTGGCTCTTAGGGAACGTGCACGAGCAAGGATCAAAGAAATTGAAGAAGAAGTATCAAAACCTTAAGCAGATTTTAGAGCAAATAACACAAGGGGAGGCAATATGATGCAAGCTCATGAAGTGATGATCAGCCAAGTATATAAAGTAAAACGAACTGACACCATACGTTCTGTAATCAAACAGTTTATCGAAAAGCGGATCAGCGGGCTGCCTGTAGTCAACGAAAGAAACGAAATTGTCGGGTATGTGAGTGATGGGGATATCATGCGTTATATCGGTAAACATAACGATCGGATCATTGATTCCTTCTATTGGGTCACTGTGATTAACGGAGATGATGTTGATTTTGAGAAAAGACTGCGTGAACTGCTTGATCTAAACGTCATGAGCATAGCCTCCAAAAGGGTTATTAAAGTCTCATGGGATGAAGAAATTGAAACTATCGCTTCTATTTTAGGAAAAAAACAAATAAAAAAACTACCGGTTGAACGAGATGGAGTGTTAGTTGGAATCATAAGCCGCGGAGATGTCATTAGACATTCCTTTAAAACAATCGTTTAATATCTGGTAAAAAAGTGTCTGAATCATGGGAGGAGAAATCTGGATGTCAACAAGAGAGAATCTGGCAGTAATCAATGGGACGCAGACAATACCATCGCAAGAAAAGGATAGTCTCTTAAATCAACCGAAAGCCGTTTGGGCTGTTTTTTTTGCCTCTATTATCGCTTTTATGGGGCTTGGGCTTGTAGACCCTATTTTAAGCTTGATCGCCGAAGACCTTCATGCCAGCCAAAGTCAGGTCACCCTGCTCTTCACCAGCTATAATGGGGTGATGGCTATAGCTGCGATTATCACAGGGGCTATCTCATCTCGCATAGGAGCCAAATGGACACTGATGTGCGGCACCGTGATTATTGCGTTGTTTTCAGCGCTCGGTGGTCTATCCAACAGCATTTGGGCGATTGTTGGCTGGCGCGCCGGCTGGGGCTTCGGCAATGCGCTTTTTGTAGCCACGGCACTCGTCGCTATCATTTCTCTCTCCAAAGGTGGAAATGCCAAAGCAATTATTTTGTATGAAGCTGCGATTGGCCTCGGTATATCCGTAGGTCCTCTTCTAGGAGGTTGGCTGGGCGGATTCTCCTGGAGAGGCCCATTTCTGGGCGTTGCTTTTTTAATGGTCATCGCCTTTTTCGCAGTGCTCGCATTTATGCCAACCATAAAAAGCCAGACCACTGCCAAACAAGGCACTTCCTTCGCCGAACCTTTTTACGCTATGAAGCATCGCTCACTTGTTGTTTTCGGAATCGGAGCGGCACTCTATAATTTTGGCTTCTTTACAGTTTTGGCTTATGCGCCTTTTGTTATGGGTTTGGATGTGCATGGCTTGGGATATGTATTTCTTACATGGGGAATTTTTTTAGCCCTTACCTCCGTATTCACGGCTCCAAAACTCCAGCAATGGATGGGTACTGTCAAGGCCATGTGTCTTATGTTCACTTTGTTTGCAGTTTTGCTTCTCGCAATCGGCATTTGGACGAATATCCATTGGGTGCCCATCGTTGCCGTCATTCTGAGCGGAGCCGTCATGGGGAACAATAATACCTTAGTTACGACTGCAGTCATGAATGCCGCACCTGTTGAACGTTCTACCGCGTCCTCAGCGTATAATTTTCTCCGCTTCCTGGGCGCGGCAGTAGCACCTTATATGGCAGGTAAACTGGCGGAACGGTTCAATCCTCATGTTCCATTTATTACTGCAGCAGTTTTTGTCATCTTTGCCGGGTTAATCGTCGGACTTAATTATCATCACATAAAACATGTTGACCATGTGGGATCTAGTCACTGATCTTCATAATTTTGATAGCGTTTTGCAATTTTGTGTGGTTGCCAATACCCTGAGCTGATTAAGATTGTTAGCAAGCTTAGAATCCCGGATGCTATTATGGAATAAAGATAAAGCAGACTTGATTCAGGTGGAGTTTTAACTCCATCTGAATCTTAGTCGCACTTATCCGCTGACTTAGCCGCTCTTAACTCACCGCTTGCCGAAGCGAGAGTCTTAGAGCGGCTTAGTCAGCGGATAAAATATTCATTCCTATCCCAATGACAGGCACGGTAATTCCTCAGGGATTGACCCCCCTTTCTAAAAAGACACACCTCTAATTGTAAAGGATGGTCCCAATAAAGGAAGATTTGATTGCAAATCAATTTGAATATGATCCGATACATTCAAGGTTTTATCTATAAATATCTTGATTCCCTGATGTTGATACTCATTATAGAACTTCGTACTTTTTGTTTTGTTGCCAGCCTCTGCCCAGAGTCTGTTGCTGAAGCCATTTCAACCGCAGCTTATTTCTTTTTTAATAACCAAATTCCCCCCCTTTTTTTCAATGATATTTCTTGCTTTGTTCTCAACCTTAAATTCCATTGCGCTTCCCCTCCCTATCTTCTGCTTTATAATTACTGACAATTCTTTTCTTAATTTAAGCTCAAGCTACAACCGCCGCTCCCCCAACAACCCTCAAGAGTAATAGAGTGATTTAAAGTATTATACTTTTACTGCAGCATATCGTTTCTCCAACCTTGAGCCACATAATTTGCCAGTTCTTTGGAGAAAACTCTACAAGCATCTGTTGTCTTATCATTACTTTCAACTACCAGTAAAATCCGGTCATTATAGGGCGTCCCGGTTACTTCCGTCTCACCGTTCGGTAGTTTTCTTGATTGTATTTCTGACAATGTCGACAACTGAATGACTCGCGAATCTTTCAGCTCTATCGTTAGATAAATTGGGTGGCCAAAAGAATAAACCTGCTCGTTCTCAAAATGGTGAAGCAAACCAGCAAGGAATCGTGTTACATAATCATTGCCAACCACATAGCTTGTCATTGAGGATGAATTAATCAACTGCACGACCTTGGCTATTTTGGCGGTATCTTGTGCCGGGAATAACACTTTGGCGGAAAAGCCTGGTAGTCCTCCCTTCATTGTAATCCCTATCACGTCATTGGGATCAAGCGCGTAATGCACAGGAATATTAGCCAATAACTTAAGAGAACTAACCAAAGCAACAGAGATAACCATAATGATTAAGGCCAATCTGGTTTTACGTTTCAAGTGAAAGACACTCACTTTCCAGGCACATTCTTACGCCTATAGTAAAGGGATATATCCGTTATCCCCCTACCGCTCCCCAGGTGACGATTACCAAGCATATCAGACATATCATACTGATTCCACAATCAGCCTCTATTTCCTGCCCTAAAATCACAAAAAGAGCGTCTAAAAACGCTCCGTTCATTTTACTTTCAGCACTCCTTACACGCGAATCCCCCGCACCAGGCAAGATTCGCTGCTTGACTGCGGCCAGCTTTAGCAAGACCGTAGTTTTTTCAACCTTTTTTAAACTTATCAGGATACAGCGCGTAATGCTCTGATATCGATGAAGTGACTGGAATAAGGCACAGCCCCGCCTAAACCACCATTGCTTTTGCCAATTGGACCAGCTTGTTTAGCGTTTTCCAATTTCGTGTAGTTGCCAGCACATTAAGCTTATTAAGATTGTTAGCAAGCTTAGAATCCCGGATGCTGTTGTGGAACAAAAGATAAATATCGCGGCCAACTATATTGAACTTATCAGTTCGGCTTTCATAAACACTTAATTGCTCAATTCTTTCCTGGGAAGGCGGTTGGATCAACAGTCCTACATAAAGGCTCTCCGCCTTTGACGCCGCTTCAGCTTCCCCCACTTCTTCAGCCGCAAAGGGACAATTCTCAATTATTCTTTCTAATTCCGTCAGCGTTCGCAAAATAACTGGAATATGAAAGCCGAATTCAGCCTCAAGTTTGTTTTCGATCTGCCTACATAGCGCTTCTTCTGTTTCCGGCGACTCAAATAAGACATTCCCACTCTGAATATAGGTCTGTACCTTGCTAAGACCAATTTCCTCAAAAGCCAGTTTCAAATCAGCCATCTTTACTTTATTTTTTCCGCCTACATTAATACCCCGTAAAAGGGCGACATAAACAGCCATTACTATCCCTTCTTTCTATAAAAAAAATATGTCCTTAAATATGTCCTTCCATGATCCTATAATCCCCAACACTCCCGGCAATAATTTACTATCACTGAAGTGTCCCGAAAATACTGCCGCTTTGGAATGATACTTAACTGCCGGCTGGGCTTTATCAAGGCAAGTTATCTCAAACCGTATGTTCTTGCTGAGCTCAGTAAAGCGCAAGCGGCAGGGGCTATGGGCAAAACTTGCTCAACCGGGCAGCCCGTTAATTAAAGATTGCTCATAACTGTCTGTATTGGGAAAATCCTGATCTTTAGCAACTTTAATGATTTCGTTGATTGGATAAGAAACGCGTACAATTTCAAATTCGGGTGCGCCACCAGGGCAAATATCTATGACTCCATAAGCTGCCAAATTGCTGCCATCCGCTGGCAGCCCTACACTTCCAACATTGAATATGGATTTTCCGTTAACAGTTCCAATAAAGGGAACATGCGTATGCCCTGACAGAATAATCGATTGAGATACATTTTCCACCATTAATTCTAAATCATGAACAGAAGTATGGCGGTCTATTCCCTTAACAACAGAACCCGGAGAACCATGAACACATAAAATGTCCATTCCTAGAAAATTAATAGACTGCTCAGTTGGTAAACATGTAAGAAATGTGATTTCGTCCTCGGAAAGTCTTTGTTTAGCAAATAGATAATACTCAAACAGCCCATGTTCCATTGCAGTTTTGGGCTGCCAGCCTTCAGCTATTTCCTCAAACCACATATCCGTATTTCCTTTTAGCCAACATAAGGGTTTGACATCTTGTATCATTTGGAAAGCCAAACCCGGTTCAGGTCCCCTAATAACTATATCGCCCAAAACAATTAATTGGCTGATTGCCCGACCCTTTAGGTCTTCAAGTACGCTTTTTAGCGCCACACTATTGCCATGAACATCAGCAATTGCCGCTATCTTCACTAACTCTCCTCCTCAAACTGTCAGCGATAATATTATACCGGATATGTTGGCTCCTCCTCCACCGCTCCCTCCAGGCAGAGAGCCACCATCCGGCAGCTCACTCCCACGGCGCAGGAATTTCCCGTATCTAACTCTTTGTCGCTCGACTTCCGGTTAGTCTTAGTCAAGGTCAACTTGGTTTAATTTAAGGCCTTGACGGTTTGCAATATCCCCAAAAAGATTAGGCAAAAACCGGAGATTCTTTCGCTCCTGATAAGTCTGCTTGTTTCTATCCGCAATCTTTCTTTTCTCCAATCAATATACCACCCCTGGAATGAGAGAAACGTAATCACTAAACCCAAAACAATCAGAAGCACCCCAAAAAATATTCCTAACTTCACTTATTAAACCTCCCACCACTAATCCTAAGGCTTTCGGCAAACAAAAGTGCATTGATTACCTGGACCATTATTGGGTAATCGCCCTTAATATTTGGGAGATATTGCAACTGTTTCCCAATTCTCACGCCTGGCGTAATAATGTGCTTTCTTAAATGATAGGGGAGTATAACCCATTTGCCTCAATGTACAAACGCGTTCTCTTGCCTCCGGGATTGCTTTTGTAAGAATACTCTTCACAGCGAAGTCCTCATAAAAACGCCGGTTGGCAATTTCCAAGAGGTCTTGAATAATTCGTTTGTTTTCACAATCACTCCGCAGATCAATGCGCAAAACTCCACATGAATCAATACCTGCCACAGTCCCCCTATTGAACATTTCAATTGTACCGACTTTTTCAGACGTATCATTTAGAATAACAGTCCAGCGGACAAACTCTCTTCTCTGATAGGAATCACACCAAAATTTGATCTCCTTTTTCATTTGTTCCAAGGTCGTATAGTGAAAGTCATCCAAGCAATTATCAGCGTTGAAAAATAGAACAGCCTTTTCATCAGAGTAACATTGCAGCAATTCACTTGCATCTTCAAGGGTTGTCTGTTTTAAAGTCACAACTTCCGTCTGATAAACGGGACATACCTCATAAACATTTTCCTGTTTCATAACTAAGCCTCCTGTTTCTCTAGAGCGTAACAGGAGATATACGACAACAGTCTGTCATAAATTCGGGTAAAGTTTTAATATTTCCTTACACTTGGTGCAAAGCCGGTCCTTTAGGCTTTCCGGCTCGATGATTTGGACAAGGTTTCCCAGGGAAAGCAACGTGCCAAACCAAAACTGCTCATTCTCAGGTAAATGCAGCTTCATGACAAAATCGCCGTTTTCCTGTTCTGCTTCAATTACACCATTCAGATATTCAATGGTTTGCATTTTGGCCTCCGCCTTGCAGAACAGGCGAATATCAAGATAATTCCTGCTGTCGTTGTTTTCATTCCGCTCAAAAATCATATCCGCGGAATCGTGCTCATGAGAAATTTTCCGGTCAGTCAATTGAATGTTCCTCATACGGAGCAGCTTATACAAGCGATAATCCTCTTTTACAAGCGAATAGCCCAGCAAGTACCAGGCATACCATTTGTAAGTCAGCGCTATGGGCTCAACGTTTGGTTCAGAAATAAGATTTTCCGAATTGGTGTACTCAAAGAAAACAAGGCATTTTGACTCAATAGCTTTCTCAAGCATTTTCAGTTTGGGGTCAGTATCTCTCCCCTCTTTCAAAACACTAAAATCAAGAAAAACCTGCAAGTCTGATCCTTGCTTTGGAGATAAGGAAATGATTTTCTCCAGCGTAGCCTCAGCCATCGGATTGGGATAAGCGGAGGCCAGGCCCCTTAGCGCTGTGATGATAAAAGAATAATCAATTTGCCCGGCAACCTGCCGCTCCATTTTAAAGCTGTCAAGGATTTCGTACCCGCCACCCGAACCATAAGCGGAGACAATAGGAATTCCCGCCTGACATAACGTATCTATGTCGCGCTGGATTGTTCTCAGCGAGACTTCAAATCTTTCACTGAGAACTTTGGCGCTAACACGGCTATGATTTATCAAAAAAATCGTAATGCCAAATAATCTATCAATTTTCATAGGGACACCTCATAATAACAGGTTACCATTCAAGGTGGTTATTTCTTCTTGAGCTTGGCAAGGCGCAACGGCGTGGTAACTGGGTATCGGCGAAATGACTGTGGCTGCCGGATTCGGGTTCTTGATATAGCATTATAATCAGCGTGTCTACTTTCTTACCCCATACTAAATAAACATCCGGAAATAAAAGCAGCCTGTAATGCCCTTACTTCTTCTGTAAAGTGTACATGGTCATAATAGATATCAGTCCCCAGGCTTTTAGTAAAGGAAAATAAATCAAAGATGGATATTTGATAATTATCCATTACTATCTCAGCCAAATTGTTATAGCTTACAACATCTTTTCCGTATCTTAAAAATCCTTCCGCTCTATGATTGTGGATTCTGTCAACAACCGGAGTGGTAGAAATCCAAAACACTCTTTGTGACATTTTCAAAGCGACTTCACAAATTCGGTTCAAATTATCCAAATACTGCTTTTTCCCAGTTTGAATTTGATGGGTCCTTCGCTCTACCCTTATATCATGCAATCCGCAATTGATGAGCAAGATATCATAGCTTTCGCCTTTTTTATCTTCATCTCTTAAATACTCCAGAACCAAGTTACTGTCACCTGCATTAGCGCCCTTAGGTTGATCCAAATCCTTAAAAGCATCCCCAACCTGTCTTTTTTGCCGGTACTCAAACCTACTGCTGATCATATCTTTCAGAAAAGGGCTGTAGTGTATGGAGATACTATCACCAAGGGCAACCACTGTTTTCTTCTCCATTATTTTCTCCCCTGCCAGATTGTCGAAAGTTTCCTAATGACAATATTCATACGTTCTTCCGTAGTCTTGTCCCCCTCTATCTTTAAAATTGGGCAAATGTGCTGAATTTATAACCCAAATTGACGAAGAATAGTGACAACCGGCCAATAGAACTGTGAATATGGTATATATGAACTTATTATTAACCAAAAGACATATCCGACTATCAGGGCAACGGAAGACAACAGAACATTCCACACGCTCCGTTTAACCTTGACTATCGAATGGACCAGAGCAAGTGCAAGCAGGACGAAAGTTACGCTGAGTACATAATAGCCAATTGAAAATCCGGTCATGAAGCTGAAAATATACATCATTAAGGCGGAAATATAGTACCACTTTGGATTATGCAATATTCCCAAGAGAAATGTCAGTAACGCTACACCAAGTGACCCAAAGGCAACAAAGGTCGGCATCCTATCAACTCCCCACCGCTCCAGGCGTGGCTACATTGGGCATCTCAACATATCACTAATTCCACAATTAGCCCCTGTCTCCTGCAATAAGTACACAAAAAGAGCGTCCGAAAACGCTCGTTAATTTTACCCCGGCTCACTCCGTATAAAAGAACCACAATCCTATAACCCGCGCAAGAATCGCTATTAGGCTGCCGGCAGCGTCCTGATAGCCGACTTCCCGGACTCCTTTATTTTCGGCTTGCATCGGATACTGATTTGTCCTGTCAGCGGTATTTCCCTTTACCTTTAATATATGAAAAGTAAACATTCATGGAGGCATTATGACCAGAAACACCATTCCTTATGAAATTATGGATGCGGTTCGTTCGGAATTAAAATGGGACAGCTTTATCTTTGAATGGAAATGGTCTGGCACCCATTAAATGTCGCAAATCTCCCCACACAATCAGCCAAGGCTGCGCGCTGTTTTTTAGTCTGTTTTACAGCGTTTTCATACCAGATATTTTTGACAACAAGTGTCTTAGTTTTTCGCTCCACTATTGCCTCAACACGTCCGATGAAGTTCTCCCCATACAATAGAGGCAAAACATAATAGCCAAATTTGCGTTTGTTTATAGGCGTGTAAATTTCCCATGTGTAATCAAAGCCGAACAATTTATTTATAAGTTTTCGGTCCCACATAAAATTATCCAGCGGGGCAATCAGCTCACAGCGGGATTTCGGCTCCGGATTTTTCAGAACGGCTTCAATCAGCGGCAAGTCCTCCGCACAGCAGTACAACATGTCTTTCATCTGGTCAACGGTAACAGCTATTATTTTTGCTTCATTTGACAGCTGGCAAAAAACCTCGTTACGCTCGTCCGCTTTCAGTCCCCATATATTCAGCCACGCATCGGAGGGACGATTCCATAAAAGGCCGACAGAGCCAATCCGGCGCAATACTCGCCATTTTTGATGTTCAAGCTCGTCAGACAACGGCTCAGGAGCATTCAATAAACTCGCCCGTATATATTTACCGGCTATATCGTAGTATTTTCGCGTACCTTTTTTGTGGTGGATAATCAACTCACCTGTTGAATACATCTGTTCCAATACTGAACGGGATGAATTATTTCCGCCGCTCCAATGGATTGCCGACCTCCAAAAGAAATTTCCATCCAATTTGAAATCGCCCGAACAGAGTGCGCCCTTATTTTGAATATGAGCACGCACTTGCTCTGTCAAAGCGCACATTTCAGGATATTGTTCCTCATGTTGTCGGGCAGCTTGCCTATACCTTTCAAAATACGGCCAATCCTCAACAGAGATAATAGCGAGGTTTTTATCAGGATAATCGACTAAGCTTCTCTCCTTATACAGCAACTCGCCGAGCATTCCCTTGCTAAATCCCTTGACTCGCGGCTGCAGCACAAGTTCGGAATTTTTGCCGCAAACATCAATAGGATCGTATTGAATACAGCCTGCCTGACGAACAAAATCCAATACACCTTGCTTTCCTATGAATTTATATTCGCCTAGCAGACCATGCTTCAGCAACATAAATTGCCGTGCCTGGCGGTTTGTCAATCTGATCATTCTGGCACCAGCCTTATTCTTTATAAGCAATCGCATCAATTTGAACCTCTAAACCAGAGAGTGATACCCCCTGCACATTTAACAGGGCTTATCCCACCGATAACACTATTATATCAAGATAAACTGCCCCCAATGTACTTTTCTAATGTCGGCAACCTGATGATACATTATAATTGACGGTAATTTGTGGGAACTGAACAAATCAATTTAAAACCTCTTACTGAAATTTTTCTGCTCTTTATTGCAAGTATATCCACAAGCGGAATAAAATGCATGTGCTCCGGTTCTTGTTGCTCCGGATACCAAGCGGACACCTGCACCTGTATCCCGCGCCCATTTCTCTACCTCATTCAATAACATTTTCCCAATACCGATTTTTCTATAATCAGATGAAACGGCGATTCCCATAATATTTTTCATAGGCGGTGCATACAGTAAATCATAATTATTGGCGTGAACATATCCTGCTACTCTATCGTCTACGGTGGCTACATATATTCGATGGTTGCTGTCCTTTAGCATACGAGCTAATTGAACTTTTGTATCTTCAACGGGGTAATCATAACCCATTTCCTTTTTGTTCAATAAAACTATCTCTGACAAATCCCGAAGTTCACATTTTCTTATGGCAATTTCCAAATCAACACCTCCCAACGCTCCTAACTGTAGATTTATGATTCAGGAATTGGCCTTGGCTTCTCGCAAACCAGTTCTTTATTTTTATTCCAGCTTTCTTATAAATGAAGCAATTTCTGTTATGTACTTTTGCTGTTCTTCATCGGGAATCATATGCCCCGACTGAAAGAATTCGACCACTTCACAAGATGGTATCGCTTTAGTGTACAATTTCAGAATTTCATCAGAAATATTCGATGCGATTTTAGCCTCATTGTTCCTCCCAACGAAAAGAGTAACAGGAATCTGCAATTTTGATAACTCAGGCGAAAAATCAATGTCATGTGCATCGCTCGCAAGTCCTTCAAGCGCTTGGCGGCGCATGAAATTGAGAATCGGAACATCTAAGTACACTAGGTTTGACCAGTATTCCACATAATCCAAATTGTATTTCACATGTACCGCCGGCTGATCAACTATAATCAGTCCTCTCATTTTCTGCTGGTTTTTCAAACTCCAGCCCAGTGCATAGGCTCCGCCACGTGAGAACCCAAGAACACAATAGTTTTGAAGCTGGCAATGCTTAACAACGGTATCAATATCCGAGAGATGATCGTCAAGATCATAACCAGCCGCCGGAGTCGAACTTAAGCCACGGCCACGTAAACTTAAGGCAACAACATGACTTCCCAAGCCAGAGAGTACAGGAATTGCCCTCTCGGCAGGCTCCCAAAGTCCGCCAATTACCAGTAATGACGGTGTTTTGCTGGATTGTGTCCCATTTTCAAGCACGTGGATTTTCACAGTTTTATTGTCAACAAAAAAACTTTTCATTAAGATCCTCTTTCCCTTAAACAAATATTATTTCCCAATAAATCTTCGCCCCTGTTGCAACCTTCATGCAATGATGACATCTGATCCACATCCTTGTTATCTATCTCTTCTTAGCAATTATTTTTAGCGCAAAACCTATCAGCACTATTCCTACCACTAAGTTTAACAGCGAAATTATTTCCATTGGTAAAAAATATCTTGTGACGCTGCCTATTGCAGCAATTATTGTCAAAAAGAATGCTGTCGATAAAACCGAACCAAAACCAAATAGATAGATTTCTCTGCGCTGTAATCCTTCTTCAACTATTTTAGTGGAAAATACTCCAGCCCAGAATAATATGGTTAAGGGGTTAGATGCAGTTATTACTATGCTTTCTAAAAATAAACTTCCGAAATTCATCTCATTAAATAGATTTATATTGGGTAGTATTTTCAGCCCGAAGACCCCAATTACAGCTTGTAACCCAAATATGGCGACGATTAATGCCCCCATAATTTTGAAGATGTTCTTTACTCTTTCTCGTTCCACACAGGAGGCTATTCCGGATATTGCTAATACTATATAAAATGCATCGGCCAGAGTTACACCTGATACACCAATTTCAGCGCCTATAAATCCTTTATTACCTCCAATTTTAAATATAAATAAACAAACCGGTCCAATTGCCAATTGCAATAATATCCCAAATTTAAACCCTTTGAAAATCATATTAACCTTTCTTCTTGTTAAGATCATCACAAAAGCATCCTATCTAAAGTTCATGTTACCCAGTAGCCCTTCACTCCCATTCAACCCGTTTCCTCCAAAATGGCTTTCTTTTAGGAAAACGGAAAATTAAATTTCTCCTGGAGTGATTAGATACTTTTCATAAAACACCAAGGTCATTTTGCTGTTTATTGGTCTGGTTTTACCAGGTTTATAGCCCAATTTCTCATATAGATAACAGTTTCCGCGTTCTTCTAATAGAGTATCCAGCTCCCACACTTTTGCATCACAATATAAGTTTTCAACCATTTGAAACACTATTTGAGCAATTCCTTTTCCTTGGTACTCAGGCAAGATAAAAATAGGACTGATACGATAACGATGGCAGTCCATTTTTACTATTCTAATACCACCTACAATAATCCCGTTGCTTTTAATCATATAATAGTCTGTAAAATACTGACTAATTCGGGTAATTACTTTCTCTATCGGCTCATTTGCAGGACTGGTTGCAAAATCCTGATATCTCAGCAATAACGGCATAAATGATTCAATTTGCATAGCATGAATAGTTCCAGCATCTTTCAACTCTGCTTTGGTTAAAGATATTTTCATTAAAGGATTCCTTCTTAAATCATGTAAATTACTTCAATCCTATAAATTCATTTTTTAATATTGAATAATATAATCTATCTACATATCGGCCATCCATATAAAAAAAGTCTCGTAACGTTCCCTCATAAACAAATCCACATTTTTCGATGACTTTTCGAGAAGGGATATTTATGGATTTATGACATATTTGCACTTTATGTAAATTCATTTTATAAAATCCATAGTGAATAATAGCTTTGGTAGCTTCAGTGGCAAGCCCCTTTCTCTGGAAATGCCTCCCGATGCAGTATTCTATTTCTGCAAAATGATTATTGTTATCTACCAAAAAATAGGCAATCTGTCCTATACATTCACCTGTCTCTTTTAAGATAATAGCCCATCTATAATAATTATCTTTTTCATAAGCACTGATATATTTATCAAGCAATTCTTTAACATCCTGCTTTGTTGTGTAAACTGGTTCAGAGTACATTGACTGAATTTCAGGATCACTAACCCAGTATTTTAACATGTCTTCATCGTCTGTATATTGGAATTTCCTCAAAACTAATCTTTCTGTTTCAATCTGCATAGTGCCAATAGGTATCAACATGACTCCACTACTCTCCTTCATAAATTTTTCGGCTTCATAAGGGACACCTGAATTCAAGCCTGCGCCGAATATTTCCTTATAATTTTCTTCGGTATAAACCCTAATACCGTTTTTAATGAGTAGGTCGGCAGTAAGGCCATTTCCCTTTTTCAAAGTTCCATTAAACTTCCCATCGTAGACCTGACCACATCCGCAAGAGGGACTTCTTGATTTTAATATGGCAGTTTTTATACCAATGATTTTAGCGAGGGCCAATGTTTTCTGTGCTCCGTCCTTAAAAGCTGCCGTGAAATCCTTCTTCTCTTTGCTGATAACCTTTTTTTCATCATCGTCAGTCTCTATAATTTCGCAGCTATCCCTCGGAATATTTAGACCGGCGATCACTTCAGGACATAATGCAATAGCCTTTCCGTTTCTGACAAGTTCTTCTATCTCCAAGTTTATTATACTTTTGCCGTCATATCTACAATTAATTCCCACAAGACAAGCACTTACTAAATACACAACATCCTCCAAATATCAAATATTACTTATGGCTGAATAATGAATAAAGAGCCGCAGAACGTCCCGCTATAATAAATAACAAGAATTATTGAAGGCCCCTGCTAAATCTTTGGTTTAGGAAAACCATGTAGATATTGAGTGACGTGGTTAAAACTTTAAAATCATATCATACCATTCAGCACCGCCGTGTCCTGAGCTCGAAACACCTTTATTTTCAAACCCAAACTTTGAATAGTAGCGAATAAGCTTCTCTTTGCACGTTAAAATAACACCCTTGCGGCCTGCTAATCTTGATACCTCTATCAAATGATTCATTAGCTGTGCCGCAATTCCTTGATTGCGATAATCCAAAATCACATCAAGTCCGAAAATAGTCTGGTAATCCCCATTGGGAACATGTAGAGTAGCATCACTAAACAGCTCATCACAGATAGTTGTTTCATTGCTTATACACCCGTTGATAAAGCCAATTATTTTTCCAGCAATTTCTGCTACAAAAAAACTTTCTGGAAATGTCTTAATTCGTTGTTCGAATGATGCTTTCGCAGCAGCCTCCGCCTCCGGAAAACAGCTTGCTTCAACTTCTGTTACTGCGTCCAAGTCTGCCGCAGATACTCTTCTAATTTTAATATCCATTATGCCAATCCCCTTTTGCTTAAATATCTAAGCTAACTTCTACTTGCTAAATCTTGACCAAATGTTTCAGCCTTTTCCCTGATTTCAGTTCTCATCTTCAAATCCTTGGGATCAACAGTGCAACCTGGGACTAAAAGCTGATGGAGATCATTGCCAAAACCAGCTATTAATTCTTTCATGTATTTCGATAAAAGTGACAAACCGTTAGGATAATCGGAACCCGCTGTAGCAATTAACCCAATTGCTAGATTTTTGAATAAAGGATTAACCACATGCTCACCATTTATTATTTTAATATGACTGTACATACGGTCGATAAGACTCTTCATTTGTGCGGAAAAATGTCCAAAATATACTGGGGTGGCAAACACAACTACGTCATAGTTGGGCATTTCCAAAACAATACGAGCCGCGTCGTCATTAGCGAAGCATTTATACTCATCAGAAATTTTACATCTTCTACAACCGATACACCCACTATATCTATTCTTAACTGATGAAATATTGATTATTTCAGACGCTGCTCCTTTAAAATTCATCCCCTCTTGTACCCAGCGTATAGCAGTCATTGTATTGCCATCTTTTTTATAACTTCCATTAATGATTAATATCTTTTTAGACATCTTTACTCCTTTCAACCGGGATCGATAGTCTTGTAGTAAGGATTCATGTTTTCCTATGAACATTCAGCGGACATGCTGAATAGCATGTATTAAGAATCTAGCACTTATGTAGATCTAAATATAAGGAGTGAACTATATGATTCTGACAGCATTAATCATCATTATTATTTTATTGTCGCTGATTATCTGGGAAATTTGGAGACTCCTCAATCCGGTCAGACCGCCCTTTCCCCCCAGTCCGTGCAACCCCTTTTAAAATAAGCGTCTAAAATTTAGCCTAGGTAAACTATTGCCTAGGCTTTTCTTTTCAGCAATGCCTACAAGTAAAGCTATTTTTTCACTTAATCAAAATACTCTTTGGTATTGTGAATAAAATCCCTGCACATAGCCTTTGCTTCATCTATACTGACTCCACTCGATGTACAGCATTTATCCCCCTTCCCATTGGCAATCACAATCACATTTTCTATTTCTCCCTGCAAGAATAGCTCCCGCAAATAGTTCAATTCTGCCAGAAAGTCTACAACCCGTTTATCTCTTGTCAGTTTTGCCTTGAATTTTATCACATTTCCCATTTTACCCCTCTTTCTTAATATAAACGCTTACCACTTTTACTCAAATCTTAACTTAGGCTTATGCAGACTCTAAGTTTGCCAAAAGTCTAACTGACGACTCAAAACACCCTCTACTATAGCTTTTAGTCAAAATATATTGGATAGGTCCCCGTTTGATTCTTGATGACCTTAATTATAGACTGGACTGCGTCACAATCTAACCATTACCCTTCAGCCTTTCCCCTGCCAGTGAACATTTAAAAGACAAGCTGAATACTATACCAGCAGAACCGTCTCCTCTTATAGAAATCGCAATGAGGGGGTGGAATAAATGGCTTTATGGTTTCTGAGTATTCTGGCAGTAATCCTCATCATCATTGGTCTATTGTTAGTCATTATACTTTAAAGCATCTTGCTCCAGACACTATGGCCTAGGTTTTCCTAGGCCTTGTCGTTCTGAGAATAACTCTATTTTTCATCATCAATCTTAAAGGAACAAAAGTATTAGCCGGGTTAATGACTTTATCAAATATTGCTTACAAATTTTAGCTAGTATCGTCTGGATAAAAAATAGAAAAACTAGAGCTGTTAACACTTAATAAGGAGGCTTAAACCATGAGAATGCTGAAACATAAAAACAATTTTCTCAGTCCCAGGTCGTTAATCATTCATACGATCGGAATTGGTGCCGCTGTCTGGTTAGGTAAAGCCTGGGGAAAAAACCGCTATTAATACCGTCCGCAAGGACGGCCTTTTACTGTGATCAAAACAGTTCTATTTAAACGCAGAACTGACACCTCAGAAAATGAGGCATCAGTTCTGTTCGTCACGTTGGAATAAAAATTTTGCTGTTTCCTTTAATGGTTATGGGCTACCTTAAGTTGACTTACTAAAGCTTCACTGATTCTATCAGGTACTTCTTCATACTGGAGAAATTTCAGGGTAAAGGTTCCTCTCCCTTGCGTGAGCGCTCTCAAATCTATAGCATAGCGCATCATTTCCGCCTGGGGAACATGGGCTTTGATGATTTGATACTTACCGCTGACATCCATTCCCAATACCCTGCCCCGTTTGCCATTGAGGTCGCCGATGACATCTCCCATGAAATCTTCAGGTACTTTAACTTCAACTTCAACAACCGGTTCAAGCAAAGCAGGCTTGGCCAGCTCCACACCTTTGCGAAAAGCAATGATGGCCGCTAATTTAAAAGCCATTTCCGAGGAATCCACCGCATGATAAGAACCGTCACAAAGCGTAACCTTAATATCCGTCACAGGGTACCCAACCATAGCGCCTTCAGTCATAGCCTCGCGAATCCCTTTTTCAACAGCCGGGATATATTGTTTGGGGACAGAACCGCCAAAGATCGCCTCCGTAAACTCAAAATCCTTTCCGTCCAAGGGTTCGAGATTGATCCAGACATGTCCGTATTGCCCGTGTCCGCCCGTTTGTTTTTTATGCTTGCCCTCGACTTTCACTGCTTTGCGAATAGTCTCACGATAAGGTACCCGCGGCACTTTGACCGCTACGGCAACCCCAAATTTCCGGGTCAGCTTTTCCTGGAGAATTTCCAGATGCATCTCACCTAAACCGGTTAACAATAATTCCTTGGTTTCTAAGTTTTTACTCAGCTTAATCGTGGGATCTTCTTCCGCCAGGCGCGCTAAAGAGTTGCCAAGCTTATCTTCATCCCCTTTGCTCTTAGGCTCGATGGCCATCGACAAGGTAGGCACCGGAAAATCTATACCTTCAAGCTGAATAGGATGATCTTTGCCGCATAAGGTATCCCCTGTTTTTACCTCTTGCAGTTTGGCAACGACAGCAATATCTCCTGCCGCAACCGAAGCAATCGGCTCTTGAGTTTTGCCCCTTAAATAGAAAGGCTGACCTATTTTTTCCTCCACCTCGCGGCTTGAATTATAGGCCATAGATTCGGCATTAAATTTACCGCCATAAACGCGGAAAAAGGACATTTTCCCTACATAAGGATCAGCTAAGGTTTTAAAGACTAAGGCAGACTTTTGCGGCAGGACTTCCGGGGCGGGAAGAAAATCAGCAAAGAAATTCAAAAGATTGGTAATGCCAATATTCTTATAGGCAGATCCGCAAAGAATCGGGATGACCAGATTTTGTTTCAAGGCCAGCCCTAAAGCGGTTTTAAGGTCAGCGGCAGTCAGGCTTTCTCCTTCAAGGTATTTAGTCAGAATTTCATCATCTGCTTCGGCAACCGCTTCTCCCAATTGCTCCCGGAAACGACTGGATTCAGACTGGAGCTCTTCAGGAACCTCTTGAACAACAAACTTGCCGCTTCCGTTAGGTTCATAATCATAGAGCTTATTTTCAATAATATCGACAATCCCGCGGAAATCGGCTTCCTGTCCCAGCGGAATTTGCAGGGGAACAAACCTGGCCTCAGGATAGGCCTGCTGGAGCTGTTCCAAGACCTTGTTAAAACTGGCATTTTCACGGTCTAATTTATTGACAAAAATAACTCTGGGCAGCTTTTGCTCAGCCATGACATCCCAAAGAATTTCCGCCTGTACTTCCAACCCGGCTACACCATTGAGGACCAAAACCGCGCCTTCAACAACTCTCAAAGCACTCTTAACTTCTCCGAAGAAATCGGAATATCCCGGAGTATCGAGAACATTGACCTTAACTCCCTGCCATTCAATAGGAATAAGACTCGTACTAATCGACACCTTGTGTTTAACTTCTTCTGGCAAAAAATCCGAGACTGTGTTTCCTTCAGTAATTTTGCCGATACGATTGATCACACCTGAATTGAAAAGAAAAGTTTCCGATAGGGAAGTCTTTCCCACTCCACCGTGGCCGACCAAACAGATGTTGCGAAGATGTTCTGCGTCATAGGTCTTCAAGACAATCTCCTCCTAGTAATGTTATTAAGAAAAAGGTCCTTACCTTTTTACTTGCAACAGTTTTTTGGAGTTTCCACGCTAGTCTGAAGAAACATATTTAAATTAGTTTATTGAGCCAAGTAGGTCAAGTATTCTCGATACCTTGCTATTTTTTCGCTTCGTAAGTCCCCCACACCAAAGGCTGCTTATTTTTCACCATATGCCTTCCCTTAGCCCAAACATCGTGAACCTGTAAAGGTTCATCCAGAACAACAAGATCAGCGTCAAAACCGACGCGAATTAAGCCTTTATTTTTAAGAGCCAGTACCCTCGCCGCATTGGCAGTTATGGTACTTAAAGCCCTCTCAAGCGAAACACCATGATGCACTACGGATTCCCGAACATCACGCCACAGCACCTCGACAGAGCCAACACCCATACCCACTAAAACACCCTTTTCGTTATATTGGGGCATACTGCCATTGCCGTCCGAGGTCACGGTAATCCGATCGTTGAGCAGCTCCCTCTGTTCTAAGAGGGAAAGTACCGCCGGCACCTGAAGCTCGGCGGGAAAGTCGTCACACCCGGCAGTGAGGTCAATATGGCCGCCTGCTTGAAGAAACTGTATACCCTGCTCCAATAAAGGATGGGTGCGGTTAATATGCGTTGGCATAAATTGAGTGATCGGGATTTCTGTTTTCTTGAGAATTTCCCATATCGGTTCCAGGCCGCGCTTGCCCTCTCCAAGATGAAGATGAACCACTCCCGCTTTTCCCCCCAGCATCCCACCTACCCGGGCCTCCGCTGCCAAACGTTCCAGTTCGGCAATTTGGGGTTGTGCCGAGCGATGATCCGAGATGGCAATTTCTCCCGTGCCAATTACCTTCGTAATCAGCGCCAGGTCTTGCTGCAAAGTCGGCAGCAGTGTTCTTGCCGGGACCTGGTAAGCACCGCTGTAAACAAACGTACTTATTCCCTCATCGTCCAAGGCATAGGCCTTCGTCAGAAGTTCCGCCATGGAGCGGGAAATTGAGTCCGTTCCCAAACAGCCCACAACCGTGGTCGTCCCGCCGCGTGTAAGCTGGGATAGCTGGATTTCCGGAGTACGTGAGGCCGGACCGGCTTCTCCGCCACCACCACAGATATGCACATGAGCGTCAATAAAACCGGGAGCTAATATCATCCCCTCAAGGTCAATCTCTTCTCCCTCGACAAAGTCGGGAAGCCGGAGATTTTTCCCAATCGCTGCGATACTTGTCCCGACAATAAGAACATCCGTATCCTCTATGAGTTTTGGACTATAAATTTTAGCATGTTTAAGAAGCTGCCACATCACAATTCCTCCCTAGAGGTAGAATGCCCTACTTTTGACATCATATCCATTATAGGAAAATATTTTCTCTATAAAGCCGGCAAATTCCTTTCTAATTTGAAAGAAGTAAAAAATTTCTTAAGCATTTCCCTCTTGCCGCAGGCATATGGTTAGAAGTAAACGATTTTGCCGTCTTTGTGGAGGTTAACATGCCAAAAAGGACCTTTGTCTACGGAGCGACTATTTTATTAGGCGCTAATTTATTCAACCGGCTTTTAGGTTTTGCTTATCAATATTTGATTATGACCCACATCGGCGGGGAAGCCTATGGCCTCTTCAATATGGTATTTCCGATTTACATGCTGGCCTTAGTTTTTACAACAGCCGGAATCCCGCTGGCCATCGCTAAAATGGTGGCTGAAGAAGTATCCTTGGGGCGCCCTCACCAGGCCCGGGCGATTTTTCATCTTGCTTTTTGGCTGCTCACCATCTCCGGCGCCGTCGTTTCCTCAGCACTTTATTTCCTGACTCCCTATCTGGCTCACAAAATTTTTCCTGACCCCAGGGTGCTGACCCTGTTCCAAATTTGCACACCTGCTATTTTTATAGTCTCCGTCTCTTCAGTCTTCAGGGGATATTTTCAGGGCCTTCAGAACATGATCCCCACTGCGGTAAGTCAAATCTGCGAACAAATAGTCCGGGTTATCGTCGGCTATACAATAGCCTTCCGGCTCCTGGGAAATGGCGTAGAATGGGCCGCAGCCGGCTTAGCAGCCGGTATGCTGGCAGGAGAAGCCGTAGGTTTATTAGTCATTGTCCTGCATTATCAAAAAGCCCGGCTGCTCCCTGGGGAAAGCTCCGCCTCCTCTTATTCAACTCCATATATTTTAAGACAGCTATGGCATCTCGCTTCTCCCGTTACCGTCGGCAGATTATTTGCCACAGGACTGTCCGCCTTAGACGCCATGCTTATCCCCCAGCGCCTCTGCGCCGCCGGCTACAGTGCGCGTGAAGCAACGACACTATTCGGGCAGCTCGGAGGATCTGCCTTTACCTTGCTTACCTTTCCCAGCGTTTTCACCTTCGCTTTGGCCACCTCACTTGTACCGTCGATCTCTGAAGCGGCAGCCAAGCGCCAGTTTCACATTGTGCGCGCCCGCAGCGTTGAAGCCATCCGTTTAACCATAATAATAGGGATTCCTTGTCTGCTTATTCTCTTTTACTTTTCCCGGCCGCTTACAGCCTTTTTTAAAAGCTCTGAGATCTCGCCAACTTTGCGAATCTTAGCTTTAGGAGGAATCTTCTCCTACATTCAGCAAACGACAACAGGGATTTTGCAGGGGTTGGGAAAAGTTCACTTGCCGGTTCTGCATTCCATCATTGCGGCCCTCTTGCGGATTCCAATCCTGATCTACCTTACCGGCCTTCCCCAATGGGGGCTGCGCGGTACGGCCTGGGCTTACGTTATCGGCTTTATTATCATGGCCACCTTAAACCTTCTGGCTATCTCCAGAAACAGCGGCATGGCTTTGGACCTGCAGCGTTTTCTCCTTCAGCCCTTTAGCGGCGGAATAGGTATGCTGCTTATCTTTCATATCTTAGATCCCATCTTGAGCGGACACGTTATTGGTTATCTGTGTGAATTCACAGGTGGTTTCACAGTTTATGCCCTCATTTTATTTTTCAATGGCGGAATTTCCTTCTCAGATCTGAGGAGGCTGCCCTGGATCGGAAAATATATCAAAGTTTAAGCTTACCTCCACCAGCGGCGGATTTTGCTTCCCCATTGCCAGTAAGAAAGCAGAAATGTCGCGGCAATAAACAAAAGAAGGATAAATTTATAAAAAAAGTAAATTTTAAGCGCCGTCAGCAAGGTTAAGACAGCTCCTATTAATATGGGTGCGGCCAGCAGTTTGGGGATTGAACTTGAACGATCTTTAGCCGTTAAGCCCGGATAGGAAATTATAACGCCAAAAATTAAAACATAAACGATAAAAGTTCCAAAAATCATGACAACTTCCTCTCTTAACAAAAAGACATAGTATATCCAATATTTTAGCACTATAAACCTCAAGAAAATGCAAATACTATCAGCGTACGGATAAACAAAAAGGGAGGAGATTAAAATATGAGTAGAAATAAAAATAACGCTAATATTTTACCCCAATCTGTTTTAGATCAATTCAAATGGGAAGTTGCCGATGAATTAGGACTGAGCGAAAAAATCAAAACCCAGGGTTGGGAAAACATGACATCAAGAGAATGCGGTCATGTTGGCGGCAGAATCGGCGGAAGCATGGTCAAGACTATGATTCGTCGAGCTAAAGAATCTCTCAACACACCCGTCTAATCTGCTCAATTTATGGAAAAGGAGTACAGAAGAATCTGTACTCCTTTATTTTACTATAAAAAAGCCTAACCTGGTTAATTAAATAATTCTTTCCAGGTTTGCAAGCAAGCAAAATCCGTCAAATCACTGTGCATCGGTGTCAGGGAAACAAAGTCGTTCTGAATCGCCGTTAAATCAGTATCACTTTCACAGTCCTGAACTAAATTTCCACTCTGCCAAAAATAAATTCTGCCCCGGGGATCTTGGCGCTGCTCAAAAACATTTTCATAAATGGCCTTACCTAAGCGGGTTACTTTGAGACCGCGCCATTCTGTCCGTGGTTTTCCCGGAAAGTTTATATTAATCAGCCCTTTATGCCGCAGTTTGAGCAAGAGGTCCAAATGCTCGACGAGATAGGCCGCGGAAGGCCCAAAGTCTTTATACTCAAAGTTTGCTAAAGAAAGAGCCAGAGAAGGAATTCCAAGTAACACCCCTTCCATAGCGGCGGAAACAGTCCCTGAATAAAAAATATCCGTTCCTAAATTAGCCCCTTGATTGATGCCGGAGATCAAAAGATCAGGCTTAGGTATAAGTCCCCCTTGCACAGCCAGTTTTACGCAGTCGGAAGGAGTACCGCTAATCGAAAATCCTTTGCCGGAACCTTCCAGAGCATGCTCCGTCACAAATAAAGGCGCAAATAAAGTTATGGAGTGCCCTGTCGCTGAGCGCTGGCCTTCCGGTGCCGCTATGCTTATATCGTGCTTGGTTTGCGATTTAAGAGCCTGATACAAAACTTGAATTCCCGGAGCGTTATAGCCGTCATCATTGGTTAACAAGATACGCATGTTGTTACTCCAATCATTCTACTTCATAAATCGATATGATCATTTTATCATCTTTTTTGGTTAAACCGAACATTAGGCGATAATCCTTTAAGTTTTTATTGAGAAAATCGACAATTTTATATAGTTCACGGTTCACGCCAACCTTTTGGGTCGCCATAAGTTCAAGTTTTCCTGGGGACCCCGAGGTTGGATTTTTTGGGTTTTCATCCATAAACTTCCTCTTCCTTATCGTCTGTTGCCTTGAATTAGGGAAAAAGCCTCGGACCTGGTAATGGAATTCGTCTTAAAGATGCCCCGCACAGCCGAGGTCAGGGTTTGCGAACCCGCCTTTTTAACACCGCGCATGGTCATACACATATGCTCCGCCTCAATCACAACCAGAACTCCCAAAGGAGAGAGCTCACCCATAATGGCGTCGGCAATTTGGGAAGTCAGACGTTCCTGAAGCTGGGGTCGGCGGGCAAACCCTTCGACAACACGGGCAAATTTCGATAAACCGGTAATTTTCCCCTTTCTGGGGATATAGGCAACATGAGCCTTCCCATAAAAAGGGACAAGGTGGTGTTCACACATGGAATAAACCGGAATATCCTTAACAATCACCATTTCTTCATGTTCCTCAGAGAATTGCACTTGCAAATGACAGCTGGGATCTTCATGTAAGCCGGCAAATACTTCAGCATACATCCTGGCAACACGCTTCGGTGTGTCTTGAAGCCCCTCCCGCTCAGGGTCTTCCCCAATTGCCTCCAGCATCATATATACAGCCTTTTCAATTTTTTCTAAATCCATCCCCATAATCGTTTCTCCTTTGTTCAATAATTCCTCAATTAATTCATTTTGGCTAAAGTTGTCCCATAAAAACATGTGTTTGAGGAATGACCCGAACATTACTAAGTTTTTCTAAAAACAAACTTTGCCAATCCAAAAGCTGACGAGGTTTAGGTGAGTTGATCTTGTTTACCTTTGTAACCGGTTGCAGAACAGTCAATAGTGATGAGTCAACTCCGGCAATCAAATCCCGGGCTTTTAAGAGGTCTTGAATCGGCGTCGTTTCATTGACCACAATTTTAATGAACACTTCCTTCATCAGACTTAAGCGCAGGAAGGATTCATGAACATCCCAAAAACTCTGATCTCCGAAAGGCAATTTGATATCCATACTAATAATATCAATAAGTGGCAATATTTTATGAAGTTGAGACGGCAGCGTCCCATTGGTCTCTAAATAAATAGGGAGTTTCTGCTTGATGATTAAAGGCAGAAGAACCTGAAGTTCATCCGCCCAAAGCAGGGGCTCGCCACCGGTAATACTCAAAGAGTGATGCCTGGTAAAATCATAGGCTTGGAGCAGTTGAACCAACTCTTCAGGGGCAATAGGATTTTCTATTTCAGCAAAAGAACGCGAGCCCGGAACAGTTTCCAGCGGAAACTTAGCGGGGGCCGAGGTTTGGGTATCACAATAAGGACACTTTAAATTGCACTGAGTCAGCCTCAGAAATATTTGGCGGGCACCAACATACGGACCTTCCCCCTGAATCGAGGAGAAAATTTCGGCTACCGGTAATTTAAGCATCATGAAACCCCACGAACTTTGCAGCGCGCAAGACGCATCGACAAGACTTCAGCACAGTAATGCTCGGCAACGCTCTCTCCGAACTGAAAAACGTCGTCAATATTGAGGTTTGTCAAACCAATAGTCGGGATTGGCGTATTGTGATTTGAAATATTTAAACCGCAGTGAACTAGGGTGGAAACGGGGGAAAGAGTAGCAATGCTTACAGAAAGCTTTTTATCTCCTGCATATAGGTCGTCACCACTCCGTCTCAGAGTCGTTACACCGCGTACTTCCAATTCTTCCTTGATCGTGGCTATTAACAAACGTTGGCGAACAATTGTTTTTTCCAAGTCCATATCAAAATGTTCCACTATAAAATGCAGCATATCCTCGCTGTGAATCCAATCCTGAGCCACAACATCTTCCATGTCCACCATTTCATTCTGTTCAACAGTGCATGAACCTCTGAATACCAAGACACTGTCACCCATCAAGCCAAAATTTTTGTAAGTAAACAATGACTGAAGCTGACTGCCGTCATAATTTAGAGGATGGCGCTGAATAAAATATTGCAAGATTGTTCCCTCTTTTCTTGAGTCTTAGGTATGCAAAAATTCTAAAAACTCCCGGCAAATTTTTAACGAACAGCAAACAGGATGTCAACCAGTTCCTGAGCTTCGTTAAGGAGCAAAGCGCGCTTCAGTCTCAAACAGCTTTCACACTGTCCACATAGCTGCTCCCCGCTTGCGTAACAGCTCCAGATTTTTTCCAAGGGCAGAGCGAGCCGCAATCCTTCCCGGACAATTTCCGCTTTGTCCAGCCTTGCGGTAGGGCTGGCAACCGTAACTTCATTTTGAGTTGAATAGTTAAAGCAACGATTAAGGGCCGTCATGAATTCTTGGCTGTTATCGGGAAAAGTAGCCGCTTCCTCCCGGTTGAAACCAGTGATTAGCGTCGTCGCTTCGCCCATATTTTCCGCAAAAACCGCAGCGATGTTCAAAAAAAGGCCATTGCGGTTCGGAACCCAAACCTGCTGGGCAGTGGCGCGGGCCTCCCCTGCCACATCGTCCAGTTTTTCATACTCCGGGAGCGGCAGTTCATGGGAATGATTGACCAGAGCCGAATGGGTCTGCTCCTGAAGAAAGGGCAGAGACACTACCCGGTGCGGAATACCGTAATGTTGCGCAATCTGGCGCGAAGCGGCAATTTCTTTAGCCCTGGCCCTTTGCCCATAGTCAAAGGTTAGGGCTAGATCTATGGAGGAAGTTTCTAAATAAAGGGCCAGAGACACCGCCGAATCTAACCCGCCCGATAGTAAAACGATAGCAGCCAAACGTCAGTCCTCCCTATAAATTGCCCAAGCATCAGGAGACTCGAAGACCTTCACCCAGGCTAAACGCTTTTCTTTTAAATTAAAGTTTCTTTGGAAATCAGCAAACAAATATTGCGCTAAGCCTTCCGCCGTCGGGTTAACCCCTTCCGCGCCAAAGGCCGGCAGATCGTTAAGCAAGCGATGATCTAAAACATCCAAAGTTTGGCGAATGGTTTTTTTAACCTCACTAAAATCTACCAACATCCCTAATTGATCTAATTCATTTCCCTCAATACAAACAACAATATCCCAACGGTGGCCATGCAAATTGGCACACTTGCCATTATAACCGCGAATAAAGTGGGCAGCATCGAAATGCATCTGAACACATACCTGAAACATCTTAAACTCCTTATTTGACATATTACTATTTATATTAACATTTTTATCAGTAAAAGAAAAATGGAAATAAAGAAAACCGCTACTTAAAAAGCATTCTCTTCCCACGCAACAACTGTGAAAAGAGAATGCTTAAGTTTCTTTATTGTTCAGGCCAATTTAAGGGCCTTGTTATAACAATCGATAGCCGTATCATATTGATCCATTTGATCGTATACATTCCCCAGTAAAGCCCAACCGGCCGAATGCTGGGGATCGATTGCGACAAGTTGATTCAGAGACTGAATACTTTCCTGCCAGTTTCCTTTGCGGGTCAGGCAGACGCTTAAATTGTAGAGAATAAGCGGATGATCAGGGCTTAGTTCCAAAGCCTGCCTGTAATACTCGGCGGCCTTTCTCGTGCGTCCCTGATGCACAAGGGTAAAGGCTAAATTGTTGAGTAAAATGGGGTCCTTAGGATAGATTTTGATAGCTCGGTCCAGCAAAGCTATCGCTTCCTGAGTCTGGCCTTGATTTTGATAAACGGCCGCCAGGTTACTCAAGCAATCGTAATGGTCCGGCTCATACTTGAGAGTGAACTTGTAATATTGAATCCCCTTTTTGATCTGGCCGGTCTGAATATAGCAATAGGCTAACCTGGCGGCTAAATCCGGAGTCCCGCCATAGCGAAGGGAGCGGTCAAAGCTGGTGCAGGCATCGGACATTTGTTCCAGTTTTAAATGCATTTCAGCTTTCACTTCCCAATACTGGGACTCACGGGGCTTCAACTGACAACACCCCTGGAAGCAGCGCAAAGCTTCCAGGTAATCTTCGTGATAGGCATAAATGATCCCCAAACGGAAATAAGTTGCGGCATTCTTAGGCGCGGCGCGGCAGGAATTATCCAAGGCTTTGATTCCTTCCTGCCAATCTCCCATTTCCAAATGGCAATCAGCCAGGATATCCCAAAACTTAGCATTCTGCGGTTTTAATTTAAGGGCCTCTTCAATCATGCATTTGGCCTGGGGGATGAGAGCTTGTCCGAGATAACAGCGTGCCAGAAGACCGCATATTTCCGCCGACTCTTCATCATGATTTCTTTCCAGGTTTTCTAAATAATCCCGAGCTTCCTGAAAAGCTTGAACTTCAATCAAATGTTCAGCCTCTTTTAAGCGCGGCTTAACCGAGGCCTGGTTCAATAAATCTACCCATTCTTGGATAGCCAGATCTGTCTTCCCCAGCCAAAAATGCCATTTAGCTTGCAGAGAATTCACTAAATATGTTTTCCGAAGGAATGGCCTTTTTTGTTTGACGTTCGAGGCCAAAGGTACACCCATAGTCTCAGCCCCTTTTTTACTTATTTTTCCATTATATCATTCTCCTTTTTCCTGCCAACTCCTTCCAGGAAGCTTGAGAAATCGCACGCCAAATGCCTTGTATTTACGTGTTTATTCTTTAAATAGCGTGATATATTCTTTAGACCTCGTCAGATTAGCAAGGGCTAGTCAGGATTTTAAACATGATACTATTTAATTCTCAGAGATTAGTATTCTTCTCCTTAGTTATCTCAGTTATTTGCTAATAAACGCGAACAACGGATGCAGGCATTCTTTAATAATACTAAAATATGCCTGATCCGTCCCAAGCTTTTCCCTTATATTTCTTTTACTTCTCATTCTTCGAAAACTTGCCAAAGATAATTAAATTTTAAATATCAAGTTGGCAAACCAATTTCACAAAAAATCCGGAGGGAACCCCCTGAAATTTGCGCATACTGATTACAGCGACACTCGGCCGGTGCGGCTTGCGCGGGTGGCTGCCTTTTCCAGCTGCTGAAAGAAAGCAGGCTAACAAAATATACTTTTTGCTGAACTAAATACTAAAGAGGCGCTTATTGCGCCTCTTCACATTTCGAACAATATCCATAAAATTTAAGATCATGGTCTAAGACCTTGAAATGATTTCGTTTCATAATCACTGTTTCCAATGACTCCAATAAGTCGTCGTCAAATTCCGAAACATTCCCGCACCCCAGGCAAATGAGGTGATGATGATGGTGATGTTCGTCTTTGCGGCTGAATTCGTAGCGGCACCGGCCATCCCCAAAATCATTCTTCATTAAAACCCCAATCTCCGCTAAAATGTCTAAGGTTCGATAAACCGTAGCAAGACCGATTTCAGGATTTTCATTCTTAACCAGCATATATACTTCTTCCGCGCTTAGATGGCGATCAAGGTTTTCAACAAACATATGCAAAATTGTCTGCCGCTGAGGAGTTATCTTATATGAGTGATTGCGCAAAAGATTGCAGATATTTTCAAACGTTTTAAGATCTTCCACCCTGTACCCTCCTCCACATATTTCCTATTATAGGCCAAAGCGTTTAATTTGCAAAGTGGTTTTGAATATAATTATTAGCGGTCAAAGACTTCGTATACAGCAAACTTTAAATAATCTGTTTCTTCACTTCCCAAAAGAACGGGATGATCTTTACCTGCGCGGCGAAACTCAACAAGGCGCAAAATCTTATGAGCATCTGTTGCGGCCTCCTGAATCATTTGCAAAAACCGCGCGGCGCTTAGATGGTAAGAGCAGGAAGCGGTAACCAAAACGCCTCCGTCCCGCACTAATTTCATTCCTTGAAGATTAATTTCTTTATATCCCCTTAAGGCTCCTTCTAAAGCTTGACGATTTTTGGCAAAGGCCGGCGGGTCTAAAATAACAACATCCCAGGTCTTCTTTTCTTTAACCTGTTCTCTTAAAAAATCGAAAGCATTGGCGGCGATAAAGTCTGTGCGGTGCAGAAAACCATTGAGCAAAGCGTTTCGCTTAGCCATGGCGATAGCTTTTTCAGAGACATCCAGGCAAGTCACCTTTTTGGCGCCATACAAACAGGCGTGCAGCATAAAGGACCCGGTGTGCGCAAAGCAATCCAAAACTTCAGCACCATCCCAAAAAGGATTTTTTATTTCCTTTCCTTTCGCATCTCTGAGACAGCCCTCTTTGTCCTTGGTAATCCCATGCTTCGCTCCCCAGCCTGTCATTAAAGGTTTTAAGGCGGCCCGATTTTCACGTTGATCGAAAAAATAACCGGTTTTCTGTCCTTCAGCGACATCCACCATAACTTTTAAGCCGTTTTCCAGCAAGGTTACCTGGGTAGCAAAAGCCTCTCCTATAAAACCCGCTCTTTCCTCCAGGCCCTCCAACCGCCTGACCGCAACATCACTGCGTTCATAAATTCCCTGCGGATTAAAAACTTGCTTTAAGGCCTTTATGATCCAGGGACGCCGGACCTCCATCCCTAAGGCAAGAATTTGGACGACTAAAATTTCTTCATATTTGTCAACAATCAGGCCCGGCAGGAAATCTGCTTCTCCATGGACAACTCTGCAGGACGAAGCATCAGGCAAGAGCCATTGTCTCCGCCTCCAGGCCTGGCGGATTTTGGCCAGAAAAACCTCTTCATCGACAATTTTTTCGGAATAGGAAATAACTCGCAAGACTAATTGAGACGAAGGGTTGTAAAATCCCTGCGCCAGAAAATGTCCGTCATGATTCAAAATATGTACAATATCCCCACCTGATGGTTCCCCCTCAATTCCGGCAATCTCTCCGGGGTAAACCCAGGGATGTCCTTGTTCCAGCCTTCTCTTTCGATTCTTGATCAGAAAAGCCCGCGGCATAGACATGGTATCTTTCCTCACTTTCCAGAACTACCCTTAATTTAACTCATATGTCCTTAAAAATATACCGTGAAAACGAAAGAAAGGAAAGCTTTTACTTTCCTTTTCTTGCAAAGTTTATAAGATAGTTTCTACCAGCCCCTATAAGGGTAGGCGTAGGGATAAGGCGGGTAGGGCGGATAAACAGGATACGGAACATAGCGGGGCGCTGCCAAAGTTCCTAAGCCAAAACCCAAAGCAAAAGGTATAACTCCGAAAAACATCTCTATAGCACTCCTTCCTGGATGGGATAATCTACTATCCAGTATATGGCCTTTTTGGAAAAATGCTAAAGAAACTTGTTTGCTCCTCTAAACTCCGTTTTTAGCTTTGCCAACCACCGCAGACAGACAGCAGAAAAAAACCATCCCTTTTAGGATGGCCTGGGAAACAAGCGTTACGATAAACGATCTCTAAGAACCTCGACAACCTCTTCAGCACTTCGTCCGGCAGCGTTAATAACCGGCAGTTTAATAGGCCACTCGGGGGACAAACAATCCGTACCGTTGCCTTTAACTATAACAGCTTGAATATTATATAATGCTTCGCCTTCCAAAGGAGTCGTTTTAAAGCCTGCCGCATTAAGTGCCTGGGTCACATTAGTAAGCCCATCCTCGACCGCTACTAATTTGTACATTTTTTTCACCCTCTCCTCAAATTGTTTTTAGCTTCCCCATCTAAAATTTATCCTATCCTGAGCTGTAACTTCCTTAAAAAGTGTATTTTTCTTGATATTGGATTTGATAATCTACGGATAAATTCTCGTTGCTTATTTCTAACTGGGGCTTCAAATCGGGAAAAACTCCGGCCAGCGAGCACGTGAGAATTCCCTCAGTTTCCACAGTCAGATGAATACTATTCTTTTGAGGGGGAGTTCTTTGGATGAGGAGCGAATAGTTTCCGCCTGATTGACGAGTTCCAATTAATTGAATTTTTTTAGGCAGTTTGGACATAGGTAAGAATTCATCGGTTTTAACTTCAAAAGGATGCTCGCTGTCCAGTTTTAAACTCACTAAATAGGGTTCCTGCAGGTAACTCAGCTTAAAAGAAATATCCAGGATTCTTTGGGAACCTGAAGCTTTTTCTTCCACGGTAGAAACAACAGTTAGCGGCGGTTTAGCATTTTGCAGAGGAACAACGATACTCTTCCCTTCCTGTCCGCTTAAATCCTTAACCAATTGACTTGGCAGACGGTCATCCGCCAGAATATGCAGTTTCCCGTTCCGGCTTCCCGACCATTCCTCCCGCACAAGTACCGGTTGCGGATACTCTTTGGTGTAAGCGGGCACTAAACCTAAGGCTAGTATCAAGAGACCGGCCCCAACCAAAGCCGGGATTTTCAGATAAGCTAAGACTTTTTGACTGAGAGCAGACCTTTTTAAAGCGACATAACAGCAGGCCAGCAAAATTGGAATTAACAGCAACGAGTAAAGCCCTAAGAAAACGAACGGATACTTATGAATCGCCGCGTAAAAGCCTAACCATTGTTCGGAATTTAGTAATTCGTAATGCATCCGGTAGAGAAAATAAGGGCCAATCAAGGCTAGACTTATACTAGGTAAAAAGTAGAGCAAATCAAAACACAACAGCCAAAAAACAAAGGGAAAAGCCAGATCAATGCGCACAAGGGCTAAAGCGAGACTCCCTAACAAAAGCAGGAGTACACCGCAAAACCAATAAAGGTGAGGATCTCGTTTAAGCGGAAGTTTGGGAAACCAATTGGCCAGGAAAAGGATCAGAGTTAGAGCGATGCCGATACGCGCCAGCAGATAAACTTCAGGATGAGCAAAGTATAACATTTCAGTTTGTTTCAAGTGCTGCCAGAGAATCTCTCCTCCCCCGCTTACCCCGATAATAATTAAACTCAAAAAGAGGATAATTCCTAAGACCGATGGGACATCCTTCCAATTCAACTTGCGCCGGTTTTTACTATTTCTGATAAACCTGCCCAAAATCAAAACTGTCCCTAAAAAAACCAGAATAATCAGCGCTCGAAGCCCATAGCTGGGCAAAACAAAGACATTTTCCCCCATTTGAAACGTCAGGTACAACTCATCCCAGACTTGCGGCCCTACTTTATGCATGGCCACCCGGCTTACCAACCCTTGAGCAAAATCCCCAACTGTTTGCATGTCTGCCAAAGAAACTTGGTCCAAACGGTCTTCAGGTCTGTGAAAATAGCCGGCTGACCTCCCATAAATACCCAAGCCAAGGGCGGGGATACCTTCATCCAGGAAGGAACTGAAGTCACTTGACCCACCTTGAGAGCTACCCCGGGTCATCAGGGTAAAATCCCGGCTTATATGAAAAGGAATGTGACTTTCTTTAGCCAGGACAGAGACTTGCTTAAGCAGTTCCGGGGGAGCGGATAGTTTTCCGGCCACATCGATTTCCAGGGGAGTCCCTACCATATCGACATTAAGCATCCATTCTACGGCTGACAGGTCGGCTTGGGAGGTATAAAATTTCGAACCTACCAGCCCATTTTCTTCGGCGCCGAAAAAAACCAATTGATACGTTTTTTGATGAGGCTCCTTACTTAAAACTCTGGCCAGTTCAAGCAAAACTCCCACACCCGAAGCGTTGTCCACGGCTCCGGGAACATTCATTGTGGCCGTGTCGTAATGAGCGCCGATAACCACCGTATTCGGCAGTGTTCCCGGCAGTTCGGCAATAATATTTTGACTGTTGATCAATTCGACTTGCTGTTCCGGCTGATTGGCATCGGCGTTCCGCACGATCACTTTACTAAAAGGCTGTTCCCGCACCTTCCAGCCATCCTGATTTAAAACATATTCGATATACTGCGCCGCCTTTAACTCCGCCTTGCTTCCGGCCGGACGAGGGCCAATTTTTTGAGCCAGATATCTGACATGCTCAAAAGCTTGAGTTGAGGAGAACTCTGCACCTGGTCCTTTAGAACGCGCGGGAGCTTGGGCTGTAAACGTTATGAGCCCCAGAATAACCGGCAAACCGATTATTATCAGCAAAGGTATAATTTTACTTGCCTTAACAAACTTCATAACCCCATGCCCTTTCCCAGAGTTAAACCCATTTGCCCATTCTTATGAAAAACTTCTCAGGGTTATGCCTTTCCAATCCTTTTAACCTTTCAGATACATGTGTTATAATGAAAACAATATTTTGGACCTTGGGAGAAATAAGTGACATGCCGAAGCGAAGTTTCTACTTAATTACGTCATTTTTTTTATTGCTCAGTTTACTGTTTTTAAACGGATGTACGATTAAAGTTCCTAAACCCTTTGCCAAACCTGCTCCAACTTCCAGTCTCTCCCCTGAGGCACTGTTTTTGGATAACGATGCCATTTATAACCGCACCTTGAGCCTGATCCAAGCAGCTCAGTCTTCCATCTATATTGAACAATTTGAGTTTGACGATCCCCGCCTTATTCAGCTCTTGCTTGATAAATCCCATGCAGGTCTTGATGTACGCATCCTGCTGGATCAATGGCAAAAGCCGAACTGGGCAACACTGGACCAATTAAAAAGTCAAAATGTTTCCGTTCAGTATTATCCGGCGCAAAAGGGACAAAGCGATCATGCGAAACTCTTAATTGTTGACCAGGACAAAGCGCTTATCTCCGGACCTTCATGGACCGCCAAAGGGTTTCAAGCTCACGACCTGGCAATAGAACTGTCCGGGAAATCGGCCTGGAAAGCCGCAAGCCTCTACTCTAAAGATTGGGAGTTCACAACAACCTTTCCTTTAAATGTGCCAAAAACCACAACTCTTCCTGAGGACAACATTACCCTGGCCACCAACGCCAATGTAAAGCAACAGCTGCTCGAACAGATTTCCAGCAGCACTAAATCAATTTGGATCGAGAACTCGGAGATTACCGAACCGGATGTGGTTCAAGCCCTGCTTGATGCCGCCGGAAAAGGACGCGATGTTCGAATTATCGTTGATTCCAGTGTGGCCACACAAACACCCGTTACCTTGGAAAAGCTAAAAGCGAGCGGGAAGATAACCATTCGCTACTATCCCCAGCAAACATCCCTGGGAATTCGTCTGGCGATTATTGACGGCAGCTCCTTCCTGATGAGCAGCTCCGAGTGGACACGCTATTGTTTCGTAGTCGATCACGAGCTTTCCATTACCGTACCTTCACCTGCCGCCTCGGCGAAATTAACCCAAATGTTTCAGCAGGATTGGGAAAAGAGCAAACCCTGATCTATCAAGAAGACTTGATTCAGGCGGAGTTTTAACCCCCTCTGAAGCTTAGTCGCACTTATACGGGAACCAATCCGCGCTAAGACTCCGCGCTTGCCAAAGCGGGAGTCTCAGCGCGGATTAGCCGGCGGATAAAATCTAATCGCCATAAAAAAAGCCACCCTAGCAGAGCCGGGTGGCTTTTTTAACGTATACGTCCTAACGTATACGTCCCCTGGATAATGATGATTATAAATCTATGTTTTCCAAGTGCTGACAATCTCCTACCAGCTCCGGCTTCCATTCCTGACCATCGACTGCAAAAATATTCAAAGCAGTATTGTGCTGCCAAGGGGTTTGAGCCCAATCACAAATCTCCAAGCCTAAAGCCTTCGTCACTAAAAGTTTCAGGGTTAAACCATGGGTGACTAAGCAAACAGTTTCCCCCGCATGAGTCCTAATAATCTGTTGTAAAAAATCCCAGGAGCGCTTAAGTACCATTTCCATGTTTTCGCCATTGGGGGCCGTCACCAAATGAGGAGAAACATCCCAAACCTGGAAAACCTCCGGATAGGTCTCCCGCAACTCACCCCAGACCTGCCCTTCCCAATCGCCAAAGGAAAATTCCCGCAAAGCCGGGTTTACATGCAAAGCAGCCAAACTAAGCGCCCGCCTGATCTCATCCGCCGTTCCCCGGGCCCTGGGAGCGTCGCTGGAGTATATGTGCTGAATCCCTTCGTTCTTAAGTCTATGAGCTAGAGAACGAGCCTGAAGCAAGCCTTTTTCCGTAAGCGGAGAATCCAGCCGCCCCTGCACACGTCCCTCAATGTTCCATAAGGTCTGACCATGACGAGTTAAAATTATCTTAGTCATAAACACACCCCTTAATAATAACAAGGGTAGGAACTTCTCCCTACCCTCCCCCAACTTGCCGTAAGACTTCAGGTTTCTGACCCCGCTTTCGCAGGTGGGCACCTAGTCCATGCTTTCCAACTTCCCTAGTCAAAGGGCTTGCTGTACTAACATGGCATTTGATTCCCGTGTCACTTAATAGGATCAAAACCATGATAATCTCTACGCACAAGGCAGGCTGTATTTTTATTATATCACCATAGGTAAAAAAAATCTCTAGCAAATGCTTGGAAATTATCGTTTTCGCACTTTATCCTCAATTTCCGCCAATCTATCCTGCAATAAAGCGATGGACATTTCCTGATTGCGTACACGGCGGCGAAGATGGTCGACAAGTTGCAAAAGCTCCAGAACGTTGTCTTTAATTCCGTCACAATCAGTTTGTCTCTCATCCTGCTCTAAATCTTCAGGGACCTGCTTTTCTCCGGAGGAAAGTTCCGCTGCATCCTCAGTCTTTTGCGGAGCTAAAAGGTAGCGAAAACGCGCGTACCTGGAATTTCGGCCAGGATTAACTTCCAGCACGCCATCTTCCGCCAAAGCTTGAATGGCACGTTTTAAGGTTACACTCGCAGCCCCCGTTTCTCTTTGAATATCTGAATATGCTAACTCGAAATCTTGCCCTTGATACATACTAGAAATCTTCTCAAAGAATTCCACAAATTTTCTATGCGTTTTTTCCTTTAATCTCAAAGCTGGTCCATCCTTCCACAATAATTATTGAATGGCTAAAGAATAATTTATATTATAGCAAATTTTAAACAAAAAGCCAGACAATAATTTGTTTTTAAATGTTAAGTTTTAATGAATTTATAAAAAAATCACTTATCCCCGTAAAGTTTTTGAATTACTCCGTCCGCTAATCCAAAAGTATGTTCCTCTGTTGGAAAACTGCCGTCTTTAACTTCTCGATTATAGGACTGAATCGCCTCAACAGCTTCGCGCCCCAATTGAGCATACTGTTTAACAAATTTTGGCTTAAAGCGCTCGAAAAGGCCTAAAATGTCATGGTAAACCAAAACTTGGCCATCACAATCCAGTCCGGCGCCAATTCCAATAGTAGGAATTGTCAGGCCGGAAGTAATGTGCCCCGCCAGCTGCCTTGGTATGGCCTCAAGCACCAGCAAGAAAGCACCTGCCTGCTCAATTGCCCGGGCATCCAGGGTCAATTGCTTGGCACTCTCCACATCCCGTCCCTGAACTTTAAAGCCGCCAAGCTGACCTGCTGTTTGAGGAGTAAGGCCAATATGTCCAACCACAGGTATGCCGATTCGAGTGAGGGCCTGCACAATAGGGGCCAGGGAACTCCCTCCTTCAAGTTTCACAGCATCTGCTCCGCCCTCTTTGATCAGCCTGCCCGCATTGGCCACAGCCAGGTCCAGGGAGGCATAACTCAGAAAGGGCATATCCGTAATCACAAAGGTTTGAGGTGCTCCGCGCCGCACGGCCTTCGTATGGTGGAGCATTTCCTCCATCGTCACCGGAACGGTTGAATCATACCCCAAAACCACCATACCTAAAGAATCCCCGACCAGGATTGTATCTACTTCAGCGGCTTCCACCAATTTAGCGGAAGGATAATCATAGGCTGTCAACATACTAATTTTCTCCCCGGCCTGTTTCATCCGTTCAAAATCAGGAATCGATTTTTTCATGACACAATTCCTCCCCAAATAATTATTATTGGCTTTATTTCAAGGTGTTGTCATACTCTTGGCAAATAAGGCATAGGTAGTTATCAATTAAAGGAGGGATACTATGGCTAAATCCTTTCAGTTAAATCTGATTTTAAAAGGAATTCTCCTGGCAACTGTCCTGGCACTGTTACTATCCCTACTCCTGGGCATCGTGCTTGCTTACACATCTCTTCCCGAATCGGATCTCTATCTTAACATTATCTTTGGCCTCAGCGTTTTCGTTGCATCCTTTATCACCGCCCACCAAGCCGGTACCAAAGGTTTATATTACGGACTCGCCGTCGGACTTGGCCTGGTTCTTGTCGTTCTGGTCCTGTCAGCGGTTCTCTGGTCTGATTCACCATCATGGTTGCGGATGGGGGAAAAAACAATAATAGCTTTAGTAGCGGGCGGAATCGGAGGAATTATTGGAGTGATGCTGCCGTAAACTCCGGAGGTTTTATATTCGTTGACGATTATAAATCTTGATTAAGAGAGGGAAGTCTCAGCTTAGAGATTTCCCTCTACTTTCTATTTCTTGATTGAAAATTCCTGCAATTAAAGTTTGGAAATATAAATATAAACCAAACTCTTTTCATTTAATCTTCCCGGATATACAATAACCTCAAGCAGAGAAAACCGAAGCAAGCCTTCGGCCAAACCAGACTCTCTGACAGTGACTGCAAAGGAGGCAGACTTTATGTGTGTCGAAAAAACTCCTTGGGAACAAGTTATTGATTTTCACGGACATACTTGTCCGCAAATTTCCCTGGGTTACAGGGTTGCCCAAATTGCCATGCGTGAATTGGGAATCAGGCCTACACCCGGCACGGAACTGATGGTGACGGCACAAACCCATTCCTGCGCTCTTGACGCTTTTCAAGTCTTAAACCATGCTACCTATGGCCGGGGAAGCTTAATCGTCAATGAGAAAAAACTTCACAGGTATCTCTTCGAATATTCCGGTACCCCGGTACGGGTAGAAATCTCCGTCCAGCCGGATATCGTCGAACATCTTGTCATTCCGGAGCATTTAAGTACGCGCGAAAAACAGAATGCGACTTTAGAAGCTATTCAATTTATCCTGGGCAGTGAAGAAACCGCCTTTTGCACGATTCAAAAGGGTTAAAAAGGGCTAATCTCAGCCTATTTCTCCAGCGCTGTCCCTTGTTTCCGATCTTTCCACACTCGCCAAAGCAATAACACCAGCGCAATGATAATTGCGGCCACACTGCTCCATTGCGCGGCCGTCCAATGAAACAGGAACCTGGGGCTGTCCCCTCTCAGTCCCTCCAGGAAAAGCCTCGAAAGATTATAAAGTATCACATAGAGCAGGAAGATCGTCCCCGACGGCCATTTGCAAAGTTTCAGGATCACCAGGATGGCAAAAATAATAACATCCGCTTGTCCTTCCCACACTTCAGCAGGCCAAAGGGGTTGATTGCCAAAGGTATCGCGCGCTATTGTCCCGACAGGATAGAGGATGCCGAAATCTCCGCCCGTTGGCCCGCCAAAAGCGTCGCCATTCATCAGATTGGCATCCCTGCCGATAGCTTGGGCAAGCATAAGACCGGGAGCCGCTAAATCCGCCAGGTCCCAGAAAGGTAACTTTTTGCGCCAAACATAGACTCCTCCCGCCAACAAGGCTCCAACCACGCCGCCTTGGATCGAAAGTCCTCCATGCCAGATGGCAATGATTTCTCCCGGATTTTTGCTGTAGAACGCCCAATCGAAAAAAAACACTTGCCAGATGCGCGCGCCCACTAAGCCTGAAAGAAGCAGAATAGGCGCTAAATCAAGCATAGTTTCCATGTATTCTTCGCGTTTTTCAGCTTTAACGAAGTAGAGGGTAACTCCGACTCCCAGAATGAAAGCTAAAGCGAAAAGCGTTCCGTAAGCGCGTATGGGAAAACTACCAATAAAAAACCAAAATTGATGCATTATGTTTCCTCCACTCGATTAAATTCCCGTTTTCCATATGTTGGGAAAATGTGGCCAAACTTCATTTTATTATATCCGTAATTTCTGAAGTTCTCAAGGGCCAGCCAGGTTTTGCGATTTTAAAGCATAGTGCTGAAAAATATGACAGATCCGATGTTTGCACCGGATCTGTTAAACTTTATAGGCTGTTTAGTTTTGCAAAAAAACGATCGTGTTTGTTGGAATCAGGTATCTCGGCCTCGCGTTCTTTTTTCCCCGCCGGTTTTTGAACCGTTAGGAAATACTTTGAGTGTTTCTTTTTACCTGTTAAGGCATCAGAATACAAGGTAACTATCAATGTAATAATTGCAATGAGCACCACTAACCATTGAAAGAGCATTATAAACACCTCCATTACCATTTTATGGCCTGAAGCAAGAATGTCAAGGGGTCATTTGCTTAAGTTTAACACTCTTCTACTCAAAGCTGGCGGAAAGCCGATCACCGGGGTGCAATATCGTCGTAAACTCAGCATCCCGACCATTAACTTGCAATTTCAAGCTCGTTCCGGGAGGCACTTCAGCGGGAAATTTGACAAAAGGCAGCAAATCCGAAAGAATAGGCATTTGCTTATATCCTTTGACTCTCAGCTCCATTCCATCTTCGAGCACTTGGCTCTTGGCGACCGGCCTGCCGTGAAAAAGGATCTCTGTGATTTGAGGCGGATACTCAATTTCTTCACCATTTAGGATAAAGGTCATCGGCCTTGGCTGGAGACAAAGCTCACCAACCGTCCGCCGCTGCAAATGGACCTCGATCAAATCTCCGTTCTTAATCGGACAATTGCCCTCAATAAGACTGCCATTTACCCAAATTTCCTGATTAAGAACCAGGACCCGCGCTTCCCCATTAATCTGAACCGTTAAGCTTTCGGGAGACAATACCGGCCTCTGCTGCAAGGCTTCCTTTTGTTGGAGAAGATCGCGCAGGTCATGATTGGGAATGTAAGTCAATTTATAACCGTCTTCGATCTTATCCGTTTTCTTTAAAAGACGGTTATCAAGCAGCACCTGGGGCAGGTACTCTTCGCGCTGACCGTTCCAGGAAATCCATTTACCCTCGTAAGGGGGCAGAATTTCCTCCACCGTTGCCTGGGCGTTTTTCCCCGACACACCCGGCATAAATTGAATATGATCGCCATCCTGCAAAGTCTGCTCGAACCTGCCCGGCTGAGAGTTCACGGTTAATTGCGCCGGGGTACCCATTGATCCTTTGATCATACGCATATCCTGATTCCATTCAAAGGTCAAAGCGGCCCCGGGTTTCCCGACAAAAGAACGGGGAGGTATGCCGGCGGCCAGCAGGGCCTCGGCAACTGTCGTTAACTGTACTTCAAAAATTGGGATCGGCATCTCGTTTACCGTTACGGTATAGTACTGCAGCCCGGTTCCTTCAAGGGCTGAAATCCCGATCCCAATCGGAGTTATACTTTCCGGTCCCTTAACCCCTTTTTCTCCTTGAACGTCTCCCAAGCGCTCCCTCACCTGAATACCTATCCGCTTTGGGGAAATACCCAATGTTTCAGAGAGCTTTTCCGGCAGCATCGGCGTAAGACTTCCTCCGCCAATCAAGATGATCGCCTGGGGGACAGTCTGATTCAATTTAAGAATTTCCTTGGCAATATTCTCCGCCAATTTATTAACCGTCGCTTGAATAACCGCTAAAACTTCTTCCTTTTTGGCGACGATCTTTGTCCCCAAAAAATCGGTAAACTTGAGCTGAGTCTTACTATTTATATCGCGCTTGATCTTCTCTCCTACCTTAAAGTCAAGCAGATAGTGCTCACAAATTGCCTCTGTGACCTCGTCCCCGGCCATAGGCACCATGCCATAGGCAAAAAAAGAGCCTTCACGTGTCAGGGCAATGTCAGCCGTTCCCGCACCTACGTCAACGAGAGCCAGATTAAGGCGCCGCATATTATGCGGAATCGCGGCCTGGCCCGCCGCTATGGGCTCTAAAGTCAGGCTTGTCATTTCCAGCCCGACGTTGCCAAGTACGGCTACCAAACCATCCACCACCGTCCTCGGCAGGAAAGTGGCAATCACCGACACTCTGGCCTTTTTGCCACGTTGCCCGATAAGATTGGAAATTTCCTCTTCTTCATTCCAGCGGGCAATGGTACTGTAGCCAACGCAATGATAATCATCCGCATTGTTCTCCGTCGCTGCTTGAAGCTGACGCAGGGCTTGATGAACTGCTTCCAGTTCCAGGGCCAGGATGTCTTCCCGTTCCCAGCGCACAGGAAACAGCTCATGGCGCTCAGCGCCGGCAACTTCCGTGCGCAAAGCCCGGCCCGCAGCGGCAACGGCCACTTGCTTTAAAGTAAGGTCCAATTTTTTCTCAAGAATTTCCTTAACTATGGTCACCGCTCTGGCTACTTCATTCACGTCGTGAACCTGCCCGTCATACATGGCCCGTTGACGGTGTTCGGTGTGAGCGCTTGCCAGAATCTCGTACCCCTGATCCTCGTTTTTGGTCATCACCAAGCCCATGACCATTCGAGTTCCTATATCTAAGGCAAAAATCGGTTCCACTCGTTTCACCTCTTTAGGAATAAATTCGACCTTAATATCTAAAATCCTTCTCTAAACTAAGACATAAACAAACCTCTACTTACCCCGCTGAGATAACGTAGAGGTTTGTTTTAAAATCACACAATTACACAGTAAAATTACATAGTTGGGGTTAATACGTATTTTTCTTGACCATACTTCTCTATGTCCTGTTTCTTTCTCTCATAGCCTGCGCGTCCCATTAAAGCGTAAGTGCCGTTTTTTCCTTCCTCCACACCCGGCTGATCAAAGGCATTGATGTTCAGCAGCTCACCCATATAAGCAGTCTCCCATTCCAGCAGCAGCAACAGTTGGCCGACGGCATGAGCATTTAACGCCGAAAGAATGATTTTCTGATGCTGCCGCCCCGCTAAAGTAAGCGCGTACTCCGTCGCTTTTTGTTCCGCAAACAGCAGTTCCTCTAACGTGCGGCCTCCCAAAAATTGAATATCCTCCGGCAAATCACGGTCGATAGGGATCTCCTGACTGAACTTAAATTTATCGAGGGTTACAAAAGTGACTGTCTTGTCGTCGGGCCCTTCAGTGTACAATTGGACTTGAGAATGCTGGTCTGTCACGCCCAAAGCCTTCACAGGGGTTTGCCCCAGAGAGACCACCTCTCCCCCGCGATTCCGGCGTTTTCCCAAGCTTTCAGCCCACAACTGAGCATACCAATCGGCCATCGTTTTCAGACCGTCCACATAAGGCATAAAGACTGAAATATTTTTTCCTTTTTGCCAGGAAAGATAAGCTAGAGCTGCCTTTAATTGCGCCGGATTGGTAAACACATCTCTCGCTTCTCGAATCCACTGGTCCATTTCCCAGGCTCCTGCCAAAAGTTCCTCGACATCAATCCCGCAAATAGCTGCCGCCAGCAGCCCAACCGGAGTCAATTCAGAAAAGCGGCCTCCAATGCCCCGGGGAATGACAAAACGTTTAAACCCTTCCTTGAGGGCAATCGGCAAAAGATTGCCCTTTTCCTGATCCGTTGTCACCACAATATGCTCCGCATAGCTTTCTCCGCAAAGACGGCGCAAATTGTCGCGGACAATCAGGAATTGGGCCATCGTCTCCGCAGTATTGCCTGATTTGGAAATCACATTAAACAAGGTTTTGCCGGGATCAAGGACTTGGCATAATTCCTGAAAACGGACGGGATCGATATTGTCCAGGACATAAAAGCGAGGCCGGTAAGAGCGGTTTTCCGCTGTTAACTCATTATAATAATAATGCTTCAAGGCTTGCTGAACAGCCAAAGGCCCAAGGGCAGAACCGCCAATCCCCAAAACAACAAAGTTTTCAAATCTAGAAGCGACCTGGTCGGCATAAGCCTTTATTTCTGGAAGCTGGGTCTGCATCTCAGGCAGAAGCTTGGAAAAATCCAGTTTCCCTGTCTCCCGCAAGACCGCGAGGGCGGCCTCTGCCTTGTCCAATAAAGGCTGAAGTCCTTGTAATTCTTTTTTCAGGAGTCCTTTAGGGTTTTGGTCCGAATGCATCATCCCCGTATAATCTATCGTCAGTTTAGATTTATTAAGCGACATCATAAAAACCCCCACCTTTCAGAAATTTAAGGCCTTATGACTTATGGACTAGATCGAAAGTTCATTGGCCAAATCATAAAGCTCGCGGTTAAGAGGCCGGCGGTTGCCATAAGCATCTTCAAGCGGGCGGGAAATTACGGTTTGATCAATGTAAGCAGTCATTCTATTCGTTTCCCCGGCTAAAATAATTTCGATGGCCTTTCCCCCCATGGCGGCGGCAATCACCGCGTCGAGAGCGCTGGGGTTGCCGCCGCGCTGCAAATGTCCAAGAACTGTGATCCGAGTCTCAAAGCCTGAACGAGCGTGCAGCTCCTCTCCAATTTTATAAGCGCTTCCTACCCCTTCGGCAACCAGAATAATACTGTGGTTTTTGCCTCTTTGATGGCCGCGTTTCAGTTTATCGCTGATCTCATCTAAGTCATAGGGAATTTCAGGTACCAAAATCGATTCCGCTCCACAAGCTAAACCCGCCTGCAAAGCAATGTTTCCGCAATTTCTTCCCATAACTTCCACAATAAATGTGCGCTCATGGGAGGAAGCTGTATCACGAATTTTGCCGACGGCATCCACCACCGTATTAACCGCCGTATCAAAGCCAATGGTCAATTCGGTTCCGGCAATGTCATTGTCAATAGTACCGGGAACCCCCACCAACTGAACTCCTTGAGCGGCAAGAGTTTGGGCGCCGCGAAAAGAGCCGTCTCCACCAATCACAACCAAGGCGTCAATCTCCAGCTTACGCAATTGAGCTAAAGCTTTCTGCTGACCGGCCAGGGTTTTCATTTCCTCGGAGCGGGCAGTTTTTAAGACAGTTCCGCCCCTTAAGACAATATCCGCCACAGAACCAATGCTCATCTCATGAATTTCACCATGAATTAGTCCTTCATACCCTCTGTTTATGCCAAAAACGTTTAGACCATGAAAAATTCCCTTACGGACGACGGCACGAACGGCGGCATTCATGCCGGGCGCATCTCCGCCGCTTGTAAGCACTCCAACTCTTTGAATCACTCCTGACATTGAATCACTCCTTCTCACTGTCTTTAAATTGATTGGCGATTTCCTGATAGCGTTGCTTTAATTCTTGATCCTGACTCAACTTTTCCTGCATTTTTTTATACGCTGTTATAATACTGGAATGGCGGCGATTAAAATAAGCCGCTATAGCCGGATAAGAAATCTTGCAGAGAGTTCGCATGGCGTAAATTGCCAGCTGACGGGCCTCATTAACGATCATCTTTTGTGTCGGTCCGAGTAATTCTTCAACAGAGAGATGCGCGGCTTGCGCTGTCGCCTGGAGAATATTCAGCGGGGTAAGGGCTTCACGTTGTGTTCTCACGTTTTCTTGCCAATAAGCCAGGAAACATTGTAAACTCAACTCGTCATTACGGCTTTCGGCAAACTCAATGAATTGATGTAAGACTTTTTTAGCGTCTGTAAGGTTTTCGGTTCGCTGAGCAATCAGTTCCGGAAGCAAATTGTCCATAAAGAGCTTCAAGCCGCGGGAATATTCTGCCACAAAACCTGCGATTTCATGATTTTGAGGCTGAGACAGAGGCAGAACAATGCCGCTTAAAAAGCGCGACATCAAGCGTTCGCCAAGAAAATCCAAATTCAAGGACTCTGCTTCCAGGGTCGCGACCATCTTCCCGCCATTATGGAGGATATATTCATAGGTATAATGGAGCTCTTCGAGGGTTTGCTTTTTACCTGCCAGACCTTGCAAGTCATCCATCAGCAGCAAGGGGGTCGTGCGATAGCGCTGTCTGAACTGAGAGAGCTTGCCTTCCTGGGAGGCGTAAGCATACTGACGGGAAAAAGCGGCGGCATTTGTCAAAATCCCCCCCTCCTTGAACCATTGGCGTTCCAGGTAATTCAGGAGAGTCGTTTTGCCAACGCCAAAAGGCCCATAGATAAGGACCATGTTTGAAGCTTTTTCCGGTCTATAGCTTTTCACAAGCCGCCAGGCCTTAATATTGAAGTCACTCAAAAACCAGTCCAAACACGATTCTCCTTTGCTCTCCTCTATAGATATCTATAAGATACGTGAAAATAACTATAATAATTCTAGCTAAAAGGCCAAAACCAGCGGAAAATAAACGCTTGATCAGGGCTATATCAGCCGGAGAAATTTCTTCACTCACTTATCTGATCCGGTTTCTGATTGAGCAAATACCTGTAACACTCCTCCGCTATGCTGGGAAGAGATTTATTGCGGCGAGTTAAAAGGTAAAACCCACGCTCAAGTTTAAAATCAGCAACGGTTATTTCAACCAAACCGAATTTTTCTCCGTGCTCAATGGCATGTCTGGATAAAAAGGAATAGCCTAATCCGGAACGTACGGAGTTTTTAACCCCCTCTGTACTTCCTACTTCCAGTACTACATTAAAATCATTCAAATCCAGCCCTCGTTTGACAAGGGCCTCTTCAAAAGCCCTGCGGTGGCCCGAGCCGCTTTCCCGCAGAACCATCGGACAGGCTTGCAGGGCGCGCAGATTCGTGCTAGGCTCCGAACAAAGCGGATGATCTTTGGCCGCCAATAAAACCAACTCGTCTTTCAGCCAATATTCGGAAGTCAGTTTTTCCGTATCAAAGACCGCTCCAACCACAGCAAAATCCACTTCGTGGGCCACAACCTTTTCCGCGATCTCCAGGCTGTCTCCGATCGTCAATTTAAAGGTTATATCCGGATATAGCTGGCGAAAAGAAGCTAAATAAGCCGGCAGCAGGTATTCCCCGGGAATGTGGGAAGCTCCGATATGTATTTTTCCGCTCATAACTCGTTCGGAGTTTCCGATTTCTTGTATCAAGTCAGCCCAGGCATCCAGGATATGTTTGGCATGCCGGTATAAGATCTCGCCTTCCTGAGTTAAAGCAAACCCCTTGCCTTTGCGATAAAGCAGCTTAACTCCCAGCTTCTCTTCGAGCGCCCGCATTTGATTGGAAACGGCCGGCTGGCTTATCTCCAGTTTGCGGGCGACAACCGTAAAACTCTGTTCCTCTACAACCTGAGCATATAAACGCAGCAAATCGAACATAACACTATCTCCTCTTTAGAGGGAAAAAGAGGGCCGGGCCCTCCCTTTCCGCTATAGTGCAAATTACCCGACCGAGAAAGGCTCCTAGAGAGTTACCTTTTTCATTCTTTGGTCTTCTGCAGGCTTGTCTGCCCGATCCCTCGGCACGTTGACAATACGGTCAACTTCCTCCATACCTTCAATGACTTTTCCGAAGGAAGCATATTGCCCGTCCAAATGAGTCGCAGCTTTGACTACAATAAAGAATTGAGAACTGGCCGAATTCGGGTTGGAGGTACGGGCCATGGAGATAACGCCACGGTCATGCCGCAAATCGTTTTTAACGCCATTAGCCGTGAACTCTCCCCGAATCGTTTGCTTGCTTCCTCCCATACCGGTTCCATTGGGATCTCCCCCTTGAATCATAAAGGAAGGAATAACTCTATGGAAAATAAGACCGTCATAGAAACCTTCCGATACAAGAGTGACAAAGTTCTTGACCGTCTCCGGAGCTATGTCAGGATAGAGTTCAATTTTAATGATGTTGCCGTTTTCCATTTCAATGGTGACGATTGGATTTTTAGCTTGGTCTAAATCTTGAGTGCTTTCATTTGTCACGAGTGTGACCTCCTTTATGTTTTGGCTTATTTATCCTTTTAAATTATACCACTGCCGTTAACTTTCGGCTAATGCTTTGCCAAGCTCCCGCAGTCTGCGACGTTTGACATTTGCCAGTTCCTGTATTACACTCCTTATTGAAATAATATATCATTAAGGAGTGTGCCCCATGGTCCCCAAACGTTATTGCCTTTTACTGGTTCTTGCCCTTAGTTCCCTGATCTTACTTAACGGCTGCAGTCCCCAGGCTCCCGCAGCAACCGTTCAATCCCGAACCGTCGTGACAAGTATTTCTCCCCTGGCAGATCTGATACGCCAAGTGGGCGGGGACAAAATTAAAGTAATCAATCTCGTGCCTGCCGGAAGCGATCCTCATGAATTCGAACCTAAACCTGCCGATGTGCGCGAAGTTGCCGCTGCCAGCCTTTTTTTTGCCAACGGAGTGGGGGAAGAAGTCTATTTAAATAAAATTATCTCCAACGCTGCGAATCCTAACCTCCGTACCGTTGTTTTAGCCGACGGCCTGACCATTTTAGGTAAAGATCAAGGCGGAGAGGGCAATCCTCATCTCTGGCTTGATGTGGAAAATGCCAAACATTATGTTGAAACAATTCGCGATCAATTGGCGCAAACTTATCCTGAAGACAAACAATATTTTACACAAAACGCCGCCGCCTACCTTGCGGAACTGACGAACCTGGACCAGTGGATTCGAACCCAAATCTCCAGCCTTCCGCCCGAATCGCGCAAAATGGTCGTTCTGCACGACGCCTGGGTCTATTACGCCAAACAATATGGCCTGGTCTTTGTCCAGCCTTTGCTTCACACCGGTGAAGCCGAACCTTCTGCCAAAGACTATGCCGATCTCATTAAGCTGATTCGGGAGCAGAATATTCACGCCGTATTCAGCGAAGCGGGATTTAATCCCAAATTAGCACAGCAGCTGGCTGCCGAAACCGGCGTGAAATTTATAGATTCTCTTCACGATGATACTCTGGGAGATACGCCGGATTCCAATTCTTATATAGCGATGATGAAATCCAATACCACCGCTATTGTCTCGGCTCTAAAATAACGAATAAAGAGAGTAGGTTCCAAGCACATGTCCGATAACCATGTCATTGAATTTGACCACTTTTTCCTAAACTATGGTGAGCGTCAAATCCTTAATGATATTCACATCCGAATTCCTCAAGGTTCCTGCATTGGCATTATCGGGCCCAACGGCTCCGGCAAAACCTCTTTCCTCCGCAGCATCGTGGGACTGAACAAACCCACCCGGGGGAGTGTTAAGGTTTTCGGCGGAAAACCTCAGCGCTCCTGGCGCCGCCGGCACCAAATCGGCTATGTCCCCCAACTGAAATCCATCGATAAGGAATTTCCCATCTCAGTCTACGAGGTAGTCATGTTGGGACGCGTCGGCCGCCTTGGCCCGCTGCGTTTTGCCCGCAAAGAGGACCATCAGGTGGTGCAGGAATCTTTGCGGCGGGTGAAAATGCTTGAAATGTCCGCACGTCCCATCGGTCAGCTCTCAGGCGGGCAACAGCAGCGCGTTTTTATCGCCCGGGCACTGGCTCAGGAATCTAAGCTCCTGCTGCTTGACGAACCGGCAACAGGACTGGATATTCCCACTCAGCAGAGCATTTACGAGCTTCTTGAACTGCTGCACGAGGACGGTATTACAACCCTGACAACCACCCACGACCTCCTAGCCCTGGATTTTCACCATTTTGGGCGTATTTTATGCTTAAACGAGCGGATTATCGCCTTTGGTCCGCCAGAAAAGGTCCTGACACCGGAAATTTTAACCAAAACATTTTCGGGCCTTCCCTGGCCGCACCATCTTGGCGAAGAAGAGGCCCTGCCCGCCGCGAAGGAGGATTCCTGTCCATGCACTTGCTCTTAGATCCACTCCAATTCGCCTTTATGCAAAATGCTTTGCTAGGAACTGTGACAATAGGTATTTTATGCGCCGTGATTGGCAGCTTTGTGGTCCTGCTGCGCTTAGCCTTCATTGGCGAAGGATTGGCTCACGGCTCTCTTGCCGGACTGGCCATAGGTTACCTTATGCAGTGGGACCTTTACCTCACTGCCAATTTCTACACCATCGGCTTAGCTCTGCTGATCGGCTTAGTCCATGAAAAAGCCAAAGTCACTTTAGATACGGCTATCGGCATCTTATTTTCAGCGTCTATGGCTTTAGGGATCGCCCTGATCAGCAGCATGAAATTTTACACCACAGACCTCACGGGCTATTTATTTGGCTCCGTTTTAGCGATTACACCCTTTGACCTCAAGATTATTATCGGGGCAGCCCTTCTGATCTTACTGATTATTATGCTCTTCTACAAAGAATTTGTTTTTTATGCCTTTGACCCGGAAATGGCTGAAGTGGCCGGTCTGCCACGTACAAGACTGCATTATGCCATGCTGATCATGACCGCCGTGACCGTAGTTATTGCTTCTCAGACCGTTGGCATTATCCTGGTTACCGCACTTTTAATTATTCCCGCGGCCTCCGCTCAGCAATGGACACGTTCCTTAAAGAGACTTCTCCTGCTGGCAATTCTTTTCGGCTTAACCAGCGCCGTAATCGGACTGTATATTTCCTACTACTTCAATGTCGCCTCAGGCGCAAGTATTGCTTTGACTGCCGCCTTATTCTTTTTGATCAGTTTTCTTCTTTCCCCTCAGCGCCAATCCCTGCGCCGAAGCTTTGGTCTTAAGGAAAATAAGAAAACCTTGACCGGCGCCAAGTCCTAGCGCAGGCAACGGCCTAGTTACACCCCTGCTGTCAGCAAACATAGACGAAGTTATACCTTTCTGACAGTATAAAAATAAGCGGCTTTAACTACCGCTTCTATTTTAGGAGACAACACCATGAACTATGAAGAAATCCTTCGTGATATTCAACAGCAAGGCTATCGCCTCACCTCGGCCCGCAAACATGTCGTGGAAGTGCTTTGCCAAAACAGCGAATACCTCGGGGCCTACGATATTCATCACATTCTGGAACAAGCCAACATTCATGTCGGCATCGTTTCTATCTACCGTGTTCTGGAAATGCTCAGCAGCATCAACCTGATTGAAAAGGAAGAATTCAGGAGCGGCGGCGAACGTTTTTGCCTCGTCAGCTCTGCCAAACAACACGCCCATCAGCTTATCTGTACCAAATGCGGACAAAGCAAGGAATTAGGGGACTGTCCCATAAGAAACTTAGCCCAGACCATCGAATCTCAAAGCGGTTACCGTATCCGGAATCACTGGCTGCGCTTCTTCGGCCTCTGCCCTCATTGCCAGGCCGAGGAGCTCAAAGAAGAAGATCCGCCCTCAGTTTTCTAAGCCTGCTTTACCGCGTTTAAGACTATAGAGGTAGATCAAGAAGACGATTAAGGCGAGAATAATTCCCCCTCTGACTAGATAGCGATGCAAAATAAACGTAATTTTCTCCCAATGCTCACCTAAAATTCGACCGAGGGTAATAAAGGTAAAAGCCCAAAGAGTGGCCCCCGTTGCCGCCAGCACAGCATAACGGGCATAATTAAGTTTACTCATCCCGGAAAAATAGGCCGTAAAGTGGCGGAATCCCGGAAAAAAATAGCCAATCACGATGAGCCGATCTCCAAAGCGCTGAAACCAATGTTCAGCGCTTGTAATTTTTTTTGTATTGAAGTGCAGAAGGGGAGCAACTTTGTGGAGAAAAGAAATCCCTAAGGTTCGTCCAACCCAGTAGCTTAAATTCATGCCCGTGAAGCTGCCCAAAGAAGCAACTAAAAGGGTCTTGGCGAGATTCATTCGTCCCAGGGATATTTGAAAGCCGCTAAAAGCCATTAAAAATTCATCGGGCACAGGAATACCAACCATACCACCCGTAAGCAGTACAAATAAGCCGGCATAACGATAGTGAAAAATTATGCTCATCACATAGTGCTCTAATCCATGCATGCCTAGCCTACCTTTCTTTAAGCCATTTCCCCCCGAAACCCTTCGGATTCTTTACAGCGGCCTTAAACCTTAGCGTTTCTTGCCTGAGACATGTTTCCAAACGAAATAAAGCAGCACAACAAGGATAACTCCGCCGACTACAACATCAGCGCGATGAAACAAGGGTTTAAGGGTATCCCACTTCTCACCTAATTTTTTACCGATAAAGACCAAGAGCGTACACCAAAGAAAGGCCCCGATCGTCGTATAAGTAGCCATTTTCAGCGGATTCATGCGGGCAATCCCCGCGGGTAAGGAAATAAACGTGCGCACAACCGGCAGGACACGGCCAATAAAGACCGTTATTTCGCCATTGCGCTCAAAAATACGTTCTGTCCAAGCCAATTCCCGGGCATTTATAAAAAAATACTTGCCATACCGCTTGAGAAAAGGCCGGCCTCCCCATACTCCCACATAATAGGCTACCAAAGCCCCGAAGAGGTTCCCTAAAGTAGCGGCAACAACCGCCGGCCAGAAACCAAAATGGCCGCTAAAAACCATATAGCCGGTAAAAGGCAGAATAATCTCGCTTGGCAAAGGGATGCAGGCGCTTTCAATAGCCATTGCTAAAAACACACCCGCATAGCCAAAAGACGAAATGATATGTACGACGAATTCCCCAAGCTGGGTAATAAGCGCTTCCAAACTATACCTCCTGACATTCATGACGATTCATCATACCGTGGGTATTTTACCATAGACTTATGCTCATTACCAGTTTCTTTACAGATTTCGCTTAGGCTCTATAGTTTTCAACTTAGGTTTTATAGTTTTCAAAAGGTGACCAAAGTAGCTCTCCCAGATCTACTTTGGTCATAATGTCCTTTTTTTAAACCTTGCGCCTTAATCCGTTTTACTCACTTGCCGGCGGCTGACTAAGCCGTCAGACGCTTCATAAATGATTTTCTTGCCGTCAAGCATGGTTTCCAGGAGCGCGGCCTTTCCCCACAGGGACTGAACTAAGGAAAGAGTTTTTTCCAGATAAACGACATCAAGGTCAGCTCCCTCATGGCGATGCTTGAGATAGAGTCCGCCTTTGCCTTCATAATCCCCTTCCAGAACTACAATACGTGGATTTCCGCCATTAACAAGCTGTTGCACCAAATTATTACGCACCTTCTCCCAATCATTCTCCGTGACCTGCCAATGGGCCCCGACTTTACGGAAATTGAACAGGTTAAGTTCTTCCGCCAATTCTTTAGTCAAGTGGTTGCGGATAAAGGACAGATCATTTTCCGTCTCACGCAGTTCAAAAAGTTCTGCCGGAGACCTTTCTTTAGCAAGGCTTTCCCAGATCTTTACTCCCAGATAATAGGGATTTAAACTCAGGCGTGACGGCTGAACGACTTGGCTGTGCATTAAAGAGAATTCCAGAGCTTCGCTCTCAGTAAGGTCCAGTTCACGCATTATTTTTGCATGCCAAAAGGTCGCCCAGCCTTCATTAATAATTTTGGTTTCAATCTGGGGAAAGAAGTAGAGTGATTCTTCCCGGACAATGCTCACGATATCCCTCTGCCATTCTTCCAGCCCCGGCGCAAATTCTATCAGATAGTAAAGGAGATCCTCATAGTCTTGCTGCGCTTCCGACTCGGATTCTTTCTCGGCCAGGTCCTCCCACAAATCTTCATAGAGCTGCGCTGTTCTGTGCTTTGCCTTTGCTTTAGGATCAGTGACCGCACTTGCGGGCTGCCGGCAAGTTCCGCAAGTGCCTTTGGCGGCACAAGACTGGCTTTGACAGTTCGCCGTTGGACAGGACTGCTTGACCGGCTGTTTATTTTTAGAATTTCCTTTACTGCGCTTGTCGCTTTTATAGTCCGGGCCTATATGGGAGCGGAAATCCACATGTTCCTGAATCGACAAAACCGCGTCCAGGGTAGCTTCAACCTTTTCCCGGCCATGCAACAGTTCATATTCTCTAAGCTTTTCGGCGTGAGCCGCCATTCGTTCAACCATATCTTTGGGAGTGCGGGAAAAATAGTGATTATTTTTAAAGAAATCAACGTGGGCGTAAACATGCCCGATCACCAGTTTGTTCTGAGTCAAGCGATTTCCTTCCAGTAAAAAAGCATAGGCCGGATTCGTGTTAATCACAAGCTCATAAATCCTGCTCAAATTCAAATCATATTGGGTTTTCATGCGGTAAAATGCTTTGCCAAAACTCCAATGGGTAAACCGCACCGGCATGCCATAAGCCCCGAAGGTATACAGGGCTTCCGCCGGAACCACCTCAAAATTAACCGGATAAAAATTAAGACCCATTCCCCGTGCTACCTGGGCAATCTCCTGGGCAAAAGCAGTCAAGTTTCTAATCTCATTGTCCATGACTTCCCCCCTTACTAAATCTCAAGAATTGAGCAGACATCAAGGTGGGTCAACGTCTCAGGACTTTAAGAAAAAACCGTCTTTAAAGCATCATAAACTTCGTTGCGGTCGCGAATCGTCACTAACCTGAGTTTAGGATCTGTAATCCTTTTTAAGGTTGACATTAAGGTACTGGAATAGTGAGTTCTTAAGATTTCTCCGTACCCAACCACCCGACTAACGTCCACAAGATCTTTCATCAGCCCCATGGCCCGCGCGTTATCCGAGCCAATATTGTCTCCATCCGTAAAATGGACCGGATAGATATTATAATGGGCCGGCGGATATTCTTTTTCAATTAAATCCAAAGCATATTTATACACCGAAGAACAGCGCGTACCGCCACTTTCCCCCCGTGTAAAGAATTCCTCCTCAGTCACTTCTTTAGCTTCCGTATGGTGGGCTAAAAAGCGGATCTCCACGTTTTCATATTTTAAGCGCAGAAAACGCACCATCCAGAAGAAAAACGTCCGTGAAATATACTTTTCAAACTGTCCCATCGAACCCGAGGTATCCATCATGGCTAAGATAACCGCGTTCGTCTCAAAATTCGGCCGGGTTTCCCAGGTCTTAAAGCGCAAATCCTCCGGAGTAATCTTTAAGCGCTCCTCTTTCTTGTAATTCTCTTTTCTGGCCTGTCTTTTGATACTTTCCAACAACGTCCGTTTCTTGTCGACATTGGCCATAAGCCCGGTTTTACGGACATCATTAAATTCCGGCCGATCGTGAGCAATTAAAGGACGTTTTTTATCGTCAAGATTGGGGAGTTTCAATTCTGCAAATAAGATATCGGCTAAATCCTCATAAGTGACTTCAGCTTCGTAAATATCTTCCCCGGGTTCTTCTCCCGCTCCGCTGCCTGAGGCTCCTTTGCCCTTAGCCTGGTCGCGCCCCAAAATGTCCCCCGGTGACATTTTTTTTGTTCCCTGACCGGTATGATTTTTTTTATTAAAATCATAGCGAAAGCGGAACTCTTCCAAAGAACGCATAGGAATCTTTGTACTTTTTTTACCATTGGATAAGATGATGCTTTCATCAACAATCAGATCTCCCAATTGTTGTTTTATAGCTTCTTCTACTTTTTCTTTGTGCCTCGTTTGATCTAAATACCCCTTGCGATGCAAACTCCAGTCATCGCGGCTTACAATAATATCATCCGACACCTTCATCCCTCCTATTTTCTCTTAGCGGTTAAGGAGGGCCCCGACATATTTGACAATTTCATTGGCACAGATCGGGCAGTATCCATGCTCATTGATGAGACGGTCCATGACGCCATTAATTCTCTTGAGTTGTTCCTGGTCGGGATGCTCCACAGATGTGGTAATTTTAACAATATCCTTAAGATCCGCAAATAACTTTTTCTCAATGGCTTCTTTTAGGCGCTCATGCGACTCGTAGCTAAAGGTTTTTCCCTTGCGGGCGTACATGGATATGCGAATTAAAATCTCCTCGCGAAAGGTTTTCTTAGCGTTCTCCGACACTCCGACATGCTCTTCAATGCTGCGCATCAATTGCTCATCCGGAGGCAACTCTTCTCCGGTAATAGGGTCCATTAGTTTCGTCGAATTGCAAAAGGCTTCGACATTATCCAGATAATTGTTCAAAAGAGATTTGGCAGATTCCTCGTAAGCATAGACAAAAGCCTTTTGAACCTCTTTCTTGGCCATTTCATCGTATTCGCGCCGGGCCACTGAAATTAGATTCAGTAAATTTTCCCTTTCCTCTTTCGTGATTGAGGTATGCTGAGACAGACCGTCTTTCAAAGCTCTCAAGATGTCCAAAGCGTTGATGCAAGCATGTTCGTCGCGAATTAAGGCCGTAGAGATCCGGTTGATCACATAACGCGGATCAACCCCGCTCATGCCTTCCCCTTGTTCTTCTCCTTCAATCATCAGCTCTTTTAAATCCTTCTGATTAAATCCTTCGACATCTTCGCCATCATAAATTTTCATTTTTTTAACCAGGTCCATCCCTTGCTTTTTGGAAGGCTTTAAGCGGGAGAGAACGCCAAAGACCGATGTGGCCCAGAGACTATGGGGAGCGACATGAACATTGCGGATATCACTCTGGCTAATTAGTTTCTCATAAATTTTAATTTCATCACTAACCTTAAGATTGTAGGGAACATGCATGACAATAATTCTGGATTGCAAGGCTTCATTTTTCTTATTGGCAACAAAGGTTCGGTACTCATTCTCGTTGGTGTGAGCGATAACTAATTCGTCGGCCGAGATTAAGGCAAATCTTCCTGCCTTAAAATTCCCTTCCTGGGATAAACTCAAAAGATTCCAAAGAAATTTCTCATCGGATTTCAGCATTTCCTGGAATTCCATTAAACCTCTATTGGCCTTATTCAGTTCTCCGTCAAAACGATAGGCGCGAGGATCGGATTCCGAGCCATATTCCGTAATCGAAGAAAAGTCGATGCTTCCTGTCAAATCGGCAATATCCTGTGACTTGGGGTCCGAAGGAGTAAAAGTCCCTATTCCTACCCGCTGTTCCTCAGAGAAGACAATTCGTTTTACGGGGAAACTCTCAACTTCTCCGGAGAATTCTTCATCCAAGCGCAAACGGCAAACCGGGCAAAGATTTCCTTCCACGCGAATCCCATATTCCTTTTCAAATTGCGGCCGCAAAGACATTGGCAGAAGATGCAGAGGGTCTTCATGCATTGGACACCCCTCAATAGCGTAAACCGCACCTTCTTCAGTTCTGGTAAACTCCTCCAACCCTCGTTTCAATTGGCTCACAATCGTTGACTTACCGCCACTCACGGGCCCCATTAACAGGAGAATCCGCTTGCGGACATCCAAGCGTTTCGCCGCACTGTGAAAATATTCCTCAATGAGCCGCTCCAGCGTTTTATCTAAGCCAAAAAGTTCTTTGTCAAAGAAATGATACTTCTTTTGATCTCCCTTAGTTTCAACTCCGGCCGCTTTGATCATCGCGTAAATCCGTGCGTGAGCATGCAGAGCTAAATTAGGATTTTTAATAACCATTTGCAAATAATCTGCAAAAGTACCTTTCCATTCTAATGAGGCCTCTATTTCACGATATTCGCGTAGCCATTTGATGACTTCCATGATAGCCCTCCCTTCTCTACATCAGCCAGGTTTAACAACGTATAGTTCTAGTATATGCCTTGTCGCTCTAGATAAGGCATATACTAAAATTTCTTTATGCAGAAAAATTAAAAACCACCCCTAAAAGGGGTGGCTGAAATAAGCTAGGCTTTTAACTTAGTCGATTTTATCTAAATCCCAAGGATCATAAGCAAATTCACCCGGTAAAATATCTAGACGGGCTACTATAAACTCCCCAACCTCATCACGGTCTATCCGAACAACCGTCCCCAGACAGCCATTACTCGTCGTGACTCGATCCCCAACTTTAAACTTGCGTTGAGTTCGAAAGGAAGAGCCCGGCACGGAATCACGATTCAAGGCAAACATCATGATACGTCCTCCTTTTGTGTACATCATTATGTTAATTTATATTAACATAGTTCAAAAAGTTTATCCAGGATAATTTTGAATATTAAAAATTCGGATTAATATTTCTTTGCTTTACTTTATGCTTTTTCATGTAAATTGTTTCACAAACATAAAAAATCTTCTATCCAAATTATAAATCATGAACGTATTGATCATTCTCTAAGATCCGCACTACCAAGGTAATGCGGATCTCCTGCAAGACAGAGCTTCTAATACAGTTCCAAATAACGATCCAGTTCCCAGCGAGTAACGTTTACGCGAAAACTATCCCATTCCTCTGTTTTAGCCTCCAAAAAACGCTGATAGATATGCTCGCCAAGTGCTTCCTGAATAACCGGCGCCTTTGCCAATTCATCCAAGGCCTCTTTTAAACTGCCGGGAAGCGAAGGGATATTGTGACTGGCACGTTCTGCATGGGTCATAGCATAAATATTTAAGTCAACCGCCGGCGGGGGAGTGAGCTTATGCTTAATTCCGTCTAATCCCGCTTTCAATTGAACCGCAAGAGCTAAATATGGGTTGCAGGACGGGTCCGGGCTCCTCAATTCAATACGGGTTGAGGCCCCTCTTTTGGCAGGTATCCGAATCAAAGGACTTCTGTTCCGTCCGGACCAGGCTATATAGCAAGGTGCTTCATACCCCGGAACAAGCCGCTTGTAGGAATTGATGGTCGGGTTGGTAATAGCCGTAAACGATTGAGCGTGTTTCATCAGGCCGGCGATATATTGATAAGCAATCTCTGAAAGTTCCAGGGGACCGTTAGGATCGTAAAAAGCGTTTTTCCCGGCTTTAAAAAGCGATTGATTGCTGTGCATGCCTGAACCATTTATGCCGAAAATCGGTTTGGGCATAAATGTGGCATGGAGGCCGTGATGCTGGGCTATCGTCCGAACCACAAAACGGAAGGTGGCAATTTTATCCGCGATATCTAAAGCGTCGGAATATTTAAAGTCGATTTCATGTTGCCCGGGAGCTACCTCATGGTGTGAGGCTTCAATCTCGTATCCCATTTGTTCCAAGGTTAAAACCATATCCCGGCGGGCATTCTCTCCCAAATCAACCGGAGTTAAATCAAAATACCCGGCCTTGTCATGAGTAATGGTTGTCGGGCGCCCTTCCGGGTCCGTATGAAAAAGGAAAAACTCCAATTCCGGGCCGACATTCAAGCTATAACCCAGCTCAGCAGCTTCCTGCAAAACCTTTTTCAGCGCGCTGCGCGGGCATCCCCCGAAAGATGTCCCGTCGGGGTTGTAAACGTCACAAATAAGACGGGCCACTCCACCTTCTTTGGGGCGCCAAGGAAAGACCACAAAGGTATTGGGATCCGGCCGCAAATACATATCGGATTCTTCAATACGGGCGAACCCTTCAATCGAAGAGCCGTCAAACATGAGCTGGCCGTCTAAAGCCTTTTCCAGCTGCTCAATCGTAATGGCGACGTTTTTCAGTATGCCGAAAATGTCCGTGAATTGCAAACGAATAAACTTAACCCCTTTTTCCTGAGCTTCCCGAAGGACGTCGTCGTTGGTCAACATCATAGCGAGTCTCTCCTTTCAAGTTTCCGCACTAAAAAACTATGTAACAAGGTTATACTTTCTGACAGTAGATAAAGGCCCGGGCTTTTAATATTCTATCCCTTTGCGAGCCACGATTCCCTGGTCAAAGGGATGTTTTTGGGAAACCATCTCCGTAACTAAATCGGCCTTTTCCAGCAAGCGGTCCGAGGCATTGCGGCCGGTCAGCACCAACTCGACATGAGGAGGTTTTATCTCTAACAATTCCAAGACTTCATCTTCCGCTAAAAGTTCAAACCAGAGGGCATTGAGAATTTCATCGAGGACGACTATGTCCCATTCCCCCGAGACAGCAATCTCCCGGGCTCGTTTAAAGGCCTTCCGGGCTTCAAGGACATGTTCTTCCTCTTGAAGGCCTTTGTGAACCCACCCTTTGCCTCCATAGCTTTCGACCCGGCATTCAGGGGAGAGACGTTTTAGCCCCTCCAATTCGCCGTAATCAGCACTGCCTTTCATGAATTGAATAATATATACTTTAAAGCCATGTCCGATTGCCCGTATTGTGAGCCCCAGGGCAGCCGTTGTTTTTCCTTTGCCATTTCCCGTATATATCTGAATTAATCCTCTGTCAAGATTTGGCATCACAGAACCTCCCGTATCCAAGCTTCAAGTTGTGGATGAACATAAACAACATTGGGAGACTTAAGGATTTCCGGAAACCTTTCCATAATCTGTTGATTAAACGGAATAGAAAAGAATAATTTAATGGAAGATTTCTCATCCGTAGCTCTTAGTTCCACCTTATCCGGGTAGAAATAGTAAGAATAGTTTCCATCCCGCCATTTAACTTCAACATCCCCAAGTTTTAAGCGAATAATACCAAACTCCTCGATTTTAACAGATTCCACACCAACAAAGGGCTGCCTCAAATATTCCGCTTCCAAAGCGACCTGTCCAACTTTAAACTGCAGCTCCAAAAGCTGTTCAATGATTAGCCGGGCCGGGATAGAAATATCTTCGAAAACTCTGCGCTCACTCAGTAATTCTTCTAGAAGCCGCTCAAATTTCTGGACATGAACTGAACGTACCTTTTGCACTTTTTTCAAAGCCTTTTCAAAGTCGTGGTAAACATCTTCCAAACATTCGAGGAGCAACGAATCTTCCTCACGCATAGCTTCCCCTCCACCCCATCTCACCTGACAGTGAGAGTATTATACCTCTATTTTATCTGAACTCTCCCGATTTATAAAGCTTTTTTAAAGAAAACTCGGCTTGCGCCGAGTTTGCGAGAGCAGAAGCCGCCAGTTGCTCTGATGCGGGAGGAAAAGATTAACGAAGTTATCCTTTATGCTGTCGGAAAGAGAATTAGGGAAACATTAGTAGGCGGATCTTTTGCGGCGAATCTGTTTCGATACTTTTTGGACTCTGGCTTCGATCCAATTCGTCGTAATTTGGGCATCGCGCCCCATTTCCAAGGCTCTCCAATAACACTCCAAAGCGTTTCGGTAATTGCGCCGCTCTTCATAGAATTCCGCCAGGCGGACTAAGGCCTCAAGAGGAAAGCCTCCTGACATTTTGGCCTGAATTCCCGGCTCTTCTTTGCTCTCCCGGCCTTCATCGCCCTTTTCCCGAGATTCTTTTAAAACAACCAGGGCTTCGCAGACTTCCCCTATATGCAGCTCATCACCCAAGGATTCATAAAGACTTAAAGCTTTTAGATAATATAATTCCGCTTTTGCATAATCTGCCGTTAAATGAAGTAAATTCGCCATGCCTTGATAGCGCAAGGCTAGTTCAATATCTTGTTCCGGATAAAATTGAACGGACAATTCCAGATAATACTTTGCTTCCTCCAGCAAATCCAGCGACTGTTCTATCCTGCTTAAGAAAAAACAGCTTTCACTAAAAACATGCTTCTTATCAAATCTCAAACAGAGCGCAACAGCTTTCTGCTGGCACTCAAAAGCAAGGCGCATTTTATTTTGCTCAAAATACATTAAGGCCAGATATTGAAGAGCATTCGTCAGAGCAACAATATCCGAAATTTCAAAAAATACTTGACAGGCGTGCTGCAAGCTTTTGCTTGCTTCTTCTTTTTTCTTTTGCCGAAAGCACAGCTCGCCAATAAGCACATCCAATTCCCCTTCCCCTTTAAGAAAGCCATTGGCGCGGCAAATTTCCTGGGCCTCAGAATAAGCGTCACGGGCCTTATTCCACTCCGCCAGAGTCGCGTGCACCTGACCGAGATCCGCATAGAGCATACCCAGCCGCAAAGGCGGGGAGGTCGCAGGGTAAATAGCGATGGCTTGTTCATATTCATCAGCGGCAGCTTTGAACTTTCCCCTTTTCACCGAAACGCTGGCTAAACCGGCCCAGGCCTCGGACATACCTTTAGCGTTCTGGATTCCCTGACAAATAAGGAGAGCTGATTGAAACCCTTCTTCAGCTAATTCAAGATACCCTAAACGAACTCTCACAGTTGCCAGCAGTCGTAATGTAAAGGCCGTGAGCTCTGGAACCGAGAATTGGTGCGCTAAGATAAGCGCCTGAGAGTAATATTTTTCGGCATTAATATATTGTTCCTCCCCCAGGCATTGAGTACCGTCTTCCATCAGATTCCGCCAGCTGGATAATTCTCTTTCGTACATATTATCCCCTCCAATGTCTGTTCCATAATATGCACGATTCAATTTATTGGGTATCAAAGCGTAAGAATTAAGGCTCAAAGGAACTTTTAAGCGAACAAGCTTGTAACCTAGACATAAAAGTCGAAATATGATAATCTCTATGTAGAAGGGGGTGTTTAGATCTTGAATACTTATCGCCCATCTCAGTCCTCCAATTATTGGACGGTTGCAATCAAGCTTCTCATACTCATTCTCGGCCTTTTACTTTCGGCCGTCATATTGGGCAAGGTTTTCACCTGGCTCTTTGCAATCGCCTTTTTCCTGATCCGCGTGATAGTAATTATTGCCGCCTCTTTCATTGTCCTCCACTTGTTTCTCAAACTGCTGTTTCGGGTGGATTTGGTACAGGCAATCTTCGGTCAGCGATTTTTTAAGCGTTAATTACGCATTGCATAAAACGTTGTAATTCCATCTCAGAAAGCATTTTTTATTCCGCTTAAACAGATGAACTTTTATCAAGACGCCTATTTTCAGGCGTTTTTTTATTTTTCATCTCATGATCCGGAGGGCAGACGAATATCTTTAACCCAAAGGAGGAATTCCAAATGCGAATAATAATTTTCAAGCGTCCATCTTGGCGTAACCTTGCCCTTTGGGGAATTCTGCTGCTTGTCTTGATTTCTTACCGCGAAAATGTGACTGCTGTTTTTTCGGGCAAGCTAAAACCTATTTATTCGGCAACTGTTACCACTCCGGCAATTGGCTTGACCTTTGATATCAGTTGGGGGGAAAAAACAGCAGAACCGATTTTGGATATTCTCAAACGGGAAGGGGTTCACGCCACATTTTTCCTTTCAAGTCCCTGGGCGGAAAAGCATCAGGCTTTAGTTCAGCGCATGGTAAAAGAAGGGCATGAAATCGGCTCTCACGGCAACCGCCATATCGACCTCAACAACTTGGGCGCCGGTGAAATCGAGAAGGAGATTGCCACCTCCCAGGAAGTTTTGGAGCGGGTCTCCGGCCAAAAAGTAAGGTTAATTCGCGCGCCCAACGGAGCCTATGACAATAAAGTAATTTCCGTCGCTAATAAACTAGGGTACCGAGTGATACAGTGGAGTGTCGACTCTCTTGATTGGAAACGTCCCGGTCCTAATGCCGTGATTAATAATGTTCTCAATGGCCTGCATTCAGGAGAAGGGGCCAAAGCAGGTGACATTATTTTATTTCACGCTTCAGACTCGGCGCCGGACACTATTCAGGCTTTACCCACAGTTATTGAACGCCTCAAACTTAAAGGGTATACCCTCATGCCTGTAGGAAAATTGCTCTCCGAAGCCAGCGGAACCTGGCCGCCGGAAAGTAACTTGACAAACAATTCCGCAGCTCCTTCCCCTAAAACAACAAACAATTGAAAAAGCTCACAGCTTTAATTTCCAAAATAATAATTTAATAATTAATCTATGGTTTAAGCGCTTGTCAGCTTAATGTCCCTTCCATGATGAAAAACCTTCCCCTACAACTTCAGGGACTTCGGAAATAGCAACGAAGGCGAGGGGATCTTGTGCACGAACAATCTCTTTGATCTGAGACAATTCTGTACGGCTAATAACACAATAAACGACTTGTTTCTCATCTCCCGAGTAAGCACCTGTCGCCTGAAAAAGAGTGACCCCCCGTTCCAGTTTAGCCATAATCTCATTGGCAATCTCCTGGGGCTTTACAGTGACAACCATAACCGATTTGGAATGGCTCAAGCCTTCCTGAACCAAGTCGACAACACGAGTTGCTATAAACATATAGATCATGGCATACATGGCCATTTCAGGCTTAAATAACAGAGCTGTTACCATAAAAATAACCGCATCAATACCCAGCAAAATTTGCCCTACACTAAAAGGAGTCGTCCTGGCAAACAGAACCGCTAAAATATCGGTTCCGCCAAGTGAACCCCGGGAGCGAAAGATAATCCCCATGCCAATTCCGGAAAGAACCCCACCGGAAATAGCGGCTAACAAAGTGTCATGGGTCAGAGACGGAAAATGGGACGTTAAAGAAAGAGTTGCCGAAAGAATCCCAACCCCAAGAACACTGAGCAGTAAAAAATTGCGTCCCACCAATTTAAGGCCCAGGATAAACAAGGGCAAATTCAAAACTATGATTATCCAACTAACCGGCCATTTGAAAAGATAATGTAAAATAATCGCAATACCCGTAACCCCGCCGTCAGCAATTTGATTGGGGATAATTAAGGTATTAATACTGGTGCTCACTATCGAGGCGCCAAATATTATTCCAATAAGGTGCTTTAAAAACTGCCAGGAAAACTTCTCTTTTAAATCTCGCCATCGCAAACGAATTCCCTCATTTCTCGCTTGAATCCAAGTAGTTACCTTGTTGCATTATACTGCATAGACTCGAAAGAGACAACTTATGGTTACTTTGGCTAATTTTAGCCTTGACAATCTCTTATTAATTGAGTAAAGTAAAGAAGTGTCCTCTTATGCGCTCGTAGCTCAGTGGATAGAGTGACGGTTTCCGAAGCCGGAGGTCGCAGGTTCAAATCCCGCCGGGCGCACCAAATATTGTATTGAAGGAAGTCAATCGCTAATGCGGTTGACTTCTTTTATTTCGTTTTTTAAGATAAAGAAAGCAATTTTATATTTGGGGATGGTGGCAAAATCAAAAATGGATTTAGTCAGATTAAGTAATTTGTCTATGAAAGATGTCGGCAAGATTTTTGAGCTAGCTGCTGAAGTTGAGCAAAATAACTATTCCGGATTTTTGCAAAACAAAACAATTGTCTTATTTTTTCCTCCCTCAAGCATTCGGACAAGAGTTTCGTTTGAAAAAGGCATTAAACTATTAGGCGGTCAAGCTATTTTGTTTCCCAGTGATGCACTTGACAAAAAAGAAGATATCCGGGACGTTACTAGGTATTTAAATAATTGGTCGGATTGTATTGTCGTCAGACATAACAATATCTCATTAATTGAAAGAATGGCCGGTGCCAGTTTTGTTCCAATTATTAATGCCATGACAGATGTGAATCATCCTTGTGAAATTTTATCAGATTTATTTACACTCTCAAACCTTCGTGCAAATTATCTTGCTGACAATTATCTGTTTGTCGGCGCACAAAGCAATATTGGCCTGGCCTGGAAAGAAGCTGCCGACTTATTCGGCTTGGCTTTTTCTCAAAGCTGTCCCCGGACTTACGAAATGGAAGGGGTAGCCATAGAGCATGATCTGAAAAAGGCGATGCTAAACAAGGATATTATTCTTACAGATTCAATTAATCATGATAATTTAAAAGCCTTCAAGAACTATCAAATTACAGCTTCACTTATGGCTATAGCTAACAAAAATGCACTTTTAAACCCATGTCCACCGTTTTTCAGAGGCGAAGAAGTCTCAGCCGAAGTCATGGAAAGCAAATACTTTGTGGGCTATGAATTCAAAAAATCACTGCTTGCTGTTCAACAGGCTATTATTCTCTATTGTATGATGAACAGCTGAGCCTTTGCGAAAGCTTATCAAATAAAGAAGACTTGAGTCAGGTGAAGTTTTAACTCCATCCGAATCTTAGTCGCACTTAGCCAGGGACTTAGCCGCTCTAAACTCACCGCTTGCAGAAGCGGGAGTTTAGAGCGGCTAAGCCAGCGGATAACGCTCTATTTCGGCAAACTTTAAGAGGCTCCATCTAAGCATCTCGTATTTCTTTTGCAAAACACTTCTTATTGTGTGCAGTCCATAGGAAATAGCACATTACACGTGTTAAGCCACAACAACTGCTGTTGTGGCTGTATTATTTTATTGGTTAGGACTTATCAGTCAATACCTTTATAACGGTTTTATAGACATCCGCATGGATTTCTGCGATACTTCTCAGTTGCTCATCGGCCACACAGCCGATTATATTCCAGCCGTTTTCCGCTCTGATCTCACAGGCATTACGATAAGAACGCTCTAAATATTCATAATTACTTTCATGAATATCCTTTTCCTGGCTCCCTAATTTATTGAGACGACCATTTATAAGCTTTTGGCTAAAGCTGGGGTGCATGTCGAGGAAGATAACACAGTCCGGAGCGGGCAATCCGAACTTGCCAAATTCCAAATCCGTCAGCCAATTAAGATATGCTTGCCGCTCTGCCTTATCAGTTATTTTGGCCGCCTGATGTACCATATTCGAAGTGGTATAGCGGTCAGCCAGTATAATTCCGCCCCCTTGGTAAAACCCCTCCCAGCTTTTCTTATAAGAAGCATACCTGTCCACTGTATAAAATACGGACGCCGCATAAGGGTTTACATCATCCGGATTTGTGCCAAAATCCCCATTCAAATACATCTTTATTAGGGCTGAGGAATCACTTTCATAATCGGGGAATTCGATTTTTTTTACATGATAATTGTCCGTCTTAAGTCTGTCATAAAGCAGTTGAGTTTGAGTCGCCTTGCCACAACCGTCCCCTGCTTCGATAACAATGAGCTTCCCCCTCAAAGAAAAGCGCCTCCTTTTTCTTCATCGATTTTAGCCATCCAACCTATATTACACTTCTTTGTCCTGATCTTTCAAGCTGCTATATGGACAAAAGCCTCATTTAGTCTTATTTAGTAATCTTATTTTGTAATCTTATTATTCAAATGCCTATATGGACTCACACTATTATGACACTCCGCTCTATTGTATTCAAGCTTGCTCATACTGAAAGAAGGTATGTGACGAAGTTATTCTTCCGCTAGAACAAAGTGTCTTGGACATAAAAAAGGTTAAGCTAAAATTCGCCTAACCTTGATAACCATTTTTATTTTATGATAGCAATAACCAATAACTCACCTTTATGTTAACAGACTCTAAGGTCCTGTTAATTATTTTTAGCTGACTTTACTCATAACTCTTAATTTATCGGCTAGAAGGGCAATAAACTCTGAGTTTGTTGGTTTCTGACGCTCTATGTTCATGGAATATCCAAAAATCCGTTTAAGAGTATCCGTATGTCCACGTTCCCAGGCCAATTCAATGGCATGCCGAATTCCCCGCTCTACCCGGCTGGGTGCCGTATCAAATTTCTTGGCAATTCCAGGGTAAAGCTCCTTGGTAACTGCCCCTAAGAGAGAAACATCCTCGACCACCATTAAAATTGCGTCGCGTATATATTGATACCCCTTTACATGGGCGGGAATGCCAATTTGATGCATCATCGTGGTAACTTCCACACTTAAATTGACACCGCTGCCAACCGTGGTTACCACCGGAGAGGCTGTCGTAAACTGAGGAGCCGCCGCAGGCATATCCTGAGTTAAAGAGCGAATCCGTTTACTTAAAATATCCAAATCAAAGGGTTTAAGAATAAAATAATCGACTCCAAGCAGCATAGCCTGATGAGTGAGGGACTCTTGCCCGAAGGCAGTCAGCATAATAATCTTAGGACGAGGCATTGTGGTGCGGCTATTAACCCGCTCAAGGACTCCTAACCCGTCTAAATTTGGCATAACCAAGTCCAGAATAATCAGATCCGGCTCTTGCGTTTGAATAAGTTCCCAAGCTTCTAAACCATTATTGGCAACACCAACAATAACTACATCTTCTTGGCCTTGAAGATAGTTCTGTAGCATTTGACATAAATTACGGTTATCATCCGCGACAATTATTTTTATTTTCTTACCCATTCGACCATCATCCCGCCTTAATAATATTCCGGCTAAAAAATCTTTTGGCTGTGAAACTCCGGTGCCCTTATTATACGTTATGGGCAATGTCGAAATCGCAAATAATAAGGCAACTTCATCAAGTAGTTCAAGTTCCGAGAGAGCGATGGATAAAGGGTTTCTGGTTAATACTGGTATTTTTTTAAACGCAAAATATTCCTGTATTTTCCAATAAGGGGAAATAACAACTTTCGAGAACGAAATAATGGGAACAATATCGAGATTACGCAACGGAATACAACCTTAAATCTTGGTCAAGGAATTCAAAAGCTTTTGAACGGTTATTACATCGAGCCATTGCCCGAATTTTATTCCTACTTCGCGCTATTGGCCAACCCGAACAAATCCCTGTTTTTCCGCCAAACACAAACTGGCCTTATTCGTCCCCGTAAAAGAAATTCTTCTTTATTTAAATTACCGTGAATAGACAACTTTGACAAGGGAAGAATATCCTTAGATTAGGTGAAGGAGGGTACATAATGTTTGCTGAAGTCGACAAAGATACTTGCATTGGCTGTGGAGCCTGTCCGGAATTCTGCCCGGAAGTTTTTAAGATGGAAGATGACGGTTTGGCAACGGCTTATACAAACCCGGTCCCCAGTAACGTGGAAGATGCGGCAAAAGAAGCAGAAGAAGGCTGCCCGGTCGATGCTATATCGGTAAAATAGCCTAAAACAACCAAAACAATCAATGAGCGTCCTCCGGCATTTGAGGACGCTCATTGATTGTTTTATTGTTATTGCTTTATTGTTATTGATTTACTGATTAAACTTGTTTTTCCGCGTATTCACGGAGACCGTCCAGACCAAGGCGGTCGATGAGTCGGCCTATTCTCTCTTGGGGCCTGGCATTTTCTTTATAGTAAGTGATCACAGCATCAATGGCCGGCATAATCTGTTCTTTTTGCAGATTTTCCAGAAGGATATTGCCCTGTCTCGGCTTAACGCCACCATTTCCTCCGACATAAAGATGATAACCCTTACTTGTTCCCATCAGACCAAGATCCACTGAAGCAGCGTCTGTACACTTATTCGGACAGCCGGCAACTCCGATTTTAAATTTTGAAGGTAACTCCAAACCATGGTAGCGTTTGTCAATTTCCATCCCTAAGGCTAGAGTCTCCTGCAGCCCGCGTTTACAGAATGTATCGCCCGGGCAGACTTTCACGCTCCGCACACACAAGCCAACAGCATGACCAGGGTCCATTCCTAAGTCTTCCCATATTTTAGGAATATCCTCCGGCTGTAAACCAACAATGGCTATGCGCTGTGCTGAGGTTACTTTTAAGGCTTGAGCATGATATTTTTCGGCCACATCCGCAATCTTGCGCAGTATTTCCGGCGTAACAACTCCTGCCGGAATATGAGGAGCTATGGAATATGTCTTTTTATCCATTTGGAGAATCGAACCGGGGGGCTGAGCTTTAGCCGCCGCCTCGGGGGAAATCTCGCCCTGCTCCACGGCATTAACTCTTTCTAACAACAGATTGGGGTCTAAATGATGCATTTGTGCCGCATTGGCTAATGTCTCGTTGACAGAAAAGGCACACCCCAGACAATGCAGTCCTAATTCCTGCATCGCTTCCGCGGTCTTCGGGTTCGCGGTCATTATATCTTTTAATTTCATATCGAGCGTAAAGCGCATACTCTTCTCCTAACCATGTATAAGCATCGGCAAGCAATGCGTACAAACATGCTTTTCTTCACCTTGGTGGACATATGTCAAAATAGGCGTTAGTTCACTGGTTGTTCCACAGTGATCGCATTCAAGTTCCGGAGCTGTCTTTTTAACGTTTTCCATGTCTATTGCCTCCTTCTTTATGGTCCCAGTCTAACACGCTGACACTGAGAGCGGTGTGACTTAACACACATTTTTTCTGTGCCTTTCAGCACCTTTCAGCGAGATCAATCAATCCTCAGTTTGAGCGAATACCCTGGAAACTATTCAGCCACTAAAAATAAAATTCTACCGGACAATGGTTGTCCGGTAGAATTTTATCGTTCTGGCAGCTTTAACCTTAGCACACCAAAAACATCAAGGCGGCAATTAAATTTAGTTTGAAATTATTTACCACTGTAAAGATGACAGGCTACAAAGTGCTCGTTGCCCATGTCTCTCATTTCCGGCGCTTGAGAAGCACAAATGTCCATAGCTTTAGGACAGCGCGTGCGGAAATAGCAGCCGCTCGGCGGATCAATCGGACTGGGAACTCCGCCCTGCAAAACAATTCGCTGTCTGGTGCGTTCCACCTCGGGGTCCGGAATTGGAATCGCACTCAACAAAGCCTGAGTATAGGGGTGCAAAGGAGACTCGTAGAGGTTGAAACTTTCAGTAAGCTCCACAATTTTCCCCAGATACATAACGGCAATGCGGTGGGAAATATGCTTGACCATGGAAAGATCATGGGCAATAAAGAGGTAGGTTAAGCCCAAGCGATCCTGCAAATCTTCCAGCATATTGACAATCTGAGCCTGGATGGAAACATCCAAAGCGGAAATCGGCTCATCACAAATTATGACCTCGGGATCAACAGCAAGAGCCCGCGCAATGCCAATTCTTTGTCTTTGGCCCCCGGAAAATTCATGGGGAAAGCGATTGGCGTGTTCGGAATTAAGCCCTACTGTCTCTAACAACTGATAAATTCGATCCGTACGTTTTTGACCTTGAGCGAGCCGGTGAATATCCAAAGGTTCGCCAATGATATCACCAACCGTCATACGAGGATTTAAAGAAGCATAGGGGTCCTGAAAGATCATCTGAATCCGCCGGCGCATCGCCAGCATTTCCTTGGTATCCAACTCAAAGAGATTTTTTCCGTTCAGAATAGCTTTACCCGAAGTGGGTTCATAAAGGCGCATAATCGTTCTGCCTGCCGTTGATTTGCCACAGCCGCTCTCACCGACCAAACCTAAGGTTTCGCCGCGTTTTAGCTTAAAGGAAATTCCGTTGACTGCATGAACCTTAGTTGTGCTGCGCGCAAAAAGGCCTTGTTCAATCGGAAAATGTTTGACCAGCTCGGAAACTTCAAGAATTACTTCATCCTTCATACCACTACCTCCTGCTGCGCACCCGAAATACGGTTCACCTTCGGAGCTCGCGAATCTTGCAGCCAGCAGGCAACTTTGTGGCTTGGAGATTTTTCCGTATAAGCCGGCGGCTGTTCAAGGCAGATATTCATGGCATGGGGACACCTGGCCGCAAAGCCACAGCCTCGCGGAGGATTCAGCAGATCCGGAGGAGAGCCTTTAATGGGGATTAATTTGCCCCTGCTCTTGGCATCCAGACGCGGAACACTGTTCAGCAATCCCCAGGTATACGGGTGTTGTGGATCATGAAATAGTTCCGAGACAAGTCCGCTTTCAACCACCTTGCCGCCGTACATGACGACAATTCGTGAGCAAAGCCCGGCAACGACCCCCAGATCATGAGTAATCAAAATGATGGAGGTATTGATTTTCTCTTTCAAATCTCTCATCAGTTCCAGTATTTGAGCCTGAATTGTCACATCAAGTGCCGTTGTCGGCTCATCGGCGATTAGCAGCTTGGGACTGCAAAGCAAGGACATGGCAATCATGACTCTCTGCCTCATCCCCCCGGAAAACTCGTGGGGATATTGATGAAGACGGCGCCCGGCATTAGGAATTCCCACCATCTCCAGATACTTCTCCGAGCGGGCTAAGGCTTCGTGTTTGCCGATTCTTTCATGCCGCTGCAGAACTTCCGTCATTTGACGTCCAACCGTAAGGACGGGATTAAGACTCGTCATAGGGTCCTGAAAAATCATACTGATATCTTTGCCGCGAACTTTCTGCATCTCTTTTTCCGTAAGTTTTACCAAATCCCGCCCCATAAAACGAATTTGTCCGTTTTTGATTTTACCCGGCGGGTTGGGAATCAGCCGCATAATGGACTGAACTGTTACGGATTTGCCACAGCCTGATTCACCGACAATACCTATAGCTTCCCCTTCATCTACGTGAAAACTCACTCCGGAGACAGACTGGACTTCTCCGGCATACGTGAAGAAAGAGGTGCTGAGGTTATCTACTTCTAGTAAAGTTGCCACAGTAATTCCTCCTTACTTACGCATTTTGGGGTCAAACGCATCCCGCAAACCATCGCCGACAAAGTTGAAAGCCAGCATCAAAATAGCAATCAACACGGCTGGGAAAAACAAAGCAAAGGGATAAGCGGGAATATCCACACGGCCTTCGGCAGCCATATAACCAAGACTGACGAGCGGCGGCTGAATCCCTAAACCAATAAAGCTCAGAAAGGCTTCCATGAAAATTGCCGCCGGCACCTGTAAAGCAGCCACAACAATGATCTGGCCAACGCTGTTGGGCAGCAAGTGTTTCATTAAAATCCTGCGTGTACTAGCTCCTAAAGTCCGGGCGGCCAGAACAAATTCCTGCTCTCTCAAAGACAGGATTTGTCCTCTCACGATCCGGGCCATAGGTACCCAGTTTACTAACCCAAGCACGATAAAAATATTTTTCAGGCCTGAACCAAAAGTAACCATGAGCAAAATGACATACAGCAGGTCCGGGATACTGAAGATTATGTCAATTAACCTCTGCATAAAATTATCAATGCGGCCGCCAAAATAGCCCGAAATTCCGCCATAGAAAATCCCGATGGTTAAATTGATCAACACTGAGCCAAAACCGATAACAAGTGAGATCCGGGTACCATACATCGTTCTCGTTAAAATATCCCGGCCTAATTCATCCGTACCAAAGGGATGAAGCCAACTCGGCGGGATGAGTGTCGAATGTAAATCATTAGAGTAATAGTTAAATTGGGTTAAAAACGGACCGACAAGAGCGTACAAGATGATCAGGATGAGCACAAACAGTCCGCCCATGGCCAAGGGATTCATACGGAACCGACGGCGAGCATCCTGCCACAAAGTCGTACTTGGACGATTAATTACTTCAGCTTTGATGGTTTGCTGTATGGGTGAAAAGGAATCTGCTTCTAAACTCATGCTCAGGCCCCCTTCTGTCCGGTAAGTTTTATGCGGGGGTCAACGACTGTATAGGCAATGTCCACCAGCAAGTTAAAGATAACCAGCATGGAAGCAAACAGAATAGTTGTTCCCATAATCACTGGATAATCGCGGGCCGTAATGCTGGAAACAAAGAACTGACCAATACCGGGAATGTTGAAAACATATTCCACCACAAAATTACCCGTTAGGATATACGCAAAGAACGGTCCGAAGAATGTCAGTAAGGGAATCAAGGCGTTTCTCATCGCGTGACGGGTCACAACCACATAGCCGGGCAACCCCTTGGACCTGGCGGTCCTGATGTAATCCTGGTTCAAAACGTCCAGCATGCTTGTCCGGGTCAAGCGCGTGATCTGAGCTACGGGATAAGCGCTTAAAGCAATAGCCGGCAGGAAAACATTTTTTAGTTCACCCCAGCCAATGGGGGGGAAAAGGTGAAGTTTGAAGCCTACGTAATACTGCAAAAACGTTGCAATCACAAAGCTTGGGACCGAAACTCCGATCGTCGCCAAAAATGTGGCGACATAGTCCGTTGCTTTATTCTGCCGCAAAGCAGCGGCAATGCCCATACCGGTTCCGCAAACTAAAGCTAAGACAGTTGCCAGCAAACCCAGGGTCGCGGTTCTCGGCAAACCTTCTTTAAACAAATCGTTGACGGTCCGACCTTGATACCTGAAGGTTGGGCCAAAGTCAAAATGAGCAATGTTTTTCATATAATCTGTGTATTGCTTCATCAGCGGATCGTTTAAGTGATAGCGGGCATTAATATTAGCCATGACCTGTGGTGGCAAAACCTTATCTGTAGAAAACGGGCCGCCGGGAATCGAATGCATCAAAAAAAACGTCAGGGTAATAACCAGCCAAACTACAAAAATCGCCGCAATAATTCGCCCTACCAAATACCGTACCATAACTTTCCCCCTTAATCGACCTAATAGACAAATTTTAGCACAACAAGAAGGCATAGTTAAGAGACAAGTTTTGGAAACTTGCCCCTTAACTTTCTTGTTTGAATTTTATAATTTGTTATTGTACCGTGGCATTCTTAAAGTCGAAGAAACCTTGCGGAAGAACAAGCACGCCCTTAATGTTGTCTTTAAGCACGTAGTTGTTCACGTAGAAGTAAATCGGCATAATCGGCATTTCCGTCATAAGAATTTTCTCAGCGTCATGCATCGCCTGCATGCGTACCGTTTGATCGGCACTATTCTTAGCGGTGTCGATATCTTTATCGTAAGCGGCGTTGGACCAACCGGTTTGGTTGTTGCCGCCATTTGTCACAAACATATCCAAGAAGGTCATCGGGTCAATATAGTCACCAAGCCAGCCGGCTCTTACAATGTCATATTGCAGACCTTGCATGCTTTGTTGGTAAACCGCCCATTCCTGACCTTGCAGTTTAACTGTGATGCCCAGATTCTTTTGCCAGTAATCCTGAATCGCTTGGGCAGGCAGTTGGTGAGTACCGTTGGTATTGTAGAGAATTGTCAAAGTCGGGAAATTCTTACCGTCCGGATAACCTGCTTCAGCTAAAAGCTGCTTAGCTTTAGCAACATCCTCTTTGAAGAAATCTCCTCCGACCGAACGAAAATCCTTGCCTGGAGTAGCGTCGGGAATCGCTCCGGGCACATAAGCGAAGGCCGGAGTCTGACCGCCTTTGAAGACATTGTCGATCAGATCCTGACGATTGAGTGCTATAGTCAGAGCTTGGCGCACACGCGGATCATTGAGAGGTTTTCTGGTGGTGTTAAAGCGATAGAAATAAGTACCCAGCTGGGGAGCTTGTTTTAAAGTGCCGTCTTTTTTGAAGCGCACGATATCTTCAGGGACGAGGTTGTCGTGTCCGTCCAATTGTCCGGCTTCAAATGCTGTTGTCGCTGCTTTGCCGTCTTCAACAAGGTTAAAATCCAATTCACTTAATTTTACGTTGGCAACATCATAATAGTTAGGGTTTTTCACCAGAACCATTTTGTCATTGTGGCTCCAGGACTTCATCATGAAGGGGCCGTTACTGACAAAGGTTGCTGCTTCTGTATTCCAGTTGCCATTGGCTTTAACATTCTTTTGATCCACAGGGAAATAGGTTGGGAAAGCCAACAGAGATTTAAAGTAGGGACACGGAGCTTCCAAAGTTATTTCCAGTGTCTTGGGATCTACAACATTAATACCTACGTCTTCAGCTTTAGCCTTCTTGGAGTTATAGGCTTCGGCATTCTTAATATAGAATAGTTGATAAGCATACTCAGCGGCAGCGGCCGGATCAAGAGCATGCAGCCATGAGGCTTTAAAGTCGGAGGCCGTCAAGGGGTCTCCATTGCTGAATTTGGAGTCTTTCAGCTTGACTGTGTACTTCAGACCGTCGGGGGAAACCTCAACACTGTCGGCAACAGCCAACTGGGGTACATTGTCTTTGTCTAAGCGCATAATGCCTTCAAACAAAGCCATTTCCATGATAGCCTCGGGAACACCGTTTGACATTTGCGGATCGAGAGTTTTCGGTTCGCCGCCTGGAGCAAAACTCATTTTCATTTCCTTAGCGGCCGAAGTTCCTCCGCCGCTGCTGTTGCCGGCAGAACCGCAGCCCGTAAGGACTAACCCTAGCATAAGGGTTATAGCGATCACCGCCGCAATACCTCTGTTTTTTCTCACTTTCCTTAGCCCTCCTTAATTATTTAGAGAATCACGAATTGTCAGTAGTATTCTACATTTGAGTTTAAATTACCTGCATGTATACAAAAAACTTTTATTTATTCTTGAATGGCCGTTCATTCTCAGGGTCCATAGTGGAATAAAGTTACAATAAAGTTTTCTTTTACCTTAGATGACTACTCCGGACAATTTTTTAAAGGTCAAACCCATCCTGAAGCGGATTGCCTCAAGTCCTGAATTAAGCAATAAACAAAAACACGGTTACCTCAAGTCAGGAGACCGTGTTCTCAAGCCAGGCTATTATTTTGGTAAAACTAATTGATTGCTTCTGATTGCTTCCCAAAGGTCAGGAAGGTGCCGCAGGATAATTGATCTTCTTAAGCTGTTGAATGCGCCACCCCTTCTCGGTCGGCTTTAAGCTGATTGAATACGTAACCTGCTGCACATTTTCAAGCGGAGATGACCATGAAACTCGGACAATGATTCCCTGGGTATTGGCCGGATCAAAATTCAAGAACTCTACTTTTTGCAGGGATAATAACGGGTCTTTATTTAAGGTAGTCTCCCAGGTTTTGAATTCTTGATCGTCCAAAGAACCCTCAGGCAGCACCAAAAGGTCCCTGGCAAGATCAGTTTGGCGCAAATCCAAAAGCGAAAAGAAATGTTGGATCGTTGTTCTGGAACTTTTTTGGTAGTGTGGATCTGACATGGTTGTGATCACGGTTTGAGGCGTTTGAAAAGTGACAATGGTGACTAAACAAACGATTGCCAAACCCAAGATCCATGCATAACGACTGTGACGCATAGTTTCCCTCCCTTGCTTGTCTCTACTACCATTCTAGGAGGGAAATGTCCTTTTCATTCCACTTTAGCCAAAAACTTTTCGTAATACATTAAGTACAAACTCCGGTAAGCGCACATAGTAAATTCTCATTAAATCTCTTCCTCCTTATATTCGATTTTAAGTTCACCTTTGGTAAGGTATGCTTACAATGCTGAGAATGTCAGACTAAACCGCTTGGTAATTCTTAACAGCTTCTTCGAGTTGAGCAACCAGTTGACGTTCTTCATCTGAATTCGCCGTGAAGTACAGGCGGCCAATGATGCCGGTAATAATTTTGAGAACGTCTTCCAATACCAAGGATTCCTTCATTGCCAATTGGGCACTTGTTTCAATAAGAGCGATCCCAAATTGATGTCCTACTCCCTCTTTCACCATCCGTGTGCAGCTTTTTCCAAGCAAACGCATCACCAAAGAAGCCTCTTGGACATCAAGTTGGCGTACTACATCGATCGTTGTCGTCAGACCTTGAACCATACGCAATCCAACATTATTCCAACTAACATGTTGATTATCCATATAAACGCTTCCTCCTTAGTGTTCACAGTCCTGTGCCATACTATATGCCGGACTCTCCTAAGGGGTGCAAAAAGCGAGCAGGAAAGCCCTTCTTCCTGCTCGCTTTTTGAGCGCAAATTTATGAAATTAAACAATAATTCCGAAAAGCTCTATTTGCCAAGTTTGGGGACTTTAAAGGTGGAAACCATCAGAAAAGCAAGAATCACCATACTTACGGGATAAACATACCACGGCAGCATACTGTGCAGAAACATTAACAAGGCCATAAAACCACCGGCAAAGGTAATTGGAACTCCGACGAAATAGGTTGTAATGTTAAGCATATTAAAACGTGCCAACCGAACTGCGCCGCACAAAGCAAACCCCACGGCAATCCCCAAACCAATATACCTCATGTAGTCGGGCTGGAGAGGCTGGAGAGTGGCTTGATAGGTTAGAATGGCAGGAGCAACACCGAAAGAAACCAGATCACTCAAAGAATCAAGCTCCTTGCCAAACTCCGAACTCACAGAAAGTCTGCGGGCAACTTTGCCGTCTAAACTATCCATGAGTACAGAAAGTAAAATCATGGCCGAAGCCAAATCGAAATTCCCCTCAAGCACCCAAACTAAGGCAAGAAAACCGAACAACAGATTTGCCAGAGTAAACATACTCGGGATCATACGAGCGGGAATCGGTCTTCCACTCATTCTTTATTCACGCTCCCCATTAGCCAGCCATCACGTGATATGGGATATTGTTTCACCGAAAATGAAACCTCCTCTCGATTTTCTCTAGTTTACCATTTTTACGAGGATTATTAAAGCACCTATATTACATCAATTCCCTAAACTTCCAATCACTAATTTTCTGGAACAATTGGCGATCATCCGCCCTAAAATGAGTTCGTATGGGCAAAGAGCTTAGAAAATACCGGCCATAATATTTGCCGATCACCCGATCATCCAGCAAGATTACAAATCCCCGGTCCTCCTTCGAACGGATGAGCCGGCCAAATCCTTGTTTAAAACGAATAACCGCTTCCGGCAAAAGGAACTCGCGAAAGGGATCACGCCCCTGAGCTTTTAAAAATTCCGAACGAGCTTCAATCAAAGGAAGTGACGGAGGCCAGAAAGGCAATTTGACCAGGATAACACAAGATAAAGTTTCCCCGGGAATATCAATACCCTCCCAAAAACTATTAGCTCCCAGCAAAACACTCTTGGGGTTTCTTTTAAAGGTTTCCAGTAAAGTGGTTCGTTCTCCTTGTATTCCCTGAGCTAAGGTGTCAATATTAAGCTTTGTTAGGCGAGGCTTTAAGTCGGCATAAGTTTCTCTTAACAACTTATGGGCCGTAAACAGAACCAAGGTCCGCCCCTGCATGCGCTCAGCGACGTTTAGAATCAGCTCGGACAAAACGTCCACTTTTTCCTCGTCCGAATGAACGGCGTTAAGACCTTTGTTTAAGACGAAAAACTGCATCTGAGCGTCAAAGTTAAAGGGAGAATCCACTGCTGCGGTTTTTGTTGTTAAAGGCAAGCCAATATCCTGAAGAAAATGGTTAAATGAATTGGCAATGCTCAAGGTCGCGGACGTCAAAATGACAGTATCGAGGCGTGAAAATATTTTTTCTTTTAAGATGTCACTCACTTCAAGAGGAGATGTTTTTAAATAGAGTCTTGAACTTCGTTCCAACCAAGTTACTTGCCGGGGATCAGCTATGTTAATTGCCAGAGCAAGGGTGTCTTGAATTTCTTGCAGTTCTCTTTGATGCGTGTTGATGACATAGCTTAATTCTTCGACTTCATCAGCCTCTTCTCCGTTCAACACACTCGTTAAACTCTGCATAACGGCAACTAGAGATTTAAGGCGCCCTATTAAATTTTCAAATTGAACAAGCAGCGGACTCCACCAGGAAAGGCTTGTATGCCTGGAAACAAAGCGGAATGTGCGCTCAAGTCCTAAAATGGCTTCTAATAATTGAAATAATTCTTTCCCTTGCGTCAAGACATTAAGACATAGTTCAGGAATATTATCCAGGCGTTGAGCGAAGATGTCCCAAGAAACGACCGGGGCAGTAAAGCGAAAGGACTCTAAACGAAGCTTTGTTGTTGTGTAAAAATTGGCTCCTGATTGTCGATAAATGGTTTCAAGCGTCCTCGTGAGAACCTCGAAGCAGAGCTCAGAGCCCAAATTTTGCAACGCCGTTTGATATACCTGATGGGCTTCATCAAGCACTAAGTGATGATATTCCGGCAAAACATTATAATCTGTTTTGAGATCGGAAAACAGCAACGAATGGTTAACGATTAAGACATCGGCTTCTTCTGCTTTTTTACGTGCTCTCAGCAGAAAACAGACTCCGGATTTGGAGCATTTGCCCGGATTGCACAACTCGTTGTCCGCACTTAGATCCGGCCAGATTGACATTAGCCCCGGTACTTTGGAAAGTTCCTGGATATCCCCTGTTCTGGTCTCTCTCAGCCAGACCAAGGTACTCAAAACCGCCAGCTTTTGGTCTTGACCGGCAATCTCCTGAGGATTCGTTAAACAACTAAGCCAGCGTTTCAGGCAGCAATAATTTCCTTTACCCTTTAATACAGAGGTCCGAAAGGAAAAAGGAAGTACTTTGGCCAGCATCGGGATATCTTTTTTTTGCAGTTGCTCCTGAAGGGGAATCGTATGTGTAGCGACGACAACCTTTCGTCCGGTTTTTCGAGCAAACCACAGGCTGGGGATTAAATAAGCAAAGGACTTTCCCGTCCCTGTTCCGGCCTCAATCACGACATGGTGGGCGGAAATGAAGCCCTCAGCAATAAGTTGAGCCATTTTGGTCTGACCGGGGCGGCATTCATACCCTGGCAAAGATTGTTCAAGGATTCCTCCTTCGGAAAAGCTTTCACTGATCCACTTGAGGGAATCGGGTATTTTCTGATCTGAATTTTGGCTCTGAGCAAATAATCCCTCAGGCGACGGGGAAAGTACGAGATCCGTCTGAATCCGGCGATCCGGAAATTGACGTATTATTTCCCGGCGTAAATCGTCGAAAAAACTTTTTCCCGACCAACCTGCCAGAAATGCCTGGGCCTGATCGAAAAAACTAAGATCAAAGCCCAAGCCTTTATTGCGACATGCTTCAAAAAGCTTCCATATTAAATGTACCTTTTGCTCGGAAGGATGTATATTCAGCTCTCCCTCGCCGCTAAGCCTAAGCTCCTCTGCCAAATAGGGCAACTGGTAATGATGCAGCGACGGGAAGAAAATCCGGGCCAATTCTGTGGTATCCCAGGCTATATTCGGAAAAGGCGCATTTAAGGCTCTCTCTAAAATACGCAGATACGATGCGTCACAATGACTGACCAAAACGGCATCGTCAAAAAAATCGCGTATTTTTTGACGATACTCCGGAAGTGATAAGACACCAATCGAATCTTGAGGCAATATAATGGAATAGGCTTCCGGGTTATAAGGCTGTTCCTGGCAGACAAAAAAACAACATGATTCCGGCAATTGTCCGTCATGTATCCGCAAGGCTGTGAATTCAAAAATTTCCTCGTCCTTGCCTTCGAGAACTGTCTTTTCTATATTTAAAAAAATCACGTCTTTGCGCAATACCTTTGACCCCTCTCTGAGCTATTGTACCCAATCTTCAGGAAGGAAGCAACGTAAAAGCAGGATTTAGAGATTAAGCAGCGAATATTAACAGTGAGAAATCAGAAGATATAATAGATGTTGGCAATCTTGTTTAAGGAAGAAGGCTATCCCATTGTTGTCGAGACGAACATTTTCAACATTGGCATTCGGCTTAATTGTTTTATGCTCAAGTTTATTCCTGAGCGGATGCTCTGATAAACCTTATTTGACGCAAGACGGTTCCTACGTTATCCTTACTGTTTCCCCTTCCGGTATGACTCAATCTGAATTAGTCCAATTACCTTGGAATGCCAACATGGCTGTCATGCAAAAATTGCTTGTAGAATCTTCTTTTGTTTTAAGCGACTTACACACCCCCACTCCTCAAGAATTGGCCCAATCCGATCAGCCAACAACAACAGTCAGTTTACAGGCCAATTATCCTCAGCCCAAACGAATGTCTTTTGTCGTTGATGGACATGCTCTTGCCCTTGATGTTCAGTCACTCCAAATAGAAGTTGAAGGCTCTAATGTGGGACAAGTCACCATTAATCGGACTATGGTTTTGCAGGGAATCAACGATCCTAATCTTCAGCCCGCTTTCGAAGAACTTGATAATATGCTGCATAATTCAAATTAGCAGCTTTGATTCGTCCGAGCTATCCCGGTCAGCGCATACGGTTAAATTTTAAGGGGAATTACTCATGATATTTATGTTGGACAACTATGATTCCTTTACCTATAACCTTTACCAATACTTTGGCGAACTCGGAGCAGAAATTGTCGTCAAGCGCCAAGATACATGTACTTTAGAGGAAATTGAACAATTGCACCCTGACCTCATTGTGATCTCCCCCGGTCCTTGTACTCCCTCGGAATCACCGCTTTCTTTAACCATTATTGAGCGTTTTAAGGGAGAAATACCGATTCTGGGGGTATGCCTTGGACATCAAGCCATTGGGCAATTTTTTGGCGGCAGGATAGTACGGGCTAAGCGGCCAATTCACGGTAAAACTGAAGCGATTCGCCATGATGGTCTCGGAGTCTTCGCCGATTTGCCGGACCCCTTAGTGGTAACAAGGTATCACTCTCTTATTATCGAACGATCATCCCTTCCCCCAGAATTGATCGTCAGCGCAGAGACTACGGACGGGGAGATTATGGGGGTTCGCCACGTGAGCCTGCCGATTGAAGGGATTCAATTTCATCCCGAGGCAATCCTCACTCATTCCGGCCGTCAACTTTTAAAAAATGCTCTTAGTCAGGCGGCTCTGTGGAAAACATTAAATAAACCTTCGGCCTGGATTGCAAAACCTTTCACTAGTTCTCTGCCGCCTTGCCAGATGTTTCAAGCGTTTAAAAAAGAACCTTCTCCTTTTTTTCTCGATAGCGGCAAGAATTACGAGGAACTAGGCTGCTATTCCTTTATGGGGGCAGCGCCGTTTTTAGAGGCCACCGCCTATCCCGATAAACTTGAAGTTTCCTGGCCAAATCTCCTGCAAAAAACTGTCAGGCCTTCGCGCTCCCCGGGAAGTTTTGACTTCCTTGACGAATCCTTTAATAAATATCAGGTCTCTGCCGCCCCCTTTCCTTTCTCCGGAGGAGCAGTAGGTTTTATTAGTTATGATCTTAAAAACGAAATTGAACAATTACCTTCTCTTGCGGAGGATGACTTAGGCTTGCCTCTCTGGCGTTTTGCCTGGTATGACGGAATTTTAGTTTATGATCACCGCCGCGGAAGCTACTGGCTCGTCGCCTGCGGGATGGACGAAAATGGAACTTGCCGGACTGATTTAGCCAACGCCCGCATTCACTATTTAGAACAGCTGCTCAATTCTCACGCACCTCAGGCATCAAGGGAATTATCAGAATTCTCTTTGCAAGACCAAACCGTTTTCCCGATCACTCCTTCGGTCTCCAAAGAAGACTATCTGCAAGATTTAAAGCGTGTAATTGAATACATTTACGCCGGTGATATTTACCAGGCCAACCTAACCCAACGATTTTCCATGCCCTGGAATGGCGACGTTTGGGAGCTCTATGCCAAATTGCATCTTCAAAATCCTGCACCCTTTGCGGCTTTTCTTCCCTACGACGACTTTCAAATCCTCTGCAGTTCACCGGAGCGTTTCCTGCAAATTAAAGGGAACGGCTATATTGAAACCCGGCCCATCAAGGGGACTCGTCCGCGTAAATCATCGCCGCAGGAGGATGAAGCTCAGGCCCTCGCTCTGCAAAACAGCCTCAAAGACCGTGCCGAACTGACTATGATCATTGATTTAGAACGCAACGATTTGGGACGTATTTGTGAATTTGGCAGTGTTAAAGTTCCTGAGCTAATTGCTTTAGAAAAATATCCAACGGTTTGGCATCTTGTTTCAACGATCACGGGACAGCTTCATAAAGGACTCCTGCCCGGCGCCGTTTTACAAGCCGTTTTTCCCGGCGGGTCTATTACCGGAGCTCCCAAGATTAGGGCTATGGAAATTATTGATGAACTAGAACCTTACCGGCGCGGCATTTACACTGGAAGCATTGGTTATCTGGGCTTTGACGGTGCTTGGGATTTGAATATCGTAATTCGCACAATCATTTTAAAAAACGGAAGGGCTTTTGTTCACGCCGGAGGAGGTATCGTCGCCGATTCCTTGCCAGAAGATGAATATAAAGAAACGCTTGATAAAGCAAAAGCCCTGTTCAGGGTTTTGGAAGGAAAATTATATGATTCCCAGTGAGCTAATATCCCCTCTTGATCGTTTAGCCTTATTCGGTTTTGGACTTTTCGAAACACTTCTGGTCCTGGAAAAGGGGCCCCTCTTTTTAGACCTTCACTGGGGGCGTATGACCAGGGGAGCTGAATTGCTGAACCTCCAACTTCCCAACAAAGAAGAGCGGACAGATCTGCTGCAGAAATTTCTCCGTCAAACTCCGGATTCCCCCCCTTATGCTCTTCGCCTGACACTCAGCGGCGGGTCCCCGTCAGCCGGACTCCCTGCCCAGCTTTTTTTCAGCGTGAGACCTCTGCCTTATTTCCCTGAACAATATCGTAAGGGAATAAGTCTGCACGTTTTAGCCAATCCGCGCAACGAACATTCTCCTTTAATCTCTGTAAAGTCTACTAATTATCTGGAAAACATTTTAGCTAAAGAAGAAGCTGCTAATTTTGGCGCAGACGAAGGTATCTGGCTCAATTCCCAAGGTTATCTTGCTGAAGGTACCATGAGCAACTTCTTTTTTATAAAAAACAAGCAGCTTTTTACACCATCACTTTCCAGTGGCTGTCTGCCCGGTACGCGCCGGCAACTTGTCTTGGAGCTAGCCCATAAGCTTGACATCCCAGCAGAAGAAGGATTTTACACTCTGAGTGACCTTTTATCAGCCGACGAAGTTTTTATGACAAATGCTTTGATGGGCATTATGCCGGTGAAGTCTGCCGGTCATACTGTTTTTCCAGTGTCTTCCCCTTGTTCAGGAAACTCTGTGACGCGACGACTCGAGGCAGCTCTCAAGGAATTAATCACTGCCGTTCTGTGAATCTCCGTGATCTCTTAGGTCTCCAATAAATTAAAAGGTGTCAGGTTGCTCCTGACACCTAAAGGGCTAATATTTTTCTTCGAGGACCTCGAATATTTGTGGAGTTGAAGATTTGAAGGCTTTATTTTCCCCAACAGTGTGAGTCCAGTTATCAAAGGCATTGCGGTTTTCCCATTTCGAAAAAAGCATAATTTCTGAAGTATCTTGTTGTCGATTGACCGAAGCAAATTTGAACCCATCAATATCTTCGAATGAGCGAATTCCCGACCGCACTTCTCCCAATATTCGGTCTCTATCCGGACCATCAAAGGTATGAATAACTGTGAGCATATGTGTACCCTCCATTGAACTTCTTTTTCAATATAGTTATAGTCTATCCTAAACAGTTTTCCGGCATACCCATATCCTATGAACCTTCACTCTAACGACAGCATAATTTAAAAAGCAGAGACTTTGAAACAAACAGCATTTTCTTATTTTGGAGGCTTGAACGTAAGTCAAAGAATTTCGTTTTATTCTCAGTTTCATGCTATACTTTAGTTGGAACGTCAAGACTTCAAACAAAAGTGCACAAAGGGGGATAATTTATCATGAAGCTTACTTATATACGCACAGATTTCCCTAATGGCCGTTCACACATATTAATCCGTGATTCCGAGTCACCAAACCCGGAGCTTGTTCATTTTTTATTGGTTTTAAGCAGTAATGGAACGTTATGGGTCGATGTATTCTGGCCCTATGATGAAGAGTCCGAGCGAATTACCCGCCGCATATCCGAGCAGCAATTCTGGCAGACTTTCCGCGAATGGAGACTGCAAGGCCTTCTTCTCGGAGATAATGGGAAAGTAGCCAATATGTTGGCTCGCAAACGTTTAATGAAGAAACAGCAAGAAAAAAATGCTTAATTTCAAAAGCGGCTATTGCCGCTTTTTTATATTTTGTGAGAAAAATTAACTCCTTTAAAACAAACACAACTAGAGCGGCACAGCAGCAAAATGTCTTCCGGGCCAAGGGCACGAGCAGCCGCTAAGCCTTTAGTCCTTAAATGTTAATGATAAAAGAGTCCTTCTTTAATTTTTTGCAACTGTTTCAAATGATCATGTTCCTCCGCCAAAATTGGTTCCAAGACTTCTTTTTCAGCACTGGTTAAGCTTTGCTCTGCGAATTGCTCGGCCCGGGCCAGCCCTTTGTCCTCGCCAGTATAAAGATGCTCCAGTATTTCCTCCGGCTTTGCCTCAGCTAGCCGACCTATTCGATTTTTCCAATTTACAATGCTGTCCATCAGGCCCGCCCCTTCCCGGACATGTCCGCCATTTGTTTGGATGTAATAAGCCAGCCTTGTGGCGTGATTTTTGTGATCTGTCAGCAGCGCTGTGAGATGATTGCGAAACGGACCAGCGGCAAGAGCATCAATACAGGCCTGATATTGTGCGATCGCTATATGTTCGCCTTCTAAAATTTTATTTAAGACTTCAAAAGAGCTACCCATAGCCTAACCTCCCTATTGCTTAAGTCTGGATAGTTTGTGGAGTAACCCTTAAATTATGTGCCTGGGGTTAAGGTCCTCTCAGCTTTTGCCTTATCCAAACGATAAACAAAGGCTAATATTTCAGCAACAGCCCGATAAAGTTGGGGCGGTATTTCTTTCGTTAAATCAATTTGCATTAACGCTTCAACAAGGGCTTCATTTTTCTGAATCGGTATTCCTTCGGCTTCAGCAGTTTGAATCATTTTCTGAGCGATCTCTCCGTTCCCTTTTGCTACAACCCTTGGTGCTCCAGTCTGATCATATTTCAAAGCTGCCGCCTTGCTAACAGATTCCGTACTCATCCCGCAACGTCCACTCCACTTCTTCTCAATCCTTGAAGGAAATTCTGGAACTCAATATTTTGGTCCAGATTTTCAATAGTTACCTTCAGCACTTTAAATCCCAGCCTGGCAAATTGTACCTTTGTTTCCGGCAAAACATTCTCCACTAATTCAGAAAGGGTTGATGTATCGGCCGTAAGGATGTTCATCGTCACTGCGTCCTGATCAAAAAAGGCATCAATCCCAATCACGCCCAATCCCTTCGTTTCTAGCTGTATAGCCACCCTACAATGCTTCTCATCCATTTTGGACCCTTTACGGGCGCTTTCCAGGCCAACTCTAAGCGGCATGAATTCTTCCTGATTCATAAGCGGCAAATCTACTAGAACGTAACCGTTATTAAGCGTTCCGGTTTTAAGCCATAATTGCTGTCCCGTTATTTTATCCAAAAGACGAGCTAACACTCCTGGGGAGTTGGAGAGATATTCCTCCTTTTGTTTTTGCACAGCGTCTAAAAGCGAAAACTTCAATGTGTTTCTTAAGCTTTCTTTTTCTAATTCTTTGGCTTGAGAATTCAGTTTGCTCATTTGCAGAATACGCTGCTCGTAGTTCAAACCTAATTTACGCAAACACTCGATAATCTTTTGCGCGCCGTTTTCTCCTGATAAGGATTCCCATTGGGGAAAGGATTTTCGTAAAGCGGCGAGAAATTCGTCGCTTAAACTTCCTTGAAGAGCTTCTTCTAAAGAAGCTTCGCTTCCGATAAGGGGAAACTCCCGCACTAAGGTTAATAGTTCTTGATTTGGAGGCAAGCCTCTTTCTTTCAGTTCGGCAAATTGAAGAGAGGGCGCGGGGATATCCTGTGCTTTTTCTGCTTGAGTCTCTCTGATCAACAATAAGTAGCCTTCTTCGATTTCTCCGACTTGCACCCAGAATTTATCTCCCACTTGAGTCGAAGTCTCAAGAACTGCGGATAGGACATCACCTTTAACTTGTATGGTTCCTTGATTCTCACCATTTTTTTGCACAACTTCCACCAAGAGCCTATCTCCCGGCTGCCATTGCTTAGATTTAAGATCCTCCAGCAACCCTGATGTTAGAATACCAGTGACTTCCATGAAAGACCTCCTCTATATTAAATTAAACTAATCGTTTTCATAAATATAGGAAATCAAAAAGGGCTTCATAAATGCCTGAAAACCTTTATATAGAACAAAAACCATGCATAAATAGTGGTTAGTCCACGTATATGTATGGTTTCTATTGAAAAAAACTTATAAATATCCATTTGGCAACAGCTTCTCCGCTTTATTTAATGCCTGGGCTTTGCTTCTTTATGACTTTTCAGAGACTGTTTTAATAAGTTCAATTTTTTAAAAGTTGTACGATCCAGTACATCGGCAATTTGTGTTGTCTCCGGGGCAGCATTTTTCTGAAAAGATTTCAAGGTCATGGTCTTCCCACGTTTTGAGGAACGAGTTTTATTGGCGACAGTTTGGGGAGAACTTTTTTTCTTCGCTCTATTAAAACGAACAGATGCCGATCTTTCATTTTTAACTGAACCAGCGGAAGATTTTCTCTTGGAGGTCTCAACTCGTTGCGGAAATTCTGTCCGTAAAGCAGATTCTGAACCTTCCTGAGGAAATTCTCTCCTCACCCAGGTCTGTACGGCAGAGGGATTTTGGGTAACGACGAAAACTTCCTGGATAGAACCGTTGCTTTTGAGTAATAACTTGCACCCCGTTTTAGTTTCATATTTATAAACAATTCCACGTTCCGGAGAATGGTTGACATCAATGACTCCCGGTATAATATCTGTAACTTCGGCCAGAGAACTTAAGTGTTCAAGCCAACCCAAGGCGTTTGGAATAAGGCCATGCTCACGCTTCACCTTATTTTTGCGATGCTTCATTTCTCACCGCTTTTCAGAAATAGAAATGTTTAGCATTGACCTGACCGGCTTGCACATCTAACCATCCGAAAGAATACTGAGGTTCACGCCGTTTATCTGTCGGGGAACCCGGATTGAACATAAGGACACCGTTATGCCATTCCAGAGTGGGAGTGTGACTATGCCCAAAAACAATCACATCAACAGGCTTGGGGGCAAAGGCCTTAAAAGCACGTTCTAAAGTAGTTTTTCCTTGACCTTGATGCCCATGAATCAAACCGATTTTAAAGGATTCACATTCAATCCACTCTTGATTCGGAAGGTTAACGTCCCAGCTGTCGCAATTGCCACAGACAGCTTTCACTGGAGCTAAAAGCGAAAGTTCGGCAAGCAAGCCACTGTGAGTTAAATCTCCCGCATGGAGGATGAGATCAGCCTCAGCCAGCTGCTCCCATACAACTTTGGGCAAAGACCTTCCTGCTCTTAAATGAGTATCGGACAGCACCGCAATATGCATAGACACACACCTCTTGAATCTATTATACGTTGGCAGGAAACCTGTGCAGCATATTGTAATTTGAATCTCTCTCCACTGCTTCCAAGCCCGCTTCATGGATCAGGTGAACCAGTTCTTGTTCACTTTGCATCTGAGGACTATTGGAGCCGGCGGTATGATAAATTTTCTCCTCACGGACGACTCCATCCAAATCATTAGCCCCAAAGGAAAGAGCCATCTGGGCTACCTGCGGGCTTGAAGACACCCAATAGGCTTTTATATAGTTAAAGTTATCCAGTATTAAGCGTGCCACTGCGATAATCTTTAAGGTGCGCACCGCACTGACCGGAGATACGTTTTCAAACTTTGTGTTTTTCGGATGAAAAGCGGTAGGTATAAGAGCAGCAAAGCCTTTGGTTTCATCTTGCAAAGTACGTAAGGCCAGCAAGTGATCAATCAGCTCTTCGTCCGTCTCAATGAGTCCGTAAAGCATGTTGGCATTTGTGGGAATTCCCAGTAAGTGGGCTTGACGATGTATTTCCAGCCACCTTTGACCGCTTAGCTTTCCCGGACAAATAATTTCCCTGACCCTGGGGCTGAAGTTTTCCGCTCCTCCCCCGGGAATAAAGCTCAAACCCGCTTCTTTAAATAACTTTAATATATCAACAACTGATCGTTCTTCGATCTGGGAGAAGTAGTCGTATTCCGCTGCCGTAAAGGCTTTGATGCTCACTTGAGGAGCCCTCTTTTTGACTTGTCTGACCATCTCCAAATAGTAGGAAAAGGGTAAATCAGGATGTATCCCTCCTACGATATGAATTTCAGTCACTCCCTGAGCGGCATATTGCTCCGCTTTAGCAGCTATTTCCTCGACCGTCATAGTATAAGATCCTTTTTCCCCGCTGTCTTTGGCAAAAGCACAAAGCCCGCAGCGAACTTTGCAGACATTACTGTAGTTAATATGAGCATTGTTATTAAAGAAGACTTGATTGCCGGTCTTTAAACGTCTTTGCTCATTGGCCAGATAGGCTAACCCTAAAAGATTCGTCGTCTGCAAAAGCTTTAAACCATCCTCTTTATCGAGGCGCTGATCTGAGCTTAATTTATGATAAATCTGATCCAATCCCTGTTGTATTGGCGTAAAGTCCAACCCTTGACCCTTCTTTCCCCAAACTTAATTTATCGATACATTATAACATAATTCTCGAAATTGGAGAAAAGCTAAGAGTAGAAAAGGACTGCAAGGTTTCCCGAGCAATCCTCCGCAAATCTAATGAAAATATTTCATAGAATAACGCTGACGCTTGATGGCTTTGCGAACTTCATTCGCAACACGCCAGGTTTCCGGCAAGTGAGGGGTAATCAGCTCTAACTTTCCTGATCGTTTATCGATCAAAATATCCACGGTCGGTTTTCGGTCTTCCGCTTTCTCTCCCGGGTGCAAAATATCGATGCCTATTTTATGTTCATCATATTGAGGGGGAACGAGGTAGTTTAGAACCTCTTCTGTCGCATCCATTAACTCTACAACCTGATCTTGCGGATAACCTTCCCGTAAAAGTATATCCCGTACTTGAGTTAGAGGATGGTCAAGGGTCAGCAGCATTTGGGCGCGTTGAATCAAATTATAATCGATATCCATGACGCACCTCCACTTTATTTTGTTAGCTTAGTTTGATATCTTCATTTTTCCCTCAACCTTTCTAATGAATACTGATTAGATCTTTACGAATCTGGTGATATCTTACAGTTTAAAACTAATTTTATGAGGAGGTAACAATGTCAAAATTACTTTCTTTACCTTTTGTCATTGCCGGAATATCCGGTATTACCATGGCGATCCAGGGGACTCTTAATTCTCTGTTAAGTGAAAAAACTTCGCTATTATCTGCTACCTTTGTCGTACATATTATTGGAACTCTTATCGCGCTCATCGCACTTCTGGTATGCAAAATTCCCCTATTCAAGTACCACTGGCTGACGATTCCCTGGTATCTATATCTTGGCGGACTGCTCAGCGTGATTATTGTCGGCCTTGTGGCTGTCAGCATCCCTAAAGTGGGAGTCTGCAATGCAACAACAGCAATCATTATTGGCCAGGTCAGTATGGCGGTACTCATCGACCATTTCGGCTGGTTCGGCGCTCACCGGCTTCCCTGGAATCCCTGGCAGCTTATGGGAATATTTCTATTTGCAGCCGGGGCCAAACTTCTTTTTCACTAACTTAGCTTAAGAACCGGAACGGGCCCCGATAACGGCTAAATTGGTAATAATTGAGTAAATTTCTTCACTGACGGCAACTTTGCGAATCTGGCCGTTGGCTGCCAAGATTATCGTATTTTTTCCAGCGGCATTTTGATCATTTTCAATAAGGCGAACTAAAAAGGCATAAGCCTCACTGCTTACCGGAAGTTGTTTAAACTCTCCGCTGGCTACAAAGATAACCCAGTAGCCTGAAGAAACCTCGCTTTTGCCATTATAAAGAGAATTTGTCACACTCGAAAAATCTTGACCAAAAAGAGTTTGCGGATTGCTGGAATCTATAGTTTGATCCGTGGTGTTATTTAAGGTATAGTTGCTATTTATAGCACTTGTTTGGGCGGCGGGGTCTGACAGCCGACCGTAAACGTCTTTGAAAAAATTAGGAAAAAGGATATATCCCACCACTCCAATAATAAGAATCCAAAGGGCTAAGGCTTGCAAATCCTGCCACAGTTCATTTCGCGGTGATCTCCCCCAACTACCTGGCATAATCTCTCCCCCCAATCCTCTGTTCTATTCATAAATGAGCCCACTTAAAGCATATATACGTTTGCTTGAGCAAAGATATGTGTGCTGCACTTGCATCTTGCGAACCCGAGTTCTAAAATAGGAACAGAGGTGGGAAAAGTGGATCTGCTTCGACAAAAATTGACCTTGCTGCCTGAGAAACCGGGTGTTTACCTCATGAAGGACCACCATGGTCAGATTATTTATGTCGGTAAAGCCAAACAATTAAAACATAGAGTCAAATCGTATTTCACAGGAGCACACGACGGCAAAACCGCTCGCTTAGTCAGCAACATCACAGATTTTGAATATATCCTGACAGACTCTGAAGTTGAAGCTCTGGTTTTAGAATGCAATTTAATAAAAAAATACAACCCTAAGTATAATATTCTTTTAAGGGACGATAAAACTTACCCTTATTTAATGATCACCCACGAACGGCATCCCCGCATTATAGTGACGCGCAAAATTAAAAAAGGTTCAGGAAAATATTACGGTCCTTATCCTAACGCAACAGCCGCTAAAGAAGCGGCCCGCCTCCTGAATCGCCTCTTCCCTTTTCGAAAATGCCGTCAGATACCAACTCGCGCCTGCCTTTACCATCACCTTGAACAATGCCTGGCGCCTTGCGTTCGTGACATTTCTCCCAATGCTTATGAAGAAATCTCCAAGAACGCTTCAACCTTCCTTAACGGTGACCAAAGTCAAATTCTTAATCTCCTGACCGAGAAAATGCAAAAAGCGGCAGAATCCCTCCAGTTCGAAAGAGCCAAGGAATACCGGGATCTGATCGAAGACTTAAAGCGCCTTGGCGAGAAGCAAAACATTACTCTCAATGATTTTATCGACCGCGATGTTATCGGCTATGCTAAAACGACTGACCAACTCTGCATACAAGTTTTTTATCTGCGGCAAGGCAAACTACTTGCCCGAGACAATTTTGTCTTCCCATATTTTGAAGACTCGGAAGAAGCCTTTATTTCCTTTATAGCTCAATTCTACCTGGAACGAAAAGTCTGGCCTCAAGAAATTCTAATCCCCCCTTTAGAGTCTCAGGCCTTAACCAGCCTTTTCCCAATTTCAATTCCTCAGAAAGGCAAAAAGAAGGATTTAGTACTGATGGCCATGTCCAATGCCCAAACCACCCTTCATGACCAAATTACTCTGGAGTTACGCCAGCAGTCGGAAAACTTTCAAGCCCTTGCGACTCTTGGCGATCTTCTGAACATTCCCGCCCCCAGGCGAATCGAGGCTTTTGATATTTCCAATACCGCGGGGACCCTTGTGGTGGCCGGGATGGTTCAGTTCATTGAGGGCAAGCCCCAGCGCAAGGGATACCGGAAATATAAAATTCAGCCTATGGAGACTTCCGACGATACCGCCTCCATGGGGCAGGTTATTCGACGCAGGTATGCCCGCCTTGTTTTAGAAAACGACCCTCTGCCCGACCTGATTTTGGTTGATGGCGGCAAAGGGCAGATAAATGCAGCCTTGAAGGAGTTAGACACACTCGGCCTGGCTATTCCTGTGGCGGGAATGGTCAAAAATGACCGCCATCAAACCAACGAGCTTATGGACAGTGCCGGCAACCCCATTCCGCTGCCAAGAAATCATCCAACCTTTTTATTGTTAGGCAGAATTCAAAATGAAGTGCACCGCTTTGCTATCACCTTTCACCGGCAACAGCGCGCCAAAAATATGACCCTCTCTGCTCTGGATGGCATTGCGGGGATTGGTCCTAAGCGCAAGCAGCATTTATTGCAGCATTACGCTTCTCTTGACGATATACGACAAGCTTCCGTGGAAGAACTTCAAGCAACCGGGCTCCCGCAAAGTATCGCGCAGACAATTTTTCAATACTTTCATCCCTTACCTTCCTCAATTTCAACACAAGAAGAGAGGTCTACCCCATGATCTTAAATTACAGAGTGGAATTATGCCGCCAATGCTATTACAAACGTACCCAGCAGTGTTTAATGACAGATTCCTATATTCAGAATTCAAAACCTTTCGCCCTAAAACCGGGGGGCGAGTGTTTGCGTTACAGGCCTATCCCCTGGTTGCCATATTAAAATAAAAACCATGCCTATACGTGGGCTTCACCACTCTTAGGCATGGTTTGTTTGTTCTATTTGCTCTATTTAGAAATTTTTATGCGGGTGCAACAATTCCCTTGCTGTATAACATAGAATCTTGGGGGACCAGATTGTTACAAATTTCTCATTCTAATTTAAATTGAGCTCATAACAACAATCTTTAGTTTACCCGGCGAGCTCCCAGATAGCGGGCGGAGTAATAGCTATCACTGAGATTGGTAATACAAACACCGGTATTGGAAGCATGAACAAAACGTCCGCCGCCAATATAAATACCTACATGAGAAGCTCCCTGGGAATACGTGGAAAAGAACACTAAATCGCCCGGTTGAAGCTGCCCACGGCCGACGGAAGATCCGACGCTAAACTGCTCCGCAGCAGTTCTGGGCAAAAATTTACTGGAAGCCTTATAAACATACTGGGTAAATCCTGAACAATCGAAACCGCTTCGGCTTGTACCTCCAAATTGATAGGGAACACCCTGCAGGCTCAAGGCATGATCAATCAAGAGCGAACTGTCCGACCGTGAGACTTGTTTTGAGGATGACACTGCAACCTGAACAGGTCTGGGGCTATTCATTGTATCCTGGGCTGCCGGCTGAGCTTTGGCAGGGACAGCCGCGGTATTTGTGGAATTATTTGAAGCCGGAACTAAATTCGTACTTGCTGTTGCCTCGGAAGAACCTATCTCCTCAAGTGAGGATAAGGAACTTGATTTCCACTGTAATTGGGTGCGGACAGTTTTAACATAAGGGCCGGTTGATACGGTAATCGAAGCGACGGACATTGATTGGGAGGAAACCGTCGGAGTTATAGCAAATGCCGGAAGGCTGCTTGCTAAAATCAGGCCAGCCAAAACTCCACTTCCCAGCCACATCCGTGAAGATGCAGGAATCGGCAAGAAGAAATCCACCTTTCATTAGCTTACGAGGTTAGTTGACGGATTCGGGCCAAAGGTGTAAGCCCTACACGAAAGCACGTGATTCACCCCAAAAAAATCCCCCGCTCCTAACTCTAAAGTTAGGATTCAGCTAGTTCTATTAAAATTATATTATTCTGTTTGTCTATTCGCCACCATATCTTAAAAATCCTGCCAAATTCCATGGAAATATCTCCCTTGAAAAAATTTTTTATATAATTAAGTAGGAGGCGGGGTTTCCCCGCCGTCCTCTTACACCACCGTACGTACCGTTCGGTATACGGCGGTTCGCCAAGTGTTACGAACTTCTAGATATCGGTCCATGAGGCTGACTAATCCGAGCTTCTGCC